>DRGL01000036.1 GCA_011050085.1 Pricia antarctica | reverse complement strand
ATCACTCAATTTGTGATATGGATAATTTCCGGGGGGCTGTTATTGATCATAGCCTTGGCCATTTTAGATATTGATCCATCCTCTTTGAATCAAGGCGCTGTAGTGGGCGGTAATTTTGCTCCTCCCGTTCCAACCACCGACGAGACCGTACAGCTGTATGCCCAAGAGTTGTTCAATATTCCCTGGGTTATGTTGATTACGTTTTTTCTTATTTATTTTATTCTGGGTTATCTCATCTACAGCTCCATATACGCCGCAATCGGTGCCGCGGTAGATAATGAAACGGATACCCAGCAATTTATTTTCCCTATCATTGTGCCTTTGATGCTAGCCATTTATGTGGGCTTCTTTTCGGTATTTAGTAATCCTCATGGGCCGATTGCCGTTGGTTTTTCATTATTCCCGTTGACATCCCCAATCGTGATGATGATGCGTTTGCCCGGAGGTGTCGGAGAAGGGGGAGTGCCTATATGGGAACTCGTGGCCTCTATCCTATTACTTATCGTTACATTTATAGGTATCGTTTGGCTTGCCGCAAAGATATATCGAGTGGGCATCTTGATGTATGGCAAAAGGCCGTCCTATAAAGAATTGTTCAAGTGGTTAAAGTATTGATCATGTTACAGGACACAAAAAATAAGGTAGAGGAAATCATAGAAGAAGATATTTGGGGCTTGATAAAAGAATTCCTTGATATGGGCCCAAGGTTCGGTCAAGGTGAAAACGAGATACAGCTAACGGTATCTTTGTTCTTGTTGCTGTTCGCCGCTTTTATTATTACCAGTTTTGCGCTGCAATGGATTCGGCAGCTTCTTACCCGAAAAATGCATGGTGACGATAAGCTGAAGTTTATCAGTATTTTTAAGTTCATCAAATATGTCATTTATCTGATTGTCATACTGACTACGATGAGTGCGGCGGGTATTAATATAACACTGCTACTTACCGCTTCCGCAGCACTTTTTGTAGGTCTTGGGTTAGCACTGCAAGATCTTTTTAAAGATGTTATCGGAGGAATTTTTATAATTACCGATAAATCCCTGCATGTCGGTGATATCGTAGAGGTAGAAGGTCGCGTAGGCAAGGTTTTCGAGATTAAGCTCAGAACGACAAGGGCCATTACCCGTGACGATAAGGTAATCGTGATTCCCAATCATCATTTTATCACCGACATAATATACAACTACACGCAAAACCATACTACGACACGTGAGAAAGTCAGTGTCGGGGTTGCGTATGGCAGTGACGTTATGCTAGTGACTAAAATCTTGGAGGAGGTAGCTAAAAGTCAAAAAGGTGTACTCAAAAGTCCGAAGTGCTTTGTAACTTTCGATGATTTCGGCGATTCTGCACTTATGTTCTCTATAAATTTTTACATTAACGATAGTTTTTCAGACCCAAGGATAAAAAGTGCGATGCGTTATCAAATCGATGCTAAATTTAGGGAAGGCGGCATTACTATTCCGTTTCCTCAAAGAGATGTACACATCTTTCAATCCAGACCGTTCGAACATCAAAATACAGTAACTAAACCTATAACGAAATGATATTCGGCACCAAATTTCAATGTTGTTTTTATTGGATGGTTTTACTTTTTCTAAGTGTTGGTCACGCACAGACTCCTGATATTTTCAGGGCCGAATATATGCGGATGCCCCGGAATAACCAGGGCGCAAAGTTGTCTCGGATAAAACTGGTGGTCAATTATCCTATCACCCTAAAAGATTCAAGCAATATCATTATCGGAGGTGAATATAACCGCCTTTCATATGGTCTGCGGCGTGAAGGTATCCCCGAAGGAATCGAAGGACTAAGACATCTTCACGTTGCCGATTTGAATTTGGCATACGTACACCGTTACAATGAATTTTGGCGCATCATCGGCGTAGTTACACCAAGGCTTTCATCTACTTTGGGAGCACCGATAGAAAAGGGGGATATATCTTTCAACGCTACAGCAGGAGTATTGCGGGAAAAGAAACACATAGATAAACCCTCGATTTTAGTTCTGGGTATTGCCTATAACTCCACCGTAGCCCTAAGGGTTCCACTTCCTATCGTTTATTATGAGAGACGGTTCCATAAACATTGGTCTTACGTAGTAGGTGCACCCAAATCGGCCCTGAAATATCATTTTGACGAAAAACATCAGCTGCAGTCAGAGTTCATTTTGGATGGATATTACGTTAACTTGCAGAATTCCATTTTGGTGCCCGGAGGTGGTGAGGCGACATCTATATCATCATCAGGTTCATTAGGTACTTTCGGATATCAGTATGCTTTAAAAAAATCGGTCTTCCTTTACATTTACGGCGGGCATACCCTATTTCAAACAGGAGTTTTACGAGATAAGGATAGGGACGATATTTTCACCTTGAACGATGGTCCCAGTCTCTACATGAGGGCCGGATTTCGTATAGGACTTTAAAGGTTAAAAAGCGCAACGGTGAAATTCAATTTAAGTTTTAAAAACGCCAAACTAGAACCTAAACGTCAATAGAGAAATACGGTTTGCGCTTTGGAATTAGGAACAGCTTGAGTAATCTATACATCGTTATTCAGCTTAAATTTAAGTGGTCTACGCCGCAATTAAAAAAGAAAGAATGCCGAAAATACTTATAATAGAAGATGAAGCTGCCATTCGAAGGGTGCTTGTGAAGATACTTTCTGAAGAAAACGAATTGTATCAGTTGGAGGAAGCCGAAGATGGTTTAAAGGGAATGGAAGCCGTCAAGAACAACGATTATGATCTTGTACTCTGTGATATCAAAATGCCTAAAATGGATGGTGTAGAAGTACTGGTAGCGGCAGGGAAAATTAAGCCTGAAATCCCTTTTATCATGATTTCAGGACATGGAGACCTAGATACCGCTGTCAATACTATGCGCCTAGGCGCCTTTGACTATATATCGAAACCGCCCGACTTAAATCGATTGTTGACTACCGTACGCAACGCGCTGGATAAACAGGTATTGGTCGTCGAAAACAAAAAACTACGAAAGAAAGTTAGTAAGAACTATGAAATGGTAGGGGATAGCGAGGCAATTTCCGTTATCAAGGAGATGATTGAAAAAGTTGCCCCGACCGATGCCAGGGTCTTGATAACCGGATCGAATGGTACGGGTAAGGAGTTAGTCGCCCATTGGCTCCACGAAAAGAGTGAACGTAGCGGCGGACCCTTCGTTGAGGTGAACTGCGCAGCCATTCCTTCAGAACTTATCGAAAGCGAACTATTCGGTCATGTAAAAGGAGCTTTCACCTCGGCGGTGCGGGATCGGGCCGGTAAATTCGAAACCGCCAACAAGGGCACGATATTTTTGGATGAAATTGGCGATATGAGCCTTTCTGCCCAGGCTAAAGTATTACGTGCCTTACAAGAAAGTAAAATTTCAAGGGTCGGTACCGATAAAGATATCAAGGTCGATGTTCGCGTAATAGCCGCAACTAATAAAAATTTAAAATTGGAGATCGAGGAGAATAGATTTCGTGAAGATCTATATCATAGATTGGCCGTAATTCTGATAAAGGTCCCCGCCCTAAACGATAGACGTGACGACATTCCTTCATTAATCGAACATTTTACCAATAAAATTATTGCGGAACAAGGTATTGCTTCCAAGACTTTTTCGGACTCAGCCATCGATTTGTTGAAAAGCTATGATTGGACCGGGAATATACGTGAGTTGCGAAACGTGGTCGAGCGTTTAATAATTCTTGGGGGTAATGAAGTTTCGGAAGATGATGTGAAATTATTTGCCAGTAAATAAGGGTTATTATTTATGGGTTACTGCAGTCACCAATTAGGAGAAGTGCGTCGCCCGTAATTTCTTTAGTTTTAAGGTTGTAATATTTTTTTCCTTCCGAAAGGTCGGCACGCAACAGCTGCTGTTCACAATTTTCATAAATGTTCAATGCAAACCTTCGGGCCTCTTTACAGTTAACGGTATTGATTACGTTCTGAAGTGACAACTTGTATTTTGTCAGGGCAATATCTATTTTTTCTTTAAGTAACTTCCCATTCGGTGGTTCTGCTAGTTTATCATCCTCGCCGATTTTAGATGTGCCGTTCTGAAATTCTTCAGAGCCGCTGATGTTTTTATGTAGATCATGGTCGCGAATGGCTGAGAGCGCCGCGGTAATCTGCACAAGGGTTTTTTTGAGCAATATACGGGTACTGGCCAACGTGGTGGTTTTTGTGGCGTTTTTGAGTAATAGGGCAACTTCGTCAAGACTTTCTGTCGCTTGGGTACAGCTGCAGTCCGTTAGTTGCTGGTCTGACTTAGAAATAGCGTCAAGTGCTTTGTAAATATGAAAGCGGGTAATCTGAAGATCTGTATTTTCGAATGCTTTTTCTGTTTCTTTTAGAATGAATGAGATATTACTTCCGGCATATTCACAGGCTTGTGTTTTGCCGAATGCCGAAAAAAGACATAGCAATAGAATATAAGAAAATAGTTGGGGTAGTTTCATAACGTAGGCTTGGTCGGTAAAATTTGGGTATTTTACTTTGCAAAGGTATAGCTACCAGTAGGTTGCGCCTATTTTTTTCGATGGATGACAGTGGTAGTCCATTATGTTGGTCAAACGGATATATAACCGGGTCAAAAGGTTGTTTTTTCACAATTAGATTACCGTTCAACGAATGTATTTTCTATATTCATCCCATGGATAAACGAAAATCAGATTCCTATAAAGTTACAGGACATATCAAACTGGTCGATTGCCCTACCCGGGAAGATTTTGAGGGGTCTAACAAAGAGTTGAAAAAAGAGCTGAAAGGCATCAGAAAAGACTTGGGAGATTTACAGGATACCATGTATGCACATGCGAAATATAGTGTTCTTGTTTGCTTGCAGGGTATGGATACAGCAGGAAAGGATAGCTTAATCCGTGAGGTTTTTAAGGATTTTAATGTGCGGGGCGTTGTTGTGCATAGTTTCAAGGTGCCTACGGAGCTCGAACTTAAACACGATTATCTCTGGCGGCATTATATTGCCTTACCTGCTAGGGGTAAATTCGGGGTTTTTAACCGTACCCACTATGAAAATGTTTTGGTGACACGGGTACATCCCGAATATATTATGGCCGAAAATATTCCCGGTATTCGTTCCGTAGCAGATATCAATCAAGATTTCTGGGAGCAGCGCTTCCGTCAGATAAATGATTTTGAACGGCACATCGCGGACAACGGCACAATTATCTTCAAATTTTTTATGCATTTATCCAAAGAAGAACAACGTCAGAGATTGTTACGGCGATTGAATCTTAAACGGAAAAATTGGAAATTCTCCCCAGGTGATCTTAAAGAGCGAAGGCTCTGGGATGACTACCAAAAGTGCTATGAAGAAGCCATTAATTCAACCTCAAAATCCCATGCACCCTGGTATATCATACCCGCAGATAATAAAAAAGCGGCACGCGTAAACGTAGCGTCTATTTTATGGGAAGAGTTGAATAGGTATACCGATATTAAGGAACCTGAATTAGGGGCCAATCTCGTCGCAGATTTAGACAGTTATAAAGAACAATTACAAAAAGAGGCTCAATGAAAAAACTATGGATAATGCTGTTACTTGCAGGTATGCAAGCCTACGGGCAAAATGAGGACGCACAACAGCTAAAAAAAATCTATGATGCGGCACTTATCGAAGGCAAGGCTTATGACTGGCTTAATTACCTATCAAACCAAATAGGCGGGCGGCTATCGGGGTCTTTGGAGGCGCAGCGGGCAGTGGAATATTCCAAGGCACAGCTGGACTCACTAGGTCTAGATCGGGTTTGGCTACAACCTGTAATGGTACCCAAATGGGTAAGGGGCACTGCAGAATTTGCGTATATGGAGACGGCACCCGGTGTTACAAGTACAATTCCTATTTGCGCTCTAGGCGGTTCGATTGCAACTCCTTTGGGGGGGTTAAAAGCCAATGTAATAGAGGTTCAGGGTATCGAGGAGCTAAAGGATTTGGGGAAGAGCAAGATACAAGGTAAGATAGTGTTCTATAACCGACCCATGGATCCTACTTTGATAAGTACCTACGACGCCTATTCGGGTTGTGTCGACCAAAGGTATTCCGGGGCCGAGGAGGCGGCCAAATATGGCGCGGTTGGAGTAATCGTGAGATCAATGAACCTGCGACTAGATGATTTGCCACATACGGGCTCTATGGGTTACGGTGATACGGCCGTAGGAGATAGAATTCCCGCTGCGGCCATAAGTACCAATGGCGCTGATATGTTGGGCACTACTTTAAAATTAAATCCTGATACAAAATTTTATTTCAAGCAGAATTGTAAACAGTATGATGATGTAGAATCCTTTAATGTCATTGGTGAAATTAAGGGAAGTACCCACCCCGATGAAATTATGGTAGTGGGTGGGCATCTCGATTCTTGGGATTTAGGTGACGGATCCCATGATGACGGTGCCGGCTGTGTACAGAGTATGGAGGTACTTCGACTTTTGAAGCTCTCAGGCTACAAACCAAAGCGCACCATTAGAGCCGTGTTGTTCATGAACGAAGAAAACGGTTTACGTGGTGGCAACGAATATGCAGCGCAAGCCGAAAAAAAGAACGAAAACCATGTCTTCGCTCTGGAAAGTGATGCTGGCGGTTTTACACCACGTGGATTTTCGTTCGATAGTTCCGATACCGATTTAAAGAAGATTCAATCTTGGGCGCCCCTCTTCGAGCCTTATCTTATTCATCTACTGGAAATGGGATATAGTGGTGCCGACATTGCCCCACTGAAAAAGGAGGGTATGGTTTTAGCTGGATTACGACCAGATTCCCAACGCTATTTTGTGCATCACCATGCTGCAAACGATACTTTTGAACATGTCAATAAACGTGAGCTCGAACTTGGGGCCGGCAGTATGGCAAGTTTGGTCTATCTCATTGATAAGTACGGTATAGGTTCTGAGTAGTCGGAACAATAGTTCCGAAATACCATATCAATTCCTAAACCGTATTGAAAAACATTTTTGTTACCTTCGTAGTTCACAAAAAACGAGTAAAATGCAAGACGGATTATACGCAAAATTCAATACGAATAAAGGAGAAATAGTAGTAAAGCTTACCCACGACAAAACGCCCGGTACCGTCGGTAATTTTGTAGCCCTGGCCGAGGGAAAACAGAAGAATTCGGTGAAAGCTGAAGGCGAACCCTATTATGATGGTCTGAAATTTCACAGGGTAATTCCTGATTTTATGATACAGGGCGGATGTCCCCAAGGTACGGGAACCGGAGATGCAGGTTACAAGTTTGACGATGAATTTCATCCTGATTTAAATCATTCAAAACCAGGCGTACTTTCTATGGCCAACGCAGGCCCAGGCACAAATGGTAGCCAGTTTTTCATTACCCACGTAGCGACACCATGGTTAGACAATAAGCATACAGTTTTCGGGCACGTTGAATCTGGTCAAGATGTAGTTGATGATATTGCACAGGGCGATAAAATAGAGAGCCTTGAAATTGTAAGGGTAGGTGAGGAAGCTGAAAATTTTGACGCGTTATCAGCTTTTGAAAGCTTCAAAGGCTCAAAGGAAAAGCGTGAATTGGAACAAAAAAAAGCTCAGGAAAAAGAACTTGACAAAATTGCCAAAGGTTTTGAAAGTACGGAAAGTGGGTTGCGTTATAAAATGATCCAAGAAGGTAAAGGCAGCAAAGCCGAAAAAGGTCAGACTGTCTCGGTGCACTATGAAGGTTCTTTGTTAAACGGACAGGTTTTTGATTCCTCATATAAACGTAAGCAGCCGATTGATTTTCAACTGGGTGCCGGGCAGGTTATCTCTGGTTGGGACGAAGGTATCAGTCTACTAAAGGTTGGGGATAAAGCCCGCTTTGTCATTCCTTCAAATCTTGGATACGGAAGTACGGGTGCCGGCGGTGTAATTCCTCCGAACGCCACTTTGTTGTTTGATGTAGAATTGATGGATGTAAAATAAAATTTGAATTTTTTTCTAATAGAAATGGCCTCGACACTAGCTCGAGGCTTTTTTTATTTATGACCTGTTTATCAATCTTTTTGGTATGTACTAATGATAACAAGTACTACATTGACAACAATCAATATAATTAAAACAGTAAAAAATGTAAGCATTTTATCTAAATTTGGTGGTTACCCTACTTTCTTCTACCAATAAACAATTCAAGGCTTTTGAACCCTACCTTTCATCGATTAACTATTGATTAATCGAGTAGTATAAGAATCTACCATGAGATTGAAAATTCATGGCTTATCTTGAATTTTTTTTAGATGCTAAAATATTGAGTACCTGAAAAGAAGTTATAAAATTCACTACTTTTTGGTTAGCATACATCATTATAACAATACTGCGGGGAAAAAGATTTACTTTAGTCTATTTTAAATGTACGAAAAATATGACTATTCTTATATTAAAATGTTAAAAAAATTTAGAAAACAATAACAGTTTATTGTGTCAGAAATTAAATCATCTAAATAAAATATATAAACCTTTAGAAAGGCAAGGCTTACAACCTAGAATCAATGGATAGAATCAAAAAAAAAGCCCTGGCAATTATGACAGGGCTTGGTACAAAAAAAGTTTATGCGTTCTAGTCTATTACTTTCACATTTACCGCGTTCAATCCTTTTTTTCCTTGTTGTAGTTCAAATTCTACAACATCACCTTCACGAATCTCGTCGATTAAACCAGAGATGTGTACAAAGTGATCTTCGCTTGAACCGTCTTCAGTGATAAAACCGTAACCTTTGGAATCATTGAAGAATTTTACTGTTCCTTTACTCATAATACTAAAAAATTAAAAATTATTAATGTGCAAATGTAACATTATTTTCTTTAATTCGGAATTTTTCCAAAAGTTATATTTAGAAGAATTTCTCAATTCATCAATTTTTCAGAATTAAACTCCCAAGTGAACCTATCCTTCATGTTTTTTAAGCTTTTTCTGATGCCATTTTTCGCTTTAATAATTTGGGATGCCACTTTCTTTTAAATTTATTTTGAGACTGGACTTAACAAGCTTTTAATCGAAGAGGTTATTCCTTTGACATTTAGTCCAATGATGGCCGTAGCCAAGGTCAAAATCGAAGTAGCACGATCAAGAACATGTTGTACGGTTCCCAGTTTTTTATAAAGCGCAATGGTTTCTTTAGTAATTGTTTCTATTTTTTGGAGCGACATTTCGACTTCTTCCATTATCAGTACGGCCGATAGCGTATACAGTTCCGTAGTATCTTCCAATTGTTGGCGGTGCAATTCCTTGATTTGCCAATTTTCATTCTCTGACAAATGTTCTGAATTTTCGTAGCGGTAGTCGCCCAATGCATTGGTCATCCTCAAAAGATTATCCGCAAGTTCTTTGACCTGTTGTGCTTTTAAATTCGGCATATTTTTAAAGTAATATAAATGGCTTCCTTTTTTAACAGCTTTGTTTTCACAAGTGAAAGTAGATTTTGATTCACATATTGCGTAGCGAACGAATGCTATTTTCCATCTGTGAGCCATAGCCTAACAATTCCTTTCGTACCTGCTTATCGGTCATATGGCCACTATTGTTATATAGACTTTGATGTCCCTTTGAGATTTCCCTTAATATTTCCGCTAAGGTTTGAAGTTCTTTCTGTTGTGCATCTATCTCCGAAATCCTCCTAAAATAATCTTCCGCGAATTTTGTGCGCTCATAGGTAGACAGTCTCTTATCTTTTACAAAATCAAAATAGAAATTTTTAAGGCTGCTTTTTTGAACGTTAAGTTTCCCGGTAAGGTTACCTTCGAGGTTGAGCTCTAAAAATTGTAGTAATTTTAAAAGTGGACCATGTGCCTGAGTTATATATTCCTTTAATTTTTTTCTCCGGTACGTATCAGTTATCGCCCGAAGTAGTAGCGTTGATATATCAGAGTAGGCCTTCACATCGGTTTCGTTCAATTTCAAAGGACCAAAATCCCCAGTAGCCAGGGTTTGTGTCAAATTGTCTGTATTGTAATTTGTTAACTCGTTCTGACTGAGGTCAGATAGTCCATCGAAATAACTTTGGGTTGCCTTATAAATAATTTTGGTAATACTATCGGCCTTATTGTTCTGCTCGCAGTCATATTCGGTATGGTGTATATCAAATTTTCGGATGCTTTCTTGGCGAGCATCTTGCAGACATACCTCAAAAAAACTTGTGGATAGTGAATCGTACTGTTCGATACCTTCTATTGAGGTTTTGGAAAATTCACTTATATGCCGAAGGTTGACACAGCTACTTAGGCTTAGGGCAACCCCCACAAAGCAAATTGCGAAATTTTTTAATTTAGGAGATAGCATCCGAACTGGCATTCTAATGAATTAACAAGTTAACGTAATTGTCTCTAATTTTTGTTTTTTTAAATTAAAAATCCTCCTGCCTTGAGCAAGAGGATTTTACTAGGTTGGGTGACAGAGTAATTCAGATCTGGACGAATGTTCCATCATACTTTGCCAAGGTCATTGAGAAATTCTCGGCATAGGTCAATTTTTGTTCTTCAAGCATGCCTATCGCAATTTTTTCACCCATCAAAAGCGATTCGTAATAATCCGTGAAATAATGAACACCTGCCCAGTTTCTGCCAATAGCCATGTTAGACGCCAACTTGTTCAGTTCGCCTTCAACGGTAAGCTTTGCCAGTTTGCAATATTGGTCTAAAACAGGGACAATATCCAATCGGCTGCCCTTTTGCACGGAAACGTTTGCCAAATAACATGACTTGGGCGATACGCCAGGAGCTATATCAGCGAGAAGGTCTAGTACTTCTTGCTGCCTGTCGCCGACGGGTACGATGTTCAAAGGGTGCTTGTGTTCAAAAAATGCTTTTAAAATCGTTACGCAGGCCCCGGCAACAGTAGCATGGCCCGCTCCATAAGATGGGTGTATTGGTGAACCTTCACAGAAAGCCATCGGTAGCAAGTAGTTGTCGGCACCGTTCTCCGCTTCGATTTTTGAGAAAATTCCAGAAGCTTCAAGGTTTTCTTTCAAAACTGACAGTTCTGGCGCCATTTCTTTTCGTGCTTCCGCTTTGTATACCCGGGCAGCCAGTATTTCAGGTCGTTACCTACGATGAACGTTATATTTTTGAAAGCTTACCGCTTTTAGCGCCCGCGCAGCTACTTCGGTAACCAAAGATAGAATATGTGGACCTCCGAAATGTGCAAATCCTTGTTGGTGATCTCGGTTATCGCTTTCTTGAAAAGGAATGCCCGGATCGAAGGGTGTGCCGTTGCCCAAAAGTAAAAGGCAGGCATTTAAATACGCTTGATAGAGTGCGTCATAGTGCATATAGGTTGCCAAATTTCGCGGTGTATAAATAAAGCTTCGTTTCGGTGAGTTTTTGTATGTTGCCTTTCCCCTGAAATCTGCCCAACGCTGTACAGCATACCATTCGTCGCAATCGGTCAAATAGTTCTTACTTTTAGTTGCTACCTTAATCCTTTGGTCTATCGAACCCGCACCATAAGCAATCAATCCGTCAGCGGGATTTCGCTCTGCGTCGTTACCATTGATTCCAGTACTGCCCGCCAATAAAAATTGCGATAGATACGGTCCAATATGGTCTCCTGGGGTAATTCCGCGAAAGGTATTGCCTGGGAGTTGGGCAAAATCCCTACGTCTCGCCGTTTCAGCAACATTCAGTCGCATTGTTGATGTTGGATCGAACCACGTTAAGGTACTCATCGTATCGGTAAATTCCTTAACCGTTTCCACATCCGCTTTTTTAGTGTCCAGGGCATCCAATGTCGTTGCTGTCGAGATATCGAATTTAGTCTTGCCGCTACCAATACTAGTAACACCGGGTGTCATTGCGTTGAAAGGCGTATCGCGAAGCGGTGCTTGGCCATATATTTCGGCCTTTTCTGCCGTCAGTTCCTCGCTTCCCAATTTTGGTGCGGGTGGCATGGTAACGGACTGTGCATCGGGTCCTTCAAGATCATACGAGTTACCGGTACTTTGACTCTCCCAAGCACGCAAAGTTACTTTTGCTCCGTTTTCCCCGGAAGTTTTGGCCTTATCCGATTTCCAGTCCAAAAGGTCAATTTCGCAAACGTTGCCCAAATAGTTTTCGGTAAACACAAGGGGCGTGTCCCTGAAATCCCTAAAATCACCACTGTTGATAGCCCTGACAAAGTATTGAAAAATGGTAAGGGTCAGTGATGGGAACCGTATCATAATCATGTGGCTATGCCTTCGTAAAGCTCATTAAATGTGATGGCTTAAAAGGTTTTTCGGTATTACGGAATTTTTGTTCGTCATCATTGCTACTGTTTTTTTCATGTAGTCTGGACTTGGCCGTTTCGTTGGCCAATTGCCGTGTGGCGTAGGCACTTTTACTTCGCTTGCTCTTATTACTATAAATTAAGGTTACACTGCAAATACCAAGGCTTCTTCACCGGGTGCGGGGGAGAGACTTGTCAAGGTTTCGGGAGAAAACATAATTCGGTAAAATGTTTAGGACGCTGTAATGTAATGGGTCTAAGTAGTACGAAATTTAGAACTTGTACGAAAAGTATTATTTTTTATGTGCATGGTCATAAAAAAAGCCTCCCAAATATTGGGAGGCCTAAATACTATAAAAAATCAAACTCATACCCTTCCCATCTTTTGAAGACGATTCGATTGCCATTTTTCAAAATACAATTATCGACCTCAAAAGCAGTACCAAAAGGTTGTATTAATTGGATTAAGCTGTTGGATCGGGTGTCATCCTTAAATAAGGCTTTATCTCTTCAACGCCCTTTTCGAACATTTTTTTTGCGTCTTCAGTAGAGATTGCAGGGCTTACCACTACGTCATCACCATGTTCCCAGTTTGCAGGAGTCGCGACTTTATGATAGGCCGTAAGTTGTAAGGAATCAATCACCCGTAAAAGTTCGTGAAAATTACGGCCGGTAGAAGCGGGATAGGTCAACATCAATTTCACAGATTTGTCAGGTGCAATGATAAAAACCGATCGTACCGTTAAATTATTGTCGGCATTTGGGTGAATCATATCATAAAGATCGGATACCTTCTTATCTTCATCCGCTATTATTGGGAAATTAACGGTAGTATGCTGGACTTCATTAATATCTTTAATCCATTCCGCATGTGATGCTGCGCCATCTACACTCAAAGCGAGCATCTTAACGTTTCGTTTTGCAAATTCATCTTTGAATTTTGCCGCGGTGCCCAATTCGGTAGTGCAAACGGGTGTAAAATCTGCCGGGTGTGAAAAGAGAATTCCCCAACTATCACCTAAATAGTCGTAGAGATTAATTTCTCCCATTGAACTATCCGCTGTAAAATCAGGTGCTTTATCGCCTAATCGTATTGTTGCCATTTTATAAATTTTTAGATTATAATTATATTCCTATAAATCTAGTAGATTAAGCAGGAACTTCAATAGTCTTAGGGTTAAAAATGTATTAAAGTTTCGTAATTTTAAGTCATGGAAAGCGAAGAACTTGAACAACTTAAATATCCTATTGGTCATTTCGAAATACCGGAAAATTGTACCGACGACCTTATTAAGGAATGGATTGGAAGCTTAGAGCGCCTTCCGGAGCGGCTACGGAAATTGGTGAAAAATTTATCCCAAGAGCAACTGGGTACTCCTTACCGCCCCGGTGGTTGGACTGTGCGCCAGACTGTTCATCACATCGCAGACAGCCATCATAATAGCTATATTCGTTTTAAGTGGGCCTTGACGGAAGATAGACCTGTTATTAAAGCCTATGATGAAAAAGCATGGTCTGATCTTTTCGATGCCAAGTCGGCACCTATTGAACTTTCCCTAAATCATTTGACCGCTGTGCATGCTAAGTTGGTTTATCTTTTAAGAGGACTTTCGCATACGCATTTGCAACGCAGCTTTATTCACCCTGATAGTAATATTGAGAGTCCGCTTGATCAAAATATTGGTCGCTATGCTTGGCACGGAAACCATCATTATGCCCATATAGATGGGTTATTGCAAAGGGAAGGATGGAACTGACATTCTAGTGGCCGGATCCCGAATCAAAGCGACTTGACCAGCCGATACATAGGGCGTTCAGTGTCCAGTGCCGCGTCATAGTGTAGTAGTGTTTCACTATTAATTTCAAAACCATGTGCCAAATAAAAGTGTAGTGCACGGCTATTTTGCATCGTTTCTAGCCAGATTATTTTTTTGCTCAGTTCTTTGGCACGTTGTTCCGTAAAAGCAAGAACTTCTTTGCCAATCCCTTTTCCGGTATACACGTTGAGAATATATATTTTTTCCAAAAGCAAAGCCTCCTCGCCGGAAAAGGGATGTATAGGGCTATCTTTAATAATTTTAAGGACTCCCGCGGGTTTGCCTTCGAAGTGAATCAAGAAAAGTTCAATAGTGCCGTCCGTCAAATCCTTTAACAGAACGTCACGGGTAAAACTACGCTCATGATAGGGGCTAGAATCTTGATTTTTCCATAAATGTAGGTAATGATGGTCGTATGCCTTTTTGCCTATCTCGATATAGCTTTCGAATAAACTTTCCGTTAGTGGTATAATTTCCATGATTGCGCTAGTGTTCTCCGAAAAAGTTAGTAATACCCTATTTCCATTTAATGTTGCAGCCAATACTAGGTTTCTGTTCGGAATCGACTTCATGACCTGAAAGTGTCGCATCCAAAGCATCCCTTAAATTTTTTCCAGTAAGCGGTACTCCGTTCCCAGGTCGTGAATCGTCAAGCTGTCCGCGATAGACCAGTTCAAGATTGCCGTTAAATAGATAGAAATCTGGGGTGCAGGCTGCATCATAGTCTTTTGCCGTTACTTGAGTCTCGTCATACAGATAGGGGAAGGTATAGCCTTCTTTTATTGCGTTTTCTTTCATTAAATTGGGAGCATCCATTGGATAATTTTCTACGTCATTACTCGAAATTGCGATAAATCCGATTCCCTTTTCCTGATAGATTGCAGCCACTTTTACGATTTCAGGGTTAACGTGTTTTACGAAGGGACAGTGGTTGCAGATAAACATGATAACTGATCCCTTTTCGCCTTTTAAAGTCTGTAAGGTTACGTATTGTTCAGTTACGGTATCGATCAGATCGAATTCCGGGGCCTTTGTTCCTAAGGGAAGCATATTGCTTGGCGTTCTTGACATGGTTTTACAATAATCGTTTGTACTATAATTTCGGTATTGGCAAGTTACAGGATAAATATTAAAGGTTTGGATTTAGGAGCGGGTGAAGTATTTTTTTTGGCGAAACTTTTACCGGTAACATTTGTTTACAATGTGTACGTTTTAAAATGAACAATAATTGACCGATTGTGATGAATCGGTTACTTTACTCGGCATCAAAGAATATAGGCTTTACCAGAGTTGAAATGTTCACATTCTAAAAATCCGTAATGGAACTTTAAAATAAATACTCAAATGAGTACCTTCATCAGTACGTATAGTTAACAGAAAAGAATATGTCTGAAACAATATCCTGGCCCGATTTCGCTAAAATTGATATTCGCGTCGGTACCGTCATCGAAGTAGCCGATTTTCCGGAAGCACGCAATCCCGCCTATCAGCTTCATATAGATTTTGGTGAGGAAATAGGTGTGAAAAAAACTTCCGCTCAGATAACGGGTCGTTACACAAAAGAGGAACTACTGCTTAAACAAGTGGTGGCAGTGGTAAACTTTCCAAAAAAGCAGATTGCTCATTTTATGAGTGAATGTCTTATCTTGGGGGCGGTAGCAGGGAAGGATGTTATACTCTTACAGCCAGAATCATCTGTTGTAAATGGGCTAAAAATATCCTGATTTACTTTATAAAAAGTATCCAGCTAACAACAGACAGAGATTTCTACCCTTTTAAGGGCCAATTATGTTTAATAAGAGTTCCGGACCCCAAAAAATTTAAATCGATTTTTGAAAAATCTAGGATATTGGCTTTTGAAGTTTTGGATAAAAGCGGGACTACATCTATATTACGGTAAAATAAAGATATCAGGTCTAATGCATGTGCCCAAAAATAAGCCGGTACTTTTTTTGCCGAACCATCAAGGTGCTCTGATGGATGTGTTGCTTATTGTGACCGATTGCAGACGTAAACCCTTTTTCTTGACCCGTTCCGATGTATTTCAACGTGCTGCGCTAAAAAAATTCTTCACTTTTTTAAGAATGCTCCCTATTTATCGTATTCGCGATGGTAGGGAATCCTTAAAAAAAAACAAAGCAGTTTTTGATACATGTACCCAGTTGTTCCGAAAAAATCATGCTTTGGTAATGTTTCCGGAGGCCAACCACAACCTTAAACGTAGAATACGGCCTCTAAGCAAAGGATTTATACGTATCGTTTTTAATACTTTGGAACAAATACCGCAATCGGAAATACACATTGTACCTGTAGGCATGAACTATCGGAATATCACGGGCTTTCCGGATAAAGTAGCCCTGTATTATGGGGCTCCTATTTCAGCGAAAGGATTCTCCGACTCTAATGGGGGGCAAAAAGAGGTCAATTTGTTAAAGGATGCGGTGTCCGCTAGTTTAAAAACGTTGACAACGCATATTGAGGATGATGATGAATATGATAAAACGATTCAAAATTTAGATGCACAGCGTATTGATTATTTGAACCCAAAGGCAACGAATGCAGCGATAAAAAACGAAAGTCCTTTATTTGTAGAACAAAAGGAACTTTCGCAGGTACCATTCCTTCATTCTATTTCAAAGGGCATTTTTACCATATTAAATTACCCAGTAATCCGGATTTGGCAATTGTGGATAAAACCAAAAGTCTGGGAGCCAGAGTTTACCAGCACCGTACGGTTTGGGTTTGCATTACTGGCGTATCCAATATATTATCTGATTTTACTTATGGCGATTACCGCCATCGGGAATTTATTGGTCGGACTAGCATTTATAACAGCATTATTTTTATTTAATTGGGGATACGTAAGGTTGAATTGATTCCATGACCGCCCTATGAAAGGTATTCTTTGTTACTGAGAAACTCATTATTATGAGCTGAAAGCAAGGATGTATTTCCAAGTTGTAGATTACAGTTATTTGGGCTCATCTACTGGAAATCGAACTATGGGATTTATAGAACTACCAATCTAAAACCTTAATAAAATTCCCGCTTTTTTGAACCGAAAGTTAAGTTAGTAAATCCTAGTGCTAATTTGTTTTCTAAGCAATGAAATGAAAGCACAAAAATCTCATTAAATCCCCTTACATACTCTCTCCGAAGAATATTGCATTCATTAATAATTTAGTAGTGCCGTACCAGAAGGCCCTAAAATTGGTATTATCCGTAAAAACCATGACGCGTCCTTTTCCTAATTTCTGCATTTGAAAAGGCACACTATTTTTTAGCATAGCTAGATTTTCTTCTGAGATATACCCGCTCATCAAAGGTTTGTCGATGTATTGAATCGGATTGTTGTAACTGTTTTTATCTGGCTCGATATAGACATTGGTATCTCGGAACAAGGGCAGCGTATTATTTTTGTATCCGAAGTTTATGGGGTGTGAAAGGTCTAGTTTGGCTTCGAATATCGCTCCTCCGGTCACTTGCGCTCCTTCGAAATTACGCTTTTGTTGAAAGCTGATGTTTTTGGCAATTATAGTATCTCTCCTGAATTTCAGTTTTATGAGTCCTTTTTTGGCGAATGACTCGACCATTTCCCGATAGCCGATAAGGGTTCCGCCTTGCTTTACCCATGCCTTGAGTTTTTGGGCCTGTCTTTCTGAAAGTCCGCTGTTACCCATACTCGGAATAATTAGGTCTGTATATTCATTTAAATCAACGGAATTAAAATATTCGATATCGATTTTGGTAATGTTCATGTCATATCGCGTATCGAAGAGATGCCAGATTTCCCCGGCATCGTATGAACGTACACCTGCGCCGACCAATAGTGCCACATTCTGTTTTTTTAGGGCGTCAAAATCGTTACTTCCCAAATCTATACCTTTGGTTAGTCCTGAACGCACACCGTTTATCTCAAGTTTACTTTCAATAGCTACCTTTTTAAGAAACGCGTAGAGTTCATTAGCATTAAGTATTTGTTGTTGTACGGGTATCATGATGGTTCCATAGCCATATTCCTTTCCTTCGATGCTAAACGGCGCTTTCGCTACTTTCGCGCGAATACCTTTGTTTGTGATTTCGTTCAGTGCTTTCGGACTGTAGTAGGCGTTCCATTCAAATAGATAGGCATAGTCACTTTGGGTGTCGAGCTTACCCGTTAATATAGGCAGTTCGGTAATTTCATTTCCGGCCAAGCTTAATGAGCTTACCTCGCTATAATCTAGATTGAAAGCTAGGGGAAGGGTCCATGCAGATATATCGTAAAAAATACTGTCGGTAAAACTGGTCCGCTTTTCGAACATGGCATTGACCATACGGTAGTTTTTCTGGTTTTTTGGGATAACATAGCTGTAGCCTTTTTTATAGTTTACACCATTGAGGCGAACCTCACTTGCTAGGTCATGGAACTTGATATTCTGACGCTGTAATATTTCAGCGAAATGCCAAGCTTTCGCGGCATCTTTGCTGTCACCGAATACCACGGCTTTATTTCGACCAATGGCAGATTCGATACCCATATCCCTAAAGAAAGCACGTTGATATTCCAGTATTTTTACCCGCATTGCGTTCCCGGCTTTTAGGGTAGATAAAGCTGTAGTAAACTGATTTCGAATGGTAAACGGAAAGCTCAACACTCCGTTTTCGCTTTTTTGTAAATGCCCCCTAGAACTAGCTTGTTCGAAGAGTATACCGATACCACCATTAATGTCGGGATAAGTAGAACCTTTTCCATAATAGAAATCATCGTAATCTTCTTCCGAATAGTAAAGCGAACCGATACTATCCAATGCTTTGGCATGATAGGTGCCGATTTCGGTGGTGAGCTGTTGGTTCATTTCTGGGGTCAAGGGATGCACCCGCGAAGGCTCTCCCGGCTGAAAAAAAAAAGTTGAATTGGTTCCCATTTCGTGATGGTCAGTCAGAATATTCGGCATCCATTTATGGAAAGAGGCGATTCTGGCCCGGCTTTCCGGTAATTGTACCGGTAACCAATCACGATTCATATCGAACCAGTAGTGGTTGGTACGCCCGCCCGGCCAGCTTTCATGAAATTCCCTATCATTACTGTCAGAATTGAGGTTTTTGCTTTTGTTGGTATTCGCCCAGTGCGCAAAACGTTGAAGGCCATCGGGATTGAAGGCTGGGTGCATTAAAATGACGGTATTCTCTAGAATGCTCTCGATTTTGTTACCTTGGGCAGCGGCTAGATAATAGGCATAGGCAAGGCCTGCATTCGCTCCGCTGGGTTCGTTACCATGAATGGAAAAACCCTGATAGATTACTATGGGCATTTTGTCAAGGTCTACATTACCTTGTTCATTTTCGGTTAGTGCAACATGTTCTTCCCGAATTCTATCAATATTTTGATGGTTTTTAGGTGAGGTAACGGTAAGAAGAAGAAGCGGTCTTCCCTCAAAAGTTTCGCCCCGGTTTTCGATACTAATTCGGTCGCTGGCCATTGCCAGAGCCTGCATGTAGAATACGAGCTTATCATGCGTTACATGCCATTCGCCTACCTGGTGACCAATGATTTCTTTCGGAGTCGGAATCGTTGAATCGTAAGTAATATCTTGTGGAAGGTAATATTCTAAGTCAAGGTTAGTTTGGCAAAAGCCGAGTTGAAGAAAGGAAAAGGCAATTAGGAACAGTACATTTTTCATAAAGTATCGCTTTGGTCCGGTCAATGGATATAAAAGTAGCTAATCCTAAATTGTATGTCAAGATGATTCGGTTTGTAAAAATAAAAAAGGCCCTATTTGGGCCTATCCTCTAAATCATATGTTCAAAAGGTTTTTTAAAACCGATATCTGTCAAAAATCTCAATACATGTGACTTAGTACCTTCAGCTGCACCTTGACCTAATTAAGCTGAACCATTGTGCTGAGATAAATGTGACAATTAATTTTTAAATATCATCAAAGCTGACATCCGTAAAACTATCGGTAGACTTGGCCTCCCCATTTACGCTGGACTCTACCTCTTCTTTTTTGAAATCCTTTTGATGCCGCTCCGAGATAACTTCCGATCCCTTTTCGTCAATGATAAAGTCCATCATTTCTTCGATATTTTCCCGAAAGCCATCAAAATCCTCCTTATATAAATATATTTTATGCTTTTTGTAGTGAAAAGAGCCATCATCGTGAGTGAACTTCTTACTTTCTGTAATAGTGAGATAATAATCGCCGGCTTTGGTACTCCGAACGTCAAAAAAGTAGGTTCTTCTGCCCGCACGCATTACTTTGGAGTGAATCTCCTCTTGGTCATTTGAATTTTTCGCTTCCATCTGTCTTCTAGCTTCTTAGTGGTTGATATTTAGCCAAAAGTGAAAAAAAAAACCCAATACGACAACAATTTTCTGATTTTCTTTAATAGTAATGCTCTCGAATTTTAGGATTCGTTCTCCGATAATTGCGTTATGTATAGTTCTTTGTAGTAGCCATCTTGGGAGTTCAGCTGTTCGTGGTTGCCTTGTTGCAAAAGTTCACCGTCTTGAAGCACCAATACCTTGTCGGCATTCTTAGCCGATGACACCCTATGGCTAACGATTAATGTGGTCTTGCTATCGGAGGCCTTCTTAAGATTACTTAGAATTTCTTCCTCCGTTTCAGTATCCACTGCCGAGAGGCAATCATCGAAAAGATAGACTTGCGGGGCTTTTAACAAGGCGCGCGCAATAGACACCCGTTGTTTTTGACCGCCACTTAAAGTTATGCCCCTTTCACCTAGCACCGTTTCATATCCTTTAGAAAAACCTTCTATGTTCTGGTGTACTACGGCTTCTTTGGCAGCTTTTACGACTTCTTCTTGGGTAGCATCTTCTTTTCCGAATTTTATGTTGTTCTGAATCGAATCTGAGAATAGGAAGGCATCTTGCGGTACCGCACCTACCCCTTGGCGTAAACTATCTATATTCAATTTTTTAATAGGTACGTCATCTATCAATATTTCACCGGAAGTCACATCGTACAGCCGCGCAACCAAATCCAATATGGTCGATTTGCCCGAACCGGTTTTCCCAAGAATCGCAACGGTCTCTCCGGCGTCAATGGTAAAAGAAATGTTTCTCAGGGCAGTTATTTCGGTATCCTCATAGGTAAAAGTTACATCTTTAAACTCGATTTTGCCTTGAATAGGGGTTGGCTCGTGAACTGTATTTACAATATCTGGAGTTTCTAATAAGAATTCATTTATTCGCTTCTGAGAGGCTTCAGCCCTCTGTACAATTGAGGTCAACCATCCAATGATGGCGACTGGCCAGGTAAGCATATTTACATAGAGAATAAACTCTGCGATAACTCCGACCCCTTCGATTTCACCGTCTATATATTGCTTGCCTCCAATGTAAATCACAAAAAGATTGCTTATACCAATAAGTAATACCATCAATGGGAAAAACCAGGCATCGACCTTGGCCAAATCCATACTTTTGTTCTTTCCCTCGAGTGCAAGGGCTCCCAATTCGCTGTTGATTTTTGGCTCTAATGCATAGGCTTTGATAACCGATACCCCTGAAAAAACCTCTTGTGTAAAGGTTGATAAAGTGGATAGAAACTGTTGAACTACCGTACTTCGCTTATGAATCACCCTACTGATATAATATATTAGCACGGATAATATGGGTAGGGGAATCAGGGTATATGCAGCCAGTGTGGGTGCGGTATAAAACATTATTGGGATGATGCAAACAAAAAGCGTAACTGTATTTATCCCGTACATTAAGGCAGGTCCGGCGTAGAGGCGTACTTGGTTAACATCTTCACTGATCCGGTTCATAAGGTCCCCCGTCCGGTTTTTTTTGTAGAAGTTGAGGCTCAAGAGTTGGTAATGATCGAAAACCTCGTTTTTCAGGTCATATTCCACATACCTAGAAACGTTGATGATGGTTTGCCGCATCAAAAATGTAAAGAAACCTGAAAGAATAGCGGCCCCGACAATAATCAATATGAATTTTAATAGCAATCCCTCAGCATCTGATTGCGTTATTTCGGAGTCCATAAACTGTTCGACCACGCCAATGGACTTTTTCACGTAAGATGGCATCACCAACTGCAGTATTCGCGCAATAATCGTTATCACGACGCCTACCACTAGTTTCTTCCAATATTTTTTGAAGTATTTGTTGAGGTGTTTGAGTTCCTTCATGTAGATAATCGATACTTGGGTTGAGATGTTCGGTTTGAACTTGGCAAAGATAACCAAGATACCAGACTTCGGAGCGGGGAAACCAACTTCTTTTCCTATTTTTGCCGCTTGAAAAATAAGTAAACGTATTCCAAAAGTTCTTTACCGTATGTTGACACGAAGGCACATCAGAATCAAGGTCATGCAATGTATATATGCCCTGACCCAATCAAAGGACGAATCTTTGGAAAAACAGGAGAAATTTCTTCGGTATAGCATCGATAGTATGTATAACCTATACCTACTGCTATTGAGTTTGCTAATTGAAATACATCACAGGGCCGGTGATCAGATGAAACTATCTTCGAAAAAATATTTGGCTACCGCATCAGATACCTATCCCGATAAAGATAAATTCTTGAATAACAGGCTGTTGTTGCAATTGGTCAACAACGAAGCCTTAAAAGGCGAACTTAAAAAGCGCAAGCTCAAGAATTGGTATCTTAACGATGAATACGTAAAAATACTGTACAATGAAATCGTTGGACATCCTCAATACTCAAGCTATATGTCTTCCAATAAGAGCTCGTATGAAGAGGATAAAGATTTCTTGGTTTCCATTTTCAAGGATGTGATAGCGCCCAATGATAAAATCTATGATTATTTTGAGGATGATAAGTTGACTTGGGTAGATGACATTCCTATCGTCAATACCTTCATATTGAAATTATTCAAAAAGGCGAGTCAAAGTCGACCGGAATCCTACTTTCTACCCCGATTATTGAAGGATGAAGCAGATATGGATTTTGCCCAGAAACTTTTGACCAAAACATTACTGAAGGATGCTGAGTGGACAAAGGAAATCGAAGGAAAAACGCCAAATTGGGATAAAGATCGTATCGCCGATATGGATTCCATCCTCTTAAAAATGGCGATCTGCGAACTTTTGAACTTTCCAACTATTCCCGAAAAAGTTACTATAAATGAATTTCTTGAAATCGCCAAGGAATACTCCACGCCGAAAAGCAGCATCTTTATCAATGGCATTCTTGACAATTTGGTCAAGGAGTACAAGGCTGAAAACAAGCTGAATAAGATTGGCAGGGGCCTTGTGTAAAATGCACTATTTGTTGTACTCAATAAAATGAGAATAATTGCGTTAAGGATTTGTATGTAAGTTTTGATCGACGAAATACAAGTTGAAAAATATTCATTAATTTTGTTATTCTAATTAAATAGTACAAACCATGAAAAAAGTAATTTTAGCACTAAGTACAATTGCGCTCGTGGCCTTTACATCTTGTAAGGATAAGGCTGAAGCCTCGAGTAAAATTAATGCTGACAATGTAGCCGAGGCCGCACAACGTGATGAAGCTGGCAAGCAGGTTCCCGTTATGGAATTCGAAGAAATGGAGCATGATTTTGGAACCATCGAACAAGGTACTCCGCAAGAAACAGCATTCAAATTCACAAATACTGGTAATGCGCCATTGATAATCACGAATGCCACTAGTTCTTGTGGCTGTACGGTGCCAAACCCACCGAAAGATCCTATCGCTCCTGGAGAAACTGGAGAATTGGTAGTTAAGTTTAACGGATCTGGTCAAAATCAAGTAAGTAAAACGATTACAGTGACCGCTAATACCGAGAAAGGTTCTGAGCTGTTGCGTATCAAAGCCTTCGTAAATCCGAAGAACGCAGGTCCAACTTCGTAAACTAAAGCTTTTATGCCCTGCTGGTTTTTTTAGCAGAGGTATTGACTAAAACATTTCTGAAAAAAGACAATGTAAGACCTACCAATTGGTAGGTCTTTACTACTTTTGAGCAATACGAAAGGGAAATGATTTACTTTCGTTTGAGTGGAATAAAACACTAACCAAGAAAATTTAAATTTAAAATGGGTGATATAGGACAGTTTCTACCAATGATCTTAATTTTTGTGGTAGCGTATTTTTTTATGATACGTCCGCAAATGAAACGTTCAAAGGATGAAAAGAAATTTGCGAGCGAATTGAAAAGAGGAGACCGCGTGATTACAAAAAGTGGATTACACGGGAAAGTTATGGATTTGAACGACAGTGATTTTTCCTGTATTTTAGAAACTATGGCTGGAAAATTAAAATTTGACCGTTCCGCAATTTCTATGGAAATGAGTAAAAAATTGAATCCTACCGAGAAAAAGTAAAATCTTAAGTTCAGATTAAAAAAAGCACCGATTTATAGATCGGTGCTTTTTTTGCTTTGTACTGTCAGGTATTACGATTTTTTCACGTCTTATTTCCGGTCGCTGTTTGTCATTAATTAGATTAAGCAAGTACAGGTGGAGATTGATGCGTAAAATTGCTTAAATCTTATGCTATTTTCATAAGAGAACCTATGATGCAAGCATATGCATTGCTAGCAAGTCGACCTTTCGCTTTGAGTCGCTTGGATTAATTATGGGTGAAACAAAAAAAACCAATTCCCAAAATGTAATCCCATTGAAATTACTAACTTGTTCATTCAACTAAAGAACCATTGTATGTATCAGAACAGAAGAGATTTCATTAAGAAAAGTTCATTGGCCTTCGCAGGCTCCAGTGCGGCATTCCTATTTCCGATGGAACTTCTAGCCACTATGCGTAAACCGGTAGGTGCCAATGACCAAATCAACATTGGACTTATTGGTTGCAATGGTATGGGTTTTAGTGATCTCAGTTCTATGTTGAAAATCAGCCAGACCAATGTGATTGCATTGTGCGATGTCGACGAAAACGTATTGAAAGCGCGTACTGCAGACCTTGAAAAGGCTGGTATAAAAAAACCGATGTGGTATCGAGACTATCGGAAATTATTGGAAAATAAAGACATAGATGTCGTCATCATCGGTACCCCGGATCATTGGCATTGTTTGATGCTAACCGATGCTTTGCAAGCTGGAAAAGACGCATACTGTGAAAAGCCAATCGCCAATTCCATTCAGGAATCCGATATCATGCTAAACTATGTAAATTCTAGTGATAGAATGGTACAGGTCGGACAATGGCAGCGGAGCCAGCCGCATTTCGTAGATGCCATCGATTTTGTGCATTCCGGAAAATTAGGGAATATACGTTTGGCCAAGGCTTGGGCCTATCAAGGTTGGATGAAGCCCGTACCCGTAATGCCCGATACCACAGCACCAGAGGGAGTGAACTATAAAATGTGGTTAGGGCCGGCTCCAGAAAGACCCTTTAACGCCAACCGCTTTCACTTTAATTTCCGATGGTTCTGGGATTATGCCGGTGGTCTCATGACCGACTGGGGCGTTCATATGTTGGATTATGCGCTGTATGGAATGAAGGCTGGCACTCCTAAATCCGTAATGGCCCTAGGTGGTAAATTCGCTTATCCCGATGATGCTTCCGAAACCCCGGATACCTTGCAAACTGTTTATGAGTACGACAAGTTCTCAATTTTATGGGAGCATGCCACAGGAATCGATGGCGGTAACTATGGTAGGAACCATGGAGTTGCCTTTATTGGTAATACAGGTACCTTGGTCGTAGATAGAAATGGTTGGGAAATTATTCCCGAGGAGGAGTTTCAAGGTTGGGGCAAAGAGGGAATCCCTAAAATGAAAGCGCAATCGCATGGTACAGGGGGTGAAAGTGGGCTCGATTTACACACGGTTAATTTTATAGAGGCGGTAAAAAGTAGGGATGCTTCAATGCTTAATGCTCCTATCAAAGTAGGATATGACGCCGCTGTAGTTTCCCATATGGGCAACGCCGCCTTTAAAACCGGTAATCGTATCTACTGGGATGAAACTGCAAGGGAGTTCAAGCAAAAAGAAGCCAATCAATACCTGAAGGCGAATTATCAAAACGGGTGGAAGCTACCTATGTTATAAAGTTTCAGCCTTTCGTTTTTAGAAGCACTGAAATACCTTCACTTTTTTTAAAAAGACCCGGATTTAGAAGAAAACTTTTAAAGTTTTCGACTCCGTGGTTGGATTTTGAATTAGAAATGTTTCATCATCATGGTTTTACCATATTGGGTTTTCAAAAACACCTTTTGGTTTTAAGAAACTCGCCTTGAGAAATGCTACCGAGAACTGTTTTTTAAGTCCTGAAACCAAAAACTTTTTATTTATTAAGCAAATAGAAAAGTGAGCTCTACGTACGGTTTTTTTTGGCGTATTTGTAGTTGGCCAAATCGCGCAGTACCCAATACCTTTTTGTAAAAGATGGTCATTATCTAACCAATACCGTTACTATCCTTACATTTAAAATGGGTGATATTTTTATAAATCGTCGTTGTTCTCTTCCATTATATCTGCGCCATCAAACTTTTCACCAACAATTTCGCAGATTTTCACAATAACCTCGACTGCTTTCTGCATGCTTTCAACGGGAACATACTCATATTTCCCATGAAAATTATGACCGCCAGCGAAAATGTTGGGGCACGGTAACCCCATATAACTGAGCTGCGAACCATCTGTGCCACCGCGTATCGGTTTGATAATTGGAGTAACTCCGACGGCCTCCATCGCGGCTTTGGCAAAATCTACGATATACATAACAGGTTCAACCTTTTCCCTCATGTTATAATATTGGTCTTTTATCTCCAAGCTAATACAATCGCCGTGAATGCGGTTGAGGTTTGCCGTGATATCCTGAAGTAATTCTTTGCGTTTTTCGAATAGTTCTTGATCATGGTCACGTACGATCAATTCAAATTCAGCATGTTCGATTTCGCCCTTGAGATGGTGCACATGAAAAAAACCTTCCCTGCCCGAAGTGCGTTGCGGTGTTTCTTCTGGAGGTAATATTTCCAGAAAGGATGTGGCAATACTTATGGCGTTGACCATTTTATTTTTGGCGTACCCTGGGTGAACACTTTTTCCGGAAATGGTCACCTTCGCACTTGCAGCATTAAAATTTTCGTATTCGAGTTCACCAATTTGGCTTCCATCAAGGGTATAAGCCCAATCCGCTCCAAACTTATCGACGTCGAAAAGGTGTGCGCCACGTCCTATTTCCTCATCTGGGGTAAAGCCTATGCGTATTTTACCATGCTTGATTTCAGGGTGATCGATAAGATATTCCATTGCGGTTACGATTTCGGTAATGCCCGCTTTATCATCAGCACCCAGTAAGGTAGTGCCATCGGTCGTAATTAAGGTCTGACCTATATACTGTCGTAAATCTTCAAAATAATCAGGTGAAAGTACAATGTTGTCCAGTGCATTTAGAACAATATCCTTACCGTCGTAATTTTCAATAATTTGAGGATTAACATCCGTTCCGGTAAAATCGGGACTGGTATCGAAGTGGGATATGAATCCGATAATCGGCACCTCTTCTTCAATATTGCTAGGTAAGGTGGCCATGACATACGCATTGTCATCAATGGTGATTTCCTCGAGTCCAATTTCTTTCAATTCTTCAACGAGTTCTTCTGCAAATAACCATTGTTTTTCGGTACTGGGCGTAGTCTTTGATTTTGGATCGCTCTGGGTGTCGATTTGTACGTATTTCAGGAAGCGCTCAATGATCTGTATCATGTAATTTAAATTTGAAATAAAAGTACGAAATCGAAGATAATACGGATGTTTGTCTGTCATCCGACATATTCTTTTTGGCTGTTTTCTTACGTATTAACATAATATTTACCTAATTTACAACATTGAAATAAACTCAAACAAACACATTATGAAAACAAAGTACTTAATGATTTTGGTTCTATTTTTTGGAGTGGTTGGTCTTGCCAGCGCCCAAATTACGGGAATCGTATTAGATGACGAGGGAGCACCTTTACCCGGAGCTTCTGTAGTAGTTAAAGGCACCACAACGGGTGCCACAACAGATTTCGATGGTAATTTTTCAATAAATGCCGAGGTAGGCGATGCTTTAATGGTCTCTTATATTGGATTCGAAACCAAAGAAGTAATTGCCGAAGCAGGCGAGATGAGCATACAACTGGCATCTGGTGTAGCCTTGTCCGAAGTAGTCATCATTGGATCGCGAGCACCGAATCGTACTGCGGTCGAAAGTGCGGTACCGGTCGATGTTATCGACATGAAAGAGCTGAATAGCGTGGGTCCCCAGGTCAACCTAAACCAGATTTTAAATTATGTAGCTCCTTCATTTACCTCGAATACCCAAACCATTTCAGATGGTACCGACCATATCGATCCCGCCTCATTGCGAGGTTTGGGTCCGGATCAAGTTTTGGTTCTGATCAATGGTAAAAGACGTCATAATTCGTCACTGATTAACGTGAACGGTACCTTTGGCCGGGGTAGTGTGGGAACTGATTTAAATGCGATTCCCGCTGCTGCCATTCAGCGTATCGAGGTTTTACGTGATGGTGCAGCCGCTCAATATGGATCTGACGCCATCGCCGGTGTCATTAACATTGTGTTGAACAGAAGTGTCAATGAATTGAATACTTCTGTGACTACGGGTGCGAATTTCACCAAAAATGCCAATGACCAGACAGGAGGTGTTGATGGCGAATCGACCAACGTGGCCGCCAGTTACGGTGTTCCTTTGGGTGATAATGGGGGTTTTTTAAATCTCTCGGGTGATTTTGACGTACGTCAAGATTATAGTCGGATGAAGGAGTGGGAAGGCACTGTTTTTAACCAGTACAATGTGGTCGAACGTTTTGCCGGAAACGACGGCTATGACCTATCCAATTTGTTGGATGATGATGTGGCGGATGTCATTCAATATGCCAATCAAGCCGGTATTAACTTAAACGGGGCTACCACCAAAGAAGATTTACAACCTATTCTCTCGGCGGATGCAACGGAAGCGGAGCTTGCGGCTAGAGGCCAACAACGTAGCGATTACAATATGCGTGTGGGGCAATCGGCACTGCGTGGTGGACGCTTTTTCGCTAATTTTTCCTTGCCTTTGGATGACAATGGCACCGAGGTCTATTCCTTCGCCGGATTAAGCTCGAGAACAGGTAATTCTGCTGGTTTTTACAGATTACCGAATCAAAGTCGTACCTATACTCCAGCATACGTTAATGGATTTTTACCGGAAATCAATTCCAATATCAAAGATCAATCCTTGTCTGTAGGGATAAAGGGGAAAGTAGGCGATTGGGACGTTGATTTGAGCAATACCTACGGTCGTAACGCTTTTATTTATACTATTGGAAATACCTATAACGCCTCGTTGCAAAGGGCTTCCCCGACTATTTTCGATGCCGGTGGATTTTCATTTGCACAAAATACGGCCAACTTAGATGTTACCCAGTATTTCGACGATGTTATGTCGGGATTGAACGTTGCCTTCGGTGCTGAGTATCGTACTGAAAATTATGATATTCAAGCAGGTGAAGAGCCTTCATACGCTCAATATACGGCCAACGGACAACGAATTACTTTGGCTTCCCAACAAGCCTCCCAAGATTTCTTTGGTAATAGCAGGCCTGGTGGATCTCAGGTATTCCCGGGATTTGCCCCTAGCAACGAACTCTCGAGAGGACGTAGTAGTGTGGCGGGATATTTGGATTTGGAAGCGGATTTATCCGAAAAATTCCTTTTGAGCTTTGCATCTCGTTTTGAAAACTATAGCGATTTTGGTTCGACCATTAATTTCAAACTATCGACCCGCTATAAGATTACCGACAACATTAACATAAGGGGTGCTGCCAATACGGGTTTCAGGGCACCATCATTGCACCAGATAAATTTCAACTCGACATCTACGATATTTGATCAAGACGGTAATCCACAGGAAGTTGGGACATTCGCCAACGATAGTCGAGCGGCCAATCTTTTGGGTATTCCGGATCTTAAGGAAGAAACTTCCAAAAGCGTCAGTTTAGGCTTGACCGTACAAATTCCTGATGCCAATCTAACCCTTACGCTTGATGGGTATTATGTTGAAATCGATGACAGAGTCGTTTATACTGGGCAGTTTGAAGGTCCGGGTACGGGTACTGAACTTGATAATTTGCTTAGACAGGCCAATGCAACAGCTGCTTCTTTCTTTGCAAATGCTATAAATACAGAATCAAGGGGACTAGATGTGGTACTGACGCATAACGCCAATCTAGGCACAAACTGGAGGTTAAAGTCCGATTTGGCAGGTACGTTTTCTAGAACAAACCAGATTGGTGATATCAATGCTTCTGCCGTTTTGACGAATGCCGGCTTGGTAGACACGTATTTTCCTGAAGATAGTAGAGTATATCTAGAACAAGCTGTTCCTAGGGCGAAAGTGAATTTATCGAACAGCTTAACCTCCGATAAGTTGGTGTTTTTCTTACGAAATGTTTATTTCGGTGAAGTAACTGAAGCGACCACGGTCATAGCGAACCAACAAGTATTTGACCCAAGAATTGTGACCGACTTATCCGTGGGATACAAATTCACCGATGCAGTTACCCTAACTGTAGGTGCCAATAACTTGTTTGATATTTATCCCGAGCGTGCTTTTGATCAATACGGCAACCGCAGCGACGGTCGTTTCGATTGGTCACGAAGAGCTCAGCAGTTTGGTGTTGGAGGGCGATACTTATTCGCCAGATTAAACCTTACGTTGAAATAGTATAAACATACTAATGGGATTAAAAAGGCTACCATATAAAGGTGGCCTTTTTGCTTATATAATTTTGAATTATGTAAAATAAGACTATGGTTCTGAACATTTTAGGCAACTATTACACCTATGTGCGTTAACTTTACTTCTCTCGTCTAATCTACTGGTAAGATCAGTTATGAATGATCGAAGCAGCTTTTCGATAACAGAGTTCATCGAAATAGTAGGTTCTATAAGTTGAGCGACATTTTGAACATCAAGAATTAAGGGTTTTTTAAGCTTATGTTGTCATTTGCTAAAACCTAAAAAGCTTGCAAACGATACTTTTCTTGGCCTGTTCTTTTAGTATAAAATTCCGTTTGACTTGTATTTCGACTGCAGATATTAGCTTTTTTCGATTTTAAATTCGAACGGAGCTACCGTAAAATTTCATACTAAAAGAGGAAGTAGAAACCCGAACAAGCGTCATCTGAAATATACTATTATCTAAAAATTACGTTTAAACACTAGTGCATCCCTAAAATAAACCCAATGTCTTTTAAAAAATTGTTGGCCAAGTATGTTATTTTGCTACTATTTTTCACTGGCGCGTTACAAGCACAGGTCTGTACACTTGATATCGGCGGAAAAAATGCCGAAACTATGGTTAGGGTGTTTCAACTGAACGAAGCACAAATGATGATTTTAGAAACTTTGCAGGGCGAACTCGACGTTGAGACTAAAAGCCTTAATGAACAAATCGAAAAACTGCTGGCCTCGCATCCTCAAAGTACCGAAGAAGAGCTAATTAAGCTTGCGGACAAGTATAAGGTTTTACAACAGAAAATCGTTAAGGCATCGTATGACAGCGATAAGAAGCTCCTATCTGAATTCAATCCTAAACAGTACGAACGATACCTTCAACTTTGTAAGGCGGCGATTCGTCAGCCTATTTCCGTAGTTCCAAAAGTGTACCGTGATAGTATTGATCCGGAATAATGCTAAGCTCATAAGATAATATTTCTAATCCCTATTAACTTCTAATCAAAGAAGCGCATTTTTTTTTAAAGTTCGTACTTTTGGCAAAATCACTTTGTCGCCTATGTACAAAACTTTTGTCCGCCCATTCCTTTTTTTGTTTGACGCCGAACGTGCCCATCACCTGACGTTTTCAATTGTCCATTTTCTTTCGAACTTTGGATTCTCCGGTATTTTTAGGAGGATGTATACCATAGAGGATAAACGTTTGGAACGGGAGGTCTTTGGTATCCGATTTAAAAATCCTGTCGGACTGGCCGCGGGTTTCGACAAAGACGCCAAACTCTATAATGAACTCTCCGATTTCGGATTTGGTTTTGTGGAAATTGGTACCCTGACTCCCAAACCACAGAGAGGAAATCCTAAAAAACGATTGTTTCGCCTTAAGCCAGACCAAGCTATTATTAACCGCATGGGTTTCAATAATCAAGGTGTTTTCGATGCCGTCAAGCGTTTGAAAAAAAAGCATCGTGTTCTGGTAGGGGGTAACATCGGTAAGAATAAAGTCACGCCGAATATCGATGCAGTAAACGACTATTTAATTTGTTTTGATGCACTTTTTGAACACGTTGACTATTTTGTTGTAAATGTCAGCTCCCCGAATACGCCTGGTCTACGTGAACTTCAAGATAAAGAACCGTTGGCGGCACTGCTACGCCAATTGAAAGATCGCAACGCGGTAAATGCTATAAAACAATCTATTCCAGAAAAGCCTATCCTGCTAAAAATCGCCCCGGATTTAACAGATGATCAGCTTTTGGATATTATTGAAATCGTCAAAATCACTAAAATTGATGGGGTAATCGCCACCAACACGACTATTGAACGAGAACATTTGAAATCGGATACCGTGCAGACAAAGGAAATAGGTGGCTTGAGTGGAAAACCTCTGACCAAACGTAGTACAGCGGTGATTCGTTTTTTATCGGAAAAAAGTAATAAAGCCTTTCCGATTATTGGGGTAGGAGGAATTCATTCCCCTGAGGATGTATTGGAAAAATTGGATGCTGGCGCTGATTTAATCCAGTTATATACAGGATTTATCTACGAAGGTCCAAGTTTGGTCAAAAATATCAATAGGGCAATCTTGCAAAGATATGAAGGTCTAAATTAGGACTGTCTTAGCTAAAGCTCTGAATATTCTTTTCCAGGTCAAAGCTCAATCTAAGTGCAAAGAAACCTTAAAAGCGAAAGGAATTCAAATACTAAATAGCCAAACAAAAAAGTGTAATTCTCAATAAGGACCATGTAAAGCACATTCCCTATCGTCTTTTGAATTACCTATTCTTTACTAGACCAGTAATCAAGTACTAGTACATCATCCAAATGAGGCCCAAGAATGTCACCGAACGCCTTGTGGTCAGGGTGCGGAAGATAAATGGCTCGGTCTTCCTCGCTATTGAACGTCAAGAAGAATATATGGGTAAATCCCTTATCAAGTCCCTCTGGGCTATTATTAGTACCCCATTCGTACGATTGAATCTGCGAAATTTTGGAAGGCAAGGCACTAAAAGCTTCCTGTACTTCGTCGATATCCTCTTTTGCGGTACCTTCTTTAAATTTAAACATCACTACGTGGCGAAGAACGCTATCTTGTTGCATGGTCATTTCTGTTTTATCCGATCTTATATCCTTCCAATTGAAAGATACTAGGGTCAAAGATAGGAAGACAATGAATAGAATAATGGCTTTGTAAAATGGTTTCATGATTTACAAGATTTCTAATGGTTTCCGGACAAGATATGAAAAAGTACCTTTACTTTGACACTGTCTTAACATTGGCATATATAAAATTGGCCATTAATCCGAATTTAGAGACAAAAGAAAAGATAAATTAGGAAGCTATACCTTGAATTACGATACCCTTTACGCTTTTTGCCTCGCGACCGCCGCGTTGGCCATATCTCCCGGACCGGATAATATTTACGTATTGACCCAAAGTTTGGCGAACGGCAAGAAATATGGATTAATCACTACGGCGGGACTTCTATCGGGCTGCTTGGTACATACTTCACTTTTAGCATTTGGCGTTTCCATAATAATACGGCAGAGCGATACCTTGTTTTTTGGTATCAAAGTTCTTGGTGCCGCGTACTTGCTTTATCTGGCGTGCGCAGTATTCCGTAGCGATTCGACGCTGGACATTTCAAGTGAAAATGGGGACAAAAAAGGTTTGTGGCAATTATTTAAGCAGGGCTTTATTATGAACGTGCTCAACCCAAAGGTGACCATTTTCTTTTTGGCCTTTTTCCCCGGATTTTTGTTCAGTCAAACCATGAGTACCGTGTGGCAATTCTACATACTCGGTTTATTGTTTATGTTCGTTTCTGCGCTAATTTTTTGTGGAATAGCCATCTTATCGGGAAGTTTATCAAAAGCCTTGGTAAACAATAAGCGTATCGGTCCTGTTCTAAAATGGTTACAGATTGTGGTTTTTGTGGCCATTGCGCTCTATCTTTTGCTATCCGGTAAATAGTATTAATTTTGGACAAATCTGTACATCTCCATGTCCGAAAAAGTAAAATTAATCGAATGTCCCCGTGATGCGATGCAAGGCATTAAAGCCTTTATTCCCGCAAAGGAGAAAGCGAAGTACATTCAATCGTTGCTGGGCTGTGGTTTTGACACTATAGATTTTGGAAGTTTCGTCTCTCCGAAGGCCATCCCTCAAATGGTAGATACGGCCGAGGTACTTTCCCTTTTAGATTTATCAAAAACCAAAAGCAAACTACTCTCTATAGTCGCCAATGTTCGTGGAGCACAGGATGCATCCCAGTATTCGGAAATCGATTATTTGGGCTACCCTTTTTCTATTTCCGAAAACTTTCAAATGCGGAATACCCATAAAACGATATCGGAATCGATAGATATTCTACAAGAAATATTGGACATTGCCGACATGTCCGGAAAAGAGGTAGTAACCTACATTTCAATGGGATTCGGTAATCCATATGGAGACCCTTGGGATGTTGGGGTAGTGGGGGAGTGGACCGAAAAGTTGGCCGGTATGGGCGTGAAAATTCTTTCGCTGTCCGATACGGTAGGTACATCTACTCCAGAAGATATAGAATATCTTTTTTCCCATATGATTCCCGAATATCCCAATATCGAATTCGGAGCGCATTTACATTCTACGCCTACCCAATGGTATGAAAAAATACATGCTGCCTTCGGTGCCGGTTGTCGCCGATTCGACGGTGCAGTGCAGGGTTTCGGCGGATGTCCGATGGCCAAGGACGAGTTGGTCGGCAATATGCCGACTGAAAAAATGTTATCGTATATGACGGCAGCTAAAGTTGATTCAGGCGTGAATTGGATGGTTTTTGAAGCCTCCTTCAATAAGGCTACTGACCTTTTTTCAAAATATCACTAATTTTTTTTGAATTTTAAATTCTCCAGAATACATTGGAAGTCGAATTCTAGGTTTCAAAGTCTAGATGAAATTGGTGTTCTATAAATGACGAGTATTTACGTTATCTTATAACGATATTTCTAATTTCGAATTGATATACTTATTTCGACTTTGCTTAACTCGGCTTTCTTAATCTAAACCTTCGACCGTAATGTGAATTTTGGTAGGGAGTGTTGAAAACATTGTTATATTTTCTTACTCAGTTAACAAATTTTTCTTTCCATTGCAAGTTAATTTGCAATAATTTTCTTTTCAATTTATCATCAATCCCCAAGCCCCGCTCAGCCTACAAATTTTACCCATTGTTGATAACCCTGTGGAAAAACAAAAACTTATTTCTCACGATTAAGGCTAATTAATTATGACCTTTATACTCTGCCGATAAACAAACAATTAATTCTATTTGCTATGGAAATTACCCAGGTCATTAAACGGGATTTTACGACCAAACCCTTTCATTTACACAAAGTTACAAACGCCATTCTTAAAGCCATGACGGCTGTCGAACTCGGAGGTATTGCCGATGCCGAACGTATTTCGGAAAATGTTTACGAAGGTCTTCTCGAGCGCAAGAACGTTGATGATACATATACGCCTACCGTAGAGGAAGTTCAGGATTTTGTCGAGAAAAAACTCATGGAAAGCGAGTTTTTCGAGGTGGCAAAAGCATACATCCTGTATCGAAACGAACAGGCCAAAAAAAGAAAGAGCAACATTTTTGAAAAGCGGATTAATTTAAAACCTTACGAGTATCCTGAACTATACGAATATGTTCCCGCGATACGTCACTCGTATTGGATTCATTCGGAGTTCAATTTTACCAGTGATATTCAGGATTTTAAAGCCTCACTATCCGAAGTTGAGCGTAGTGCAATCAAGAATACCATGCTCGCTATATCGCAAATCGAAGTAGCGGTCAAAAGTTTTTGGGGCGATATCCATCATAAGATGCCCAAACCCGAAATTGGATCTGTAGGTGCCACTTTTGCGGAAAGTGAAGTGCGCCATGCCGATGCCTATTCACATCTTCTCGAAATTCTAGGACTGAACCAAGAGTTCAAGAACCTTAAGAAAAAACCGGTGATGATGAAACGGGTGCAGTACTTGGAGACAGCTTTGAAAAACTCAAAAAGTGAGGATAATCGTGAGTATGCCGAGTCAATATTGTTGTTCTCACTTTTTATCGAACATGTGTCGCTATTCTCACAGTTCTTGATTATTATGGCCTTCAACAAGCATAAAAATGTTTTGAAAGGTATCTCGAATGTCGTGGAGGCAACTTCTAAGGAAGAACAGATACACGGGGATTTCGGTATCGATATCATCAAGATTATAAAAAATGAGAATCCCGATTGGTTCGATGTTGAGCACTCGCTCATGATTCAGCAAATGTGCACCGATGCATTCACGGCAGAAAGTAAAATTGTTGACTGGATTTTTGAAAAAGGTGAAGTTGATTTCTTGCCCAAGGCTGTTATCAATGAATTTATCAAGAGCCGTTTTAATAATTCCCTTGCCAGCATAGGTGTTGCCAAGGTTTTCGATATAGATGAAAGTTTACTGAATGAGACCGAATGGTTCGACGATGAGATTATCGGTACGAAACATGGCGATTTCTTCGTTAAGCGATCTATCAATTACAGCAAAAGAACTCAAAGTATAACCAGTGATGACCTTTTTTAAATGAACGAAACAAAAACCACCACAGACATCCAAACTAAAACACTTTCTCAGGGCGATCAACTAGTTAATGCTAGAAAAGAGGCTTTGAAAAATCGTAAACCACAAGAACAGGGCAGTTTTAAATGGCTCACGGAACATAGCCGTAACTTTTTGGCTTCTGGATATCTTACCGAAGGGGTAAGTCCCGAGCAACGTATTCGCGAGATTGCCGATAGAGCGGAATTGCTGCTGGATATGCCGGGCTTTTCCGATAAATTTTACGGATACATGTCAGATGGATTTTTCTCCTTGGCGTCTCCGGTTTGGTCTAATTTCGGAAAGGAAAGGGGACTTCCAATCAGCTGCTTCGGATCGCATATCGATGACGATATGGGAAATATCCTATATACACAATCCGAAGTGGGCATGATGTCCAAATTGGGCGGTGGAACTTCAGGATACTTTGGTAAAATCCGTCCTCGAGGAGCGGCAGTCAAAAATAACGGACAGGCATCCGGATCGGTGCATATCATGCAGCTTTTCGAATCTATGGTAGATGTGGTAAGTCAAGGATCGGTACGTCGGGGTCGATTCTCCCCTTACCTTCCTATCGAACATCCCGATATTAAGGAATTCTTGGAAATCGGTACCGAAGGAAATCCTATTCAAGAACTTACCCACGGTGTTACCGTAACCGATGCCTGGATGCAAGATATGATAGATGGTGACGGAGACAAAAGAGCGCTCTGGGCCAAAGTTTTGCAACGTAGGGGAGAGATGGGCTATCCATATATCTTCTTCAAAGACAACGCGAATAATGGCGCTGCCGATGTTTATAAGGATAAAAATCATACCGTATACGCGAGTAATTTATGTACCGAAATCATGTTGCCTTCCAATGATGAATGGTCATTTGTATGTGTTCTTTCATCCGTGAACCTATTGCATTACGATAAGTGGAAGAATACCGATGCGGTAGAGACTATGGTATACTTTCTGGATGCGGTAATTACTGAATTCATCGAAAAATTAGAACGATATAGAGACTCGGAAAGTCGTGAAGATCGTCAGACCTTCCTATTTATGGAGCGCGCCTACAATTTCGCCAAAGATAACCGTGCCTTGGGTCTAGGTGTTCTAGGATGGCATTCGCTATTACAGTCCAAAAAACTAGCTTTCAACAGCCAAGAAGCCTACAACCTGAACAGTGAGATTTTTGAAGGTATCAAAAAAAGGTCCTACAAAGCCTCTGAAGAATTAGCCGAGAAATTCGGTGAACCTGAAGTACTCAAGGGATATGGCAGGCGGAATACTACGTTGAACGCGATTGCGCCAACGACGTCTTCGGCATTTATTCTCGGACAAGTATCCCAAGGCATTGAGCCGATTTGGTCGAACGTCTATGTAAAAGACATTGCTAAAGTAAAGACTACCATAAAGAATCCGTTCTTGGAGGAACTGTTGGAAGAAAAAGGTCAAAGCACCACGGAAGTATGGAGGAGTATTCGTGACCGTGACGGTTCCGTTCAGCATCTAGAATTTCTGACCGAAAATGAAAAGGACGTCTTTAAGACCTATTCTGAAATAGACCAGATGGATATCATCTATCAGGCCGCCAACCGTCAGAACCACATTGATCAAGGCCAGTCGGTCAATATTATAGTACATCCCGACATGCCCGTTAAAGAGATCAATAAAATTCATGTTACCGCTTGGAAATTAGGGCTAAAATCGCTCTACTATCAACACAGTATGAACGCCGCCCAAAAATTCAAGCAAAAGAAAGATTGTGCGAGCTGTGAAGCATAAAATAGCGATTTAGAAGTGTTCAATCGTAAGATGACGTTCAATATTTGGATATCACATTGTGCTAGATTGAAACAACCCCATCATCAAACGCCCTTACCAAATTTGGTAAGGGCGTTTGATGATGGGGTTGTTCTACGTCTGGGTCGGTAGTTTGTACAAGATTCAGAGCTCTTTACATCCTAAATTTTGTTTATAATAATAGCCAGGAGCTACATAAATACTTTTAAATTATTCTAAAAATAGTCTCGGTAGTCAATCATATAAACTGTTTCTAAAGGATTTCTATCTTTTATTTTATTAAAATTTTACAGGGAAGATTATATAAGAATGATTGGCATAAAAGTACATTAACCGTGGAAATTCAATGGAAAGTAGCATTTCAAAACACATGGGGCTTAATGTTAGTAATAGTTACCCCTATAATCCCTTAAATATCAAAACAGCCTTAAAAGATGGCCAAAAACAAGTGTATTGTATGTGTTATAAAATCAGCAACTGCGCCAATTGACAAAGAATGCCACCAAAAATCTTACCCTCACATTGGATACCGCAGAATGCGAGTGTACAGAATTAAACTTAACCGATATCCAAAAAACGCGTTTCTTGTGGAAAGTTGTTTTTTATCCAATTCTTCCCAGTTACACAGTTCTGGTTAGGCTGTAACTGTTTAGTTAAAAAAATGTACATGCATAAATTTAGATAGTAACTAAATTAATTTAGTTGAATAGGTATAGGTCGTACCTTCCATTAAAAAAACTTTATTACATTGATATTCAATTAGTTGATTATTAATATGCATAATTCTTAATTCTATCTACAAAATCCAAATTCATATCCTATCTCTCCACTTTCCTATTCGTACTCACATCTTAGGACAAACGTTAAATTTGAAGTGTTTATTTAGATTTAATACAAATAGACTTGTGATATTCGAAATCCTGTTTTAGATTTGCGCAACTATTTAAAATAAGTCTAAATAAATAACAATGCCAATTTATGAGAAAATTAGCCTTTATGCTGAGCCTAGTGACGAGTGTTTTCTTCACATCGTGCAGTTCCGATGATAATGATATTGATGAACAAGCTGTCTCAGCTACCTGTAGTGACGGTATCCTAAATGGTGACGAGACAGGTGTTGATTGCGGCGGTACCTGTACGCCCTGTGAAGAAGGTATCGCTAGTCCAGAAACCTATGCTTTCGAGAGAGAAGATATAAGTACGGTTGATTTTAGTGGTCAAACTACCCGATTACTGATGGGTGGCGAGTTTATTGCGGCGTTATCCGACAATGCAAATACGGCAGAACGTTTGCTGTCTATTTTTTCCCATGAAGCCGGAGCAACCGATTTCTCCGACCCCAATCTGAATGCATCTGATAAAAACATAAAAAGTAAAACGGCAGCATCTGCTGATTTGTTTGCTGCCAATGCTACTGACCAAGCCTTGATTCGAGCCGATTTTGATGGATGGATTACCGCCCAAGTCGATGAAGTCTTTACGAATTGGGAAATAAATGCATCTGCTGGAGTTGCAGGGCAACTACCTCAAGGTGAAAGGGTGCGCTATGTCAACGCTCAAGGTTTAGAATATAATCAAATTATCAACAAGGGATTAATAGGGGCATTGACATTAGACCAAATTGTAAACAATTATTTAAGTACTGCAGTATTGGACGAAGGTGATAATCGCGCTAACAACGATGCTGGAACGGTAGAAGAGGGTCAATCGTATACCGCAATGGAACATAAATGGGACGAGGCTTACGGTTATTTGTTTGGTCTGAATACCAATACGGCCAATCCTGTTACAGGTGAAAATAATGGAGACCGATTCTTGGGAAGCTATATAGGTCAAGTGGCCGCGGATCCCGATTTCAGTGATTTAATTACCGCATCCTATGAAGCCTTTAAAAAAGGAAGGGCAGCTATTGTAGCTAAAGATTACGCCCTGCGCGACGAGCAAGCCGAAATAATTCAATCCAAATTGGCATTGGTACCATCAGTTAGAGGTGTATTTTACCTGCAGTCCGGAAAAGCTGCCCTTGCTGAAGAAGTCCCAGATTATGGTGGAGGTTTCCATGCTCTTTCTGAAGCTTTCGGTTTTATTTATAGCCTTCAATTTGTAAAAAATACGGCTACGGGAACAGCATATTATTCTAAAACAGAAATTGATGCTCTTTTAGCCCAATTAGTAGGTGACGGAGAAAATGGTCTTTGGGATGTAACCTCTGAAACTTTAGATGACATTTCAGAAAACATAGCGACGCGGTTTGGTTTTACCGTAGAAATGGCTGCATCCGAAACAGAATAAAAAAGCTTGGGACCTATAAAAAATCTGGGAATGAATACTTATGTTTTTAGTGATATCCCTTATTTTTGCAATGCTTGATTTAGAATAAATAAAAATAAGAAATGCGAAGAATATTTGGAGTGTTATTGTTACTAACTGTACTTTGGGCCTGCTCATCAGACGATTCAGGTGGGATATCTAATCCTCAGTCTGAAAATGAGAATCCGGAAAATACAAATGGGGGAACTAATTTTGAGCGCAAGGTTCTTTTAGCGAACTGGGCGGATAACATTATCATTCCATCGTATGAGGCATTTTCAACGGAAGTAGTTTCGTTGAAAACCACGTTCGAAGCGTTCAAATCCGATGCCAGCGAAGCAAATCTGGTTGCTTTGCGTGCTGCGTGGTTATCCGCATATCGAACTTGGCAGAAAGTCTCCATGTTTGAAATCGGACCAGCTGAATCAGTCGGACTTCGATTAAATGTCAATATTTATCCAACGGATACGGAAAAAATAGCAGGATTTCTTGCATCCGGGTCTTATGACCTTTCCCTTACCTCAAATAGGGATGCTAAAGGTTTCCCCGCCTTAGACTATTTGATTAATGGCCTTGGCGAAAACGATGTGACCATTGTTTCGAAATTTAACGAACCCGGAAAGGAAGCGCTCATATCCTATGTAGAAAATGTTATCAACGATATGTCAGGCTTAACGGCTCAAGTGCTAGCGGAATGGAAACAAGGCTATCGTGATACCTTCGTAAATGAAGATGGCTCATCGGCAACGGCATCTGTTGACCGGTTCGCCAACGACTTTGTTTTCTATTACGAAAAGTATTTGAGAGCGGGTAAAATGGGCATTCCCCTTGGTGTATTTTCAGGGGTACAGTCCCCAAACACAGTGGAGTCCTACTACAGTCCTACTACCGCTAACCTTTTATTTTTAGATGGACTTAACAGCGTACAGAATTTTTTCAACGGTAAACATTTTGGTTCCGACACCCAGGGCGAAAGTTTGGCATCGTATTTAGATGCCTTGAATAGAAAAGATTTAAGCGAAGACATTAACGCACAGTTCGATAGCGCAAGGATAGCTGTTGAAAGTTTAAATTCCTTCAGAATAGAGCTAGAGACTAGTGACCCAGCCGTAAATATGCTTACGGCTTACGATGTGGTTCAGAAAGCGGTACCGCTTCTTAAAGTAGATATGTTTTCTGCCATGAGTATCAGCATCGATTTCGTTGATGCCGATGGAGATTGATCAGTGAATTCGATCCGAAAGTATATCGCCCTACAAACTGAGGCCGCTCCCGTAGCGGTCTTTCGTATTTTCTTCGGATTTATGATGTGCGTAAGTATTCTCCGCTTTTGGATGAACGGGTGGATAGAAAAATTTTATATCGAACCGAAGTTGTTCTTTTCGTATTATGGTTTTGGATGGATAAAACCGATTGGGGAATATACCTACCTACTGTTCATTGTGTGTGTATTGGCCGCTTTTTTTGTGATGATCGGCCTTAAGTACCGCTGGGCAATAGGCGTTTTCTTTGTTAGCTTTACCTATATCGAACTGATGGACAAGACCACGTACCTGAACCATTATTATTTCGTCAGTGTATTGAGTTTTTTGATGTTGTTCTTGCCTGCCAATGCCTATTTCTCAATAGATGCCTATCTAAACCCTAAAAAAGCATTTCAAAAAATTCCACGATGGACAGGCGATAGCATTAAGTTTTTGCTGAGTATAGTGTATCTCTTTGCCGGGCTGGCCAAATTGAATTCCGATTGGCTTTTAAAGGCGATGCCCTTAAAAATATGGTTGTCATCGAAGTACGAAATTCCTCTTTTAGGGCCGTTTCTCAGCGAAAATTGGGTGCATTATGCTTTCAGTTGGGGCGGTGCGTTTTACGACTTGGCCATCCCGTTCTTGCTTTTGTACCGAAAAACAAGGCCGTATGCTTTTGGTATGGTACTTATTTTTCACTTGCTGACAAGGATTCTATTCCCTATCGGTATGTTTCCTTATATCATGATTGTAGCGGCATTGATTTTTTTCGATGCGTCGGTACATCACAAGATTTTAAGACACCTTTCAAGTGCCTTCCGGATACCCAAAATAGTATTTGACAACGGAAAATCGTTAGTTATATCGACTTTGCGAACTAGAGTCATACAGGGTATTTTGATTGTCTTTTTTGGCCTTCAGATTATCCTCCCTTTTCGTTATCTGGCCTACCCGGGTGAATTATTTTGGACAGAAGAGGGCTATCGGTTTTCATGGCGTGTCATGCTAATGGAAAAGGCAGGATACGCACAGTTCAAAATTGTTGACGGACATTCCGGACGATGGTTTTATGTGGATAATTCGGATTTCTTGACCGGTTTTCAGGAAAAACAAATGTCGTTTCAACCCGATTTTATATTGGAATATGCCCACTATTTAAGAGACCATTTTGAATCTCAAGGCCATAACCAGGTCGAAGTATATGTCGAAAGCCGTGTCACCTTAAATGGAAGGCGTAGTACACCATTGGTGAACCCAAGCATCGATCTTGCCAAAGAAAAAGAATCTTTCAAACACAAAAATTGGATTAATCCCTTCTCAGATGAAATCAAAGGTATTTAGTACACTACTTCTATTCATTTTGGCGCTACCTTCATGGGGGCAGCTCAGTGTTACCGGTGAGGTATCCGATAGTAATGGCAAGCCTATACCCGACGCGGAAGTGTACATCAAGGAATTGCGCCTTACCGAAACTACCAATGCGAATGGCGCGTTCAATTTTCAGGGATTATCCAATGGAGAGTACACCCTTATAGTTTTTGCGTTTGAATTTGAAGTTTACGAGACGGCAATAACTTTAAATGCAGCGCTACGTGTAAGTGTAGCCTTAGAACGTCTACGCACACAAGAATTGTCGGAGGTTACCTTGACCCAAAGGCGCGAAAAAATATTTGCCCTGAGGCGTCTGAAGAAAGTAGAAGGTACTGCTATTTATGCGGGAAAGAAAACCGAAGTGGTAGCCGTTGACCTGTTAACGGCCAACTTAGCGGCAAACAATGCACGGCAAATTTACGGGCAGGTTGTCGGTCTAAATATTTATGATAATGGAGATGCCGGAATTCAGCTTAACATCGGTGGGCGTGGTCTGGACCCCAACCGTACGGCCAATTTTAATACCAGACAAAACGGATACGATATTAGTGCAGATGTGCTTGGATATCCTGAAAGCTATTATACCCCACCGGTTGAAGCATTGAGCGAAATTCAGGTAGTGCGTGGTGCAGCTTCGCTGCAATATGGTACACAGTTTGGCGGTCTCATCAATTTTAAGTTCAGGGCACCTGACCCCGATAAGAAATTGGAACTGATAACACGCCAGACTTTGGGATCGAACGGACTTTTTACCAGCTTTAATAGTCTTGGCGGTACTGTGGGCAAGTTTAGCTATTATAACTATGTGAGCTATAAAAAAGGGGATGGTTTTCGACCTAATTCAGATTTCAATGCGGTAAACTACCACGGTCATTTTGGCTATCAGTTGTCGAACCGGACAAAATTGACTTTCGAAGCTACTTTGCTGGATTATTTAGCGCATCAAGCTGGAGGTCTCACTGATTCCCAGTTTCGGGAAGATCCTAACCTGAGCAACCGCGATCGGAATTGGTTCGATGTTGATTGGAAATTGGCATCCCTACGCCTCGACCACAGTTTTTCATCAAAAACGGATTTCAGTTTGAATCTTTTCGCTTTGGATGCTTCCCGTAAATCACTTGGCTTTCGACAAAATAGGGTAGATATTATAGATGATGGCAACGAACGTGAGCTGTTGATAGACGATTTTCAAAATTGGGGCGCAGAGGCTCGGCTACTATCCCGATATTCGATTGGTGATAAAAATGCTGTCTTTTTGATAGGTTCTAAATATTATCAATCTTACAATCAACAACGTCAAGGTGCCGGCCCGGCTACTACTGGGGCAGATTTTGAATTTGTCGACGAAGAATTTCCCGCATTTCCACGAAAGTCGCAGTACCGCTTTCCGAATCTGAACCTAGCTGTTTTTGGGGAAAACATTATTGATATTACCGACCGTTTTTCAATCACGCCCGGTTTTCGTTTTGAATATATAAAAACCTCGGCGGAAGGAAATTTTACGGAAGTATTCACCGATTTGGCGGGGAACGTTATCGATAGCCGTCTTAATGAAGAAGATAAGGATTTTGAGCGCTCTTTTGTTTTATTGGGCTTAGGTGCGTCTTATAAGCTAAATGCGGATGTCGAATTTTACGGAAATCTATCCCAAAATTATCGCTCGGTGACCTTCAATGATTTACGGGTTATTAATCCTGCCCAGGAAATTAGCGAAGACCTTGAAGATGAAGAGGGGTTTACCGGCGATTTAGGGGCGAGAGGGCGTTTCAAAGAATTTTTGTCCTATGATGTCAGCGGTTTTTTGCTCTATTACGACAACCGTATATCGCGCAACATCGTAACCGTCAATAATCAAAACAGAATCATCAACCTAACGGACAATGCTGGTACCGCCGTAATCTATGGATTGGAAATGTTAGGCGACTGGAATGTAAAAGAAACTTTTTTAAATACAGCAGAAAACCTAAAGCTCAACCTTTTTGCTAACCTAGCGCTTACAAATTCAGAATACACAAAATCGGACATCAATAATGTTGAAGGTAAAAAGGTAGAACACATTCCAGCTGTAAATCTGCGAACGGGCTTGAGTACTGGCTATAAAAATGTCCTGGCCTCATTACAGTATACCTACTTGGCAAAACAATACAATGATCCTCAGAATTCTCCGCCATTTCTAGATTCTACTGCACCTGGTGCTGGTATTATAGGAGAACTGCCCGCTTATGGCATTATGGATTTATCCTTATCCTATACCTATCGAAAATGGAAGATTGAAGCTGGAGTCAACAATTTATTGAACGAGCGCTATTTTACCCGCCGAGCAACGGGTTATCCTGGTCCGGGTATTATTCCCGCGGAGCCTCGCACTTTTTACACTACGTTGCAATTGAAGTTGTGAAAAATAATAAAAAACAACAAAAGTCGTTCAATTAGGCAGCCAATCTAATATATTTTAAGCACTCTAAAATCCAACATTTAGATGTCTGATCAAATCGAATTTTTTATTTTCTAACGAAATTGGCAGTACTTTTGATACAGTGAATAACAGCCTTTTAAAAGCTTCTATAAACCACCCCAATGACCAAACTACTGATAGCATTCCTTTTGGCATGCTTTATTATTCCTACTGCAATAGCCCAAAAAAAGGTAGACAACGCCGAATTGGCAGCCAAGATAAATTTCTACAAAAACGACATTCGCGGACCTTATAAAGATATCCGCTGGTTCTGTACCGATGGAAGTGTACGGGCACCAAAAGATCCGTGTCCGTCAGATATTGGCCCTGGGCTGCAGCACGCTCGCTACAAAGACGATGTGGAGACAATCGCAAAGAACTATCATATTTATTTGGGTCAATTGCTGGCCTATACCAATACATCTGATTTTTGGGATTCAAAAAATGACCATTCCCGATTAAAACAATATCAGCTTGACAAATATCTTCGTTCCGTCGATAATGGATGGATTAATCAAAAGGGACAATACTACCGTGGAGCCGTACAAGCTGAGGATGAGGAAGCTTGGGGTATAGCATTTTATACATGGCTTTTATCTCAGGATGACGTTCTACGGGATAATTTTTTCCTTGTGCGACAATCCTTAAAAGATGTGCCCCACAGTGGTGACGCTAATCTTGCGCAACGCATGCGTAGTGAGTCAAAGGTCATTTCGGATGCCTACACGCCCTTTATGGATTTACGGGTAAAGATTCACGGCCAACCTGAAGTTGCCGATATCGAAAAAGTAAAGGCGTTCCAAAAAAAAAATGCATTGAAATTAACGGCGACTCAGAACAAACAATTTGACGTGCTGGTAGTCACAATGACCGAATTTTTCAAACCTATCGACATCAAAAAGATAGGTCAGAAGGCTGATTTACTTAAAAACACTCCTTTGGGGAAAACTCTAGAGGATTTTATTGCTAACCATTCCCTAGGGACCAATGATTCAGAATTAATTTCAGCAGCAGGCCAAGCACTTCTCGATATCCGTAAGGATATTATTGAGGAGAAACGACCGATGGCCCGGTTGCAATTGCTGGACGTTTCTTTGAAATTAGAAGAAATTCTATTTAAAAATGCCTCAAAATGGCAACCGGAAACCCTCAGAGAACAGCTTCGCAAAATTAAGGTACTAACTACAGCTTCGGCAGGAGCTGGATATCTGGAGCTTTGGGAATACGGGCAAATTAAAAATACGCTCAACACCATTAACAGAGACAAAATGACTTTGGCCGAACTGAATACCGTTCTTGAGACGGCTCGTGGCGCGGTAGAGTGGAGCGCCGCCATGGTCAAGGCCAACTATCAGAATATCGTGAATGTGTATACCGGGTTCGAACCAAAAGCCTACGGCTTTATTGACGATCGTATTCGTGGTTCGATTGCCTTACATTTAGGGAAGAGTGTGGGTGAGCTTGGCGATTTTATTGCCAAAGAATCTGCCTTGACCAATAAGGTCATGGACATCGCAAATCAGAGTACCATACGCGGTCTTAATTCTGGCTATGCCTTTGGTGAGCTAGTCGTTGTCGCAGGTTCGCCTGACGATGTGGAAGTGTCTTCCGATAAAATCTATATTTTCATGCGTTCCCCTGCCGATTTAAAGCCTGTTGCGGGCATCGCAACCGTAGCCGAGGGCAATATGGTCTCCCATGTACAATTACTAGCCCGCAATTTGGGCATTCCGAATGCGGCGCTTTCCGGTGAAAATTTACAGAACCTTAAAAAATATGACGGCCAACGTGTATTTTATGCCGTTTCGAACAAAGGCAACGTCATCCTGAAACCTGAGGGGCAAATGACCGCCCAAGAGCGCGATTTATTTGCCGTTAAAGAACGCAATACCGAAAAGATAGAAGTTCCGATCGAGAAAATACGATTAGACAATACCGATGTATTAAATCTACGGAACGTCGATGCTAGTGATTCCGGACAATTATGCGGACCAAAGGCTGCGAATTTAGGGCAGCTGAAAAAAATGTTCCCTGATAAAGTGGTTGAAGGCTTGGTTATCCCCTTCGGTATTTTTCGACAGCATATGAACCAGCCCATGCCTGGGCAGTCCGTTTCCTATTGGAAATTTCTAAACCTTATGTTCGACGAGGCGGAAAAAATGCGAACTCAAAACATACCCGAACCTGAAGTAGAAAACTATCAGTTGCGCCAATTGGAAACCCTGCGCACAGCCATTGCAAAAATGCCCTTAAGACCGGAGTTCATATCCGAACTTCAAAGGGATTTCAAATCTATTTTAGGAAAAGGCTTAGGCGAAGTCCCCGTTTTCTTGCGCAGCGACACCAATATGGAAGATTTAAAGGATTTCACAGGTGCCGGACTTAATCTCACAAAATTCAATGTAGTCGATAAAGAGGCCATTATTGACGGTATCAAAGAAGTCTGGGCATCTCCTTATACTGAACGTAGTTTTAAATGGCGTCAAAAATATTTGTTGAATCCTGAAAATGTGTTCCCTTCGATTTTGGTCATTCCCAGCGTTGACGTCGATTACTCCGGAGTCTTGATTACCAAAGGTATCAACAATGGAAACGAAAAAGATTTGACGATCGCTTTTAGTCGTGGGGCAGGCGGTGCGGTCGACGGACAATCCGCAGAGACCTATACCGTATACAATGATGGCGGATATCGTTTATTGGCACCGGCGAGGGAAAGTTCGTATAACAGTCTGCCCGTCACCGGCGGTACTGGGAAAAAAGCGGCCACTTTTGAAGAGGCCGTACTTAACGAAAAAAATATTGATGAAATTCGAGAGTTTGCCAAGACCATCCGAAAAACGCTTCCGAAGGAAACCAATTCTGATTACGAAGGCGCTTATGATGTTGAGCTGGGTTTTCAGAACGACAAGCTTTGGCTATTTCAAATTCGTCCCTTTGTGGAAAACAAAAAGGCCCTAAGCTCGGAATATTTGCAATCGATTACGCCTAAGATTGACGTAAAACGAGAGATTTCGCTCATGGAAAAGCTTTAACTTTTCCTATTGTGAAATTTAGTCTTTGTTGGATGGAATAGATTTAAGGCCTTCTGATGAAAATAGATATAAATTGAATTTTGAGAGTCAGGAGACTTGTCTGAATGCAATTAGTCAGGATTATTAGAAAGTTATTTTGGAGGATACGAAAAGTATGACGCTAATAGAAATCTTAGTTGCCGTATAAATTAACTAAAACGATCATCCTGTTTTCAATTAAGAAATTCGCTTTACGTACTATTCATTTGAATAGCTAATGTCAAGGACATATTTCTTTGGGATAACTATACCTCATTTGCATTTTTTAAATATTCATAATACGCATTACAGTCACCTATAGGTAAGCAAAACAAGATATGACAAATAAATCCCCTTTAATAGTTTTTATAGTTCTAGTGTCTTTAGCTTTCACAACCCTAAGCCATTATCCCATAGATGGCTACGAACGTACAGGCATCAAACGCCTAAAACGTTTAGAACTCATAAAGAGCGGTGAAATAAAAGATGCCTCAACTTTACCGGCGGGCGCACTTAAATCGTATAGCGAGATTGAGCTCAATCTGCTTTCTAGAAAAACGGACAGTGCAACCGCTTTAATGACCATTGACGAGGAATTCCAAAAGGAAATTAATGGCCTCTTCAAAGGTTTGGACAAAAGTTATTCCCTGACCGTGCTCGATATTTCCGATCCCAACAACATTCGATATGCCCAGCGTAACGAAAAAGCGGGGTACCAGCCAGGAAGCGTTGGAAAGCTTGCTGTATTGAATGCGCTCTTTACCCAGCTCGCCAACATCTATCCTGATTCTTTCGAAAAACGGACGGAACTACTACGTAACAAATCCGTAAAAGCGGGTGTCTGGGGAATGACCGATGAACACACCATTCCCATTTATAACATTGAAAAAAATACATTGGTAAAACGTCAAGTCATTGCCAGCGATGTTTTTTCACTTTATGAATGGACCGATCATATGCTTTCCGTTAGCAACAATGGTGCGGCAAGTATTGTATGGCGCGAGGTTTTGTTAATGGCCGCTTTCAGAGAGCACTACCCCGATTTGACCCAAGAAGAAGCGGACACCTATTTCAAGGAAACGCCTAAAAAAGAATTGACTGATTTAGGTAACGATGTCGTCAACCTTCCTTTGCGTGAATTGGGAATAACTGCTGACGAATGGCGATTGGGAAGTTTTTTTACCAGAGGTGCCAATACCTATGTTGGCGATAAAGGTGGAAGTATTGGTTCGCCGCTAGGCCTAATGAAATTCTTGGTCCAGTTAGAGCAGGGTAATGTGGTTGATCAAGAAAGTAGTTTAGAAATGAAGCGTCTGATGTACATGACCGACCGCCGCATAAGGTATGCACAAGCCTCGGCATTAAAAGAAGCCGCAGTATACTTCAAATCCGGAAGTCTATATAAATGCGACCGAAGTAAAGGTGAAGCTTGTGGAAAATATATGGGAAACGTCACGAATTATATGAATTCAGTAGCTATTGTCGAACACCCTAACAAGTGCACCTATATGGTTGTACTAATGACAAACGTACTACGCAAAAATTCCGCAAGTGACCATATGTATCTCGCCGGCAATATTGATAAGCTCATTAGAAAGGATTAGGTTTTCGTTTTTTTTAACGCCCCTTAAGAATTCCCTCCCAAGCCTCTTGGGCGAACGTCCGTAATTTTAAGTTATCACTTTTGATATATTTCATGATAAGCGGCACATATTTCTCATCCTTTTGATGTTTTATAAGATAGAGTACGGCTAGTTTCAGCATTAAGTCATTACCGCCGAGCAGAAGTTCAAAACATTCCATTTCAGACGGAACTTTGTGTTTTATCTTTTGCAGCACTTCATCAGAAGCTATGTCAAGGGCAGATTCCTCAATAATAGGCAAAAGTGCACGTTTGAGTTCTCCTGTAAGAAGATTGTCCAAAAACTCAATAGCATTGGTTCGGGCTTCCTGTTTTTCGCTTACTAAGCCCTCATAAGCGATTTCGATATCTTTTTGGGGGAAGCGAAGTCCCAATAACTTAAAGATACGTTCCAGACCGGCATTCAATCGGCGCTCCAGTATTTCCAACAGACTGGTACGGGCGTCTCGTTCTTCGTCGCTGATTTCTCTTTTGGCTTTTGTCCGGTTTCTATACGATATAATGATTTGTGTGTGCATAGCAGAAAGTGTTCGGTGGTGTAGCTTACACTCCTCATATATCAAGGCCACGATTCTATATTTGTTGAAGGTAATTTTGGGATGTTGCTTTCTAATGTCGCTTAAGGCCCGTATACTTTCTAATCTGATGGTCAGATCGCTATCTTCCATCAACAAGAAAAGGCTGCGAACGGTTTCTTGCGATGCAAAGTTTTGTAACACACCAGGAATGAATCGACAGGTTTCAAGGGGCACCAATCTTTCTATAATAATATTTGTGAGTAAGGGCACCATAGTTCTGCCATAGCCAATTAGAGCTTCGGTAGCGAGTTTCCTGAACGCTTTTTGCGGTAAAAATGCTATCAGTGGTATAATAAAGCTAGCATCTTTGCCGAGACTCGCAGCGATAATAGCGGCCTCTACGATTTCAGGACGGTTATCCTTTAAGTACTTGTTGATAAACGGAAAGTGACTTTGACTATTCGCGGCTCCGATGGTTTTTAAAAGGGATTTCAACGAATCTTTTTCTTCATTCCCATCAGTTATACGTTTGATTTGGTCTGAAATGCGAGTATGCAGCGCATATGTACTTTTTAAAATCTCGTTGTTTCTCGACTCCTTGGCTAGACAATAGAGCGCTGCATTAGAAATACGACGGTTTTCAGTATCCAAATATCTATCGTATACTAGGGAACGATCTTTTTCGGCATGTAGCAATAGGTATTCCAAGGTCGCCAAGGTCAAGGCTTCATCATCTGTATGTAATAGGGGGTTTACGTTGGATATCATAGTGGCGGTATTCAAAAAATATAGGTTTTGTATCGCAGCCGTCCTTATTTTTGTAGAAGGATGTTCCAATAGTTGCTCTACATCCTTTTCAAATCGCTTGTCGTTGATTTCCATTAATTTTCCGAGCATAAAGAGAATCTGTTCTTCGGTACCGGACTGAAATACATTTCGCATGCCCTTAACAACGGACACTTTTTTGACCATCGGTTTTAAGCTTTTCTCGCTGTAATCCGTTAATACTTCTAAATTTTTTCGGAAGGTTTTATAATATTCCTTTCGCACTTTGAGGATGAAAAATACCCAAACGCCGACCAAAACTATGACGATGGCCGCTATATAATAGGATGGTAAATCAAGGCCTTTCACTACAAATATCAGCAAGAAACCTGCGATTCCTGTAGCAATACTGTCTACTACTACATTAATAAAGGACTTGGTCTTGTTCTTTAGGTCAAATGGAAGAGGCAAGGCCAAAAGTTCGGAAGCACTTTTATGCACGGATTGCTTCATAACCCCATCCATGGCTTTGATGACAATAATGGCGGAAAGTTCGGGGATGATAAAAAATAGAATACTTCCTGCAAATATACCTATGGGCAATAGCAATAGCGAAAAACCCACCCCCCATATCCCTACAATGCGATGGGTAAAAAATAATTGTATGATCAGGGAAAGTAGGTTGAAGGTTGAAAACCAAAAAGCGAAAAAAGCGGTGAGTTCGTCGGGGTCGGGAATGGCGGCGGCTGCAAAGTCGCTAAAAAGATAGTCGATTAATTTGGCGGTCAGCACACTGACTATCACAATACCAGCGATATACGTCAGGTGTTTTGATTTTTTGATCAGTTGCCAAGGTCTATCCCCAGTGTTTGTCGTTCTTTTTGGGCGTTTTTGCTTTCCAAGTTTCTTTATGCCGGAATTCCAGATTTTTCGTAGAAGGGGTACACAACATAAAAGAAGAATGGCAGCAAGAAAAATCAGGTTATCGGTACCGATGAAAGGCGCTAGGAGGGAGGTAAGGTATCCTCCAAAAATTCCACCTAGAATGGCGCCGGATCCGATGAATCCGAATAGTCTTTTTGCTTCCCTAATCGTGTAGACCAAATTGGCCAATACCCAGAATTGTGAAGCTGACAGAACCGCATAGATGGCTACCCAAACGTAAAACAAGTACAGGAACCATCCGCCAACCAGATTAAATTTTAAGAGCAGTCCGAAGCTAATCAAGGCAATGGTGGACGCAAATAGTGTGAACTTAATGATGCGGTTCAAAGGGAATCGGGTCAAAGCCCTTGAGTAAAAGAAGGAACTTCCGATAGCGGTCACTGCGACCGCCAGAAATGCAAAAGGCAACTGCTCGACGCCCAGTTCAGAAAGAAAGAGGGCATTTACGGTAGGCTTGATAATCATCAATACCGCAATTACCAAAAATATATACGAAAGCATATACAGGGAAATCCGGAATTCCCCTTCTCGGACATCGAATGTTTTTTTGACTAGGGTACGGAGCATGGTTAGTATTTGGACTTAGGAATCACCTCTCGGCAAACCGTAGGACATCAAACCCATAATGTGTGGGGTAGGTTTAAAACAAAATACCTTGTTCTACTTCGTAACCAAAGATATGTCCTTTTTCAAAACCTTTTCAATCGGACGTACCAAATCCCGAATAATCTGCTCGCCGTTCGCATCATCGATCAAAGCAACAATAATATAACGTCGACTCGCATTCTCGCCCCAGACCAAAATTGAATCGGAATGAAAGGTGCGCCAAGAACCCGATTTCCGGAAAAGTCTTGCATTTGGGGCAACTTTATCTAACGTATTCACAAATTTATGGTGTAGTTCAGGATTTTCGAGCGCGGCCAACATGTCTTTCGAGCGTTTCTCATTGACCAGTTTTCCGTTGGCGAGCAGATAATAAAAACGGCATACTTGAGTGACCGTTGCTGCATGGCTTAAATGTTTTAAAGGTTCGCGATGGGTTTCACCACCTCCGCCGTAACGTTTGCCTACCCAAAGTCCACCACCATTTTCTTCATCGTAAAAATCATATTTTGGATCGGTCATCACGGCCTCCAATTTTTCGTATCCCAAGCGGTCGATCATACGGGTTGCGGCTTGATTGTTCGATTTACTGATCATAAGTCGCATATCTTTTTTTACCTCTGCAGTTTCTTTGAGTTCTCCCTTTTCAATGGCATCGGTCGCCGCTAAGAGAATGGCAATTTTGGGCAAGCTGGCCGCGTACATCATGAAATTCCCGTTTACGCGTGCAAACCGAGGTGTTTCGGGATTGCTTAGGTCAACTATGCCTACCGCCATTTTCTTTTGGGCAATTAAATCGGCCCAATCTGGGTGGCTTTTTAATTCCTGTTCAAAACTGGCTTGTAGCGAACTGTCGAGAAATTGCCTAAGCGGTTTGATATGACCATTGTCTATTTTGATAGGAAGTTCGTCTTGCGCATGCATATAGCTGACGCATAGGCTTAAAAATAGTATGGTAATATGGTTTAGTTTCATTGATAGATTTTGGTTTATCTGATACTATCAAAGATATGCTATCCACTGATTCGTAGATTGTTAAATTTAGGTGTATGTAATTTGGCGACAATCATATTGGAATTGAGCGGGTCTGCGATTTCATGTCTTGAAATCCTGTTAATTTTTAATGCATTACAACCTGTTCACCACACAGAGAAATGAAAAAGCCGTTCCAATTGTATCTGGAACGGCTTTGGTTTCATGTTAATTTTCCGTTGGAAAGGAAATTCACATCCTGCACTAACTAAATGTGTAAAACAATAATTCTATTTCACCATTTCATAACTACGCTTGATAAAATTGGTCAATTCCTCGCCTTTCAAAAGTCCTTTTGAAAGTCGCGCCAAGTCAACGGATTGGTTGATCAACCGCTCCCGTTTTTTAGCTGTCTTGGTATTCAGGATTTCGCCAATTAATTCGTGGTTGGTATTGACTATAAGATTGTACATATCCGGCATACTGCCCATACCCATAATACCGCCACCTCCGGTCTGTTGCATTTCTTTCATACGACGCATAAATTCCGGTTCGGTGATTATAAACGGTGACGCATCGCTATCCATAGCTTCAAGTTGTACCGTATAGCTTTTGTTTTCGATAGCTTCCTCAAGGTCTGTTTTTAGCTTTTCCTTTTCTTCGTCAGACAACTTACTGATGGTCGTTTCCTCTTTTTTGATGAGGTTATCGACGTGATCGGCATCTACTCTGGCAAATGAAATCTTTTCTTTCGAACTTTCTAATTTTTGCATCAAGTGACCGATGATAGGAGAATCGAGTAACAATACTTCAAAGCCTTTAGCCTTGGCGGCTTCAATATAACTATGCTGCGCTTCTTTATCGGAAGCATATAGAATCACTAGTTTATCGTCCTTATCGGTTTGATTTCCCTTAATTTTCTCCTGTAGTTCTTCGAAGGTAAAGTACTTACCATCAACTGTTGGGTAGAGCGCAAATTTGTCCGCTTTTTCGAAAAATTTATCCTCGGAAAGCATCCCGTATTCGATTACGATTTTTATGTCGTTCCATTTTTTCTCAAAATCTTCCCTATTGTCTTTGAAAAGGGAATTCAATTTATCGGCTACCTTTCGGGTAATGTAAGAGGAAATTTTCTTGACCGCGCCATCCGCTTGTAAATAAGATCGCGATACGTTCAATGGAATATCAGGAGAATCAATAACACCTCTCAACATCGTCAGGAATTCGGGTACGATACCCTCAACATTGTCGGTTACAAAAACCTGGTTCTGATAAAGTTGAATTCTATCTTTCTGAACGTTGAGGTCGTTCGTTAATTTCGGGAAGTAGAGTATTCCAGTTAGATTAAAAGGATAATCTACATTCAGATGAATGTGAAATAATGGTTCCTCGAATTGCATGGGATACAATTCGCGATAAAACGACTTGTAATCTTCATCCTTTAAATCTATCGGCTGTTTTGTCCATGCTGGATTCGGGTTATTAATAATATTGTCTACCTCTTTGGTCGGTGCCTTGTCGTCTTCCTTGCCGCCTTCAGGCTTTGGAAGCGTCTCTGTCTTTGTGCCGAATTTAATCGGTATCGGCATAAACTTATTATACTTCTTTAAAAGACTCGTGATACGGTTATCCTCTAAAAACTCGGTAGAATCTTCTGCGATATGAAGTATGATTTCGGTACCACGTTCTTTTTTCTTTCCTTTTTTCAAGGTGAAATTTGGTGATCCGTCACAGCTCCAATGCACAGGTACAGAATCTTCGGTATAACTTTTGGTCAAAATCTCTACCTTTTCCGCAACCATAAACGCGGAGTAGAATCCGAGTCCGAAATGTCCGATAATGCCAGAATCCTTGGCACCATCCTCATATTTATTCAAAAACTCCTCGGCGCCCGAAAATGCGATATCGTTGATATACTTTTTAACCTCGTCTTCGGTCATCCCTAAACCTTGGTCGATAACATGGATTTTTTTACCCTCTTTATCAACCTTTACCTCAATAATAGGATTTCCATAATCCACTTTCGTCTCACCGATAGTCGTTAGGTGTTTCAATTTAAGCGTCGCGTCAGTTCCGTTCGAAATAAGTTCTCTTAAAAAAATTTCGTGATCGCTGTATAAAAATTTCTTGATGAGTGGGAAAATGTTATCCACCGAAACATTAATCTTGCCTGTCGCCATAAAAAAAGTTATTTAGTAGAACCGCTTGTGCAGTTATTTGTTATCATTTAATTCTAAAGCTTAACCTTCAAACTTTCTAAGTCTAAGATTATTCTCAGGATGTTGATAGTCAAAAAAAGTACCATAGCCATTTTGCGTGACAAACTGACACTCTTTTATACTGTAAACTACCATAGTTAAGTAAATAAAGAAAAGTTTAACATTTTTTTTGTTTAATCTATTCTTCATATCATTAAACATTTACCTATATTTACAGTGATTATGAAAGCGTTGCTATGAAAAAGAAATTAAGTCATAATCATGTTTTGATTATTTATTGGTTAGGTTGTTTGAAAACGTGCTTTCACTTGAGAGCACGTTTTTATTTTTAAATTGTATGTAATTACTGTTGTTTCATATTCCTTTAACATAGTATGCTTCAGATAACCCCTAAATTTACTTGAGTATTACAATCACGTTTTATTGTTCCATTTTTATTTTCACAATATTTCGGGACTAAAAAATTATATACCTATGGCTACTAAGACTAAAGCAAAACCAAAGAAAATAACAGAAGATGCTGTTATCGGTATGTACATGGAGTACGTGTTAGAGCATGAATCAGTGCCTAAGTCCATCTATAAATTTTGTAAGGCCAATGCAATCGAAGAATCTGATTTCTACGGGCTTTTCGGATCGGTAGAGGGTATACAAAAGGTAATTTGGAATAAATTCTATACGAATACTGAGGCACTCTTGCTAAAGAATAAGGAATACGATTCTTTTAGTAACAAAGATAAAATGCTATCATTCTTTTACACTTTTTTCGAAATGTTGACCCTAAATCGTAGCTATGTTCTTTTTACGCTGCAGGAAGATGGCGGCATGATGAAAAACATGAAGCAACTGAAAGGTTTACGAAGTCATATCAAAGGTTTTGCAACTGATTTGATCGACGACGGAAATGTGGAAAAAAATTCAAAAATTGCCCAACACAATCCTACTATATATTCCGAAGGTGCCTGGTTGCAATTTTTGTTCGTACTCAAATTTTGGATGAACGACACTTCACCTGCATTCGAAAAGACTGACATAGTCATCGAGAAGTCGATCAATACCATTTTCGAGGTTTTTGATAATACCCCCCTGGAGAATATTATTGATTTAGGTAAGTTCTTGTATAAAGAAACTTTTTCGTAGGTATATATTTGAATAGTGAAATTGATAGCATGAAAACTCTTGACAAAATACCTACCGGAAAAATTGAGCGTGCCAGCAAATTGGTAAAGACGGGCGCTAAAATAGGTGGTAACTATCTCAAGTATTATGGTAAAAAGTTGGTCAATCCAGAATTGAACAAAGACGAACTTAATGAAGATAATGCAGAGGATATCTATGATGGATTAAAAAGTTTGAAGGGTAGTGCCCTAAAGGTTGCCCAGATGTTGAGCATGGAGAAAAACCTATTGCCCAGGGCTTATGTCGAAAAGTTCTCATTGTCTCAGTTCTCCGTTCCACCGTTATCTGCGCCCTTAGTTCGAAAGACTTTTAAGAAATATTTGGATAAATATCCTGAAGAACTCTTTGATACCTTTGAGAGTGATTCAATCAATGCAGCCAGTATTGGTCAAGTGCACAGGGCGACAAAGGATGGAAAAGAACTCGCGGTAAAAATTCAGTATCCTGGTGTAGCGGAAAGTATTAGCAGTGACCTTGCGTTGGTGAAACCGATAGCCATTAAAATGTTTAACCTTCAGGGAAAGGACAAGGACAAATATTTCAAGGAAATCGAGAATAAGCTTATTGAGGAGACCAACTACATCCTTGAATTGAAGCAAAGTGTTGAGATAACTGAAAGTTGTGGTATCATTCCCAATTTAGAATTCCCAAAATATTATCCTGAGTTATCTAGTGAACGCATTATTACCATGGATTGGATGCATGGGAAGCATCTTAGCGAATTCGCCAAAACAGATTTCACGCCGGCATTGGGCAACAAGCTAGGCCAGACACTGTGGGATTTCTACATGTTTCAAATCCACGGATTACGCAGGGTGCATGCTGACCCGCACCCGGGTAACTTCTTGGTCAGTGCAGATAACACTTTGATAGCTATAGACTTCGGATGTATCAAGGCGGTCCCTGATGAATTTTATGTGCCTTATTTCGAACTGGCTAAAACGGAAAGTATTGAAGATGATGTCATATTTACCGAAAAAATGTACGAATTGGAAATCTTGACAAAGACCGACTCCCCTGAGGAACTTCTATTTTTCAAATCACTTTTCAAGGAAATGTTGACGCTTTTTACATCTCCATTCAATGAAGAGCATTTCGATTTTGGCGCAAATGATTTTTGGACTAAAATTGCAGACTTGAGCGAACGGTATTCTAAAGATAGTCAGATTCGGAAAATGAACGGAAATCGCGGATCTAAACACTTTTTGTATATGAACCGAACTTTCTTTGGTCTGTACAACCTACTGCACGACTTAAAAGCAAAGGTTGTCGTCAATGATTATAAAAAGTACCTTACTACCTAATTGCTTTACCATTTAGAAACCACATATTCGTTTTAAAAACAACTGAAACGATAATCCGATTTGTGCCTTTACGTATTCCTTATAATTCGGATTGAGATATTTGATATCCTCTAAATTCACTACTTTAGTCCATTCCCAGTAGTCAAAAAATCAATAACATGTACAACTCAAGAATTGCAGGATTAGGTTATTACGTACCTGAAAATGTCGTGACCAACGATGATTTATCACAGTTGATGGATACCAATGATGCTTGGATTCAAGAACGAACTGGAATCAAGGAAAGGCGACACGTGATTTCAGGTGAAGACACCACGACCACCATGGGCGTTAAAGCGGCCAAAATTGCTATTGATAGGGCGGGAATCGATAAAGACGATATCGATTTTATCGTTTTTGCCACTTTGAGTCCCGATTATTACTTTCCAGGACCGGGCGTATTGGTCCAACGTGATTTGGGTATTAAGACCGTAGGCGCCCTTGATGTTCGAAATCAGTGTTCGGGCTTTGTATATGCCATATCCGTGGCCGATCAATATATCAAAAGCGGCATGTATAAAAATGTTTTGGTTATAGGTTCTGAACTACATTCCCATGGATTGGATATGACGACACGCGGCAGAGCCGTTTCGGTCATATTCGGTGATGGGGCGGGTGCTGCCATTTTGACGCGTGAAGTGGATACTTCTAAAGGAATTTTATCTACCCATCTACATTCTGAAGGTCAGCATGCCGAAGAGCTCTCATTAATTGCACCTGGCATGGGAAAACGTTGGGTTACGGATATTATTGAAGATAATGACGCCAATGATGAGTCGTATTATCCGTATATGAACGGGCAGTTCGTTTTTAAGAATGCTGTCGTTCGTTTCAGTGAGGTGATTATGGAGGGGCTAAAGAAAAATGGACTTTCTCCGGACGATATAGGGCTGTTAGTACCACATCAAGCCAATCTTCGCATCTCACAATTCATTCAAAAGAAATTCGGATTGAGAGATGATCAGGTCTACAATAATATCATGAAATACGGTAATACTACGGCAGCTTCCATTCCTATCGCTTTAACCGAAGCTTGGGAAGCTGGTAAAGTGAACGATGGTGACCTAGTAGTATTAGCGGCATTTGGAAGCGGATTTACTTGGGGAAGCGTGATCATAAGATGGTAGTAGACATTTCTATCTGTTTACAACCAAGTGTACAGTTTCAATTTTAGTTCACTTTTTATCTAATATACTACATGAAAAAAACACTTGTTCTCGGAGCTTCCCTAAAACCTGAACGATATAGTAATCTTGCGGTAAACCGTCTTTTGGATAAGGGAATAGAAACGGTCGCTTTTGGTTTACGGGAAGGAAAAATTCGAGATGTTGATATTAAAACCGATTTTGAAGATTTTCAAGATATACAAACGATTACGTTATATATAGGTAAGAAACATCAATCGGAATACGTTGATAAAATTTTAAGCCTACAACCGGAACGGGTCATTTTCAATCCAGGTACTGAAAACCCAGAGCTGTATGAAATCCTTAAAAAAAATAACATAGCTGTCGAGGTAGCCTGTACTTTGGTGCTCTTAGGTACTGGCCAGTATTAGAATCGTGAGAGCTATTTAATTTTAACACCAGACCTGGTTTACGGCTAAATAGATACGAATCATTTTCATCATGCAAATCAATTTTAGTATTGAAATTGCATCTATCAAAGGTATATTCGAATGCTAGGTGGATACATTTTAACTTTAAACGCTACTTCCAACTAATTTCCGCTCTTTCGCCAACAACAATCCCATAACGGTCAGCGCGGCATTAACGGCGATATTGATAAATCCGAAATCAAATTCAAGTTCGGTAGAACTGTACCAACTCAAGGCATAGGTAAGTAGGGGAGCGGCAAGACATATGATAGGAACAAACCTATCTTTGACATTGACACTGGTAAACATTCCGAATAAAAACAGCCCCAACAGCGGGCCATACGTATATCCCGCAACGTTGAATATTAAGGATATAACGTCTCCCTGGCTTTCCGAGAAAGCCATTATTATAATGAATACAAGAACTGAAAAACCGATCAATACCCAATTTTTATACTGTTTTTTTTCATTGCCGGTTTTTTTCGAAATATCCAAGAAATCATAGGTGAATGATGTGGTAAGCGCGGTCAAGGCGGAGTCAACGCTTGAAAATGAAGCGGCAATGATTCCCAACAAAAAACTAACACCGGCAATGATTCCCAAATGGTTAAGAGCTAATTCAGGGAAAAGCGTATCGGTGTCCAATATCTGTCCTTCAGATCCTCTTGCCAAAGTTATTCCGTTCTTTTCGGCATAAATATATAGCAACACGCCCAAGCCTAAAAACAAAAACTGTGTGGCCGCCAATATCATACTATAGGTCAGCGTATTCTTTTGGGCATCCCACTGGTTTTTACAGGTCAAAGTCTTTTGCATCATATTCTGATCGAGACCCATCATCGCGATAGCAATCAATATTCCGGCAATAAATTGCTTGAAAAAATTATTTCCCGATTGGCCATCCCAATTAAATACCTGATAATACTTATGATTTGTCACTGCATGTATTGATTCGGACAGGCTCAAGTCGAGCGATTGGGTAATACTATATATCGTTACTGCAGCTCCGGTAATAAGAAAAAGGGTTTGCATGGTGTCCGTCCAAACAATAGTTTTTATACCTGTTTTGTTGGTATATAGCCAGACTAGTAATAAAATGATAATGACCGTGACGAAAAAGGGAATTCCTACCCGCTCGAAGAATGCAAACTGAAGAATTTTAGCGGCCAATAGTAATCGTAGGGCTGCACCGAAGGACTGTGAAATCAAGAAAATAAGGGAACCCGTTTTGTAGGTGTACTTTCCAAAGCGATCGTTCAAATAGGAATATATCGATACCAATCTCATGCGATAATACAACGGTACCAATACAAAGGTGATAAATAGATAACCGACGACATTACCCAATACAAATTGGAAGAAAAATAGGTAATTGTTGCCAACCATACCCGGTACGGAAACAAAGGTAACCCCCGATAATCCAGCCCCGACCATACCAAAGGCCACCAGAAACCAGGGCGATTCGCGGTCACCCGTAAAAAATGAGTCTTCACTACTATTTCTGGAAGTGAAGTAGGAGATGATCATTAATAGGATGAAATAGGCGGCAATTACAGAGAATACAAGATATAGGCTCACAGGTTGGATCTTTGATGGGTCGAAGTTAAGTAAATGTTAGCGTTTTTCGGATGCATTTTCTTTCAATCGAATTTTAAATCCATTTACAAAACACTTCAATTACTGCCACAAAATCGTAAATTTGCGGAATATGGATTTTTCCTCAAAACTTCTCGAAAACGCGGTTTACGAAATGTCTCAACTGCCTGGTATCGGTAAGCGAACAGCATTGCGACTGGTGCTGCATTTGTTGAAACAGCCAGAGGAACAAACAGTAAAAATGGCGGCTGCTTTGGTAGACTTGAGAAAAGATATCATGTTTTGTACCAATTGCCACAATATTTCCGATGTAGCAATTTGCGAGATATGTGCCAGCCCAAAACGAGATCGCACATTGGTTTGTGTCGTCGAGGATATCCGCGATGTGATGGCCATTGAGAACACAAGTCAGTTTAAAGGACTTTATCATGTTTTAGGTGGTAAAATTTCGCCAATGGAAGGTATTGGTCCACATGATTTAACGATTGCTTCGTTAATCAGTAAAGCTAAAGAAGGGGAAATTAAAGAGCTTATATTCGCTTTAAGCTCTACTATGGAAGGTGATACCACCAATTTCTATATATTTAAACAATTAGAGGGCCTCGAAATAAGTACATCAACCATTGCCCGGGGTATTGCCGTAGGCGATGAGCTAGAATACGCCGATGAGGTCACATTGGGCAGAAGTATTTTAAACCGTATTCCCTTTGAGGGATCCTTAAAGGCAAATTAGGTCCAAATATCCCATGTCCAGATTACAAAATAGCAACACAGTTCTCACGAAAAATAGCTAATATACCAATGTCAAAATTTGAATTGAAATTACCACGAATGGGAGAGAGTGTTGCCGAAGCGACCTTGACAACTTGGTTGAAAGAGGTCGGTGACACCATAGAACTAGACGAACCAATATTCGAGATAGCCACCGATAAGGTCGATAGCGAAGTACCTAGCGAAGTGGAAGGCATTTTGGTGGAAAAGCGCTTTGAAGTAGATGACGTGGTGAAGGTAGGCCAGACTGTGGCAGTGATAGAAGTTAAGGGTAATGATTCAAATGTGTCCGCACCTAAGGACAAGTCCGCATCTAAAACTTCCGAAGATTCATCCTCAAAAAAAGAGGTTTCAATGATTGAAGAAACCGCGGTTGCCGAGGTAGCCGATTCGGTCAAAATAGCAAGACAAACGGTTGGTACTGCATCCGATCATACTGATAATCCGAAGCAAGATTCCGAACGTTTTTATTCCCCTTTGGTTAAAAATATAGCCAAGCAAGAGGGTATTTCTATTTCAGAACTCGATAGTATTTCCGGTTCCGGATTGGAAGGACGTGTCACAAAGAACGACATTTTGGAATATGTTGCGAATGGCAGGGACAATTCGACCGAGAAACGAAATGATGCCACTGAAAGGGAGGATGCTCCCGAAGTATTAAAAGAAGAGGATAGCGTAGTACCCGAAAAGGTAGCCCCAAAAAGAGATGAAAGACCGGTTTCGGCCTATTCATCATCAGGCAATCATGAGGTCATCGAAATGACCCGAATGGGAAAACTCGTAGCCAAACATATGGTAGATAGCGTATCGACCTCTGCCCATGTACAAAGTTTTATCGAAGTCGATGTGACCAATGTCGTCAAATGGCGGAACGCCACAAAAACCGCCTTTGAAAAAAGAGAGGGTGAAAAATTGACTTTTACCCCTATTTTTATGGAAGCAGTGGCAAAAGCCCTAAAAAAATATCCGATGATGAACGTTTCGGTTGACGGTACTTCGGTTATCAAGAAAAAAAATATCAATATTGGGATGGCTGCCGCATTACCCGACGGAAATTTAATCGTACCGGTAATTAAAAATGCCGACCAGCTTAACTTGGTCGGAATGGCAAGGGTGGTCAACGACCTTGCTACCCGGGCGAGGGAAAATCACCTTAAACCCGACGAGGTGCAAGACGGTACCTATACAGTTACCAATGTCGGCACTTTTGGTAGTGTCTTTGGAACCCCAATCATCAATCAACCCCAAGTTGGTATTTTGGCCTTGGGTGCTATTCGCAAAATGCCATCGGTGATTGAGACGCCAGCTGGGGACTTTATCGGTATCCGCAGTAAAATGTACCTTTCTCACAGCTATGACCATAGGGTCGTTAACGGGGCACTCGGTAGTATGTTTGTAAAGGCCGTTGCAGACTATTTGGAAGCATGGGATATTCATCGGGAAGTTTAATCGGCTGTGATACCAATATCACAACAGTTTTTCTTTATTTTTATGCTTTACGTTTTCCAACCCAAAAATGCCGAAAAAACTTTTAGCTCTTTTCCTTGAAGCAATAAGAAATGCACTTCCTTACTATATTGTACTGCTATCATTCTTAGGTTTTTCACAGCAGGATGTAGCCGATAAAAAGGCGCCGATGCGTTTGTTTATCGACTGTAATTGTGATAAAAATTTCTTGCGGCAAGAAATTCAATACGTAGGCCACGTTCGCGATCAAGCGGAAGCCAATATTAAACTTTTCATTTACGATATTACCAATGGAAGCGGGGGGCGCAATTATAACCTTGAATTCGAGGGGAAAGGAGATTATAAGGATATTTTCGGGAACCTCGATTTTGAGACCAATGCTAACATGACCAGTGATGAGGTTAGAAGGGGTCTGTTGGAAAAGGTACAATCTGGACTCCTGAAATATGTGCTTGAATCGGGATTGGCCAGCCAGGTTACGTATACGGTCAAAAACGATGGTACTGGAGAAGTACAGGAAGTTGATTTCACCGATCCCTGGAACAATTGGATTTTTGAAGTGTATGCTGCCGCGGAATTGGACAAGGAGACCAGTAGAAAAGAATTTGAGTATCGTGCGGGGTTCGAAAGTGATCACGTAACCGAAAAATTGCGTATTCGTACCGACCTCGGACTCTATCAATCAAACAGTGAATTCGAACGGAGCGGTGAAACCTTTACCAGCGAACGTTCTCGGTATTCGGGTGATGGTAGTGTCGTCAGAAGCTTGTCAGACCACTGGTCTACCGGTTTCTTTGTGGGCGCCCGTTATGACACATTTACCAACCTTGATTTTCAGTACTACATCGAACCGGCACTGGAATATAATATTTTCCCCTACCGTGAGGTTCTGCGGCGTGAGATTACCATTGCCTACAAAATCGGCTACCTTCATAACGACTATATCGAATCGACCATTTTTGGTAGAAATGAAGAGGGCATTTTCCGACATTCGCTTAACGTTCAGCTTCAATATCGACAACCATGGGGCAATGTATCTACCCGATTGTTAGGTTCCACCTTTCTAAACGATTTTAGCAAGAATAGGATACAGCTAAATAGTAGTCTTTCCGTGCGTATTTTTAAAGGCCTTTCGGTTCGATTTTCTGGAAGGTTCGAAATTATACGGGACCAAATCAATCTACCGGGCGGCGATGCCTCACTTGAAGACGTACTGCTGCAGCAAAAACAAATCGCTACTGATTTTGAGCTAGGTTTCAATGTCGGGTTGAGCTATACTTTTGGCTCGGCCTTTAATAGTGTGGTCAATACTCGGCTTTAATTTAGGCTATAGATGGTGCAGGTTAGGTACAGATGCTTGTACTTTGAAGTAGCTGTATTATTCTTCTGAATTATGTTAGCCCTGGGAGTATCCCTTGCAATAAAGTATAAGGAAAAGGGCTGCAACGTAAAGCTTGAGTCTTAATCTGATTTTACAGCATAGTATTCCCTATACCCATTTCGATTTACTTGCGTAAGAATCACATAAAGCTAATCTTTGATACTCTTGCGAATGCGGTCAAATGTGGATACATTGGTCAAGAATTGGGCCGCATCAATTCTTAGATTTCTTATTTTTATTTATAGCATGTTGTAGCTTTAGGAATGAATACTGGATTTTTTCTACATTTTGGTCTTTTCCCAAGTTACCGATGACCTGCTTTCCGGTTTACTTAGTTTCTTTTAAAATCAAGAAATAGTTGATTTTGGATACTTAGTGTAGCTAAACGTACCTTGGTCAGGGCATCTCGCCAATCAAGTTACGTAATGCGTCGATTATGAAATGGCATTGTAAAAAATCCATTTCATATTAGTCACCAATGGCCACCCCTATTTCTACACTAATTATCATCGCATAAATATTTCATATTTAGTGAAATGGAAGAATAGTTGTATTTAAATGATATACCAGTCAAATATTAAATCTTTTGGAGATATATCGCGACTTTAATTACTTACATTTAACCGTAATCATATTAATAGCTATTTAGTAGGCCTACACCTTATATACCAATATCATGATATCCTCCGCATCTCCAAAGAATTTTCCGGTGGTCGGAATAGGCGCTTCCGCTGGGGGTATTGATTCCTTTAAAAAGTTTATTGCAGGTATTCCTGATAATTCGGGTATGGCCTTTATTTTGGTACAACATCTTTCCCCTTCCCACAAAAGTATTCTACCCGAAATTTTGTCGCAAGTCACCAGTATTCAAGTGCAAGAAATTACAGACGACTGCACAATAGAACCAAATCAAGTTTATGTTCTACCTGAAAATAAAATCTTGAAGGTTGTTGACTATTCCTTAAAACTATATCCGAGAGAAGAGTATACCCTACAAATGCCTATTGATATATTCTTTACCTCTTTGGCGCAGGTACATCGTTCACATGCCATTGGCGTAGTGCTGTCGGGTTCTGCTCATGACGGAACTAAAGGTCTTAAGGAAATTCAGGAATATGGGGGCATTACCGTTGTAGAAGACCCTAAATTGGCCGCTTGGGCAAGTATGCCAAAAAGTGCTGTTGATGCAAAGGTGGTAGATTTTGTGCTTCCCGCTGAAGAAATTCCAAAAAAGCTAGTACAGGTGCGTTCGGTGTTCGCCAACGCAAAAAGCTATGAAAAAGATGAAAGGGATTCCGCCAAAATCGAACCTAAGGGCGATGCTTTCAGGAAAATATTGTCTGTCGTATCGAATAATAAAGGGGTAGATTTTAATTACTACAAAAAACCAACGGTATTTAGACGTATCGAACGCAGAATGGCCATAAACCAAATGGCAAAATATGAAGATTATCTGAATTTTATCCGTGAAAACCGAGTGGAACAGGAAGCTCTACTCCAAGATTTATTGATTAAGGTTACTTCTTTTTTTCGCGATCCACTAGTTTTTGACGAACTCTCAAGCGACGTTCTTCCCGAACTTCTAAAAAATCGGTCTGTCGAAAATCCGATGCGCATTTGGATAGCGGGCTGTGCAACCGGTGAAGAGGTTTATTCTATGGCTATCTGCATCTTTGAAGCATTAGGCAGAATCGGCGCGAATACAGATATCAGTCGGTCAAAAATACAGATTTTCGCAACCGATGTCTCAGAAACTGCTATTCAGAAGGCACGAACTGGTGTCTATAGAACCTCTGAAATGGAATCGGTTTCGGAACAACGCCTCAATACTTTTTTCACGAAAGCCGATGGCAATTATCGTGTGATAAAGCCGGTAAGAGATACAATTGTGTTTGCGGTTCATAATTTTTTGAAAGATCCCCCATTTTCAAAAGTTGACTTGATTAGTTGTCGCAACGTATTTATTTACTTCGATGCATTTCTTCAAAAAAAAGCGCTTACAACCTTTCATTATGCGCTTAAAAAAAATGGTTTTTTACTTATGGGGAATTCTGAAACTCCAGGAAAGTCTACTGATTTATTCGCTTCTTATTCAAAAAAAGGAAAAATATTCTCGAGAAAGTCCGGTACGGGCCATTTTTCCCAGTCGATTTCACAACAGAAGAAGCCTAAAAAATCAGCGACCAAAGAAAAGAATACCGTACCGTCGGCTCACCGTACGGACTTTAGGAAAAGCGCAGAGTCGGTTTTAATTCGCAAATACTGTCCTACTAGCGTTATTGTCGACGAGCATATGGCCGTTGTCGACTTCAACGGTAATCTAGCTCCTTTTTTAGAGCTACCCCATGGCAAGCCTTCTCACGAACTGCTGAAGATGGCTAGAAAGGAGTTGGCATTCGAGTTACGCAACGCAGTGCACAAAGTAAAAGCATCCCAAGAAACCCTAGTTAAAGAGGGTATACCGGTAAAATATAATGATGAGGAATTTTCTGTACGGATAGAGATTATACCCTTGACCGAAATCGTTGCACCCCATTATTTGATCCTCTTCCAAAAGACATCTCCGAAGAGTAGCCTATTGGAGAAATTCGGAAGACGTTTAAAATCTACATTTTCGTCTACTAAAAAAGGACACCTCCAGCAAAGAAACTCAGCCTTGGAAAAAGAGCTGGAACAGGTTCGTGAAGACGTGCGGGCAATTACCGAGGAACAGGAAGCCTATAATGAAGAGTTGCAAAGTGCGAATGAAGAATTGCTCAGCAGTAATGAAGAGATGCAAAGTCTCAATGAAGAACTTGAGACTTCAAAAGAAGAAGTGCAATCAACCAATGAAGAGCTTATAATAGTTAATCGAGAACTGATCGAAAAACAAGACGAACTCAGCGATAGCTTAGATTTCTTGGATGCTATTATTGCGACCATGCACGAACCTTTCCTAGTGCTGGAAAAAGACTTTCGCATTCAGAAAGTAAATGCTTCCTTCACCAAGATGTTCGGCATAGACAAAGCAAAAGTTGAGGGTGAACTACTATTCAAAATACAAGAACAAAAATGGAACAACGAGCGTTTACGAACCTTGTTGCAAGAAATATTACCTGAAAATCAACACTTTGTTGATGAAGAGATTACTATAGACGTTTCTAAAGGCAATCAGCAGATTTATGTTATCAATGCTCAGGAAATTATTCGTAAAAAAGGGAATAAAGAACTTATTTTACTGGCTTTGGCTGATATTACCCACAGGAAAAAGGTTGAGAACGATTTACATAACTCTGTTGCAACACTGAACAAGACCAATGACCAACTCGACCGCTATGTGCATTTGGCGAGCCATGATCTGCAAGAACCACTACGTAAAATAATGATTTTTGCCGATCGCTTGATGGGCAAGGGCAACATTACCGATCCAGCGGACATCGTCATGATGGGTAAAATTGAAACTGCGGCTCAACGCATGTCAGGGCTTGTCAGGGGACTTCTTGAATATTCTACTGTTGCACATCATGGAGCACTTTTCGAAACGACCGACTTGAATCAACTATTGCTTGATATTATTTCTGATTTTGAACTTTTGATTGAAGAAAAAGAGGCTAAAATCAGTATTGACGAATTGCCTAATGTTCATGTTATACCGCTTCAAATTGGACAGTTATTGAATAATTTAATTGGTAACGCGCTGAAATTTAATAAAGAAGGGGTTTCACCCGAGATATCGATTACCTCAAAAGCTTTTCCATCTGAGAAGCTACACGATTTTCCAACTTTATTATTTGATAGGACTTATGTTGAACTTATTATAGCCGATAATGGTATAGGCTTCAATCCTAAATATAAAGAACAGATATTTATGATTTTTCAGCGTCTACGTCAATCTCGGAATCTTCAGGGTAGTGGAATCGGACTTTCATTGGTCAAGAAAATTGTTGAAAATCATAATGGTGCCATTTTTACTGTTTCTGAGGAGGGACAAGGCGCGGAATTTCATGTGATATTGCCCATGGGAGAGATGTAGAAAAATATATTGGCGATTCAATCATGCAAAGTAATCCGTTGTTAGCCGTTTTTAAAGGTTCCCAGAAAAGGTTGCTCCCAATAAATGTCACCAATCATTTTCCAAAAACTTCCCAAACCCTATCTTTGCACCAAATAGCAACAAAATATGGACTTAAACCTTACGCGTCCCATCTGTTTTTTTGATTTAGAGACCACGGGTACGAATATTGCTAAGGATCGCATCGTTGAGATTGCCATATTAAAGGTGTATCCAAACCAAACTACTGAAAGTAAAACTTGGTTGGTAAATCCCGGTATGGTAATTCCCGATGAAGTGATTGCCATTCATGGTATTTCCAACGAAAAAGTAGCGAACGAACCCGAGTTCAAGGAACTATCAAAGGAAATTTATAGGATGATCAAGGATTGCGATTTAGGGGGCTTTAATTCAGACCGTTTTGACATTCCCCTACTTGCGGAAGAACTGTTGCGTGCCGATATCGATTTTGACATGAAAAATACCGTTGCCATAGATGTGCAAACGATATTTCATAAAATGGAAAAGCGCACTTTGAGTGCTGCTTATAAGTTTTACTGCGATAAAGATTTAATCGATGCCCACAGTGCAGAAGCCGATACGTTGGCCACGTACGAGGTGTTGTTATCCCAACTTGACCGATATCCCGAACTGGAAAATAACGTTAAAAAACTGGCTGAATTCTCTACCCATCGTCAATTTGCCGATTTTGCCGGTTTCTTAGGATATGATGAAGAGGGCGTCGAAATTTTCTCCTTCGGAAAACATAAGGGTAAAAGAATATTGGATGTATTGGAAAAAGAACCCGGATATTTCGGATGGATTTTAAATGCGGATTTTCCCTTATACACCAAAAAGATGCTTACCCACATCAAATTGAGCAAGCTGAATACTAAATTGTAATGAAAATAGTCTGTATAGGTCGAAATTATACCGACCATATTGCCGAACTGAAAAATGAGCGTCCCGATGAACCGGTCGTATTTATTAAACCGGATTCTTCTATTCTTCCACCGGAGCTGGATTTCTATATTCCTGAATTTTCCAATGACATCCACTATGAGGTTGAGGTACTTGTGAAAATTAAGCGGGTCGGAAAGCACATTGACGAAAAGTTCGCCTATAAATATTACGATGAGATCGGACTGGGTATCGATTTTACCGCCCGCGACCTGCAGGCGAAATTAAAGGAAAAAGGATTACCCTGGGAAAAGGCCAAAGGCTTCGATGGTTCTGCGGTTATCGGAAAATGGTTGCAGAAATCCGAATTGAATGCTTTAAATTCCTTGCAATTTTCGTTAATGAAAAACGGTATAGAGGTACAAAAGGGAAATACCGAACTCATGTTATGGAAGATAGATGAACTCATTGCCTATGTTTCCCGATTTTTTATGTTGAAAAAAGGAGATGTTCTATTCACGGGCACGCCTGCCGGCGTTGGTAAGGTAACAGCAAATGACTACCTTGTCGGCATTCTTGAAGGATACGAAATGTTCGATGTTACCGTTAAATAGGTTCTAACAATAAAAAATAAGTTTATCTTTCAGAGCTCAAAATATCCAATAGGAGAGAGGCGAAATTCGGGTTTTCTAACGCCACATCAATCAAATCAAAAATTCAATATTCAATCGTATGATTTACAATCTCGATAAAATCAATGAAATGGCCGAGGGTGATGAAGATTTTATCAACTCAGTAATTTCCGTTTTTTTAGAAGAAGTCCCTCAAGACCTTGAGGGACTTGAAATCGCCTTGAACAATAAGGACCATGAACAGGCCTATCAGCTGGCTCACAAGATTAAGCCCAATGTTGATTTGCTAGGTATGGACCAAACCCGTGCTACGGCTTTGGAAATTGAAACCATGGGCAAACAGGAAGCCGATATTTCGCAGATGACCGAACTTTTTCAAATCCTGAAAAAGGATATAAATCAAGTGGTCGGCGAACTTAAGAACGATTTTAACAGATAATGCTTGCCGAGATAATCACTATTGGCGATGAGATTCTTATCGGTCAGATCGTAGATACCAATTCCGCTTTTATTGCCAAGGAGCTAAACAAAATTGGGGTATCGGTGTATCAGATTACCTCTGTTCAAGATGAAAAGCTGCATATATTACAAGCCCTCGAGGATGCAAAAAAGAGGGTGCAGATAGTTATCGTTACAGGCGGTTTAGGACCGACAAAAGACGATATTACTAAACAGGTTTTCTGTGAGTTTTTTAACGATACTTTGGTTTTAGACAATACTGTTCTTCAGCATGTCGAAGAATTGTTCGCAAAATACATCACCTCTACACCTATATCCGATATAAATAGAAAACAGGCCATGGTGCCTTCCAAGGCGACCATACTCCAAAATCAGTACGGAACGGCCCCAGGAATGTGGATGGTATTCGATAAAACGGTCTTCATTTCACTTCCTGGGGTCCCTTTTGAGATGAAGAATCTCATCAAAAACGCAGTGCTGCCCAAGATTACATCAGAATTCGAGCGCCCTTATATTCTTCATAAAACCTTGGTTACCTACGGACTGGGGGAAAGCGCCATAGCCGATAAAATTGAAGATTGGGAAAATAACCTACCATCATTCATAAAATTGGCCTACCTGCCAAGTCTTGGAAGGGTCAGGTTACGACTTTCGGCTAAAGGAAAAGATTTCAAGCTATTGGAAGAAACGGTTGACGCCGAGATGAAGAAATTACAGCCCTTAATTGGGGATATCATGTATGGCTTTGAAGATGAGGAAACGCTCGAGGAAGTAGTCGCCAAATTACTCACTACACGTAAAATGAGCCTGGCAACCGCTGAAAGCTGTACCGGCGGACGAATAGCGCAACAACTAACGGCCTTACCCGGAGCCTCCTCTTATTTTAAGGGTAGTATCGTAAGTTATGCTACCGAGACGAAAATCGATGTGTTAAAGGTGCCCCAAGAGATAATCGATACTTACTCGGTAGTAAGTGCCGAAGTAGCTACGGCAATGGCCGAAAATGTCAGAAGGTTATTAAAATCTGACTTTGCCATTGCGACTACTGGAAATGCCGGTCCGACAAAGGGTGATTCCGACGCGGATATCGGTACGGTCTATATAGCTATAGCCTCGGACAAAAGAACTATGGTCGAAAAATTCAATATGGGCAACCATCGGGTACGTATTGTTCATAAAACAGTGCATAAGGCCTTGGAATTATTGCAAAAGGAAATTTTAAAAGGCCCAAAATAAGCTGAATGTTTCCTTTGCTTTTGAGAGTTGGGTCAGAAATCTAAAATATTCTTTTGCCCATCCATAAAAATGATATAAATTTGCACCCTGTTTAAAGAAAAACCTGCGCAATGTCAAAAGTTTGTGAAATTACCGGTAAGAAAGCGATGTTCGGAAATAATGTCTCTTTCTCTATCAATAAAACCAGAAGACGGTTCAACGTAAATCTATCGAAGAAACGATTCTACCTTCCTGAAGAAGATAAATGGGTTACTTTGAAGGTATCTGCCAAGGCATTGAAGATTATCAACAAAAAAGGCGTCTCCGCTGTTATTAAAGAGGCAAGAGCTCAGGGATTGGTGAAATAATCCGCTTAAATTTATTACAAAATGGCAAAAAAAGGCAATAGAGTACAAGTAATTTTAGAGTGTACCGAGCATAAAGAATCCGGGCAGCCGGGTACTTCGCGTTATATCACCACTAAAAATAAAAAGAATACTCCGGGAAGGATGGAAATCAAGAAATTCAATCCGATCCTAAAGAAGATGACACTTCATAAAGAGATAAAATAAAATATCATGGCAAAGAAAACGGTAGCAACCTTACAGACAAGTTCAAAAAGATTGACTAAAGCCATAAAAATGGTTAAGTCTCCAAAAAGTGGTGCCTACATGTTCGTAGAATCTGTGATGGCCCCAGAAATGGTCAACGAGTGGTTGTCCAAACAATAGGGTGAATTTATCCATAGTATAAAATTATAAAGCTCCTTCAAATGAAGGGGCTTTTTTTATGAATTGGAATTTGCATTTGAACTTGAATCCTACTTTCTTATCTTTGACACAATCAACGTGATACATCCATGAGCTTATTCAAAAATATATTCTCTTCGAAGAAAAAAGAGACGCTTGATAAAGGACTTGAGAAGTCTAAAAACACTTTTTTCTCAAAACTAGGTAAGGCCGTTGTCGGTAAATCTAAAGTCGACGATGATGTACTCGATAATTTGGAAGAGGTGCTCGTAACCTCCGATGTTGGGGTCAATACTACGCTTAAAATTATCAAAAGAATCGAAGCTCGTGTAGCCGAAGACAAGTATGTAGGTACCGACGAACTCAATGCTATTCTGCGTCAGGAAATCGCGGGTTTACTATCTGAAACCAATTCAGGTGAAGCTACGGATTATGTGGTTCCTGCCAATAAAAAGCCCTATGTGATAATGGTCGTTGGCGTAAACGGCGCCGGTAAGACGACCACAATAGGAAAATTAGCCTATCAATTTAAAAAACAGGGGCTTAACGTTGTACTCGGAGCGGCAGATACCTTTCGCGCAGCGGCCATCGACCAGCTACAGGTCTGGGCAGATCGGGTCGACGTACCAATCGTAAAACAAAGTATGGGCAGTGATCCCGCTTCCGTAGCTTTCGATACCTTGAGTTCTGCATTGAAGCAGAATGCCGATGTGGTTATTATCGATACTGCTGGCCGCCTCCATAATAAGATAAATCTGATGAATGAGTTGACCAAGGTAAAAAGGGTCATGCAAAAAGTAATCGTAGACACGCCGCACGAGGTACTTTTAGTACTAGATGGATCGACCGGTCAGAACGCTTTTGAACAGGCCAAGCAATTCACAAAGTCTACGGAGGTTACCGCCTTGGCGGTCACCAAATTAGATGGTACGGCGAAGGGTGGCGTGGTAATCGGCATATCGGACCAATTTCAGATTCCTGTAAAATATATCGGTGTTGGTGAAGGTATCGAAGATTTGCAGGTATTCAACAAGCATGAATTTGTGGACTCCTTTTTCGGATAGCCAATGATAAAAAATCAACTTCTTTCCGTAATTACAGCATTTTTACTTTTCTCCTGTACCCCTGAGAAAAAGAGCAATACTGCCGATATTGTCCTTTGGAAGCCCTACAATGATTCTGCTGAAGTTGCCGCCAATCAAGATCATGAGACCGAAAGGATGCGGTACAAATTAATCCAATCGAAGGTCTTGGATAAAAATGCGGTTTTTCGACCTTTATATAATGAAGTTTCTGAAATGACCGATGAGGAATACGAAGCGTTGAAGCCTTTGGTTCTTGAACAGGATATTCCCACCCTACAAGCTCATATCAAGGCTGGAAAATTAAGCTATGAAAAGCTCGTTTTATTTTATTTACATAGAATATACGCCTATGAATTGGATAACAAGACTACGCTGAACACCATTCTGGCCCTCAATAAAAATGTTGTTGATGAGGCTCGAAAATGCGATGTTGCACTAGCGGATAAACCCAATAAAAAGCGCCATCCGATTTTCGGGATGCCTATTTTGTTGAAGGATAATATCAATACGGAAGGCATGAATACAACGGCCGGTTCGATCTCCTTGATGGAAAACCAGGTCGATGACTCCTTTATAGTCCATCAACTCAAAATGAACGGAGCCTTGATATTGGGGAAGGTCAACTTAAGCGAATGGGCCTATTTTCTTTGTGAAGGATGTCCCGTGGGTTATAGTGCCGTAGGTGGACAGACGCTAAATCCCTATGGCAGGCGTATTTTCGAAACTGGCGGATCAAGTTCGGGAAGTGGCACCTCTGTCGCAGCCAATTATGCCGTAGCAGCAGTGGGTACGGAAACGTCGGGCTCAATATTATCGCCTAGTAGTCAAAATTCTGTGGTAGGGCTAAAACCAACTATCGGGTTGTTGAGCCGAACTGGTATTGTACCCATATCCAGTACTTTAGACACACCAGGGCCCATGACCAAAAATGTGACTGACAACGCCATATTACTTTCCGCAATGACTGGTAAAGATGATGCCGACGACAAATCAGTGGTGGCGAATAGCGATTTTTTACAAACGGTCACTGAAAAATCCACTCTAAGCGGAAAACGATTAGGAGCCATGACAACGCTGATCGAAGAAGATTCTGTTTATAAAGGTGCCGTTGAACGAATGCGTAAAGCCGGAGCAGAAATTATCGAATTTACGCCACCGGAGGTTGATATGGATGGTTTTTTGAGCATTCTAAATATTGATATGCGTAATGATCTTCCAAAATATATTGAAACACAGGTAAAAAATAGGGATGCGGTTAAAATTTCTTCAATTAAAGATGCCGTGGCCTTCAATGCCTCCGATTCACTAATCCGGATTCCATACGGACAGTCATTGTTCGAAGGCATATTGGCGGATTCAACCACGACTGAAGGTTTGGAGAACATCAAATCCACACTTGAAACAAACGGGCGTACCTTTTTCGATACGCCGATGGACGCGAACAACCTAGATGCCATACTATCGGTCAATAATTACCATGCCGGATATGCCGCAGTCGCAAAATACCCTGCACTTACCGTTCCCATGGGCTTTAGGGAAGATGGTGAGCCAACCAGTTTGACATTTATAGGGAAACCCTTTCAAGAAGAAAAATTAGTACAGCTTGGAAAGGCTTTCGAAACAGCGACCCGATTTCGAAAAATACCATCAGCATATTCAAATTGATACCATTGCCAGCTGGTTCTGGTTTCAGCAATTATAATTCCGACGTATTTTGAACCCTAAGGCAATCTTCAAAAAATATTGGATTCCGTGTATTGTATTGATATGGGCCGCATTTCAATTGGGACTTAGTAGATACGATGCTATGAATACTTGGAAAGCCGGGGGTTTTGGAATGTACTCCGATTACTTTCCCGGGAATCATTTTGTTTGGTTCCGCATCGACGGCAACTTCATTTTGGCCCGAAAGACCAAACTTTTCCATACAAATTCCAAATTCGAACGTTTGGTGCAAATTTGCCGTACTGCGCCCAATTCCCGAAACCTTAAGAAACTAAACGATTATTTTAAAAGTAAAGCGCATGAAGATTTTAGGGTCGAAGTGCGGCGCTTGAACTTCGATGCGCGAACGTTGACGATGAACAGTGTACTGGTTAACAGCTATGAAGATTAAGATCAAATCTCCACGTGTCGTAGGCTATCTGCTGTTGTTGGTAATCAATGTGACCGAATTTCGCTCGGGAGTTTGGTTTTCTATACTACAGCTAATACTTGGTCTTTTGGTGTTTTTGCCCGAAGTGGTTGAAGATGTTAGTTGGACAAGTAAGAATAGTAATCGCAATGGACTAAAAATAGCCTATTTGTTGACCCTAGTGGCCGGTATTGCGTATAAATGGTACGATGCCCCGAACCATATGTTTCTTTTTCTTTACCTCACCCTACTTTTGTTCTTCGTCAAGAACGAGAACGATTTACGGGATAATTTTCGTTGGATGGTAGTTATTATAATGGGTTTCGCCACGCTGCATAAAATTATCAATCCGAATTTTGTAAGTGGTGATTTCTTGGCTTACCGATTATTGTCCGGTGATTTTTTCCAGCCTGTATATATGAGCGGTCTTTTCCCCAAGATAAAGGATGTTTTAGATCAAAATTATCAGGATATCTACACTTTTACACAAGGCGAATCTTTTTTGACCGATCAGATTACATTAAAAAATGTGCAACCCAATCTCATGGTGGGTTTGAAATTTTTCGTTTTTTCCATAATCGGTATGGAATTTTTGGTAGCCGCACTCTTCGCTTTCCTATATACTAAAAGATTAGCATTTATCGTATTACTCATTTTTGTAGCTTCTATCGGCCTCATCGTTTCCGAATTCGAATTTGCCGCTACCTTCTTATTTATGGGTGCTATCATGTGTCCCACAAAGTTTAGTACACTGCGTTCGATGTTTTGGGCCACGTTTGTTCTATATGTAGTTTTGGCCCTTCAAAATAATGTCATGTTGTGGTAGCTTTGTTTATCTTTTTAACTCTTCCCTTTTAAGGAAATGTATTGTTTAAATAGAAGGAGGGGTATTTTTCAGCCATTTTATAAAATTGTTTGCCGTTTTTTGGTTCGCAGTTATGGGCCGAAACGAAGGTTTTAAAATTAACAGGACTTTACCTGCGAGGCAATAATACTCCATTAGATTGGTCATTTCTCCTAAAAATCAGGGTCGCAGCTAGATGGCGCGAGCTGCGATTCACCTACATCATTGTCAATCCGAACGATAGACAGGGCAAGAATCCGAATCATTAGGGGAAAAGTATACGTGTGATGTTCGCGTATTTTCTTCCGGGCTGTCCTCTGGGTTTTCTTCCGGGCTGTCCTCTGGGTTTTCTTCCGGGCTTTCGATACGATGTGCATCCGTATTCATGCCATCCGTAGAACAACTGAAATTAAAAATGTAAATACAAAAATAAAAGGGTAAACGAATTTTTTCATTGAAGGGGCTTTACAATTTGAACAGAAGCATCCTAATCTGAAGAACGCCAAATCTTTAAGATTTCGAATGAAACCGATGATTTCAATAGTGTATATCGTACTTTTGCAGCCGATTAAAAAGCTATGCGTACAAAATCCCTTAGAAAAAATAAAATAAACGTAGTCACTTTAGGCTGTTCAAAGAATGTGTACGACTCTGAAGTGCTCATGGGCCAATTGCGCGCTAATGATAAAGATGTGGTGCACGAAGGCGAAGGTAACGTTGTGGTTATCAACACCTGTGGATTTATTGCCAATGCCAAGGAAGAAAGCGTAAACACCATCTTGGAATATGTGCAAAAGAAAGAAGCCGGTGAAGTTGATAAGGTTTTTGTGACCGGATGTCTTAGCGAACGCTACAAGCCCGACCTTCAAAAGGAAATTCCCGATGTGGACGAATATTTTGGTACTAGTGAATTGCCGAATCTCTTAAAGGCATTGGGTGCCGATTACAAACACGAATTAATCGGTGAGCGGCTGACTACAACGCCGAAAAACTATGCCTATCTTAAAATTGCAGAGGGTTGCGATCGGCCTTGTTCTTTTTGTGCCATTCCTCTAATGCGGGGCAAACACAGAAGTAAACCGATAGAAGAATTGGTAAGCGAGTCACAAAAATTAGCTGCCAAAGGGGTCAAAGAGTTAATTTTGATTGCCCAGGATCTTACGTATTATGGACTGGATCTATATAAAAAAAGAAACCTTGCCGAGCTTCTAGAAAACCTCGTCAAGGTCGAAGGCATAGAATGGATACGCTTACATTATGCCTTTCCAACAGGTTTTCCTTTGGATGTACTTGATGTCATGAAGCGGGAGTCGAAAGTTTGCAATTATCTGGATATTCCGTTACAGCATATTTCCGATAGTATTTTAAAAAGTATGCGACGAGGTACGACCCAGGCCAAAACGACCAAGTTGTTGCAAGAGTTTAGGGAGGCGGTACCTGAAATGACCATTCGCACAACCTTAATTGTAGGCTATCCTGGTGAGACTGAGGCAGATTTCTTGACCCTTAAAAATTGGGTGAAAGCAATGCGATTTGAACGCCTGGGCTGTTTTACCTATAGCCACGAAGAAGATACCCACGCCTACACTTTAGTTGACGACGTGCCCGAAGATATCAAACAGGAACGCGCCAATGAGATTATGGAAATCCAGTCCCAGATTTCTTGGGAGCTGAATCAAGAGAAAATAGGAAAAACATTCCGTTGTATCATTGACCGAAAAGAGGGCAATTACTTTATCGGCCGAACTGAATTCGATTCCCCTGATGTCGATAATGAAGTATTGATCGACGCTGCAAAATTTTACCTCAAACAAGGCGAATTTGCCGAGATTAAAATCACTGAAGCTGCAGATTTTGATTTGTACGGTGAGCCTATCAAAATTCAAAATCCAATCGTACCGATGTCACGTTCCAAGTTCAAGGTAGGCGCTGATTCTAAATAACGTAACATAGTGCAGTAAGTAAAGCCACATTTTGAATTGTGTCCCAATTTGGAAATTTCTCTACTGGTATAGGTTTTGAATGGGAGCTTAGATATTTTTCCTACTTTAGGGGTAAATCAACCTTTTCAATGGCTTTTATTACTTTTGGAGAAATCATGCTACGGCTTGTACCAACAGGTCATGCGGATCGCCTTCGCACCACATCGCTTTTTGCCGTAGATTATGCGGGCTCTGAATCTAATGTGGCCGTTTCTTTGGCCTGTCTTGGAAATAAGGTAGAGTTTATAAGTAAATTTCCCGATAATCCCATCGGTCAGGCTGCACGGCAATCCCTAGAACGCTTTACCGTATCCACAAAAAAAAGTATTGAAGGCGGCTCTAGAATGGGCACCTATTTCATCGAACTTGGCAGCTCTATACGTCCCTCAAGGGTTGTGTACGACCGTTCCGGGTCGGCTATATCCGCTATTGGAGAGAGGGAATTTGACTGGGACAACATCCTTAAAGAACAAAAATGGTTACATGTGTCGGGCATCACACCGGCACTTTCCGAGCAGTGCGCCGAAGAATGTGTAAAGGCCGTAAAAACAGCCCGAAATATGGGTGTAAAAGTCAGCTTTGACCTGAACTACAGAAGAAGTCTTTGGGAGAACTCCGAGAAGGCAAAGCTAATCTTTAACCGTATCTTGGAGCATACCGATCTAGTATTCGGTAATATAGGCGTATTAAAAGACGTCTATGGCTTAGTCTTCAATGGTAATAATCCTACCGATCAGACTCTTGACGCCTTACGAAAAGCAAGACACCTGTTTGGCGTTAATCAACTGGCGTTTACCATTCGTGACCATAGTTCAGCATCGGTAAACCGATTGGGTGGCGCCTCTGTCTCAGAGGATGAACCCATACTTTCAAATGCCTATACGATTACAATTACCGATCGCTTTGGGACGGGTGATGCGTTTGCCGCCGGATTTTTGCATGCCCTTAACCAAGGCTGGCATCCTCAAAAATCCATTGATTTTGCTACGGCCGCATTCGCCTTAAAACATACGATGATTGGTGATATCCATACCAGTACCGAACAGGAAATCAATGCTATCAAGGAAGGAAATATATCGGGACACGTCATACGATGAGCGTAAAACAAAATATAATTGAGCGTATTATAGCGGCAAAGTTGATATCCATTATTAGGTTGAAGGAAAAGTGTACTGTACAACCAACGGTAGATGCGCTAGTGGCCGGTGGCATATCAGTTTTGGAAATTACTACCAACACACCGAATTTTGCAGATGAAATAAAGAAATCGCGCCAGCGGCATCCCCATATTTTGATTGGAGCCGGGACTGTAATCAATGCTGATTTGGCGCAAAAAGCCATTGCCGGGGGAGCTCAGTTCTTCGTAACCCCGAATACGGATAGGGAAGTGGCGAAAATAGGAAACATAAGCGATATTCCGGTATTGATGGGTGCAATGACACCTACGGAAATTGTCAATGCGATGGCCTATGGTGCCGATATTATCAAATTGTTTCCGGCAGGTGACTTGGGCATTTCGTATTTTAGGTCACTTAAAGGTCCTTTTGATAAGCAAGCTTTTTTTGCGGTAGGTGGCATCGGTCATAACAATATAAAAGATTGGTTCGACGCAGGTATTGATGGGGTAGGGATAGGGAGTAGTTTGGTCGCCAGCGACCTGAACCCTGATTCTGATTTTGCAGCGGTTACCGTTTTGGCCGAAAAATTCATGAACAGCATAGCTATAGACAATGGATGAACTTCGCATAGAAAAAATGGAATTGTTTAAGGTGCCCCCGCGCTGGTTATTCTTGAAAATAACTACGAAAAATGGCATAATAGGCTGGGGCGAACCTGTGGTCGAAGGAAAAGCGGCAACCGTAGAAGCTTGTGTCAATGAACTTTCTCAATACGTAATCGGCCGTTCAGCCAATGACATCGAAGATATTTGGCAAACCCTACACCGTGGCGGATTTTATAGGGGTGGTCCTATTCTGATGAGTGCCATCTCTGGAATCGACCAAGCCTTATGGGATATTAAAGGGAAGCATTTGGGGGTTCCTGTTTACGAACTTTTAGGTGGGGCCGTACGCCAAAAAATGAAAATGTACTGTTGGATTGGGGGTGACCATCCTGAAGTGGTACTCGAACAGGCTGTCGAAAAAGTAAAACAGGGGTATAAGGCCGTAAAGATGAACGCCACCGGCCCGTTTGAATGGATCGATTCCGTGAAAAAGATCCACGCTGTTTCGGAAAATATGAAAATGCTGCGTGACGAATTTGGGGATGACCTGGATATAGGCTTAGATTTTCATGGAAGGGTTCACAAGGGTATGGTCAAACGCTTAATCGATGAACTATCCCCTTTTAATCCGATGTTTTTCGAAGAGCCCGTCTTATCCGAAAACAATGAAGCCCTTGACCATATTTATCCCTATAGCTCCATTCCGATAGCTACCGGGGAGCGTCTGTTTTCACGTTGGGATTTCAAGGAACTACTGCATCGAGGAACCGTTGACATCATACAACCCGATTTGAGTCATGCCGGAGGAATTTCCGAAGTGCGGAGAATTGCAAGTATGGCCGAGGCTTACGATGTAGCTTTAGCTCCGCATTGTCCACTTGGTCCGATTGCTTTGGCATCTTGCCTGCATATAGATTTTACCAGTATCAATGCGATCATACAGGAAAGCAGCCTCGGTATTCATTACAATAAAGGTTTTGATTTGTTGGATTATATGGATAATCCGGAAGTTTTCGAAGTTAAGGATGGCTACATCGACCTGCTCAAAAAACCAGGCTTGGGCGTAGATATCAATGAAGAAAAATTACGGGAGGGGCATAAAATAGGACATAACTGGGTTAATCCTATTTGGAGGAATGAAGATGGCAGTTTTACCGAATGGTAGCGTTGGTAACCAGCGGTGACTCTTAGTCAATTGCTTAAGTGGGCAAATCGTTGCGTAATTTGAATTGTAATCTATGCTTTCGAACCTGCCGGAGCCTTAAAAGTAATTTTTACGGACAAGTAATTTTCAATTCTAGTCCTTTTAATATCAACAGGCTTACTTATTTCAAATAATGAGACAATAACCGACCACTATGATTTACCTAATCGCCCTTATCCTTGCGCTTGCCTTTATTATCATCGGTATCGTTCGTTGGAAGATACATCCCTTTTTTGTTCTGCTGTTAGCCGCTATTGGATACGGCTTTATTACCGGAATGGAAGTAGCCGAAATCATATCATCGGTCAATAACGGTTTCGGAAGTATTATGGGTAAAATCGGACTCATTATTTTCTTCGGGGTCGCTATAGGTACCATACTTGAAAAATCAGGAGGAGCGATGGTCATTGCAAATCGAATGCTCAAATTGATCGGTGAGAAATCGATTCATCTGGCGATGATGATTACCGGTTATTTATTGTCCATTCCCGTATTTGCCGATTCTGCCTTTATCATAATGAATTCATTGAATAAGGCGCTTTCCGACAAGGCTAAAGTTTCGTATGCAGGCACGACTGCGGCCTTGGCTTTAGGACTTACCGCAACCCATGTAATGGTACCACCGACACCAGGTCCGATTGCTGCCGCCGGTATTTTAAACGCCGATTTGGGCAGCGTTATATTCTGGGGTATCATTGTCAGTATGCTATCGTTGGTCAGCTGTTACTTTTTTGCAACTAAGATAGCTGCCAAGGTCAAAATTCCGATTAAAATCGAAACATCGTCTGATGCTTTACATAAGCCGAGATTAAGGTTGTCGCTTTTATGCATCGTTGTTCCTATTGTGCTTATAGTTTTAAAATCCATCTTCGACTATCCATCACTAGAACTTACCACTTCAGTTGTCTATCCCGTTATCGCTTTTTTTGGAGAACCCGTAATTGCCCTTCTGATTGGGGTACTGCTATCCCTCTTGCTTCCGGAAAAACTTGACGCTAAAGTATATTCGGCTACTGGATGGCTTGGAGAATCGTTATTGATTGCCGCTCCCATTATATTGATAACGGGTGCGGGCGGCATTTTTGGAGCCATGCTGCAGAACTCGGGATTCGCTGCCCTAATCACGGAAAGTTTTTCAGGGATGTCTATCGGGCTATTTTTTCCGTTCTTGTTGGCCGCATGTTTAAAGACTACACAAGGTTCATCTACCGTAGCGCTGATTACTACGGCTTCCATCGTGGCCCCAATGATGCCCGCTCTGGGACTAGAGGATGCCTTTATGAAAACGATGACAGTTTTGGCCATTGGTGCAGGCTCGACCGTGGTTTCACATGCCAACGATAGCTTCTTTTGGGTACTTACACAATTAACAGGCATGGATGTCAAACAAGGAAATCAGGTACAGACTTTAGGAACATTGGTTTTGGGTGTTTCGGCGATATCAATTATTTTTTTAATTACCCAGATTGTAAATTAAATTTTAATTAGGGAATATTTAAGGAACTACTATGACCAAGACCATCCTATTTTTAGTATGTGCTGCCACTTTTTTTAAGCTATTCTCCCAAGCTGATAAGCAGCAATTCTCAATCGAAATAATGGACGATGAAGCTTTGGCAATCATAGACCCAAATTCAGAAATAGAGATAATAGGAAGTGGCTTTGAATGGACAGAAGGACCGTTATGGATTCAAGAAGGCAATTATCTTCTAATTTCAGATATCCCTAAAAATAAAATTTTCAAAATCGATAGTGAAGGAAAAACCTCAGAATATGTACATCCTTCAGGATACTCAGGTGAAGGTGTTTACGGTAATGAACCCGGCTCGAACGGCCTTTTATTAAATCAGCAGGGGGATCTAGTACTATTACAACATGGCGACCGACGCGTGGCCAAAATGAAAACACCTATAAACAATCCGAAACCGGAATATGAAACCCTGACCGACCAATACGAAGGAAAGAAATTCAATAGTCCCAATGATGGCGTATTTGATTCTGACGGCAATCTCTATTTCACAGATCCACCGTATGGCTTACCGAAACTTATGGATGACCCTAGAAAGGAGCTTGATTTTCAGGGTGTCTTTTGTTTAACGACCCATGGGGAGCTTATTTTGGTGGACAAATTAACCCGACCGAACGGAATTGCCCTATCTCCTGACGGTTCCAAGTTATATGTTGCGGTTTCCGATCCTAATCACGCGGTCTGGTATCAATACGATGTAACCAACCCCGGGAAAACCGTAAATAAACAGTTATTTTACGATGCTACTAATCTAATCGGAAAAGAAGGCCAGCAAGGACTTCCCGATGGTATGAAGATGCACGATAAAGGCTATTTGTTCGCTACAGGTCCCGGAGGTGTTTGGATATTCAACCAGCAGGCTAAGCCCGTTGCACGATTGCATACCGGCCAGGCAACTTCAAATTGTGCTTTTACCGAAGATCAAAAAATTCTATTTATGACTGCGGACGATTATGTGTTGAAATTGAGGCTGAAATAGTTTTGAAAATTGCCCTTTTTAGGATTCGGGACTTTATTGTTGACTTTTCAGTTTGCTAGGCAAAAATTATGCGTTATAGTGAAATTTTAAATCATCAAAAGTCTTATATATAGATATAAGCAAAATGGAATGAGCTTGATTGAAACTTTGTCGGTTCGATTTTCGGTAGCTACTTAAACACTGGCCAAAGCTTTTAGCCAGTATAAGTATATATAACTGTATTCAGAGAGATGGGCGGTTCTTTGCTTACTAATGCGTGTTTAGTAAGATGAATCAGAAAAGAATTCTAATTCAATCCTATTGCAATTGGATTTATTTCAGAAAACATCCTACTTACTATTTTAAAGGAAGCATTTATTAGCAATTGATCCTTCGGCATGATAATGATGACGTGGTCTTTTGGCTAATATTTAAATCCAATCGTATTAAAAGATAGACTACTTTTCTATTTTTTTGATTGGCCCAAATCTTAAAATTGGGTTCATTCTACCATAAAGAGTGCATTGGCGAAAAACAATTTTCCATTTTCCCAAAAACCTCTGAAAAGTGGATTATCCACCATATAAATAACCTTTCCATCCCCAACCTCTTCGACTCCGAATATGAGGGTCTCCCCGATTTTTTTCTGGGCCTCGCTTCCGGCAAATCCTGCTACAGGTCGAGTGCTGTCAGCTTCTAGATAGACCACTGTACCATCGGCAAGATACTCGTAAGCGCTATCACCCAACTTTAGGGTGAAATAAGAATCGTCATACCCAAAAGCCAATGGATGTGTAAAATCTACTTTGGTCTTAAAAATAGCCCCAGTGATGGCGCTTTTGATTTGTTCGCGTTCGTTATCATCGTGGGATTGCAGGTTAATAGTAGTGTCTTTTACCACCGTCTTTAATTTTATTCCAAATTTATTTTCACCGGTAAGTCCCTTTAGGGCATCTCCCATGGCAATTAATTTACCCCCATCTCCAACCCATTTTTTTAGGCGTTTCGTTTTATCCTCATCCATAAAATCTTTATAACCTTCCCCATCGGGCAGTATAAGAACATCGTAATCGGACAACTCAACACTTTTCCAATATTCCGTGTCGATTACGGCAATGGGATATTTAAGTTGTTGTTCGAAAAAATGCCAGATTTCACCGAATTGTAAAGTCGATGTAGGTTCACCGGATAGCACCGCTATCTTATTTTCCCTAACCATGGATACGGCGCTAGAACCGAAATCCTTTCCACCTTCGACAAAACCGGTGTTCGTTGCGTTCAACTGAACATGGTGTTTGGAAGCAATTTCAGATAGATTTTTCAGAAAAGCGGAATGATACTTGTTATCGGCCTTGGTAATAATAAGACTACCGCGATTATAGGCAACACCATCCATCTTGAACGGTCTTTGGGCAGCGCGAACCCGAATGTTTTTTTGCTGCAGTTCCGCCAAAAATTGGGCATCGCTAAAACTGCTCCAGTCGGCTAGATAGGCATATGCATTTTGAGATAAATCGGAGGCTTTCGGAAGATTTTCAACTGGTGATGAGTTAGTATCCGCCTTACTTTCAGAAGCGACCGCGTCAAGTCCGTACGCGTAGGGCAAAGACCAAGCGGTAATATCGTAAGTTAGGGAATCACTAAGTATGGCGTTAGGTTCGAAAAGCACCTTGACCAAAGTTCCTTTCTTCTGTTCGGTCGAAATTATAAGACTTTTTTCCGATGTTTTGAGACTACCATTTTTACCGGTTTTATAATCATAACCCTTTGTATTTCCGCTTTTTCCCCATCCATATTCAATTTCATGCTGTGACAAAAGTCTGGTAAGGGCATCCAATTTATCGGCATTTCCGTTGAGCACATAGCTTTTGTATTTGTAATCTTTGGGTAGATAGAATTTTTTGAACTCGGTATTCAAGCGTTCCGCATTTTGGGAAGATATTTCTACCGTCGAAATCCCAGTGGTAAAGTGGTGGGCAATTCTATCCTTCAAGGTCAAAGTATCCCCAACACCAGTTTCAACGGCCAATCCGGCCCTTCCACTGCCGCCCTGTTCGTAGGTCATACCTATACTACCATTGTAGGTTGGATAGGTATCGCCGTAACTCGGGTAGAGTAGGTCAAAAATTTCCTTGGTAAAATAGAACCATCCATTAGCATCAAAATACTTAGCGTGATTCTTACCTACGGTTACTTGAAATTCCCGTTGAAAATCGGTGATTACCTCATGAAAAGGCTCGGCTGCCGGGGCAAAATAGTAGGGTGCGTCAACGCCCTGTTCGTGAAAATCAACGTGAACATGTGGCAGCCATTGGTTGAATACCTTGATACGCTGTTGGCTTTCAACTTGGGTCAACCAGGCCCAGTCGCGGTTGAGGTCGAACATGTAATGATTGGCGCGACCGTTCAACCAAGGCTCGTGATGCTCCTTGCTATTGGGATCGACATTGTTCGGCGTATTTTTGTATTGATAGTACCAGTTGACATACCGCTCGCGGCCATCAGGGTTGACACAGGGGTCAATGAGTACAACCGTATTATCTAAAAAGTTGCTCTTTTGGGTCAAAAGCGTATACACGGTTAACATAGAGGCCTCGGTGCTTACACTTTCATTACCGTGTACGTTATAGCTTAGCCAAACGATAGCTTTCGATGGATTTCCGTTGCCTTCGGTAGTGGCCATGTGTGCAGCACGAATATTTTCGAGGTCTGCCATATTCGCTTTGGATGACACGTAGGCCAATAGTAAGGGCCGACCCTCATTGGTCTGTCCATACATTTGTAATTGCACTCGATCAGAAGCCGCTTCCGCTAAATATTCGTAATAGTCGATTACTTGGTGGTGCCTTGTAAATTGTGTGCCTAAATCATATCCTAGAAATTCGGATGGTGACTTTAGGTCTTGGGCAGTTATCGAATAAGATAGGATAATGGTAATTAGGAGTAAAAAGTGCTTCATATTCGTATTTATAAATTTGGATGTGTTCTAACGGTCCAAGTAATCCCGAACCTGCGACGTGTAGAAACCGGGATTGTAAATCTAATAATTATTAGCCAATACCAACGGTAAATTCCACCATCAGCCTATTACTAGGTCAAAGTAATTAACGTATTTTTAGCAATCCTCCAAAATAGAGAGTTTTATATTTACCGTCTATGAATATTGATCATTTTTCTTTTGAACAAACGGGCTATTTTACCGATTTCATCTGTGATTATCTTGCCGAGAAGGACGAATTAAAACCTCTGTACAATAGATATCCAAACATTTCCAATTTTGAGCAGCAGATAGCTGAGAAAGCGACCCATTTTCCGGATGCCAACCGTGACGTTCTTTATAACGCCTTACAGCGCCAATATAAGGGTACGGCAATGAGTAAAGAGACCGAAAGCCATATTAAGAAACTTAAAGAACCTATAAGTTTTACCGTGGTCACAGGGCATCAATTAAATCTGTTTACCGGCCCTTTGTATTTTCTTTATAAAATTATTTCGGCCATTAACCTGACCAAAGAATTAAAAAAGGCCTATCCTAAGTACAACTTTGTACCAGTGTATTGGATGGCGACCGAGGACCATGATTTCGAGGAAATCAACTACTTTAATTTCGAGGGTAAAAAACTGCAATGGAACAAAGAGGCCTCTGGGGCTGTGGGGCATCTGGACACCGATGGTTTGGCCGACGTCTTCGATGCCCTTGCAAACGCGCTCGGAAGTAGCAACAATGCGGAACAACTTAAAAAACTGTTCAAGAATGCCTATCTCGAGCATGGTACGCTGACTCAAGCCACGCGATATCTTGCCAACGCTCTCTTCGGCAGCCATGGGCTGGTAATCCTGGATGGGGATGATGTTGCATTAAAGAAATTACTCATTCCGTACGTCAAAAAAGATATTTTTGAAAAGGTATCCTATGATAAAGTTATTGAGACGGTAGCGAAGATTGAATCGCTACCCGAAAAGTATGGTATTCAGGTCAACCCTCGCGAAATCAACTATTTTTATTTAAAGGATGGTTTACGGGAACGCATCATAGAACAGGAACGCATCTATTATATAGACAATAGCGAAATTCGTTTTTCGAAGGAAGAACTTGTTACGGAGCTACAGAAGTACCCAGAACGTTTCTCCCCGAACGTAATCGCGCGACCATTGTATCAAGAAGTCATTCTGCCCAATCTTTGTTACATTGGGGGAGGCGGGGAAATAGCCTACTGGCTTGAACTGAAAACAATGTTCAACGCTATGCAGATACCTTTTCCAGTGTTGTTGCTTCGCAACTCCGCTTTGGTCATTACGGAAAAACAGCGTAAAAAGCTTCAAAAGATGAACCTTTCCGTCAGCGATATTTTTTTAAAGCAAAGCAACTTTATCAACAAGAAAATAAGGGAGATTAGCAATATTGATATTGATTTTACGCCTCAGAAAAACCTGTTAGAAGAACAGTTCAAAGCCCTTTATGAGATAGCGGAACAAACGGACAAGTCATTTTTAGGTGCTGTAGAAGCACAGGAAACCAAACAGAAAAAAGGACTCGAAAATCTCGAAAAGCGCTTGTTGAGAGCACAAAAAAGAAAGCTGGAAGATCAGGTAAGCCGTATGACCGAGATTCAGAATGCACTTTTTCCAGGTCAGTCCCTGCAAGAACGTAACCTTAATTTCTCGGAGCTTTATTTAGAACTCGGTGAAAATCTGATTCCCGATCTGATGAATTCATTGCAACCTTTACTGCTGGATTTTACGGTTTTAGAGGCTTAGAAATAATCCATAATATTTAATTTTAAGTACCATGTCGAAGCCTTCCACATCGAAGAAAACAGCGTCAATGCATACTATTGATATGGATTTGATCGAAATGACCTTAGACGTCATGAAGTATGCTATTCATCGTATTACCAATAGTTCTTTGGAGATAGGCAGTCCAAAAAAAGAGGAGGAGTTGCGAAGGTTGGTGGGCGAGACGATAACCGATACAGGCATAGGTGGTGAAAAGGCATTCAAGCTTTTTAGGGATGTATTGGTCAAGGCCACCGTTCCAATAGACCATCCAAGACATTTGGCATTCGTACCCGCAGCCCCGACCCGAGCTGCAATAATGTTTGACCTTGTGACTGCGGCCTCGAGCATTCATGGTGCCTATTGGATGGAAGGTGCCGGAGGGATTTACTGTGAGAACGAGGCCATGAAGTGGCTGGTATCGTTAACGGGTCTTCCCGAGCCTGCTTCAGGCGTTTTTACCAGTGGTGGCACCGCAGCCAATCTTTCTGCTTTGGTGGCCGCACGTGAATACTGGCGCAAAAATCCTGAGTATCAAAATAGAAAGGGACTCATCATCACCTCCGTTGGTGCCCATTCTTCCGTAAAAGCTATGGCCAAGGTAATCGATGTCGATTTGCTTTTGATCGAAACTGAAGATGCAATGTCTGGAGATGACCTTCGAAAAAAAATAAAAACTTTAGATTCCGATCAACGACAACGGCTCTTTGCCGTGGTCGCTACCGGCGGCACTACGAATGCAGGAATTATCGATGGTCTTGCTGGAATTGCTGAAATCTGCGAATCTGAAAAGCTATGGTTTCATGTAGATGCAGCCTATGGAGGTGGCGCTTTGGCCGCCGATTCTGTGCGGCATCTGTTCAACGGTATCGAAAGAGCCGATAGTATTACCATAGATCCGCATAAATGGCTATTTTCTCCCTACGACTGTGGTGCGGTAATTTACAAGAATCCAGAACTCGCCAAAAATGCTCATGCTCAAGAGGGGTCTTATCTCGATATATTTAAGGACGAAGGCGCAAATGGTTTCAACCCTTCCGATTATCAGATTCAATTAACACGTCGGGTACGGGGTATGCCTTTATGGTTCTCATTGGCTACGCATGGTACTGACAAATATAAATGGGCGGTAGAGCGGGGCATTACGCTAGCTAATCTGGCCGGAAGGCTCATTTCCGAAAACCCACTTGTAGAGTTGGTGCGTGAGCCGAGCCTTTCCTGTGTGCTTTTCCGGCGCAAGGGCTGGACACCGGAAGATTATCGCGATTGGACCTATAAAAATCAACGGGAAGGATTTGCCTTGGTTACCCCCACCAAATGGAAACAACGTGACACCGCTGAGACCGTAGCGCGGTTTTGCTTTATTAATCCCGATACTACGGAAGAGGATATCGTTGCGATTTTAGATACAATGGCGTAAGGGCTCGCTTTATTTAGATAAATGACTTTTAGGAAATACTTTAAATACTTGTATAGCTACTTTTAAATAGTGTTGCAGATATGAAACGTATAATCCCTATTCTTTTTTTATGGAGTTCAAATCGGATGCTGTTGACTTAATTTTCCGATTAATGAATGCTAGCCTTCGATTAAGAGTAAATATAAGTTGATGGTCTAACAAGCGTAGGAGGTCAAAATTTAAGTGTTAAGGCTAATACTATTAGGCCAATATCTGATTTACATTAGGACACTTATCTACTTTTGACATTTAAATCCGACCTCTAATCATGGAGCAAAATAAATTAGCACTTATTGGTTCGGGCGCTACCGCTATATATCTTTTGAAGCACATCGAGGATAATCTTACGGTACTCCGAAACCATATTCATAGTATAACTATATTCGAAAAAGGAGGATATATGGGTACAGGAATGCCTTATAGTCCTGAAACCACCGATGTGTATAACCTTGCCAACATCTCTTCCGAGGAGATTCCAGAGCTACCTAAAAGCCTTGGTGACTGGTTGCGTGAACAAGATGAATCTTTTCTTTCGAAATTGAATGTTATAGAGTTTCCAATTGACGATTCGGAGGTATATAGTAGATTGGCGTTGGGCTTTTATTTACAACAGCAATATCAAACCCTTGTCCACAAGTTGGAATCTGCGGGCATTCCTGTTGTTCAAATGATTGGGGTAGAGGTACAGGATATCGAAGTTGTTCGAGACAGTAAAGATGTTCTATTGAAGTGCGATAATGAAATTCGGTACACTTTTTCTAAAGTCGTTATAGCTACCGGGCATGCTTGGAAAGAAGAAGATAGACCGAAAAATGGATATTACGGCTCCCCCTGGCCTATACAGAAAATAGTACCTGAAGTTGGCGAGATGTATAATTTCGCGATAGGCACACTAGGAGCTTCGTTGAGCGCTTTTGATGTAGTTACTTCCCTTGCGCACCGTCACGGAACTTTTAAAAAAATGAAGGGAAAGCTGCAATTCGAACTTAATAGCGAAGCGCCAAATTTCAAGGTCGTTATGCATTCCGCAGAAGGATGGCTCCCCCATTTGCAATACGAACAGGAAGAACCGATGCGTAAAATTTATCGGCATACCGATAGAATTGAAATGTTATCAATTTTGGATACAAATGGCTTTTTGAGAATAGATACGTTTTTTGATACGGTTTGTCGAAACGCATTAATCGAGGCTTTTGAAAAGGATGGACTAGAGAAAATGGCCTCGGCATTAAAAAAGAATACATTTAAATTCGGTGATTTTGTACATATGATGACTAACGACCATGAATATTCCGATTCGTTCGAAGGGATGAAGAAGGAAATGGTTACTGCCCGTGATTCTGTACTATACAAAAGACCGATACACTGGAAAGAGACATTGGATGATTTAATGTACTGCCTAAATTTTCACGCCGAGCTCTTGACCGCCGAGGATTATCTTTTTTTTAAAAAGGAGGTTATGTCTTTCCTAATGAACGTGATTGCGGCATTACCACTTTCCTCGGCCGATATTCTTTTAGCGCTTCACGACGCTGGCTGCATTGAACTGATGTCTGGCAGGGTAGAGGTTCAGGAGGATGCTTCGGATGAAGGTAAAACAGCAATCAAGGTCGACGCAAAAGATGGTTCGTCAAAAATAGTTCAATACACCATGTTTATTAACTGCGCAGGCCAAAAGAATATGCAGTTAGATGATTTTCCATTTGTTTCACTAGTGCGTTCCGGAAATTTACGCAAGGCCAGGGCAAAAATAATGGAAGAAAAAAGCCTTCAAAAGCTTCAGGAAATCTTGGGCGACGACGCGATTTTTAAGGACGAAAAACAAAATTATATGTATACTGGTGGCATAGATGTTGATGCCTCTTATCGAATCATTGGCAAAGACGGAACGCCAAATGATACTATAATGGATATTACATTTACGCATACCTCGGGTATTCGTCCATATTCATACGGACTTCAGGCCTGTAGCGCTACTTCCAAAATACTGGTAGAGTCGTGGGTTTTGGCAGCGGAAGAAAAAACAAGCTTCGTTGCCGATATCGAGAATATGACCGAGTTGTTCGATGATAATGAACTTTAAAATAAATTGCCTTGGCTATACAAGTAACAGATATTTACGAATATCCCTTAAAATCTTCAAGGGGCAATAGGTTAGCAAGTGCTGAGATCGGATTTGCGGGATTAATCAACGATCGCAAGGTAGCAGTAATCAATAGCAATAATAAAATAGTAACCGGTAGGGAGTATCCTGAATTGTTGCGGGTTGGTTCTGAAATAAACAAGAATTTTCTCCATTTAAAATCACCTGGTCAAGAAAACATTGCTATTGACCTAAATTTAAATCGTACTCATATAATCGCAAAGCTATTCGGGCAACAAGTGGGCGGTGCGGTTCTAGAAAGCGGTGGGTCTCAATGGATATCAAAAGTGCTAAATGGGGATTTTAGATTAATTGCCATTTTCAACGATTCTGATACATTATCGGGGAAGGCATTGAAAACGCGGGAATTTTCCGCTAAGTATGTAGATTCCGCGCCTGTTCATCTTATCAATTTGAAAACTTTGGCTTACCTAAATTCTAAATTAAAGGATAAGGTAGGGCCTCAAAATTTTAGGCCTAACATTGTTGTTGAAGCGGACGAACCTTTCGAGGAAGACTATTGGACGGAAATTAATATTAATGGATGCTTCCTTAAATTACATAAACCTACCGAAAGATGTATTTTCACAACTATAGATCCTGAAACTACCCTTAAAAATCCAGATGTAGAGCCACTCGCAACCCTCGCAAAAATGCGGAGGTCGGCTAATCAGGCGATAAGCTTCGGTATCGACCTTATTCCCCTATCAAATGGTATTGTGAATATCGGTGATCATGTAGTTATTAGAAGTGCCATAGAAAACGGTAAGGTGTAAGCATTTCATTTTTGGGAAACGCTAGTCTAAATTTTGGAGAAAGATGCTGTTATGACCATTATTAGGATAAATACAGTACGGGAAGAATAAATTCCGAAGCCTATTTCGATAAATCCTAGGCAACTTTTAAATACTAATTTAATCTAGGAATATAATTCACAAAAAGCCTAGAGTCGGCCGGCTATATTTTCCAGGTACGCCGTCATGGATGTACGGGTCGGCGCCCCTTCTGACATCGTCGTTGATTACCAGTTTCTCTAATCTGCCCGTCTCGTCGAGGCGCTACTGTATCTCGCTATAGCCCATTCCGAGGGTAATGAGGGCGCTGTCCAGCGTGATGGCATCCTTAAAAGTGCTTTCGGGATAGGTTTCGGGTTTGGCGGGATTGAATAATTTAGGTCTCCAATCTTCCCAGTTTTGAAAGAATATCAAGAATTTTTCAACCACCTGGTCACCTTCGTCTCTTGGATATTGAAGGTTAATTCTAGTAAGAATTACGCCAAATCCAAATTTATTCCGTATTCTACTCAGCCTTGATGGCTGCTGCTGCCCAGATTTGCCTCCCATTCCTCTAGGGGGATGCCGAATTCTAGTCTTTGGCCATTATATAAGACTCCGCAATCGTCAATCTCATTAGGGTGTTCGGTGTTGATTTTAGATTGATTCGCTCGAAGGATTCTTTACTGGCCATCAGGTTCAGTAGCAACAGAAAGATCAAAAAGGGTCTCATCTAATTTTTCATTTGTTTTTTCGAACGGTACTGCGTTGAAACGGTCGCTTAAGTCCCATCAGGATGGGCCGACTCCAAAATCCAATAATCAGGTAGCCGTAATCTAAGTCCCTTCTTAATCCTTCATTGGTCTTAGAAACGTAGTCTCCATATCGATATTTGCTTTGCCGGAGCCATATTCGCTTGAGAAACTGTCGAAACTGCTTTTGTGGATGCCGTATTCTTCCTGTTCCTGATTTCTTGGCCTGACCACATACATGCCTCCAAATTCTTTATCCGGATACATTTCGTTGGGTTCCTGCACGATAAAAACGACATCATTTCGGCCGCCCTGGGTGACCGGCATTTTATAGAACTGCATGTTGATACCCATACTACCGTGGCGTTTTATTTTAATGGTATCGCCCAAGGGCATATACAATTCGATAAAATAGTTGCCTGCCGAGTAGGATATAGGGTTGAACCAGCCACCGTCCTCACTGTCGGTCTCTTGATAGCCGATGATATTTACCAGCGTGGTATCCTTATCCATTTTACCAGACCTCAGGTCGCGGAGTTCCAGAAGGCGGACGTCTTTGTTTTCTATTGGGGGGTGTTTTTTCACAAATTCGTCGTTGACAATATCTTGATTGTAGTCCATTTTGTACCAAATGTCAGAAACTTTAAAACGATAGTTCCAAGCCGATTCATAGATATAAGTGGCCTGATTATAAAGTTTTAGAAATTTTTCAAGCCATATTTCCGAATCCTTTTGTTCATTTTCGTTTAATGGGTTTTTAAAGCCATATTCCGACTTATCACCATTAATAATCCAGTTGAAGTAACTATCGTAATATTCTAAAGTTCCGTCCTTCAAAGCATGGTATCCCGGTCCATTGTCTAATACCTCACCTAAAGCGGAAATTTTTTTTCTTCCGCCTTCTATTTCATCGGTATATATAGGGTTTGTTCTGCCCGCTATATTTAGTTGCTTAGATACGGTATCAAGATATAATTCTAAAATCTCGAACTCTTTTTTGAAAATAGAAGATACTTCATAATTCTTAGTACCATCATGTTTGTGAAGCTCTTGATGGCTGTTATAATCTTTTCTCAGATTGCACATTACATTAAATAATAGATTAGAAATGACAATTAAAATCCAAAATTTTCTAAATCTCATATTAAAACAATTTGTTTTGTTTAACTTGAGTTTTGTCTATTTTTATACTTTTCTCCTTAGTCATTCCTACTTTTTTTTGATGGATAACTTTTTTAATTTTTTCCTTTGTTATAACCTTCATCCCAACATTTAACTTAAGCGGTTCTTTATAAACTTTCTCTAATGCGGCTTTATTTCCTTTTACAAATGCATCAACTACGTTTTTGATGTATTGCGTATCTGCTATTGATGTATCTATTAATTTTATTTTCAATTTCCTTTCTACTTCAGCTTTATCATCTATTCTTTTATTTAAGTTATCCTTATCTTTTTTTAAATCGACATTTTCTGCTATCGCTATCCGATAAAATTTGTTGTTCCCAACCTTCTTAATTCTTTCCCAGATACTTTCAGTAGTTCCTACATTATCATCACAATAATTCACGAAATCGGATAATATTTTTTTGTGGTTAATCAATCCTACGGGACTGAAATGGGCATAAAGATCTGCCGCCTGCATTGGGGCATACCATCTAGCGGTCTGGATATACTCCCAATCAACCTTCAAATGCGCCAAATTCTTAAATAATATATTGGTATCTCTATTGTAATCGGGAACGTGCCAATTATCTTCAGCCATTTTCACATATTCTTTTTTCAATTTTTTATACTTAGCCATTGCGATACCCCATTGAATACAGACACTCTTGTAATCGCCCCATTCCACACCATTCTCTTTTTCTTCTCTAGAAGGATTATCCTTTTTTTCCAGAGCATCAAAATCGAATCTACGGTTGGCAATGTAAGGCGGAATGACGATGAAACCTTCAATACCTGATTCTTCGTTTGATAGGTCTACTACAAGCTTATCTTGATCGGTCTCATATTTTGACGGTATCTGAATCCGTTTTGAGAAGAACTCTACGCTGTACAAGGTAGTATCGCCCTTTGGATCACAGGCACTATCTATACCGGGTATATCACCATCTCTTAATACAAGGTCTCCGCGATCGTTCGCAAAGGTAAACTGTACACATCTATCTTTGAATGCGGGCCAATTCCCTACTATTTTCTTCAAATGCTCGTAAATACCTCTTTCGTTTTTTAGTTTGTGATACTTGGGATTAAAGAGGTCAGAGATACTGTTTAAATATTCTCTTCCCGTCTTTTCTTTCTCACCTAAAAGTTTAAGGTAAAAATTATTTACTTCGAGATATTTCGTTTTGTAATTATATAACTGCTCGTATTCATTGCCAGTCAGATTCTTAGGTTGGTGAACTCCTAGAAATATTATGTTCAAGGGTGCTTTCTTATAACCCATGTCGGCGGCATATTTTAAAATTCCAATGGCTACCCCTGCTGCCATAGCGGCCCCTTGACTGTGTCCAACTACGGTTACTGGTTTGTAAGCAGGCGAAAATGTTTCGATATACGGATTTTCCCCTTTACCTTCCTCTATTTGCTCAAATGCTTTGATATTCCAAGTTTTTTTTGCCCAGCTATAGCCTTGAGCTATACCATGGTCAATGCGGTGTGCTGCGTTGGATCCCAATCCATGTGATCCGTTTATAAAGTGTTCGTTGCCTATGGCATTGAAATGTTTTGCATAAAGCTCCGTGCCTTTCATTTTATTGGTCTTTGTATTCCAATATCCCTGAAATTTCTCTTCTGGCGTGTAGCTAAATCGAATTAAAGGACTTAATGGTTGCCAAAGTCGCGTTTTGATTTCATCTTCCCACAACTTCTGCCATTTGTCCCTTTTAGTGCGATGGTTGTGTTTGTCTGCGGTGTATACGTCATCAGCATGTGTCCGGTCATGTTCATTTGTATTTTCACCTGTAAGCGCACCACTATCCGGTTCATCCGGATTTTTACCCATTAATGCATTGTAATGAGACTCGGTATTCATCTTCGGATTGCTCAGATACCCGTTCACAAAAATGATTTCCCCTTCGAATTTTGGTAATATTTTATCCAGTTCAAATTCCTCTTCACCCGTAGAAACTAAATCTTGATTGGCGTCAACTACGGTTACAATACCGCCCTGACCACATTGGATACTAGAATCATCCATTATAAATGCATCTGTTTCGATACCCGCCTTCCTGCCTGGTACTTGCCACTCCTGTAAAGCTGGTGAGCACGGTGGATTAGAAGATTTACAGGTACAACTACCAAAAAAGGGTGGCTCTAGTTGCTTATCTTTTTGAGTGGCCTGAAGTTTGCCCTTTATCTCTAGTTTTCGTTGGGATGTTACAACGAGTTTACCAAGGGAAGTTCCAAATGTGCACTGCAATTTTGCTTTTTCAACTACATAGAATCTTTGCATATCGATTGTTTATCGTCCGTAGGACACTTTCTCTTTACTCTGAAGGGCTACCTTGCCCTTACCATCGAACAACATTTTACCTTGTGTTGTTTTTACGATTAGCTCACCCGAAACTTGCTCCAATTTTTTGCCAATATGTATTCTCTTTGATTTATCTACGTTCTCAATACTATTTTCTGCAGAAATCTCAATCTTTCCTGAAATATTTTCAGTTTTATTCCCCCCAATTTCCAAATCCATATCCTCCTGAACATTAAATCGTACGTTCTTCGCATTAAACTCCATATCGCCATTTGCGGTAAACACCATTTTTCCTTTAGAAGTGTTGATGTGAATGCTATTACCTTCCTTATCGTTGATGGTAATCATTTCCCCGCCCTCCGTATCGTTTAGTTCAATGGTATGGCCACTTCGTGTTCTGATGGCTTTGATATTGTTCTCACTGTCGGCGAACCCACTTTTGGCGGAAGCACTGTACCCGCCACCGACTACATACGGTTTCTCAGGGTTCATGCCCTCAAAGCCTACCAGCACTTCCTCGCCCTTCTCGGGGATGAAGTAGAAGCCTCTACCACTTCCGCCGTATGGGGTCGACATCTTTATCCAAGGCGTAGACTGGCTTATTTGTTTTTGCCAAGGAAACTGGACCTTGACGCGACCCAGCCCTTCGGGGTCAATGTTGTCAATCACAAGTCCGCGCTGGTCGACAGCGCTTGGCGCAGCTGAAAAGTCGGAAGATGGCGGATGCTCGGTGTCCGCTGTAACCGCCTCGAAACGGTTTTGATATTGCCCGCTGTGGTCGAAGCTGTGCGTTATTTTGGTGATATCGTAACTACCGAAGATGTGCCTTTCGGAGGCGTCGGAGAAATCGATTCCTTCAAGGGCAAGGATGTCCCCGATGCGAAGGTTCACGAGCCCTGAGACACCCGAAGCGGTTATCATATTTGCGGTAGCGCTTAGGGCACTAACTTTGGCAGCAGCATCCATGCCGTCCTGTCGACTGAACTCGTGTTGGCCGGAGGTGTAGTCGTAATTTCCCTTTTTGGAAAAATTTAGGTTCGATTCTTGTTTCACTCGGTCGAAATAGGGATGTCCCGACTTCGGTGATGCCGAGGACGAGGGTGTTTCGAAAAGGGTATCGTTCATCCAGTCATGGCCGCTGAATTCTGGAACGCTCTCACGTAAGGAGGTAGAAAGGTTGAAAGAAGTGACGTCAACACCGTAGGTACCCTCTATTCGTTCACCGCCGCTCCGCCCGATGCAATAGTCTTGTCCGTTGTGGTAAAACCAGAGGCCGTAGCGTCGACACAGCCGCTGTAAAAATGAAAAGTCGGTCTCATTGTACTGAACGGTGTAGGGTAGCGCAATATCAGTGCCTGAGCCCATAACGGCGCTAAGTATTTCAGTGGAATGGCCCTCTATTGTAGCGGAAACCACTTGAGATAGCATAGTTCCCTCTGGGTAACTGAGGCACTGCACCGAATTTGCCAATAGAACTGAGGGTCCTTGTCCAGAAACAACCATTATGCCCCCTGCGCCCATACCTTTTTGCAAATCGACAGAGGTGACCAGACCGGTGTATTCCATAGCCCCGTCATCGAGGCTTATTGACATACGCTTGCCGATGAACCCAATGGTGTTCTCCATCAGTGCGCCGGCATAGGTTTCGGTTGCGTTAGCTGGAAAGGAGATGCTGAAGCTGCTGTGCCCGCCGAGGGATTGTTCGACCCTAGCACTATAGCCGTGATTGGGCAGAAAGTCTTCGCCGTCAAGAAAAAGCTTGGGGGTAATGGGATTCGACATGGGTTTTGTAGCTTAAAGGTTTGAGGCCTTATCAGTTGCAAAACAATTAAAGCCGTAAAAACCCAACGCTAACGGGTGAAGGTTTGGTATATTCAGAGGTCGGATGGTAAGTTTTTTCGTTCAAAAACCAAAGTTTTAAGAGAAATACTGAATTTTGATTAACGAAGTTTGGAAATGGAAGAAAGCCTGAAATCCTCGATTTTCTTAGTCATCAATGTAAAGTTTGATATTTGACTATGCCATCAAGGCACCAAAAACTCCCCATCCCAGTCACCATCTCCTTTTGAAAATAAAATACGCAGATGGTTCGGCCTTTTCAATTTCAAATATTCGATTTTTGATAGCGTGACTTCGATGATGGTGAAGTAATTCTTATCCTCAAGATATTCTACAGTATCAGGATTGGATATAGGAGTTCCGGGGGCGTTACTCGTCGTATAGTCCTTTCGACTTGTTGGCTGAACTCCACTCCAATATTTTTGCAGCGCTTCGGAATCGGATATAATTTCGGCCTTACCTTCAATTTTTAATTGTAAAAGTTGTTTGGGGTGATAAAACAAGAGACTGACTTTGCTATTCTCTTTGATATGCTCAATTTTCTTTGACCTTCTATCTGTATAAAAAATCAATTTGAAATCTTCGGATACCCTTCTTAGCACAACCGTACGCAGTCTTGCGATGTTGCCTTGGCCTATAGTTGCCAATGTAAAGTAACGAAACGGGTGTCCTTTTTTGGATGTCCCCTTTCTTAGTTCAAGTTCTAGTTCCGTAAAAAAGGTTTCGGTCATATTATTTTGAATCATTGCTTTTGTAAAGATAGGCCAAGGTTTCGCGGTAATCAATATCTGTGAACAGTACTAACATATGTCGCCTGAAAGTAAATATTCTAATTTGGATTTTTTAAAAGCACTACTTATTGATAAACAATTAGTTATGAAATTATTTTTTCCATATTGGTAATGTGATTTGAATATTTATTACCCACTATAAAAGAAATTTGCAAAAAAGTCCAAAAGTGAAGTAGGGTAATTAAATAGTGCATTGTTATATAAAAAAATTGCATTGAAAAAGAAGTAAAGAGTTTATGTGTTTAGGTTGGTTTTTTTGATTTTGATGAGAAGTCCGGGTTTGGTAGCCCGGACTTCATTTTTTATTAAGCTTCCTTTAATTTCATGGTTATTTGTTCTATCTCATGGATTCAGAATTGATGTTAACTGGTTTTCCATCATAAATTTTACCGGTGTTGGTATTGATTTTAAAAGCTAGATATTATAACTATATGTATTTAAAATTAAAGTTTTAGTAATCTATATAAATTTAGCTACCACATCCGCTATCCTATTAATCCCATATCCACAACCTCATATATTCCACTTTCTGGCGTATTTGTAACAAAAGTAATAAGCTGACTTAGGAATTCTAAAAGACATGGCTTCAAGATGCTATCGTTGGTATAGATTTATATAGTCTTTAAGCTTTGACTTTCTCCCCGTTCGTAAATTAATTTTAATTGTTGATAACATAGCTTCCCATTAAAAATGCTCAAAGCTGGGGTAAACTCCTTTTTCAAAATTAATCGAACACTAAAATCTACACTATTGCCTTTCTTGCTGGAGTTTTTTTGAGAAAAATAACAAGAATTAAATTTATCTGTTTTCTAAGATTTTATTTCGCTCCCACGTTTTATACATCCATTGTTAGTTCAAATGTTTGCATTTGGTAAAAGTATCTTTAGGTTTTTCGATTGAAATAAGCTTGTCGATATACGGAAGATGCAATCATGGAAATTATTGCCATCAATAACAATATTTACCATTCAAAATTGGATAGGTAGGGTTGGATTAGTAAACTATCATTTGTCATCGACAAAAGGAATATTTAAATTTTTTTTCTTTAAAAGGGGTGGACTTATTTATCATTAGAATGTAATGAATTTATGATGATTTGAGTATAGTGGGATAAGCTTTTAATTTATAGACGAATTACTTTAATGTAATTTATAGAACCCTAATGAACATTTCAATAGAGTCATATAGCCAATGAATAATCAATCCTATATTTGTAATGAAAAGGTTTAAGTCAAGTATATATGATACCATAATAGAATTAAATTTCTGTAAGGCTTATATCTGCAAATTCATGTATAAGTTACTCCATATAAGTACTTTTAACGCTTTGTAGGAAGGATTGCAATTTGCATGTTACCAGTAACTTATATGTTATTAATTAAACTAAAAATTTTTGTTTTAAGTATTTCCAATTCCCACTGGTTTAAATACATATTTTTATCTTTTGATTTCTGAAACTGGGAAAGATGTTGCTCTGTAAATCATTTTTATTCCAAAATTTGGGCTGAAATTTTATTGATTTTAACGCTAGAAATCCTTGACGATTTTAACGGGTTGCCTTCAGCTTGCGCCTCATGTTGAAATTTGGTTATAAATATGTAAAAAGACCCTTCCCAAAAATCCGTAATTACCTATTTTTGCGCATGCAAAATAATGTCCTGATTCTTGATTTCGGTTCACAGTATACTCAGCTAATAGCTAGGCGTGTACGTGAATTGAATATTTACTGTGAGATAAAGCCGTATAATAAGCTACCCGAAGACCTTTCAAGCTATAAAGCGGTAATTCTATCGGGTTCTCCCTTTTCTGTGCGGGCGGAAGATGCACCGCATCCCGACCTTTCAAAAATTAAAGGTAAAAAACCATTACTGGCCGTATGTTATGGCGCGCAGTACTTGGTGCATTTTAATGGGGGTAGTGTTGAAAAATCAAACACTAGGGAGTATGGAAGAGCCAACCTATCGTATATCAAATCCGCTGAGCCTTTCTTCAATTCCATTTCCAAAGGCAGCCAGGTGTGGATGAGCCATAGCGATACTATTAAAAAACTTCCGGAAAATGCCTCTGTACTTGCTAGTACCCATGATGTAGAATATGCGGCCTATAAAATTGAGGGCGAGGATACTTATGGTATTCAATTTCATCCAGAAGTTTATCATACCAAAGACGGAAAGAAGCTACTTGAAAACTTTCTAATCAACATTGCGGGACTAGAACAAACATGGACACCGGATGCCTTTGTGGATGTCACTGTTGCCGAGTTAAGACAGAAAATAGGAGAGGATAAAGTTATTCTGGGCCTATCTGGAGGGGTTGACTCGACAGTTGCTGCTGTGCTTTTGCATAAGGCCATAGGAAAACATTTGCACTGTATCTTTGTCAATAATGGATTGTTGCGGAAAAACGAGTTTGAAGAAGTACTTGACCAATATGAGCATATGGGCCTTAATGTCAAAGGCGTAGATGCTTCCGATCGTTTCTTGAATGCTTTGGAGGGAGAAAGCGATCCCGAAAAGAAACGAAAAATTATTGGTAGGGTGTTCATAGAAGTTTTTGACGATGAAGCCCATTTGGTTGATGATGCCAAATGGTTGGCCCAAGGAACTATTTATCCTGATGTTATTGAGTCGGTTTCGGTCAATGGCGGACCATCCGCAACCATAAAAAGCCATCACAATGTTGGTGGGTTACCGGATTTTATGAAATTAAAAGTGGTAGAGCCACTGAAAATGCTATTTAAAGATGAGGTACGCAGGGTAGGAAAAAGCATGGCCATCGAAGATGAACGCTTGGGAAGGCATCCCTTTCCGGGACCCGGTTTGGCGATTCGAATTCTCGGTGATATCACTCGAGAAAAAGTGGCCATTCTTCAAGAAGTAGATTACATTTTTATTAAAGGTTTGCGCGATTGGGATCTCTACGATACGGTTTGGCAGGCCGGAGCCATGCTTTTACCCGTAAATAGCGTTGGGGTCATGGGCGATGAAAGAACCTACGAAAAATGTGTAGCTTTACGGGCTGTTGAAAGTACAGATGGTATGACGGCTGATTGGGTCAACTTGCCCTATGAGTTTTTGCAAAAGGTGTCCAACGATATAATTAATAAAGTGCCGGGAGTGAATAGAGTGGTTTACGATATCAGTTCGAAACCGCCGGCGACGATAGAGTGGGAGTAACCAAAAAAAAATTAATATAGTACTTATTATTTATTCAATGCACCGATATTTCAAACATCTAATTATAGTATCGTTATTCACAATTGCTTTGTCAAGTTGCAAGGCGCAGAAGTTCACGACCCATGCTGTTAAACAAGGTGAGACCTTGACCAGTATTTCAAGACAATATAACGTTGACACGGCTACTATCCTTAGCTATAATAAAGAAATTGGGGAAGGCACTACTTTGAAGCCCAATACTGTTCTTGTAATTCCAAGGGGAGCAAAGCCCTCTAATGCAAAACAAACAGGAATATCATCAGCTTCGAAAGATAGCGTAATCCAAAGCGAAGAGCCTATAAGTTTTACGTCGCATAGAGTAAGAAAACGGGAAACCTTATATGGTATAGCCCAACGTTTTCGAATTACTGAAGACGAGATCAAAAAATACAATACCGAACTATATTCTTCGCAGTTGAGTAGGAATATGAACCTGAAAATTCCCCAATATCGTAGAACCAAGACTGAACAGGTCGCTCTGAACGATGAAGATTTTGAAACCTACACCGTTGCATCTAAGGAGACACGATGGAGTATTGCCAATAAATATGGTATTACTATTGACAGTATGCTAACCTTAAATCCTGAGCTAACATCATCTTCCAACTATTTGGCGGTGGGTCAAGAGTTAAAAATGCCTAGACCTGCCGGTAGCAGTCTTGAAAATCAGAAAACACAGCTTTATCTTTCGTACACCGTACCCCCCAAGATGAATTTCTATCAATTGGAACAAAAGTTCGGTGTAAAGTCTGACGAGATTGTGCGTCTTAATCCTGAGATTACCGATAAGGGGGGGCTAAAAGAAGGTATGGTCATACGTATTCCGCAAGTCAAAATAGACGCCGGAGAAGTGAATACCGATAATTTTAATTTCTATGAGGTCAAGCCAAAACAGACGGTATTTTCACTAACCCGGAAACTAGGCCTCGACTATAAAGAATTGTTGGAATTGAATCCGAATTTGAGCGATGGTCTAAGGGCGGGTATGGTCTTAAAATTGCCCAAAGATCAAAAAGGGGATTTTGAGGTACGGAATGCTTTGGTATTGGATAAAATCAATTTGGCGGACAGTGTTGATATAAAGAACCAGCCAAAAGTTATCTTTATGTTTCCTTTTCGTCTAGATAAATTGAATTTGTCAGATAAGGAGGAAGTTAGTGATATTATTGAAAAAAGAAATAGTTTAAAGTATAGTCTAGGCTTGTACTCAGGTGCTTTGATTGCTCTTGACTCGATAGCAGATCTTGGGGTATCGGTCGATGTAAAAACATATGATAACCAATTGAGCCTTGCCAAAACGAAGGAAATCCTTCAAAAGGAAAATTTAAATACGGTGAGCGCCATTATAGGGCCTTTGGATTTGGCCTCGCTCAAAGAGACGGCCGTTAGGGGCAAAAGCAACCAGATCCCGGTTATCGCACCTGTACCCGCAGACAGTGATCTCAGTCTTTCAAATGTTTTTTATTCATATACGTCAAACGCAGTCTTACGTGAGCGTATTCTCGATTTTGCTGAAGAAAAATATGAGGGTCAAAATGTTATCATAATAGCAGATTCCACCAACATCGTAGCAAGAGATTCTATTTTATCAAGGTTTCCAGATGCTAAAGTGACCCAAGTCATTGAAGAAGAAAAAAATATTGGAATTAAAATCGAAGATTTGAAAGCAAATCTCACAGATGAGGTAGAGAACTGGGTTTTCGTGGAAACCAATAATTTTAAATTGGTAGCTAGCGTTTCATCCATTCTAAATTCCTTTCAGAACGCCTTGCTTGATATTGAAGAGCAGGAACGGGATAAATTGCAATTGCGAATGTTCACTACGAACAAGACCCCGGCTTTTGACAACGATGTGATATCAAGTACGCATCTATCCAACCTTCGTTTTACCTATCCTTCGGTTTACCGGATGCCAGAGAGTAATTCTTTTTCAAGGCGATATGAAAAACGTTTTGGGAGCCTGCCGGATCGCTATGCCGTGCGTGGATTTGACCTTACATTTGATCTATTGTTGAAATTGGCCTATAAAAATGACTTGATTGAAGTTTCAAGATATGTAGGGGAAACCGAATATTCCGGAAACAAATTTGACTATGTTAAAGATGATGAACAAGGCTATTTTAACCAATCCTCATACATCATGACATTTGAGGATTTACGGATTACTGAGGTTAAGTAGGTTTTGCGATGGCAATCGGTAATCACAGTGTCTATGTTCAACTGATAATTGGTCCAAATAAGTGCCCAAAACAGTGTGTTTGCTAAAGATGACTGGCAAGATTTGACATTAAACAAATCGTTAACTCATAACCTAAAAGTCAATGATAACTTCAAAAATTACGTATAATGGGGAATTGCGAACAACCTGCGAGCATATTCGCTCGGGTGATTCCTTTAAAACCGATGCCCCAACCGACAACAATGGTCTTGGGCAGGCCTTTTCTCCTACCGATACGGTAGCTACAGCATTGGGTAGCTGTATGCTGACCATGATGGGCATTAAGGCCAATAGTTTGCAAATTGATTTGACCGATTCGAGCGTTGAAATCACCAAACACATGGCTCCCGACCCCCGTAGAATAATTAAAATTGAAGCCAATCTTAGTCTACCCAGTGCTATTTCCGACAAACATCGTAAAATTCTAATACGGATTGCAAATACTTGTCCTGTATTACACAGCCTTCACCCTGATATTGAAAAAATAATTACGTTCTCTTGGGTACGTTGAGGTATACATTTCTAATTAGCTCTGTATTGATTTCAGTTTCGGTATGTTCTCAAGAAGAAGAAACTATTCCGTGGAGTTCTGATCGAAAACTGCAATGGTCCGATTTTAAAGGAAGTTATTTTAAAACGGAATGGGCAGCTGCGACGACCGCTACCGGCATTGGTTACTCATTTACCTCAACAAAACAAGGGGCACAGCAGATTTTAGCAATTGAAGTTCAATGTGTTTTCTTGCCTAAAAAATCTTGGTACCGGCCAGAAGTCTGCAATGCGTTTATACTTGGCCATGAACAATTGCACTTTGATATTGCGGAGCTTTACGCACGGAAATTCAGGAAGCGTTTGGCAGCATTCAATTTTACCGATAATGTAAAGGAGGAAGTAAAGGATATCTATAAAAAAATACTACTAGAACTCCGTTCTTATCAAAATAAATATGATCGTGAGACGGACTTTTCAAAAGATTTTCAGCAACAGTTGTTATGGAATCAAAACATCGAATCTGCATTAAACCCTGATATTTGAATTTGGCTTTTTTGATAAATAAAAGAATATTCTTTGTGACTATGAATAACAAGTGTACAGAATAAAAAAACCGTCCTAAACTCAAATTAGAACGGTTCTTCTTGTAGAAAACAATTTTGTTTTTAAAATCTAAACGAAGCTCCAATAGTCAAAATGGAGACCCCATAACCTACTTCTGCAAAAACCCCAAATTTCTCTGTAAAGTACCATCGACCCCCTACGAAAATTGTAGCACTAGGCCTACTTTCTAAATTATTGTCATAATTATCGTCAAACGAAGCAATATTTAAAGATGCCATGGCACCACCATACACATCTAAATTGTCAACATCTAATCCGATATAATGAAATGCTCCGCGTACACCGAGAATGGTATAGCTGTACTTAGAAGTAGCGCCGCCAAAAAATATCGGATTTGAGGTATATGATTTATATCCCAAATAACCTCCGAGACTTACGATACCAAAGTCTCCGGTTTCCCAGATGCCCCTTTCATAACTGGCACTAATGCCCAAACTTTGTGATGAGTTTCCAAGTCCGGCAGAGTAAAAATTACCACCCAGACCGATACCGGCATTGATAACATTTGTCCCTTTGCTAAATTCTTGTGCGGAAACGGAGTGGGCCGTAATTAGTGTCACAGCCGTTAATACGAAAACTTTAAATATACCTTTCATGTGTCTTGATTTTTAGATGAAATTTAATGCGGATTTATCGCCGCAATATCTTCATAAAATCTGACCGAAACAAGACTTTTTGCATCCTTACTAGTGAAGTTATTATCCTTGAACGATAATAACGATTTTTTGTTTTATCCTAAATATGTTCCATCCTTACAAAAAAAAGAAAATGATTAGTTCGCCTCATTTACACGTCACAAATGGTAACCCCTTGTTTTAAGGCGCTTATCTTATCTTCCCAAGATGGCACGAATTCTTGTGCTACATGCCCTTTAAAGCCAGTTGCGATTATCGCTTGCATTATTGCGGGATAGAATAGTTCTTGGGTCTCATCGATTTCATGTCGTCCAGGGTTGCCGCCGGTGTGATAATGACCGAAATATTGATGATAGTCTTGAATATTGCGAATGATGTCTCCTTCCATAATTTGCATATGATAGATATCGTAGAGCAGCTTAAAATTTTCCGAACCCAAAGCTTTACATAGTTCTACGCCCCACATCGAATGGTCGCACATGTAGTCTTTATGATTTACTTTTGAATTCAATAATTCCATCTGAAGTACGACACCATGTTTTTCGGCCAAAGGAAGTACTTTTTGTAATCCGGTAACACAATTTTGCAGTCCGATTTGATCGTCCATTCCGTTTCGGTTGCCACTAAAACAAATTAGATTGGTATAGCCCGCTTCCGCTACTAGTGGTATTACCCTTTCATAATCTGCTATCAGTTCGGCATGCAATTCAGGGTCGTTCCATCCTTTTTCGATACCCATTCCGGCACCCCAGCACATAGATGCATGAATACCATGCTTTTTTAGGAGTGGAAAATCCTCAGGACCCACAAGGTCGATTGCCATTACCCCCAATTCTTTTAAATTCCCCAAAAATTCGTCAAGCGGAATAGGGTTATAGCACCAAAAGCAGGCACTGTGGTTGATATTATTCTTGAGTTGCAAGGGCTTATTTTCTTTAGATGGCATAGCGTTTCCGGTTTGAGCGGTCAGCATTCCGACCGACGCTGCGGCCGATGTGCCTATAAAGGTTCTTCGTTTCATTATATAGGGTTTGAAAGTTCTGCTTAAAGTTAATTATGAATGGATTTCGTATAAATGATTTCAAAAATAGAAGTGGCATTCCGATGATTTCAAGCTTAAAGTTACCATCTATATGTTTGTCAAATTAAATTCTCCCGTTAAATATAATGATTAATTTTATGGTACGTATGGATGTAACACCGGATAGAGAAGAGCTTATTGAACTCGCCCATTACCGGATGCCTTTCGGAAGATTTAAAGACCGCTACCTGGTCGACCTTCCGGAAGCCTATCTCATCTGGTTCAAGCAAAAGGGATTTCCGGAGGGAAAATTGGGGAAATTGATGGCATCTATCCTAGAAATTAAGGTTAACGGACTCGAAACGCTTATCCGAAAAATTCAAAAAGATTTTCCAAGGCGTTTGGGTTGAATTCTTTCTGCCTTTTGTACTTTTGCATCCCGTAACAAGAAAGCCACCATGTCAGATACAAAATATATTTTCGTTACGGGAGGGGTAACTTCATCCCTAGGTAAAGGCATCATTGCCGCATCACTTGCCAAGCTGTTGCAGGCAAGGGGTTACAAGACCACGATACAAAAATTGGACCCGTATATCAATGTTGATCCTGGAACACTGAATCCATACGAACACGGTGAATGTTATGTCACTGATGACGGTGCGGAGACCGATCTTGATCTTGGCCATTACGAACGCTTTTTGAATGTACGTACCTCCCAGGCCAACAATGTGACCACAGGCCGTATCTACCAAAGTGTGATCGAAAAGGAACGGCGCGGTGAGTACTTGGGCAAAACGGTTCAGGTAGTGCCCCATATTACAAATGAAATTAAACACCGTGTGCAATTGCTAGGTAATAGCGGCGAATATGACATGGTAATTACCGAAATTGGTGGAACCGTTGGCGATATTGAATCTTTACCTTATATAGAAGCCGTACGTCAGCTACTTTGGGAACTTGGCGAAAATAATGCTATAGTTATCCATTTGACATTGGTACCCTTTCTTTCCGCTGCAGGTGAACTGAAAACGAAACCAACCCAGCATTCCGTGAAGACGTTGATGGAAAGTGGTATAAAGGCCGACATTCTAGTTTGCCGTACCGAACATGAAATACCCAGTGAGCTTAAAGATAAACTCGCACTTTTCTGTAATGTAAAACGAGAAGCGGTTATTCAGTCCATTGATGCATCAACAATTTATGACGTTCCGATTTTGATGCAGGAGGAAGGTCTGGACGCAGTAGTGCTGCAAAAATTGGGTCTTCCGAACAACACTGAAACAGATCTTACCCAATGGAACGGGTTTCTGAACCGACATAATAATCCGAAGCATGAGGTCAATATAGGACTCATCGGAAAGTATGTGGAGTTACAGGATTCGTATAAATCCATATTGGAATCCTTTATTCATGCCGGCGCTGCAAATGAAGTACGGGTAAATATTAGGTCGATTCATTCCGAGCATCTTTCCGAAAAAAATCTGGTCCAAAAACTGAGCCTTTTAGATGGAGTAGTGGTAGCCCCTGGTTTCGGAAAGCGAGGCATTATCGGAAAAATTAGGGCGGTACAATATGCCCGTGAAAACAAAATACCTTTCTTGGGAATCTGTCTCGGTATGCAAATGGCGGTCATCGAATATGCCCGTAATGTACTGGGATTGAAAGATGCCAATTCCACCGAGATGGATGCGAGCACCTCCGATCCCGTGATAAGTCTTATGGAAGAACAGAAGGATGTCGTCAATCTAGGTGGAACAATGCGCCTTGGCGCTTGGGATTGTGAACTTTCCGAGAATAGTCTAGTACAAAGAGTTTACGGTGGGGTCCCTTCCATATCGGAACGCCACCGCCACCGCTATGAGTTTAACAGTGCCTATAAAAAAACCTTAGAAGATGCAGGATTGAGTACTTCGGGCATCAATACAGAAACTGGCTTGGTTGAAATCATTGAACTTGCTGACCATCCTTGGTTTATCGGGGTTCAATACCATCCTGAATATAAAAGTACCGTAGCCAATCCGCATCCTTTATTCGTCGGATTGGTGAAGGCGGCCTTAGATCATAAATTAAAAAGAACACAACAGGTCTCAAGCTAAATCCTATGCCAGTTTGACATAGACTGGACAATTGGACATATATTTGTTAATTGACGAATAGACCATAGTCAAACTATATTTAAATGGAAGAAAAGAAAATCGACATAAATTCTATCATCGGTTTTGTACTGATATTTGGCATACTCATTTTTATGTTTTACCAAAACCGCCCCACCCCGGAAGAGGCTGCGGCAGAAAAGGCAAAACAGGAGCAAGTGTCAGAAGATGCGGAGCAACAGTTGCCTAAAGAGAAGGCTGCCCCTGAAGCTGTAGAAATCAATCTTCAAGATTCTACTGCCTTAGCCGATTACAAAGGTAAAATTGGAGCCTTTGGTTTCACGCAACCTACCGAGGGCACCACAAAATTACAGAACGATTTAGTGTACTTGGAAATCAGTAACAAGGGGGGGCAGATTGTCGAAGCGCGGATGAAACAATATCACACTTATGATTCCATTCCCGTTTACCTCATTAGGGATGGCAATGCGTCATTTGGTTTGCAATTTTCTACCTCTGATAATCGTAATTTAAATACCGAGGATTTATTTTTTGAACCTTCCATGAGCGAGATTAATGGTAACCAAGTGCTTACCATGAAGGCAAAGGCGGGTCCGGATAATTTTTTGGAGTACCGATACGAAATGAAACCGGATGATTATATGGTTGATTTTACCGTGAGGTCTCAAGGACTTAATGGTGTAATCAATAGTAGTCAGCCGATTAATTTAAATTGGAAACTAAAGGGAATACGCCATTCCAAGAGTGTTGAGTATGAAAATCGATATACCGAACTTACCTATAACAACGATGGGGGTGATATTGATTATCTTTCTATCAGCAGTGATGATGATGAGAAGGGTGAAGATGTAAAATGGCTGTCTTTTAGGCAACATTTTTTCAGTTCGATATTAGCGGACAAGAATAATTTTAAGAGTGTTGATTTTACCTCCAAGAATTTGGTGGAAGATGAGAGTAGGGAGCAAGGCTTCACCAAGGAGTTTGCTGCCACTATTCCCTTGACGGCCGAAGGTGGCGAGATTTCTCAAAACATGCAGTGGTATTACGGTCCGACCGATGTTGATGTGCTCTCTACATATGAAGAATTGGGGCTCGACGATTCCATTCCCTTTGGTTGGGGAATTTTCGGATGGATCAATCGGTACGTCTTTACTCCTTTCTATTCTGTTTTAAGTTCGTTTCTGCCATATGGAATTGCCATTGTGATTATGACTATACTGGTACGATTGGTCATGTCTCCGGTAACCTACAAGTCGTATTTGTCCCAAGCAAAGATGAAGGTGTTAAAGCCGGAAATCACCGAACTAGGTGAAAAGTATAAGGACAATGCCATGAAAAAGCAGCAGGAGACTATGAAGCTTTACGGTAAGGCGGGAGTCAGTCCTATGAGCGGCTGTGTACCTGCATTATTACAAATGCCAATTTTTTACGCACTTTTCATGTTTTTTCCAACGTCTTTCGCCCTGCGACAAAAACCTTTTCTTTGGGCGGATGATCTTTCGTCATATGATGTTGTGGCCAACTTGCCTTTTGAGATTCCATTTTATGGAGATCACGTTAGTCTTTTTCCTATACTCGCATCGATAGCCATATTCTTCTATATGATGATGACTACAGGGCAGAATATGCCCAGTCAACCAGGTATGCCAAATATGAAGTTCATCATGTACCTCATGCCGTTGATGATGCTATTTTTCTTTAATAATTATGCTAGTGGTCTGAGTTTGTACTATTTCGTATCGAACCTTATTACAATTGGTATCATGCTGGTCATCAAAAATTTCATTTTGGATAATGATCGAATTCATGCCCAAATTCAGGAGAATAAAAAGAAACCAAAAAAGGAAAACAAATTTCAACGCAAAATGCGTGAGATGATGGAGCAGGCCGAAGAACAAAAAAAACTTGGTAAAAGGTAACTGCCAACGCTCTTTCTTTAAGGTAATCTGTATTGTTGAAAGCTACTAGCTTTGACTTGATTTAAACCCTTTACTTCTTTCATTTTGAAATATAATTCAGAATACGAAATTCTTTTATAATAAAAAACCCTAACAGTGATGTTAGGGTTTTTAGCATTAGTTAGATTGGTTTGGTAAGATTTGGGACTGTAAAGATGATGATAACAGGGGATTGAAAAAAATACGAGTTGTCTAGGGCTGATTCCTGTGTGTCAAGCACCTCAATTTTGTTGTTTATGGCTTTCAGTTCACCGAATAATATTAAAGCTAATCCAAAAACCTACCTAGATATTTTATTAGCGTGCTCTTCGTTTGAATTAATATACTCCTCTAGAGTATGGGCGTATGTCAATTGAAAACCTAGGAAGGTTACGAAATTTTCGACTGCTTCTTGGTCGACAAATGTTGTGTATTGTATTTTCAGACTCAATTATTGATTAAGATAATGCTGGAACCCAACTCTGGAGCATCCCCATTTACAAAGGAATTCCTAAACCTTACTTAGAGTAGAATTTGCGAAGGCATTGGTAATTTCCTTTCTGTAAGTTTTTTTATCCATAGAAATACGTCATGTCCAACATTCTATTGGAAAAAAAATGAAGGAAAACAAATTCTTCATCCCCTTTAAAATTATCGATGGTAGTCTAGTTTTGACCAAACTATTTAGACTAGCTAGGAAATCTTAGTAAGTTATAGTTAAGCATAATCTCCGTTATTCATAGACTAAGGGTTTTGGTAGATTAGGAGCTGTAATGTGCTGCACATGTACTATAGAGAATTGATAATAGTTGATATATTATCGAAATATTTGTTTAAAATTTAAATAAAAAAATTAAACAATATAAACGAGGTATACTAAAATGTCGATTATTTGGGGAGTTGGCATTAGGTAAAAATATTACAAGATGAACTTTAGTAATAAGAGTTGAAACAGGGTATTTAAGTAATCATAAAAACTAAAAAACCCTGTTCGCGAACAGGGTTTCTAGCATGAAGTTAGGTTGGTTTGGTAAGATTTGGGACTATAAAGATGTACATAATTTAGGATGGAAAAAAAAACGAGTTGTAAACAATGATTTAGTGTATGTCAAGTAAGTAAATTTTGATGTTTGAATAGAATCGGTCATAACTTGCGGAAACAAATGCACTTATATCGTTCTCGCTTGCCGAGATACATGATTGATAAAGTACCGTCAGGCCGATACTATAAAGTGTAAGAGTGAAGTGGCATTGCTCTTTCTGACAACTTTATGCCTTAACTACCCTAGTATATCCTTGATAATTCAATATTGGGTATAGCCATAAGAGCCATCTAATAGTACACTCTTTTATTATAATGATATGACGGATTATCCTTTAGGTGCTCTGATTATAAAATAAATTGAGCACGCCTTTAAGCACTCTAAGTAAATTAAGGTAGGTACGTATCAAAAGCTTAAAATTGGTAAATAATTGAGTTCTTTGAAATCAGTAAACAATTACAATTTGGAACTGTGCTCTTTTCGCTAACCAGTTTATAGTGTATTGGGAAAGATAGGGGAAAAGGATAGATGTACAGGTACTATAAAAATCAAAACCCCGTATATACGGGGTTTTGACTTAGTAAAATTGAGTTCAGAATAACCTAATACGACTCCTAGTTAGTTGTATCTGGAATCAAAACTGTATCTATAGCGTGTACGACGCCATTTATGGCTTGTACATCAGCTAAAACAAAATTTGTTCCAGGATTACCGGAGCCGTCTGTAATCGTAAATGTGTCACCTGAAGTCGAGAACGTGATTTCATCACCCTCTAAGGTGGCAGCGGCAAGACCGTTCACTAAATCACCTGACACTACATTCGCACCAGCAATTACATGATGTTGAAGAACCGCTGTGAGTGCATCACCTTCGGGGGTGGCCTCCAAAGCATCGAAAGCTGAATTAACAGGTGCAAATACAGTAAATGGAGCAGGATCGGTTCCCCATGGCGTACTCAATGTAGTAACGAAATCAGGCTGACCTTCAGCAGTAAGTGCTCCTACGAGCGAAGAAAAATTTGCACTATCGGCTACAGCAAAGTCAACTACAGTCGGAAGATCAATTACCGTATCTACCGCATGTATAATTCCATTAGTGGCGACAATGTCAGCAATGGCTACGCTGCTTTCGCCGTTTAATGTTACACCATCATCAGTATTAATATAGATACTTAAAGCATCACCATCTTCATTAACAGCAGCAGTATTTGAATAAGAATTAGTCAAGTCTCCAGCAGCAAAAGCAACACCAGAAATTACATGATTAGCTAAAACGTTATTGATATCGTTATTATCAGGATTTTCAAAAGCAGTGAAAGCTTCATTAACCGGTGCAAAAACAGTAAAAGCTATATCCTCAGAACTCAATAAGTCAGTATACGTGGTATTGTCATCAGCGGTTAGAGCGCCTACTAATTCAGAAAGCGCAGGATTGTTAAGGGCATGATCAACAATATTCGGCAAACCAATAACTTGGTCCACAATATGAACTACACCATTTGATGCCTCGACATCTGCGCTGGTTACAGTTGAACCATTAATTTTTACACCATCGGAAATATCGACAAACAGACTCAACGCCTTGCCGTCTACTCCTGCTGTAGAAGAAGAACTCACGTAAGATGTAGTAAGTGCAGAAGATTCTAGTGCTGAACCTGAAATTACATGGTTTAGCAATACCTGACTTAATACTTCATCGGGAACATCTGCAACCGTTGCAAATCCACCTTCAGTAAGAAATGCTGAAAAGGCCTCATTGGTTGGTGCGAAAACAGTAAAAGGTCCATCACCTTCTAATGTGCCAACTAGATCCGCTTCTTGTAAGGCAGCCACTAAGCTTGATAATTCCGGAGTGGCAATAGCTACATCGGCAATAGTATTTACTTCTGCTGGCGTCTCAGGAGTTGGAGTAGGTGCCTCTGGTGTAGTAGGTGGTGGCGGAGTTACACCGTTATCATCATCATTGTTGCACGAAACTATCATTATACACATCAATGTTAAAAACGATAAAAACTTTAAATTCAAGATTTTCATAAACGTTGTATTAAGATTAAAAAATTTAAGAGGATTATCAATTTTTGAAAATCCCATTATAAAGATAAGGAACAACGTATTAATGTTTAACCTTTTTAAAAAAAAGTTTAACACTATTCAACAAATGTGTCTCAACTAAAAGGTGAAATAAATTTATTACTATGCAATTTCCTATTTTTGTGCTACAAATTTAGAGCATGAAAGGAAAGGTGGTAATCGGGTTATCTGGCGGTGTAGATTCCAGTGTTGCAGCTTATCTTTTAAAGCAGCAGGGATACGAGGTCATTGGCCTGTTTATGAAGAACTGGCACGACGATTCCGTGACTATTTCTGAAGAATGTCCGTGGTTAGAGGATAGTAACGATGCGCTTATTGTGGCTGAAAAACTAGGTATCCCTTTCCAAACTGTTGATTTAAGCGTTGAATATAAAGAGCGCATCGTTGATTATATGTTTGCGGAATATGAACGAGGACGTACCCCTAATCCCGATGTGCTTTGTAATCGGGAAATAAAGTTCGATGTTTTCTTGAAAATTGCATTACAGCTCGGCGCCGATTTTGTGGCTACGGGTCACTACTGTCGGAAAGGTGTTTTGACAGATTCGGATGGTTCTGAAAACTATCAACTATTAGCAGGGAAAGATGGTAATAAAGACCAGTCTTATTTTTTATGTCAGTTATCACAACAACAATTATCCAAAACGCTTTTTCCAATCGGTGAATTAAATAAACCGGAAGTCCGACGAATTGCTGCTGAAAATGCGTTGATCACTGCCGACAAAAAAGATTCTCAAGGACTTTGTTTCATAGGAAAAGTCAGACTGCCCGATTTTTTACAGCAAAAACTGAAATCTAAGAAAGGGGTCATAGTAGAAGTTCCCGCTGACATCGGTCACTATCAGGTTGCCATTCCGGAATTTAAGGAAAAGGTTGACGAGTTGGCCTATTATGCTCAAAAGCCACAATATCATATAGCGGATGGAAAAATTGTAGGGGAGCATCAAGGGGCCCATTATTTTACCAAAGGCCAACGGAAGGGATTGGATGTCGGAGGCACGAAAGAACCACTTTTTGTTATTGATACCGATGTTGACGAAAATGTGATCTATACGGGTCAAGGAAAAGCCCATCCCGGTCTTTATCGAAGAACACTCTTTGTAACGGATGAAGAACTGCATTGGGTTCGTACCGATATGGCTTTGAAAATAGATGAAACCATGTCCGTTATGGCACGTATCCGCTACCGGCAACCTTTACAAAAAGCGACTTTGTACAAAATTGACGGAGGTTTATATGTTGATTTCGAGGATAAGCAATCCGCTATTACGGAAGGTCAGTTCGTTGCTTGGTATATCGGAGATGAGCTAATCGGGTCTGGTGTAATTTCTTGATTGGATATTCTCATTCTATAGTACAAAATACAGAACCAAAGAATTATGAATCAAGCAATATAGGTTCGTCCAATGCTAACCAATGCCTGCATTCCTTTGAATACGTCGTAAATGAACAATAGAATTACCGAACTTTTTGACATACGCTATCCGATTATTCAGGCTGGTATGGTTTGGGCAAGTGGTTGGCGCTTGGCTTCTGCAGTTTCAAATGCCGGAGGTTTGGGACTTCTGGGGGCGGGATCAATGTATCCTGAGGTCTTGCGGGAGCATATTCAAAAATCCCAACAGGCAACGGATTTTCCTTTCGGGGTTAATGTGCCCTTGATGTATCCCGATGTGGATAAACTAATGGACATAATCGTCGAACTTGGGATTAAAATAGTTTTTACTTCTGCAGGTAATCCTAAAACCTACACTAGCTTTTTAAAGGAGAACGGAATTACGGTTGTTCATGTGGTCAGCAGCGTAAAATTCGCACTAAAATCACAAGAAGCCGGTGTGGATGCCATTGTTGTTGAAGGCTTTGAAGCAGGGGGGCATAACGGTCGTGATGAGACCACTACCTTTATCTTGATTCCTTCAGTTAGGGAAAAATTAAAAATTCCCCTTATCGCCGCTGGCGGAATTGCCACAGGTCGTACTATGCTAGCCGCAATGGTTCTTGGAGCCGATGGTGTACAAGTCGGTAGTCGGTTTGTAGCATCGGATGAAGCCTCATCGCACGAATTATTCAAGAAGAGGGTAGTGGAAGCTTGCGAGGGAGATACGCATCTTACATTAAAGGAGCTAGCTCCCGTACGGCTTTTGAAAAATAAGTTTTACCAAGATATACAGCAAGCCTACGCACAGGGTACCACTGTCGAAGAGCTCAAAATACTCCTCGGCCGCTCTCGTGCAAAACGTGGTATGTTTGAAGGTGATATGGATGAGGGTGAATTGGAAATTGGACAGGTATCAGCCATAATTCACGATATAAAACCAGCCGCAGCTATCATTGAGGATATGATGAATGAATTTGAGGAAGCGAAAAGGCTTATTAGCCAACTTTAACGAATTTATAGGATATACTTTAAAATATCAAATCCCCAATCAGAGGTCTTTTCATTAGCCAAATTCCCTACTAAATAAAGCTTTCGGTATTACGAACTTTCCTCTTCTTTTAAGCCAGACAGATACTCGATCAAGTCACGTAATTCCCGCTTTGTAATGAGCTTGCCCATTGCGGGCATGGCCGATGGCATGTTCTCACGTTTCTCAATCCGTGCAGTAGGAATTTCCAAAGGCTCAGCAGCGTTGGTGCGCAGGGTAAGTCCCTCTTCGGTTTCTTCTTCTAGTATTCCATTTACTTTTTGACCATCCTTTAAAGTTAAGGCGACACTGCCATACCCTGGCGCCAAGCGGGCGCTAGGTTCAACTAAGGACTGCAATAGCTGCTCTCGACTTAAGATATTACCAATATTCTGCAAAGGTGGGCCAACGGTACCTCCTGAGGAGCCAACAGCGTGACACCGCGTACATTGTGCCGTCGGATTATTGCCAAACACCCGAGATCCTTGGCGTGCATTGCCGCCTTGCAGTGTTTCGGCATAAGCGGCCAAAGGGTCGCCACTATCTTTTGGCGCGTTTAATTGAGCTATCAATTCTTCCGAATCTGTTGCTTTAACCGCTTCGCTTAAGTCAAGAACGATACTTTCATCCAATTGATCAGCATTTGCCTGCGTAATTAATTTTTCCAAAACATCACCGCTTTTATCCAATGGAAGTTCTCCCAAGACACTTAGTAGTTCTTGTTGCTCTCGTGTTGACCCATTTTTGAAAATTGGATTTACTATTGCCGGTAGGTTTTGCTTTGAAATATCCATTTGTGGAATCAGTCCAACCGCGGTAGCCCTTACCTGTTGATCTTTGTCTTTCATACCCAATCCCATTGCGATTTCGATATCAGCAAACTTCAGCTCGCCCAATGTCTTTAAGGCTGCGGAGCGAACTTCCGCAGATGTATTGGTACGCATTATCTGGAACAGTTCGGGATTGTGGGTATCAATGCCGAGATTCGCCAAAGTTTTAGAGATGCCAATTAAAATTTCCGGATTTCTATCCTCCAAAAAGATAGGAATGTCTTTTTCAATCTTTTCCTTTACAGCATTAGCATCCCGTTTGATCTCTCCGCGATAGCGTCCATCGACCCTATCAAGTACCGAAGGCTGTGCCCAAGTACCTATCGCAGCCAGAGCCTCGCCCCTAAGGGTATCTGAAACACTTTTTCTTTTAGCAAAGGCAATTAGATTTTCCAAGGCCGGGTCGCTACCGACACGGAGTGCCGCGTTGATGCCCCTTCGCAAAAGAGGCTCTGAACTAAATTTTTCCACGGTCAGAATATCGGCTAACTGCGGAAGGGCCTTTTCGATTGAAAAGTCGTCGTTTATCGCCCTTGCGGCCTCGGTTACGATGTACTCATCTTCATCTTTAAGAAATTTAGCTATGCGCTCATCTTTCCATTTTCGAAGAATCAATACGGCTGCGATACGAAGGCTACGATTCGGATTGTCTACCAAATCAAGTATAGCATCCTTTTTACCGATTCGCGAAAGTGCGAGAACAGCAGCGTGTCGTAGGTATAAATCCTTGTCATTGTTATTGGTTATCATATCCAATAAAGGTTGTACGGCCGATTCTTGTTTAATTCTTCCTAAGGCCTGAGCGGCAAAGAACTTGATTCTTTCGTTGTTATTTTTCAGTAATGGAATGAGCTTAGCCCCTGCATCCTTATATTTTACATCTCCCAGAATTTTGGCAGCTTGTGCAATAATTTCGGGGTCTTTATCGGATAAAAGTCCTGTAAGTACTTCTGCGTCTTCAAGTTTTTCAGCGGCAATCTGACCAATACCCCAAATGGCATGTATTCGGGCAAATTGATTTGCATTGTTCTGAATTACGTCTGTAAAGGTTTCTAATGCTGAGTCACTTTTTGCCAAGGCAAATTGTGCCTTCTGACGGATACGCTTATCTTGATCGGCGAGAAGTTCTGTTAATTTTTCCGTAGGTTGATTTGTGTAGTCCAAAGTCATCAAGCGCTCTGTTTCCTTTCGCTGTTTGCTCAGGTCGCTATTGTTTTCGGTTACGTCGAGTTTCCAAACCCGTCCGTAATTTTTTGTGTCCCATCCATTAATCCAATCCGCAACGTATAAAGCGCCATCGGGTCCGAATTGAATACCTGTTGGTAGCACACCACTTAATATACTTTGGTCGGTACCGAGCTCAAAACTGGCACCTTTTGGTTTTAAGTCAAAAGCCCAGATGTGTGAGCGATCGGGATTACCTACAAATTCGACCAAGAAGAATTTGTTCAACCATTTTTTTCCAAGAGCAGTACCCGGGTTGTACTGCATCCCGGTCGGACCGTTGTGAAAATTTTGAATAGGAGGGATGATATAAGCTGCTTGACCTTCCCATCGGGGTTTGAACATTTGTTCATCCATCCATACGTTGTATCTATTGTTCTGTGGGTCGGTGTATTTGCCATACTGCCAATTGGAACGCCATCCGGCATCGGAACCTTCTACGATGTGTACCAAACGCTCACTTTCACCGGCATGGTCGCCATCGTTATCCGAAGAAATGATATTACCATAAGCGTCAAAGACGAACTCGTGGGTATTGCGCAAGCCATGGGCGAAGACCTCAAAGTTGCTGCCATCGGGATTACTACGCACGATAACGCCTTGATTAGGATAGAAGTGGTTTACATCATCTTGATCCGTAATATTGGCGCCGATGTCGCCTATTCCCCAATAGATTTTTCCATCAGGACCCTCAACGGCTCCTGACATACCGTGTCCACCAAAACCGATATGCACATCAAATCCATGTGCGATTGAAGTTTTTTCATCCAGAACTAAATCATCATTAGTATCGGTTAACCGCCACATATCTGGGCCGACGCCTACGAATACATCATCGTCGCGGACCAGTAGCGCGCCTGCGACATCGGTAATTTCCTCATTAAAATCCTCAAGAATACGGGTCGACCGGTCGGCAATACCATTATCATTCGTATCCTCCAACATCCAAACTTCCTCTTTTTCAACCGCCAGATCTTTCCAATCGTGAGAACCATCGCCGTTAAGGTCAGCGTGCCATTCATTTTCTTCGCTTTTTTCAGGTGCGAAGGTGGCGTGTAGAAAATCGCGTCGGTCTTCAACGGATTGCATTGCTATAGAAGGGGTCATCCAATCTTGATGCCCGCGAATATCGAATTCAGAATTCTTTTGGCGATTGGTTCGGGTCAAATATACCTTGCCTTGGTTGTCTATAGACATGGCGATAGGGTCGGGGGCCAATGAATCGGAAGCCCAGAGGCTTAACTGAAGCCCGTCCGCTATTTTTGGTGTGATTCCGTCTCTTGTTTCTTGAGCCCTTTTTACCTCTGTTAGGGAATCTTCGACTATAACCAATGGTGTAACCTTAGGTTTTTTTGATTCGGTATCGCAAGAAGCCAAAATCAATAAAAAAGCAAAATAATAAAGTACGTTGAAAGATTTAAAAATCGATTTCATTATTGGATTTTAATAAGGTAAGGTTCTTTAATTCATTAAATAAGTGCCGTATGTGTGTGTTACACTTTCCGATCTGCTAGAATGCGATTCACTATATCCGCGGCTTTTTCTACCTGACCTTTGTGTACGTGAATTTCACGATCTCCATCAATATTAGCTGCAAAACCAGCCAATCGTGCTGATTCGGATTCGTCTTTAACGATGGGCTCGATACCCGCTTCGTTTAATTCCGTAATAATAAGTTGTGTAATGAAGGGGTTGCCCGTGTAGATTTTAGTATAGTCCGAACTCATAGCTATTTTTTAAATATATAATGAACTAAGATAGCAATAACTTTGCAAAGGTTTGGGGTAAAAATAGGTTGTTAATTTTCAAACCGTCCATCAGTATTGCGTAAAACACTCACGGTCACCAACAATTGCCCTACGTGGCGTTGACTATGCTCGGCAGCATGAAAAAGTAGACCGATAACCGTACTTGGTAATTTTTTCCGACCTACATGTCGTGCTTCCGTCAATTCGGATTCGTTCAAAGAAGTAAAATATTGTAAGGCTTCGCTTACTTTCTGCTCAAAAGCAACTATCAATTTTTTCGAAGACATATGTGTAACCGCTTTTTCTTCATTATTCAAAAACTCAAATTGTTCTTCCGATAGCTTTTTACCTCTAGCATAGGTCATCATTCGATCTAAGACCCCAGTAATGTGTAGTAAATGAAATCCTACGGTAGCTCGACCTGAAGTTTTTTGCCATAACAGTTGTTCGGGAAACCCGTCAAGGTACTTAGCAATTTCTTCGCTAGATTGTAGAAGAGCGTGTGCAGCGGGCTGGAGCAAATCGGGAATGCCTTCGATTGGCCCTCTAAGCCAAACTTCGGGACTGTTTTTTTTTGGCTTCTTATTTAACATTTTCGGCACATGTGATGCATTTTTAGACGTTTAGCATTTAATTCGTAGAATGACGCTTAATGCATTTCAATTATACTTGATTATGGTAAGACCACGAAGTGAATTTTGAATTTTTCGTATAGTGCGGAAACTCTTGAACAGCTTTAATTTCTGTTCATATAAGTAAGGTAATTTGTACTTGGCTTCTCAACAAGGTTTAATTTACCACCGTAACCCCAACTCTTAAGACTACGAAGTAGTTTTTCGTATCTAGCGCCGTGCGATATCAAGGTTAACTGACACGCTTTACTTTTGATGATTAGTCTGGTTTCACCTATTTTGTATTCAAAAGGAAGAATGCTTGCATGACGGGAGATATGGTTGGGAACACCCAACTTAGAGAGCAAATGCATGGGAGAAAGATAAAATGTATCGATAACTTCCTTGCCCCGAATTAGCGTAATCGTCTCAATTTCCTCTTTCATAACGGGAATTTTGGGGATATTGGTCGAAAAATTACCAAGAACCAGGATACCCTTTGATGAAATAGTGATGTTGCATTTTGTCTGACTGAGTAAAACATCAGTTCTGTAACGCTCATTTCTATAATCTACCAAGCGATATTCATATTTTGCTTTTTTGGAGGTTAAACCTAAATACTTGGCTAAACTCTTATCGGATGTAGATTCATGAGACATTTCTGAAAGGTGGTTTTAGCGGTAAAAAAAAATGAGTACTAAATATTTAAAAGATATATCCGAGATATATCCGACCAATCATTGATGTAATTGACGGTGAAGGCACAAGTTAAGATTTAGAATAAAATTAAAATGTGAAATTTTTGAAGTATGCTATCCTAAAAGCTAGGTTTAAGATGTATTTCATCGATCATCCCTCACCAATTCTGCCGGTAAAAAGTTATCATTTCTTATCTAAAACTTATCAACAGTGCACGCTTTGAGTTTTTATCCTACGAGAAATAAATTCAAAGTTTTATATGTTGTAAGTTTAAATTTACAAAATACCCTTAGCCTTGATTTTAACTATTTTTTGATGGTATTGATAGTTAAACTTTCTAGCTTCTTCAGGATGGTATGAATGCCGTAGCGTTGTAGTTCTTTTTGCATCATACGTTTTTCAAGTACGAATTTTTCGGCTATGTTTTGTGGAAGATAGCTTGTACATCGAAGGCATCGGTTTTGTAAGCTTCTTAAGCTCGGTATTCTCAAAAAAAATAACCGCCAGTACATGTTTTTTATTAAGGCCAATAAAAAGGGCAGCTGTCTTTTAAGCGCTAAAATATGTTCGAAGTTTGTATAGAGCAGCAACAAGCTGCGGTGATTGATTGTGTTTTACAGTCGCATAAAGCATTCTAAAATCGGAATCGCTAAATTGCGTTTTGATATTTTAAAGATTTCTAAAATTGTGTTCTGTTGCGCTAGTTTCTGTACTGCCGGCAAAAAATCTTCTGTTTTTTAGGGAACTGTAGCATTTCGGTCTTATCCTTGCGTTTCAAGGCTATGTTCGAAAAGACCAAGGTCGAATTGATGGCGTAATCTAGTAATTTCAGTACCTTAAATAGCATCTTTATGATTCTACCTGTGTCGATTATAGAGTAAATGGGCTGCGAGCGTTCGTCTTGGTATTGATTTACCATCAACTTGTTTTGTCTAGCGGTGGCCTTGTCGTTGACGGTACGAAAATCATCGCCTGATACATATTCCTTTACTGTTCAAATTCTTGTGTATGTCCTACACGGCATATCTTTTTAAGACCGAATTCAGTTAACCGATTCCCGATTGCTGAAATCTTTATATTATTGCGAACTTTCAGGATTTTTAAAGTACATCTAAGTACGCAACATCTACCCCAATTTTCTAGCTAAGCAGATAAAGGTATCTTTGCAATTACAAAATAATTTTTGCATAAGCCTTTAATATTGGCGTTACCATGTTCTATTTCATCATCGATATTTTAGGAACCATCGCCTTCGCTATTTCCGGGGTATTGGTTGCCATGGAAAAAAAATTGGACCTTTTTGGTGTTTTTATCATAGCATTCGTCACTGCAGTGGGTGGCGGAACCTTGAGGGATATTCTAATAGGTAATACGCCTGTGGCCTGGATGCGGGAATATACCTATGTATTAATTATTTTTATTACCGTAGTACTTGCAATCCTGTTTGTCAATCAATTGAAATATCTGCGACGAACCCTTCTTTTATTTGATACCATCGGAATCGGTCTTTTTACGATGGTCGGAATCGAAAAAGGATTGACTGCTGGCGTATCACCCGTGATGTGTATTGCATTAGGTACAATAACCGCCTGTTTCGGTGGGGTTATCCGTGATATTCTTTGTAATGAAATTCCAGTAATATTTAGGAAGGAAGTTTATGCTACGGCCTGTATTTTAGGAGGTCTTAGCTATTTTATTCTTGTATTGTTACCTATATATACGACCTATGCGTATATCGGTGCCATTTGTATTATCATTTTAACCCGACTCTTAGCCGTAAAATTCAAGATTTCCCTTCCCAATATTTACAGAAAGGAAAATTGGTGACGCATTGTGGTTTTCAGTCCCCAATAATCCAGTTGACAATATAGAATAGGTTACTTAATTTTTATTTTACAAATACCGCCAATTACTCCCCAAGAACTTCAGCTTTCTGGATATAGATGTTCTGCAACGGCCAGTCTCCTTGTTCACCAGTGGGAACATTATTGATTTTATCAACAACATCCATACCCTCGATAACCCTCCCGAAGGGCGTAAAGTCCCCGTCAAGATGATATGAGCCTGGTTTGGTCACGACAATAAAGAATTCGTAAGGCGATGCCAGCATGTGCGGATTGTTTTCCTTTTCACTACTGGGCATAGATAATGTACCCCTATCATGTCGGTGCCCTTTTCGAGAATCGGGCGGCAAAAGATAACGACCTATTTCACTTCTTTTTCTTCCGGTCTCTCGATCATCGGAATTCCCGCCCTGAATAATAAAATCCTTCACAACACGGTGAAATTGGGTGTCGTTGAAATAGCCCTTACGGGTCAAATAAATAAAATTTGCCTTGTGGTAAGGAACATTGTCAAATAGCTGTACTGTAAAACTACCTAATCGGGTGGTAATCTTCACTTTATCGACCTTAAGGTCTTTTTGGTAATCAAAGAAAAAATCAACGGCATTATCTTCAGTTAACACGAATTTTTTCTCTTCTACCTCCTTATCTTTAAGCGCAGTAGAATCTATGGGGACTGAATCTTTCTGAATTACTTCTACTTCTTGCGAAGCATCCTCTTTCTTCGGTTCGTCGCCACATGAGGCCATGAAAAATAGTAGTAATATTGCACTTGTAAAAAAACGATGGACTTTCATGAATTTTGATGATTTTGCCTTACGTATCCCAAAAATAAAACAATTGGCGTTACCGGGAGAAGCCTCCCATGTAAAAATGGCGCCTGACTTTCGAATACAAGAATTACGAAGGGCAAGAGATGAACGAAAAAACCCGAAAAAAGCGGGAGTAATGGCCTTGTTCTATCCGGATATACAAAATGAAACACACCTGCTGCTGATTTTAAGGCAACCGCATCCTAAAGACGTTCACTCGAACCAAATTGGTTTTCCAGGGGGAAAGGTAGAGGTAACGGACTCCGATATCGAAGCAACGGCTTTACGGGAAACATGGGAAGAAGTAGGTATTTCTCCTGAAAATATTGAGGTGATCAGGGCATTCAGCTCCATATATATTCCTCCGAGTAACTTTGAAGTGTATCCTTTTATGGGGCTCTGCAGAAACGCGCAAGTCTTTGTTCCACAAGTATCCGAAGTAGCTGACCTTATCGAGGTTTCACTGACCGATTTTTTAGATGATACGAACCTATTTTCGGAAACCTTGACCACGTCTTACGCCCAAAACGTTTCGGTTCCTGCTTTCAAGCTGAACGGGTATACCGTTTGGGGTGCTACTGGAATGATGCTTAATGAAATGCGGACGCTACTAAAGGAAATTTTGTAAGTCGAGCATAAATATTTTTAAATAGTTTGGATATCGCACTAATTTCCCATGCTGTACCGTTTAGGCGGTAAATTTATTTTATAAATAACATCGGTAATAGTATTTTGTTCCACTTAATAATTGAACAATAGCCCTTTTTGAAACTACCCGTAAGTTGTCTCTTTTATATAGGGGATTAAGTAGGATGTTCCGTTCGAATTCTGCATTCTTCTTTCCTTCTTTTTTGTACATTAGCATCCTATGGGGCTATTCAAAGAAAATCCTTTTGGGCATATCTTATTTTTAAAAAAGTGGTTGATACGTCTATTGGGAGTGATGACACATTCGCGGTACAAACAATTCAATAGTTTGGAAATTGACGGTTCTGAAATCATTCGGTCATTGCCGGATAGAAACGTACTTTTTGTTAGTAATCACCAGACTTATTTTGCAGATGTGGTGGCTATGTTTCACGTGTTCAATGCCAGCCTAAGCGGTAGAAACGATTCCATTAAGAATATTGGATATATCTGGCAGCCAAAACTAAACATGTATTATATAGCGGCTGCGGAAACCATGAAAAAGAGTTTGTTGACCAAAATCTTTGCCTATGCCGGTTCAATCAGCGTCGAGCGTACGTGGCGAGCTCAAGGACAAGACATTAATCGCCAGGTCAAGTTCAGCGATATTTCCAATATAGGCAAAGCCTTGGACGATGGATGGGTAATTACATTTCCTCAGGGCACAACTACGCCGTGGAAGCCTTTGCGTAAAGGAACTGCACATATCATAAAAAAATATAAGCCCATCGTTGTGCCCGTAGTTATTGATGGTTTTAGGCGGTCATTCGATAAAAAAGGTTTGCGCATCAAGAAAAAAGGCATCCTTCAATCCATCGTAATCAAAGAACCTCTTGATATCGACTATGAAAACGAGTCATTCGACGCCATTATCGAAAAATTGGAATATGCCATAGAACAACATCCATCCTTCCTAAAAGTCATCCCACAAAAAGATTTGATGGCGTATGAACAAGAGAATGAATTGCGGCGGTTCAGAAACCGTAAGAAAGTGTAAACACTAATGGTAATCAAACCTCAAGGCGTTCCAATTCCTTATAATTTTGGTATAATCGCTTCAATAAAATACCGTATACCAGTCGGTAGAAGAGCCATATAATAGCCACCATAAATCCGATACCTGCGAGAACGATTAAGCCTGAAATGAGCCAAAAGCGCAATTCAGAACCGTTTTCTTTTACACTTTCAAGCAGTTGCATAGTTTTGTCGTCGTGGGTAAACAGAGTATAGAACGTATAAAGCGTAATGAGCACGGCCATGAAAAGATTATAGATTACATAATACCTAACTATGCGCCTTGTACGCAGAATACTTTCCATTAACTTCTTTACATTATCAACGGTTGATATCGATTTATAGGCCCTGAAAAGGTAGAATATGAAAATGATAACGACCGCTACCCCAAAAGCACTTGAAAAAATGACAAAGGTATCCTCTCCGCTTCCGTAGGTGTCATCTAGCTTTTCTTGAAACGAGTTCCAGAAAAAGGGTAGAATGCTCATGACAATCCAAAATACCAGTTCGATGATACTGATATAGCATATCCACTTTACTATCGAAGATGATTTTTTCCACAGCATCCGATAGATTTCATCAAAGGATAGTTTGGGGAGATTTTCCGCCTTTCTCTGCCAATCCTTTTTTAATAAGTCTAGTTCATCCAACATATTCCCTATGGATTCAATATGGTTCTTAATTTGTTCTTTATTCGATTCATCTTTACTCTTGCATTCACCTCACTTATACCGAGCATATCGCTGATTTCGTCGTAATTTTTATCTTCTAAATACAGAAATACCAAAGCTTTATCGATATCTCCCAATTGCTTGACAGCCTTGTACAAAAGCTTGAGTTGCTCCTCTTCTGTGGGGTCGTATTCCTCTGCCTTAATCTTAAAAATAACCGATTCGTAATCTTGGGTCCTGATGCTCCTTTTCGATTTTCTATATAAAGTTATCGCCGTATTCAGGGCTACGCGGTACATCCAAGTACTGAATTTTGAATCTCCCCTAAACTTGGGATACGCTTTCCACAACTGAATGGTAATTTCTTGAAAAAGATCCTTATGCGCATCCCGGTTATTGGTATAAAGCGTGCAGACCTTGTGAACAATGTTCTGGTTGTTCTCAAGTTCCGTCACAAACTGATGTTCGAGGTCTTTGTTCACACTGAAGTGGTAGGTTACTTTGGTATTAGTAGATGAAATTTCGGTTTCGTTACACAAAAAGCTGGAATAGCCTTAATTTAACAAAAACCATTGTTTAAATTTGGCCCTTAGCGAAAGAAATATGGGAGATACAGATGCGTTGAATATTCCTAAATCCAGCTTTCCTCGGGTTATCATCGTAGGTGGGGGCTTTGGAGGCATAGCTCTGGCCAAAAAATTGCGAGGAAAAGAGGTACAGGTTGTGCTTTTGGATAAAAATAACTACCATACCTTTCAGCCTTTGCTCTATCAGGTCTCTACCGGTGGTCTAGAACCTGATTCAATTGCCTATCCGTTACGTAAAGTTTTTCAAGGCTACTCAAACTTTTTCTTTCGGTTGGCCGAAGTTACGCAAGTTGTCATCGAGTCGAATCTAGTACAAACGAATATCGGTAATCTTCGGTATGATTATCTCGTAATCGGAACGGGTTCGGAAACTAATTTTTTCGGAAACGATGAAATTGAAAAGAATAGTATGGGGATGAAATCCATTCCGCAATCCTTGAATTTGAGAAGCTTGATTCTAGAGAATTTTGAACAGGCCTTATTGACCGATAATCTACATGAAAGGGATGCCTTGATGAATTTTGTCATTGTGGGGGGTGGACCCACAGGTGTTGAGCTTGCTGGGGCATTAGCGGAAATAAAAAAAGGAATTTTACCCAAAGATTATCCTGATTTAGATACAAGAAAGGCACAAATTAATTTGATTCAATCTGGCGACCGTATTTTGAAGGAAATGAGTGAGAAGGCCTCGAAAAAAGCCGAGGATTTTTTGGAGGAACTCGGTGTTCAGGTGTGGAAAAATATCAGGGTAACCGGTTATGATGGCAAAACCGTAACGACCAAAACAGACTTGGTATTCGAAGCCGCTACCATGGTTTGGGCGGCAGGGGTGAAGGCAGTTTCAGTCAAAGGTTTGGAGGCTAAGGATATTATAATGCCCGGCAATCGGATGAAGGTGAACAACTTTAACCAAATAGCCGGCTATGAAAACATTTTTGCTATAGGCGATTTGGCCTGCATGGCGTCAGATGAAATGCCAAATGGTCATCCCATGGTTGCACAACCCGCCATTCAACAGGGGCGGCACCTTGGCGAGAATATTGTCCGTATGTTGAATAGCAAGCCCATGAAACCTTTTATTTATAAGGATAAGGGAAGTATGGCTACCGTAGGAAGAAATAAGGCTGTAGTGGACTTAAAACATTACAAATTTCAAGGCATCTTTGCTTGGTTCGTTTGGATGTTCGTGCACCTTTTTTTTCTTATCGGTTTTCGAAACAGAGCAGTGGTCTTTGTGAATTGGGTCTATAATTACGTGAAGTTCGATCGTGAAGCTCGGCTCATCATCCGACCGTACAATAGAGATTACAGCCAGTTTAAGGATTGACACAAGTAAGTCTGATAAAGAGTAACCAAATTAATTAATTGTATAGTAAATCCAGTTATTTTCTCTAGGTAAGGCTACAGAGATTCCTTTTCACCGAAGACAAAAAAGTACAGATCTTCAAACCTATTTACACCTTTTACAAGTTTTCGCCGCCCTTAATAAATCTCTTTTCTCGGATGGAACTCGTTCATGACCCTGGCAAGGTCACTGCGATCTACATGCACGTATATTTCCGTTGTCGTAATACTTTCATGGCCAAGCATCTGTTGTATAGCCCGCAAGTCGGCACCGTTTTGAAGTAAATGCGTTGCAAATGAATGTCGAAATGTGTGTGGACTAATACGTTTTTGTAAACCGATTTTTTCGGCTAACCTTTTAATAATGGTGAAAATCATAGCGCGAGTCAAATGCTTGCCACGTCGGTTAAGAAAAAGAATATCTTCAAAGCCTTTTTGAATGGTTTGATGAATACGTATTTCTTTGCGATAGATATCGATGTATTTTTTGTTTATATCGCTGATAGGTACGAAGCGTTGTTTGTCGCCCTTACCCGTAACTTTTATAAAGTCTTCATCGAAAAATAGGTCGGAAATTTTCAGAGCTACCAGTTCAGATACCCGCAATCCGCACCCATACAGTGTCTCGAGTATAGCGCGATTGCGCTCACCTTGAGGTTTCGAAAGGTCAATGGCGTTTATAAGGCTATTGATTTCATTTTCGGAAAGGGTATCCGGAAGGCTTCTACCTAGTTTGGGCGATTCGATTAGGTCTAACGGATTATCTTTACGGTAGTCTTCAAATACCAAATAATTAAAAAAACTTTTGAGACCGGAAATTATACGGGCCTGTGATTTAGGGTTCATGGTTTTCGCGACTTCATAGACAAAATGCTGAAGCGTTTCTTTATGTATGTCGATAGGGGTATTCTTACTTTCAACGGTATCGAGAAAAGAAATAAGTTTCTCGATATCACGACTATAATTTTGCTGGGTGTTGGTAGAAAGCCCCCTCTCAATTTTTAGATAATGTCTATAATCGGTTAGCGCCTGTTGCCATTTCATGGTCTAAAATCAATTAGGTACATACTAAAAATTAGTTATCTATATATGCCACATACCACTTTAGGCTATAGGGCCACTTTGAAAACAAATATAGTGATTGTCAGTTGTTATAGATTTTTGGGACACAGACGTATGTCAAAGTTTTCTATCTTTGAAGTAAGGAACAACCAAAATTAAAGGCGTTATGAAAATTAAACTGGTAGCGATTCTTTTGTTGCTATTCTTCGGTCTGTCACAAACAAATGCACAGGTATTTGAGGGCACGAGTGGACCTGTCGATTTAAATGAGATACGTTTCGGACCTAAAATTGGATTTCTAGCTTCTAATTTTTCAGGAAATGATTTTGTCAATATAAATGTGAAAACTGGTGGTTTTATAGGTGCTATTGCCGAAATACCGGCTTTTTTTGACTCGTTTTATATTCAGCCAGAGCTTTTGTTTGCTTTGAAAGGTGCAGACGTCGGACCTGGTAATTTAAATTTATATTACCTCCAACTACCGGTAATGGCTAAATATCATATAACGGATGCCATTGCAGTTGAATTGGGTCCTCAAGTAGGATTTCTTTTGGGGGATAACGGAAATAAAGAGCCCTTGACCAACGTAAACCCAAAAGGAATTGATGTTGGCTTGAATGTAGGAGGAGGTTATCTTTTAAACGATTCCTATTATTTTCAACTTCGTTTCGAAGCTGGTTTTTCAAGAGTGCTTGACGATTTTGATTTGAGAAATCGTGCTATTTCTTTAGGGGCAAGCTACTTTTTTTAAAAGTATAGGAGTATCATTAGCATTCTTTAAATGGCCGCTGAACTTGCGGTCTTTTATTTTAAACCATAGAGTATTAAATTCTCTTCATGAAAATACTGATAATCAACGGCCCAAATCTAAACCTTTTGGGAAAACGTGAACCTGAGGTTTATGGTGACCAAAGCTTCGAAGCCTATTTTGAAAATCTGAAATTGAAGTTCAAAGAAGTGGAACTTGAGTATTTTCAATCCAATATCGAAGGAGAACTTATTGGTAAAATCCAGGAAGTCGGTTTTTCATATGATGGTATTGTACTCAACGCTGCGGCATACACACACACATCAGTGGGCATCGGAGACGCTATTAAAGCGGTAGAAAGTCCTGTGGTCGAAGTCCATATATCCAATACGCATCAACGTGAACAATTCCGACATGTTTCTTATATTTCGCCAAATGCAAAGGGCGTAATTCTTGGTTTCGGATTAAAAAGTTACGAACTGGCTATACGTAGTTTTCTCGAGTAGTAACTAAGGATTTCAATATTCAAAATATCCTAATTTGAGTAGATTATTTTTGGTTTCGATTTATGTGAGTCAAAGGCGAAGAGTTCTTAAATCGTGTATTACTGCCTATCTCTAGAATGTAAAATGCGTTTCAACTATTTTCATTTTCCTATTTATAATGATTTTTTGGCATTTAAAAATCGACCTCAAAATCTTGACTTTGATTTTTATCTAGGTAATTATATTTTCAGCCTGAAACTAAAGTCAAGGGAAGTTGAAAAAGAAAATCACTCCGCACCGAAAATATGTTTTATATACGTCTAATATTATATTTTGAGGAGAGTACTGCATTACAGGCACCCTAATCACTTTTAAATTGGCATGAAACGGCGCTGCTTTTTAAAGGGATTATTTGACGCTCATTAGTGAATTCGCATCCGAATTTAGTTCAGCTATTTTCCTTAAAAGATTGGGAAGTATTTATCTTAGATAGCTTTGACCTCGACGTTTTTCACTCGAAACAACAGTAGCATCCCAATTACAAAAAATAGACCCAGAAATATAATGGAATAGCGAATGCTGCCGGTCACTTGTGCAATATAGCCATAGCTGAGCATGCCGATAACGATGCCAATTTTTTCCGAGACATCGTAAAAGCTAAAATATGAGGTTGTGTCTACGGCATCTTCGGGAAGTAGTTTGGAGTAGGTCGATCGTGAAAGCGACTGAATACCGCCCATTACCAAGCCGACGAAGCCGGCAGTAAAATAAAATTGCAGTGGTGTTACCACGGTATAGGCATAAATGCAAATTCCTATCCAAATAAAATTGAGCCCTATCAACGTATTGATGTTTCCAAAACGTTTTGAGCAGCTTGAAGTAATATACGCCCCTAAGATAGCGACGATTTGAATCAGTAATACGCTAACGATCAAACCGATGGTGGAATTCGTTTCGCCCCAATCCAATTCTTCGATACCAAAATAGGTGGCTATGAGCATGATGGTCTGTACGGCCATACTGTATACAAAAAAGGCACCCAAATATCTTTTTAGAGGTGCATTCGCCTTAATTTTTTCCCAGATTAGCTTTAATTCCTTAAAGCCGTTGAACATTACATTTTTAGTTAGGGTTTCCTTTTTGTTTCCTTTAGGTAGGTAGTAATAGGTATATTGGCTAAAACCGATCCACCAAAGTCCGGTGAGCACAAACGAGAGTCGGGTAGGCGTAGATTCGTCTTCAAAACCAAAAAAGTCAAATTTAAGAATCATTGCAAGACAAATAAGCAGCAGCAAAACGCTTCCGATATAGCCCAGCGAGTAGCCTTTGGCGCTTAGAGCATCTTGTTGCTCGGGGAAGGCGATGTCAGGCAGGTAGGAATTGTAAAAAACCAAGCTTGACCAAAATCCGATTAGGGCGGTGAAGTAACACAGAAGACCGAACCACAGTTGCTCTATATTGAACCAATATAGTCCAATACACGACAGTGCGCCCAAATAGCAGAAGAATTTCAAGAAAACTTTCTTATTACCAACATAATCGGCAATACCACTCAAAAACGGACTAAGAAAAGAAACGACCAAGAAAGCGGCAGCGGTTACGTAACTGATCAACGTATCATTGTTGAAATCCGTTCCTAAAAAACGTACAGTATCGTCGAGCACTTTTCCGTTTTCATCTTTAACCAGGGTTAGCGCCCCATAAAAAATAGGAAAAACAGAAGAGGAGATCACAAGGCTATAAACGGAGTTGGCCCAATCATAGAAAGCCCAGGCGTTCAGTAACTTTTTACTTCCTTTTACAAGCGGTTGGTCGGTCATGGTTGAAAGGTTCGTTGGCAAATGTAATCGAATATATTGATTGACCTATGTTCAATCTCATGGAAGGTCTAGTGCTGAATTTTTAGGTTATGACCATTGGGTAGCATTTAGTAGATTTCAACACTGTTTTTTAGTGAATTACATTTAATCTTTGCTCAAATTATAAAATAAAAAAAGCCGATCCAATAGGAACGGCTTTATGAGAGAATAGTTATTACGTATATTATTGGAACTTGGTTACTCCGAATTTTTTTGCTTCGGCTTTAGCAGCTGGCGCCCACTCCGTTAAATTTTTAATTCGTGTATCATTGGAAGGGTGCGTACTCATAAACTCCGGTGGAGCCTGACCGCCGCTATTGGCTTTCATGCGTTTCCAAAGCTCCGCCGCCTCATCCGGATTATAGCCTGCAATCGCCATAATTTGCAAACCGATACGATCCGCTTCGGTCTCGTGGCTTCTACCAAAAGGCAACATCACACCAACAGTAGATCCTACACCGTACGCTTGATTGAATATATTACGTTTTTGTGCATCTTGTATGGCTACATTACCGGCTACAGCACCTAGTTGCTGCAACATACCAGCACTCATGCGCTGTGCACCATGGTCGGCCAATGCGTGTGCCACTTCGTGGCCCATGACCACGGCTATGCCAGTCTCCCCATCGCAGATAGGCAGAATACCTGTGTAGAATACGATTTTTCCACCTGGCATACACCAAGCATTGACCGTTTCATCCTTAACTAGATTATATTCCCATTTGTAGTCTTTCAGATAGCCTTGGTATCCATTTGCAGATAACCATTTTTCGGCAGCTGCCGATATACGCTGCCCCACTTTTGTGATGGTTCTCGCTTCGGCTGTATTTTCGACCACATTGTTCTCTTCAAGAAACTGATCGTATTGAGCAAAAGCGGTTGGGAATATAGAACTATTCCCATAAAAGTTGAGGGTTTTTTTTCCGGTAAAGGGATTGGTCTTGCAGGCTGCAACGCCTATAAAAACTGTTAGAATTAGAATTATTTTTCTCATTATATTTAATTTAATGTTCTAGAGGAAACAAAGAAATAGGAAAAAGAGTAGCGTGGATAGAAATTAATAATCTATTATTCTTGCTCATCTTTTTCTTTCTGGCTGTCACTGACTACCATCCCTGTTATGCGTAACTGGGTAAAATCTTTTTGCACCTCGATATTGTTCTCTCCGTTTCGTTCGGTATCATTTAAAGCTACTAACTCATGATCTATTTCGATACTCTCGATTTTGAAAGGCATGCCATGCAACTGTATTTTAAATGTATCATAACTCGTAGCAAAAGAGCCATCCTTGAACTGCTGTATGATAAGTTCGTTTTCCTTACCTAAAAGTTTGAAATTGCGAAGACTGAATTTGCCGTCTTCGTAGGCGTATCCATCTTCTGCATCTTCATAAACCGTGGAATTTTCGTCTCCTTTGGTATAATATACGTCTAAAATCAATTCTTCGATTACTTTCTCGCCAACATACTGTTGTATCGGATATCTTGGAATAATTGCTCCGGCTTTGATAAAAAGAGGAATTTTGTCAAGATCGGCTTCAATCCATTTTTCCTTTCCTCCTTCAATAATTTCATCATTCCAATAATTATACCAATTCCCCCTTGGAATGTACATGCGCCGTCCTTTGGCGTTCGGTTCCTGAATGGGACACACCAAAATTTGTTCACCGAATATAAATTCGTCCGTTCTGAAGTGGGTCTGGGTATCTTCTTGGTCGTAACAGACTATGGGTTGCAACATTGGCTTTCCTTCTTTCGAATACCGCCAGAACATGGTGTACAGGTAGGGTAACAACTGGTAGCGGAGTTCTATGAACTTACGCACAATATCGGTAATTTCCTTACCGAAAGACCATGGTTCTTGATCACCGTGGTCGCCGCTCGAATGAACCCTACAGAACGGATGAAAAATACCCAATTGAATCCACCGGGCGAACAATTCACCATCAGGCTGTTCTGCAAAGCCTCCAATATCGGAACCTACAAAAGAATAGCCGCTCATGCACATACGTTGCATTTGTACATTGGCTATCCAAAGATGTTCCCATGTGGCAACATTATCCCCTGTCCAAGTTGATGAAAACCGCTGGGTACCGGCGTATGCGGCTCGGGTAATAACCATCGGTCTTTTAGGATATACATATTTTTTTACGCCTTCATATGTGGCCCTGACCATTTGCATTCCATATATGTTGTGCGCTTTTCTATGGCTGCAGGGGTTGCCGTCATAGTAATGTCGAGTATCTATAGGGGCGGTTTTAGTCGGTACTTCCATAACGGCTGGTTCGTTCATGTCGTTCCAAACGGCGTGAACACCCAATTCGGCCATAAATTCTTTGTAAAGATCGGCCCACCATTCCCTAACTTCAGGATTGGTAAAATCGGGAAAATTACATTCCCCTGGCCATACTTTTCCCTTCATATTTGGGCCATCGGCACGCTTACAGAAATAATCGTTTTCCAAGGCTTCTTGATACACCCAATACTCCTTATCGATTTTGATGCCCGGGTCGATCATGACCACGGTCTTGAAGCCGTCTTCTTCCAAATCTTTTATCATGCGTTTGGGATTCGGAAATTTCGTTTTGTCCCAAGTGAAGCAGCGGAAGCCATCCATATAATCAATGTCAAGATAAATGGCGTCACAAGGTATTTTTTCGTCCCTAAATTTCTGGGCGATTTCTTTTACTTGGCTTTCTGGAAAATAGCTCCATTTAGATTGATGGTACCCCAAGGCCCATAGCGGAGGAAGCTCAGGTGCACCCGTTAGGTTGGTGTAGGCTCGGACGACTTTTGGCATTTCCGGTCCATAGAAAAAATAATAATTCATTTCACCGCCATCGGCCCAAAAGCTGGTGGTCGTACGTCGTTCGTGCGCAAAATCAAAATGTGTTTTAAAGCTATTATCGAAAAAGATGCCGTACGCTTGATTATTATGCAAACCAATGTAAAATGGAATCGCTTTATACAACGGGTCTTGGTCTTTTCCGTAAGCATACGAATCCGTTACCCAATTGCTGATCCGTTTGCCTTTCAAGTTACTATGGGTAGCCTTATCGCCCATTCCATAATAGCTTTCGGAGTTCTGGGTTATTTTACCCATCTTGACGGTATTTCCACCGTATTCGTAATTTTCTTCCCAATGAAATCCTAGCTCGTCTTCATTGATGATATTACCGTCAAGGTCTGAAATTTGGGTTCGTAAAGTACGTTTGTCTACAAGTACCTGAACTTTTGTGGTTTCGATAATATACTCGGTTTTGGTCTCCACAATATCCAGGTGGTTGTATCCTCTTCTTGCGTCGGGGTCGATAGCATACGAAAAATCGTTTTCAAAGGTGTGCTCGGTAGCATAACGAAAGCGTATGGTACGGTCTTGAATAACAGTGATTTCAAGAATTACACCGTTTTCGGTGGTAAAGTAAAATCTGTCTTTGTCCCTTATATATTTGGTAATATGGTTCGGATAAAGATTGCCTTTATATTCAAGTTCTGTATTGGTAATCATATGCCTTATAGTATTTGGAGACCAGCAAAAATAACAATATTAAGATATAATTTTGCAGCGAATCGTCAGCATTTGTCAACTTTTCCGATGGAATCGGTTGAATGGTATTATTGAAAAACGACAATACTTAAAGGGGGAATGGTCAACTCAACCGACTGCTCGCGACCGTTCCACGGTTTTTCGATAAGTTGGGTCAGTTTGGTGTCCATGCCGGATCCGCCATATTTTTTATCGTCACTGTTTAAGATTTGCTTAATCTTCCCAGAGTCTTTAGGCAGGCCGATGATATATTTTTCCCTAGGAACCGGGGTAAAGTTACACGCCACAAAGAGGTCGTTTTTAGTATCATGTCCTCTTCGAATATAGGTCAGAACAGAATTTTCATTATCCCCGTAGTCGATCCATTGGAAGCCATCGGGACTGAACTGTTTTTCGTAGAGTGCAGGATAGCCTTTGTAAAGCTTGTTTAAATCCTTTACCAGTGCTTGAACGCCGGCATGTACTTCGTATTGGGTCAAATGCCAATCGAGGCTTTGTTGAAAATTCCATTCAGAGGTCTGTCCGAATTCCCCGCCCTGAAAAATGAGCTTGGTGCCAGGGTGCGTAAACATATAGCCGAAGAGCAGTCGAAGGTTTGCGAATTGCTGCCATTCGTCGCCGGGCATCCGGTAAACCAATGATTGTTTACCGTAGACCACTTCGTCATGTGAAAATGGCAACATAAAGTTTTCCGTGAAGGCATAGGTCATGCCGAAGGTCAGGTCGCTTTGATGGTGTTTGCGATAGATCGGCTCCCTTTTAAAGAATCGCAGGGTGTCATGCATCCATCCCATCATCCACTTCATCCCAAAACCGAGTCCGCCAAAATTGACCGGTTTCGATACTCCGGCAAATGCCGTTGACTCTTCGGCGATGGTCTGTACGTCTGGAAAACTGCCATATACCGCTTCATTGAATTCCCTTATAAAAGATAGGGCTTCGAGATATTCGTTATTACCGTACATATTGGGCTGCCATTCGCCTTCCTCCCTAGAATAATCTAAATAGATCATGGAGGCAACGGCATCAACCCGCAGGGCGTCGACGTGAAATTGATCGAGCCAGAAGATGGCGTTACTGATTAAAAAGGCACGGACTTCGTTACGGCCGTAATTAAAAATAAGGCTCTTCCAATCGGGATGATATCCTTTTTGTCTATCTGGATGTTCGTAGAGGTGCGATCCATCAAAAAATCCGAGACCATGGGCATCCTCAGGAAAATGCGACGGTACCCAATCTAATATAATTCCTATTCCCGCTTCGTGCATTTTGTCTATTAATAATTTAAAACCTTCAGGGTCTCCGAAACGAGATGTAGGGGCGAAATATCCGGTAAGCTGGTACCCCCAAGAGGGGTCGTACGGATATTCCATTATCGGCATAAATTCTACGTGCGTAAAGCCCATATCCTTTACGTAGGCCACTAGATCTTCACCGAGTTGCTCGTAGGTGAGAAAATCATTATTTGCATCCCGCTTCCAAGAAGCTAGGTGTACCTCGTAAACTGAAAATGGAGTATCCAATGAATTTTTGGATTTCCGATTTTCCATCCAGTTTTTATCTTTCCAATCATAGTTATTATCCCATATGATAGATGCCGTTTTTGGGGGCTGTTCGCAATAGCGGCCAAAGGGATCTGCCTTCTCTGTTACGACCCCGTGATTGTTGGAATGGATTTTATACTTATAAATTTCGCCATGGCCGACTTCGGGAATAAAGCCTTCCCAGATACCACTCGCGTCCCATCGTACGTGAAGGCGATGTTCGTGCTCATTCCATCCGTTAAAATTGCCGATTACAGATACCGAGCGCGCGGAAGGTGCCCAGACGGCAAAATAAGTGCCTTTGATACCATCCACTTCCATAGGGTGCGAACCTAATTTTTCATAAAGGCGAAAGTGCTTGCCCGATTTGAAAAGATTGATATCGAATTCAGAGAAAAGACTATACACGGTAACTTCGGCCATAATATAAGGTAGGATTACGAATAGAATTTGATGTCAAAGCTAAACAACTTTGCCTAACGTCAGACTCCTTTATTATTTTTACTTAATGAATAACTAATTTTCGGACAAAAGATACGGATTTTTAAAAAACGGAACGCTTTTTGAAAGTTTAAGTTTATAATACGGAATGTTAACCATCAAAAATTTAGAATTATGAAAAATGTAGGAATAGTGTTGGGTGCTTTTTTAACCTTAGTATTAGTATCGTGTCAGGGCGATCAAGGACCTCCGGGATTTGACGGTTTGGATGGTCTCGATGGCATTGATGGTGAAGCCGGAATACAAGCCCAGGTCTTTGAGGTCGAAGGCGTAAATTTTGATTATATCGTTGCAGATAACCTTTATGAGAGCATTCTCACTTTTACCGACTTCACTAGTTTTGAAGTTCTGCCCAATGACGCTGTTCTCGTATATCAATTTGATCGAACGGTCGATTTTGAGGATGGTGGATCAGAAAATGTTTGGAACCTTATTCCCCAAAGTTTCTTTTTAGATCAAGGTACGATTCAATTCATTTCGGGCCATACCTCGAAGGATGTGGAAATATTGATCAGCGGTAATTTTAATCTATCCAACCTTGACCCAGGTTTTACCGATAATCAAATTTTCCGTATCGCTATCGTACCGGGAGTGGCTGCGACGTCAAAAATGGACAAAAGTAATATGGCTGCGGTAATGAGTTCTTTGGGACTTACTGAAAAGGATGTTCAAAAAATACGTGTAAAATAAGCTTTATTGTGATATTAATATATGGAACCCTGCTATATAAGTGGGGTTCTTTATATATATATCACGGATGTTCCTTCATGCCTAGTGAAACTTTATGACCAATTTTACGTAGATATAAAGGATAGGAAATAGGATTACATACGTCTAATTCAATACCATAAAAATAAAATTATCATGTATACTAAAATAGCGATTGCCCTCTGTTTACTATTGACAAACTGCAAGGGAAACTCACAGGAAAATAAGACCGCAATGGGAAAGGATGACCAGACCGAACAGAAGTTCGAGGTTACCAAAACGGATGCCGAATGGCAAGCGGCACTTACACCCATGGAATATCAAGTTCTTCGGCATGAGGCAACCGAAAATCCGTTTTCAAGTGAATTGCTTGAAAATAAGAAGAAAGGCACGTATGTCTGCGCTGGTTGTGGGACCGAGGTTTTTAAGAGTGATACTAAATTTGATTCAGGTACCGGATGGCCTAGTTTTTATAAAGAGGTAGAAGGTAATGTTGCCTATGACGTAGATTATAAGATTGGATACAAGCGTACCGAAGAGCACTGTGCCACTTGTGGTGGCCATCTCGGTCATGTCTTTGAAGATGGGCCCGAACCGACCGGATTACGACATTGTATCAATGGTGCGGCTTTAAAATTTGTACCAGCTACAAAGTAGCGATTGATAGTGAACTTGCAGTTTGCGTTGTAGAAATATAGAATTTAACATACTTTCTCTTAGTACGCTAGGTGGGGTCGCCATATCATACTTATTCAGGTGGTAGTAATTGTTCATTGCAAAAATTTTCCACCGTATCCTTTTAGGGTAGAGCGATTATAAAGGTTGATTGCATTTGATGGGACTGGCCAATTATTAAATTGATACATCTATTTCAATCGCCTAACACTCCATAGTATTAGGTTAAGCTTGTATTGCGGTTCTATAAGATATTGTATTTTACCTAGACCACTAAACTCTAAAACTATATCAAACTTTGACAATGCTTTGGGTTTCAGTTTTAATTCTACGTCAAAGTGAAATAGGATAGTACTTGTTCGCGAGCTCTTTTTCACAATTATACCACGAAGTGTTATCGGTAGATTGCAATACTTTCAAGGTTTTGAATGTGTCTTATCCCTTGTTCAACAACAATCTTCAGCGACCTTTCAAACTTCAGTTCCTAATCGGTAAATGGTCTCATGTTATCGACAGAATTCCTTACTTTTGCACTTCTTTAAAACTCATTAGCTAAAACACAATACTATGGCCGATTTTGATATAATTGTTTTGGGCAGTGGCCCCGGAGGATATGTAACTGCTATACGTGCTTCGCAACTTGGTTTCAAGACCGCTATCATCGAGAAAGAAAGTCTTGGTGGGGTCTGCTTGAACTGGGGCTGTATTCCTACCAAGGCACTGTTGAAATCTGCCCAAGTTTTCGAATATCTAAAACATGCCGGAGATTACGGATTGAAGGCCGACAATGTGGAAAAGGATTTTGAAGGGGTAGTGAAGCGCAGTCGAAATGTAGCCAATGATATGAGCAAGGGTGTTCAGTTCTTGATGAAAAAGAACAAAATCGAGGTTATTAAAGGTTTTGGCACCTTAAAAACAGGAAAGAAAATATCCGTAAAAACGGAAGACGGCAAGACAGAAGAGCACAGCGCCAAAAATATCATTATTGCAACAGGTGCACGAAGCCGGGAACTTCCCAGCTTAAAACAGGATGGGAAAAAAATCATAGGCTACCGTGAAGCCATGACCTTGGAAAAACAACCCAAGAAAATGATTGTAGTAGGTAGCGGTGCCATCGGTATTGAATTCGCCTATTTCTATAATTCAATGGGCACCGAAGTAACTGTAGTTGAATATTTGCCCAATATTGTTCCAGTAGAAGACGAGGATATCTCTAAACAATTGGAACGCAGTTTCAAAAAAATGGGTATTAAAATCATGACCGCATCTGAAGTTACTAAGGTTGATACTTCCGGTGAAGGGGTGAAGGCTACCGTTAAAACTTCTAAAGGGGAAGAGGTGCTCGAAGCGGATATCGTGTTATCAGCGGTCGGCATTAAATCCAATATCGAAAATATTGGCTTAGAGGATGTAGGTATTAAAACGGATAGGGATAAGATTTTAGTTAACGACTTTTACCAAACAAATATCCCTGGGTATTATGCAATTGGTGATGTTACCCCTGGTCAAGCTTTGGCCCATGTTGCATCTGCGGAAGGTATTCTTTGTGTAGAAAAATTGGCCGACATGCACGTCGAACCTTTAGATTACGGTAATATTCCCGGTTGTACCTACTGTACGCCCGAAATAGCTTCCGTAGGACTTACGGAAAAACAGGCCAAGGAAAAGGGATTGGACATTAAAATTGGTAAATTCCCTTTTTCCGCTAGTGGAAAAGCCAAAGCCTCCGGTTCGCCAGATGGTTTTGTGAAGGTCATTTTCGATGCCAAATATGGCGAATGGTTAGGTTGCCATATGATTGGTGCCGGTGTTACCGATATGATTGCCGAAGCGGTGGTCGCACGTAAGCTTGAAACGACCGGTCACGAAATTTTAAAATCGGTACACCCGCATCCTACCATGAGTGAAGCCGTTATGGAGGCAGTTGCGGCGGCTTATGACGAGGTTATCCACCTATAAATAAAATGTGACGCATGCTCAATCTATTTCGAATCACTGCTATTCTTGAAGGTATCTCGTATTTGGCACTCTTTGCCGTAACGATGCCCCTAAAATATTTGGCAGATTTACCGATGCCCAATAAATACGTAGGTTATGCCCATGGGATACTATTTATCGCCTATATCGTGTTGGCGATAGTTTTTTGGACCATGAAAAAGTGGGGATTCAAAAAGGGATTCGTGTTATTAATGGCATCACTCTTGCCCTTTGCCACCTTTTATGTCGACAAAAAATATTTAGCGCCGCAAGCGAATTAAAATACAGTGGTAGTTGCTTACGTATAAAAGCAATTGCAATCACCCAATAAAAAAAGCACCTGTTTCCAATTCAAAAATTGGCAATAGGTGCTTTTGTTTTTCAATATATATTCTGTTGGATAGCTATCTAAAGTGCCGCGCAGATAAAAAGGTGTACATATAACCAACGGTCACTGTTGACCAAGTTGCTTCACCTAGGTCTATAGCTGTATATGAGATATTGATTTCCGATTGCGGACCCACTTGAAAGCCTATTTGGGGGCGATAGTAAAATCCGCCATCATTACCTTCATTCAGTCCGATGGCATGACCTACATCACCGCCAATAGAAAAAGACTTGGCGGGCCAAATGCGTAAAGACGCTGCTAAAGGTGCAAATTGTACACTAGGCAATTTTACACTTACCGTTTCTGCCTTAAAGGTTTCCGGAAATCCATGTAGTATTCCCGCTTTAATCCCTAAATCAAAAATTTTGTTGGGCGCCCAGAGATATCCGATATCCGCTCCGATAACGATTCCGATTTGGTCATTTAAATCCCCGAGCGGTATTCCGCCATGGGCACCGATTTTAAAGCCTTCCTGTGAAAATACAGTGGTGCATGTTATCATTAAAAATAATACGGGTACAATAATTTTTAAAATTTTATCCATCGCTATAGGGGTTGGTCCTAAGTTTTTACTATCAAAAACAACCTCTAGAACGTAATATGTAGCGTTTTTGTTGTAAAAGACCAGCAACTTTCTAGCTTGGAAAAACCACCGCTGTATAGATGAAGGATTAGCCTTTTGAAATATCTCCTGAGCCTGAAGTTTTGGTGTCTACCTTAGTTGGATTTCCACGATAGCTTATATCTCCGGATCCTGAAACTCTTGCTTTCAGCATTTTATTGGCCGTCACCTTGATATCCGCCGATCCCGAAACGGTAGCTTCTACATTGTCCGCTACTAAATCGTAAGCCTTGATGTCTCCCGAGCCTGAAATGGCAGCCTCAAAATCAGTGGTAGTTCCGCTGAGGTTCATGTCTCCGGAACCCGACATCGAGGCACTTATGGAACTAGTTTCCAGGTCTAATGTAATATCCCCGGAGCCAGACATGGCAGTTTTAAAATCCGAAGTCTTAAGGGTCATTTTTCCTACGATATCCCCTGACCCGGATAAGTTTAGGGCCTCTATACTTTCTACAGGTACAGTAATGCGAATACCTTGTTTCGAGATTGAAGGCTTCAAATTGATTCCTTTTTCCTGTTTAATAACCAATTTCCCATTTTTTACTTCGGTAATAATATATTCTAACAAATTTTCTTCCCCTTCAATGGTCAATGCACCCTCTTTACCAGAGACTAAATCAACATCAAACCATCCTGAGACAGAGATTTCATCGTATTCATCGACATTACGTTCAATACTAACGGAATTACCGTTGCCATTAACGCCCTTGCCCCATTGTCCTGCGCAAGAGGCTGTAACTAAAACCACTAAACTTAAAACGGCTACTTTTTTCATGATGTTCTTGTTTTGACCCAAACAGCATCTAAATATGGACTACCGAGTGCGGTTCAGGTTTTGATTGATGTTTAATTTTGATAAAATGTTATTCCCCCGTAATCGCTACTTATGGAAACCGCGTTACCGCTGTTGGGAGACCCATAAAATCCTTTATAATAGTTTTTGTTATTTTTCTCTTCACTGATATTGATTTGGAAATCATCTTTGCCACTCACTCCGGAGTAACTCGTATTAATTTCGAAATTAAAATGGTATCCTAGGTCATATCCGATTTTCACACCGGTGTAATCTGAATTGATCTGTAGGTTTCCGGCATCGACGTCCATTTTATCAATTTTCAGGGAGCCATAATCGGAGGTTATATCAACATTTCCATGTATCGTACCTAAGTCTACGTTTAAATAATCACCGGTACCTTGTATATTTTCAGCCTCTCTAATTTCGATTTTTCCGTAGTCGCATGAATACTGTAGGTTACCCATTTGGCCGACCTCTGAGTTGGTGTAATCGGCGCTAATGACTAAATCGCCAGCTTTTTCAATCGTAAAACCGGAATAATCGGCAGAAATATCGCCACTTCGAATATAGCCGATCGTTGATTTTGAAGTGTAGTCGAAATTCAATTGATTATCTCGACCGTTGAGTTCCCCCACATCTAACCTGCCGTAGTCACAGCTGATTTTGGCGTGGCCATCAATGCGGTCTAATATGATACTTCCATAATCGTTGTTGAGGTCCACTTTACTTTTTATGGGCAGCTTAATCGTATAGTTTACCTGCATATCAACATTGTTGCTCCGGCCCCAGTTCCATCCCCAACCTGAATCTTTGGTATTGAAAATCGTACGTGCCGATACTTGACTACTGCTGTTTTCGAAGTCGATACGAATCTCGTCTAGTTTTTCCTGCACTTTCTCTGCATTGTTGCCACTGGTCTTGATATTAACTTCAATAACGATTCTATCTTCGTTCCAAGAGGTAATGTTAAGGTTGCCATAGCTGTTGTCTACTAACAAAAGGGCTTCTGAATTAACCTCAAATTCCTTCTTGACCGTTTTCTCCTTATTGTATTTCCCCTTTAATTTTCCATCATTGGCCCATATTGTCATAGGTAACATCAAGATGGCTAATGCCATATGCCTAAATAGTAGTTTTCGTTTCATCGTTATATTTTAATTTTTTTATGTTTTCAATATGGTTAAGAACATCCTGTAATAAGTCGATACGTGTGCTAAAGTTGGTTATCATGGCGCTCAATAGAAGCTTGGTATTACCCCCATTAACTAAATCTTGCTCCAATTTGGTGTAGTCACTTTCCAATTTATCAAGCTGTAGCATACTGTCATCGATAATACGGCGGGTCTCTGGGGTACTTTCCTCTTCGAGCGCCTTGACCTTCTCTTCGATAAGGCTGGCAAAATAAAATTGTGTTCGCGATACTTCGGGTGAAATTTCCGCTACCTTTTCTTCGAAAGTCGGTAGCGATTCGTAAGCTCCGAATGCTAGGGTACAGAGTAGAGCTATTGAAGCAGCTACTGCAAAAGGCCTCCACCAAGATTTCTTTCTTCGGTTTGCATCCTTTTTCGAAGCCTTCAACTTTTCGAGAAAACGCTGTTCGTGGCCTAATTTTGGAGCGTTGGTGTCGAAAGACCCTTGAAGATCTTCAAAAAGCTTATCTATATCGTCTCTTTCCATCTTAAGCAATTATTAATTTTTTTCGTAAGCTTACCTTCGCCCGTGATATTGTCGTTCTGCAGTTCGCGTAGCTAATATTCATAATGCGGCTGACTTCGTCATAATCATAACCTTCAATGAGATGCAAGGTCAAAGAAATCCGGTAGTTGTCCTTTAGCCGGCTCATGGTTTTCATCACTTTTTGAGCCTTCAGTTCGGTAAACGCATGATCCGGAACACCTACCTCGTTATCTTCGACCTTGTATAGCACCTCGTCTAAACCTACTTCTTTCATTTTTTGTTGTTTACGATAGTGTTGAATACTATTGTTGATTACAATACGCTTCAACCATGCCCCGAACGCCACCTCACCTTTATAGGTATGCAGCTTAGTAAATGCCTTTAAGAAAGATTCTTGCATAACATCTTCCGCCTCGTCCGTTTGCTTTACTATTCGTAAGGAAATGTTATACATCGCCTTATAGTATTGATTGTAAACGGCTAGCTGGGCATTTTGATTACCTTCAAGACACTGTTGTAACAGTGTTGCTATATGTTCCTCTTTATGGCTCAAAAAGTGGATGGTTTGTTATAAGGATGGGATAAGTTAGGGATTGTTACAGTTTTCATCCTAAAAATTTTTAAATCCGAATGCGCCCTGTAGGATATGGCATAACAATTGTCTTTATAGCATCGGAAAAAAAAGTTTTATTGTATTTTATGAACATTTACAGTAGACGCCAAAGATTTTTTAATTTAAGCAAAAAGAGGATTTCTGTACGAGCAATGACAGAATGACCGATAAACATAGATATGGGAGATTCTAATTTTTCAGATTTTGACAATATGTCGCTGCAGGCCATCGATGAAGATGCGGAGTTAATTCCGTTGTTGACACCGGAGGACGAGGAGGAAATGGCCAACGAAAAGTTGCCCGAAACCTTACCGATTTTACCGTTGCGCAATACCGTGTTATTTCCGGGGGTCGTAATTCCGATAACCGCGGGAAGGGATAGCTCTATAAATTTAATAAAGGATGCCAACAATGGTTCGAAAGTAATCGGAGTGGTATCCCAAAAAGACGAGCAGACCGAAGACCCAAAGGTCTCGGATATAAATACCTTGGGTACCGTTGCGCGTATTTTGCGAGTGTTAAAAATGCCTGACGGAAATACTACGGTTATCTTACAGGGTAAGAAGCGTTTCGAAGTAGCCGAAATTTTAACCGAGAAGCCTTACATGACGGCGACAGTAAGAGAAACCGCTGAGGAAAGGCCCGAGAGGGACGGTCAGGAGTTTCTGGCCATTATTGAGTCGATTAAGGAATTGGCTTTGAAGATAATTCGCGATAATCCGAATATTCCCAGCGAGGCCTCTTTTGCTATAAAAAACATTCAAAGCAATTCGTTTCTAATCAACTTCGTTTCTTCGAACCTGAATCTCGGCGTAAAGGAGAAACAAGAACTGCTAGAGGTCAATAGCTTGCAGGAAAGGGCCTTGGCTACTTTGAAGTATATGAACGTAGAACTTCAAAAACTAGAGCTCAAGAACACTATTCAGAGTAAGGTTCGTAGTGATATGGACCAGCAGCAACGTGAATATTTTCTGCACCAACAGATGAAGACCATTCAAGAAGAATTGGGAGGGGTCTCGCATGACGATGAGGTGTTGGAAATGAAAGCGAGAGCCAAGAAGAAAAAGTGGTCGAAAAAAGTTGGTAAGCATTTCGATAAGGAACTTACCAAAATACAGCGGATGAACCCACAGGTCGCGGAGTATTCCATCCAAAGAAATTACCTTGACCTTTTTCTTGATTTACCTTGGAATACGTATTCCAAAGATAAATTTGATTTGAAACGTGCGGAAAGAATTCTTGACCGTGACCATTACGGTCTTGAGGATGTCAAACGGCGTATCATAGAATATTTGGCAGTTTTAAAGCTGCGAAACGATATGAAGTCACCGATTTTATGTTTGTATGGTCCTCCTGGAGTTGGAAAAACTTCTCTTGGAAAATCCGTAGCAGAGGCTTTGGGAAGGGAATATGTACGTATGTCATTGGGTGGCTTGCGCGACGAAGCGGAAATACGAGGTCATCGAAAGACCTATATCGGTGCCATGCCCGGTAGAATAGTGCAGAGTTTAAAGAAGGCAGGCACTTCAAATCCCGTTTTCATTCTCGACGAAATCGATAAACTGGCGAATAGCCATCAAGGCGATCCCTCTTCTGCCATGTTGGAAGTATTGGATCCCGAACAAAATAACGAGTTTCATGATAACTTTCTTGAGATGGGCTACGACCTATCGAAAGTCATGTTCATTGCTACGGCCAATAATTTATCGAACATACAGCCAGCCTTGCGTGACCGTATGGAAATCATCAAGGTATCCGGATATACCATAGAAGAGAAGGTAATGATTGCCAAAAGACATTTATTGCCTAAGCAATTGAAGGAACACGGTTTGACTGCAAAGGATATCAAGATAGGCAAACCCCAGTTGGAAAAAATCGTTGAAGGCTATACCCGTGAATCCGGAGTACGTGCTTTGGAGAAGCAAATCGCAAAAATGGTGCGCTATGCCGCTAAGAATATCGCAACGGAAGAAGAATATAACATCAAAATTTCAAATTCCGATGTCGAAAAGATTCTAGGTATTGCCCGGATGGAGCGCGACAAATATGAAAATAATGATGTCGCAGGAGTAGTAACCGGATTGGCATGGACAAGTGTGGGAGGAGACATCCTTTTTATAGAGTCCATCCTATCCAAAGGAAAGGGTACCTTGAACATTACAGGTAACCTTGGTAAGGTGATGAAAGAATCCGCCACCATCGCCATGGAATATATTAAATCCAATGCCGATAGATTTGGGATAGATTCCGGAATTTTTGAAAAGTACAACGTTCATATACATGTTCCGGAAGGGGCGACGCCTAAAGACGGACCCAGTGCAGGTGTTACCATGTTAACCTCTCTTGTATCCCTTTTCACCCAGAAAAAGGTCAAAAAGAGTATTGCAATGACCGGTGAAATCACCCTTAGGGGAAAAGTGCTTCCCGTTGGTGGTATCAAAGAGAAAATTTTGGCGGCCAAACGTGCGCGAATCAAAGAACTGATACTTTGTAAAGATAATGAGCGGGATATTTTGGAGATCAAGGATGACTATCGTAAGGGCTTGACCTTTCATTATGTAACCGATATGATGGACGTAATCGATATTGCCATCACCGATGAAAAGGTAAAACATCCAAAGGAACTATAATGCAAAAAATCACCATCGCTATAGACGGGTATTCGTCAACGGGTAAAAGTACCTTGGCCAAACAATTGGCCAAAGCTTTGGGATATATCTATGTGGATACCGGTGCGATGTACCGGGCAGTTACGCTGTTTGCTATGCAAAATGGATATATTGGAGATGCGGACGAACATATGGAGGATTTAGTGAAAGCACTTCCTAAAATTGACTTGAAATTCGTTCCAAACGATTCATTGGGATTTTCGGAAATGTATCTCAATGGAGAAAATGTTGAGAAAGAGATACGTCAAATGCAGGTTTCAAAACATGTCAGCCGTATTTCGGAGGTAAAGGAGGTCAGACATAAGCTTGTCGAGATGCAAAAGGCAATGGGAAAAGATAAGGGTATCGTGATGGACGGCCGTGATATCGGCACAACCGTTTTCCCCGATGCGGAACTGAAAGTATTTATGACGGCATCGTCTCAAGCTAGGGCTGCTAGAAGGTACAAAGAGCTTCTGGACAAAGGAGAAAAGGTATCGTACGATGAGGTTTTCGACAACGTACAAAAGCGGGATCATATAGATACCCATCGCGATATTTCGCCCTTACGAAAAGCTGATGACGCTATTGAATTCGATAATAGTGACATGGGTTTAAAAGAACAATTCGAAAGGTTGGAGAGTATTGCCAAGCGTTATATTGCAAATCAGTAAATCATGCCTAAAGTTTAGTTTTTAGGTGGGCCGTTAAACTGAGGTCGGAGTTATAGTATAAGTAAGGGCGTCCATTTTGGACGCCCTTAGTATTATTGACCCTTGCGTGTTGCCTTATGGATTGGGTATTACCAAAACCTGGTCGGGATGAATTACATCTGGATCTTTCAAAATCCCGGTATTCGCCTCAAAGATTTTTTTGTATTTCATAGCATCCCCATAATAGTGTTTCGCTATCTTACTTAATGATTCGCCACTTTTTACTACATGCTTTGCGTATACCGAGGTGTCCGCAACAGTAATATTAGCCTGAATATCCGAAGGATTTTCACCCCCTATTTCCTTGATTTTATCCCACAAAAGGTTTTTCTCATATTGGTTACTGGCTTCCCCTTTGACTTTCAATATCCCATTTTCTTCCGATACGTCACCACCTTTAATATTTAATTTTTCACCCAAGTTTAATACGGGCTGATATTTGTCTTTAACACTCATAATATTTTGCTTTTGGATTATTTAAATTTCTGCCCCAATATAATAATTAATGGTGTATTTAAACAGTCATAACACTTAAATTATAAGCTCGAATCAATCTAATTCAGACAATGAACTTGTTGATTTTTGATTAGAAAACGATGGTGTAATGATTTGGATTTGTCCACTGCTAGTTTTGGTATAAATCGGTTGGCGTACTGAAATGAAATATTATACCATCTAAAGTCGTTATCGTTTATCAAGATTATCCCGATTGTTGAAATTTATTATTCATACTATGTCTCGTTTATTTTACAACCTTTTTGTTATTAGTGTATTCTTTTCCTGTAGTCCTGAACGTGATTTAGAAGAACACCAAGTCGATGTTATACCACCAAAACTTTCACTAACGGATACTTTACAAATAATTGAGATAGAAACAACCATACAACTCAAAGTCTCTGACGAATCGACAACTGTCAAAACAACGGTTTGGTTTGATGGAATAATCATTCTACAATCATCAAATAAAACAGTTGACATTGTTATTGATCCCTTTAATTATGACCTAGGAGAGCATAAATTACTGATTAAGTCGATTGATAGTTCCGATAATGAGGTTCAGATAGAAAAAACTATCAGTATTAAGCATCTGCTGTTGAAGGTGCCAATTTCAAACTTGAAATATTTTGGTTATAGTGATAATTATATTGTTTTGAACGATTCACATGGTAGCCTTATCGACTATCAAAAGGCAGAGGAGGACACTGACATAGTTATCTATGGAGATGGATCGATTGTTGATAATTTCACCGCCTCCCTGTTTGTAAATCCTAAGGATGTAAGTCCAGACCGTCTTCAAAGAATGTATTCTTTTGGAGGTATCGAACCAGGCACCATTTTGCAAACCTTCCAAGAACACCTAACTGATGGCAATAGTCCGATTATATATGATTCTAATAAACAATTGGATTTGGTAATCGATTATCCAAATCCGTATGGTATAAATGGTACTGGATATTCCCTAAAACGAGAAACGGATACACAAGTGCAACTACAATATTCAGATTACATAGATGACAATTTTTTCCTGCTTTCAAGTTTACCATTCGATCCAGTGGTTAAAGAAGATTATCGGTATACAATTATAACCGATTTGGAAAAGAAAAATTATAATCAAGAAGATTTCTTGAAGCCTAACCGATATTATACGGTCGATATACCTGAAAGTGTTTATAGCAGTTCATATTCTGGATTTTATAATTACCATCTAAATGGATACCGTAGTGAATCTGATTTAGAAGATGGAATATTGCATAACATAATCGGTTATGGGAGTTCAGTAAACATTTTTGGAAATTCACTAGACTTGCCCATGATTGAAGAGTTTAAGTTTTACGAATTATATTTTATGGCTTCAGATAGGGAGAATTATGAAATGAGCAGAAAACAAAGAGGTATGGAACTCAAGGAATTTCCCGATATCGACCTCTTTTTTAACAGTAATACCGTTAATACGTTTGGAACCTATGATTATACACTATTCGATTATGGTTATTATGACGTGGAAAATAAAGTTTTCATTGGTATGCAATGGTTTTTTTACAAAGAACCGAGTCAAACCATAAACATACCGTATTACAATTTCGAGATGCCCGATGCAATTCGCATAATATTGGAGGATGCCAACGTGGACCAAATTCTTGATGAGAATCGAATACAAAATGGGCTTTCGGCAATTCTTGTTAAGAAGGAACAATATAAGGATTATCGAGAATTGATGTTTCAGTATGCCAATAGGTACGATAGCAGGGGGGAATGGTACGCCCTTCGTCTCAACTCCAATTCTGGATCAGCTAAACATTCAAAGAAGGCCGCTGAATATAGCACTGGTAAACAGTCAGTCTTTGGTTTATAGATTCATTCCTGCAGTTTTTAAATGACTCTATACATTAAGGATTTATAAAGGGTCCTTGTTTGTAATAAGAATTGATTAATTGTAATACTTCAATATGCCAATTTTCTTATGGTTTGATGTGCACTATGTACTTTCATCCGAATCTGATTAGAATACACTTGTATACCAATGTTTTAAGAATTTTTAATTCCAAATTATACTTATTACATCAACTGTTAAATTTTGGTAGAAACATGATGATGAAATTTAGAAACCAATGGTTGTAAATAAAGTTCAAATGCCTTAATTATTTATCTAAACATCCAGCTACTCTTATTGGTTTATTGACTTATAAGTTGTATTTTTGCACTCCTTTTTTACAAAGCAGCAAGAGGAAAAAGGGCACTGAAAAATAATTTATAACAACTTCTACGACAATTGTTTTACCCTTGTAGTATCGTGGAATACAAAGTAAAATCAGCAAATGGCTGAAGAAAAAACAACCGCAGAGGTGGAAGAAACCACTGAAGCACAACAAGAACAGGAAGTTCAACAAGAACAAGCTGTAGAAGAAAAAACTTCAAAACAAGATCCGCAGGAGTTCTTGGATACTTTTGATTGGGACAAGTACGAAGAGGGCATCGAACCCGTCGACGATTCCAAACTAAAGGAATTCGAGAAACTGGTCGCGGAAAATTTCGTTGACACTAAAGATGAAGAAGTCGTTGAAGGTACGGTTACTTATATGACCGAACGTGAGGCGATTATCGATATTAATGCAAAGTCTGAAGGCGTCATCTCCTTGAATGAATTTCGATACAATCCCGATATGAAAGTCGGTGATAAAGTCGATGTGCTTATCGATATCCGTGAGGATAAAACTGGGCAGTTGATTTTGTCGCACAGAAAGGCCAGAACGATTATGGCTTGGGATCGTGTCAATAAATCGCACGACGAAGAATTGGTCGTTAGCGGTTTTGTGAAATGTCGTACCAAAGGTGGTATGATTGTCGATGTATTCGGAATTGAGGCTTTCTTGCCAGGTTCGCAAATCGATGTAAAACCGATTCGTGATTACGATCAGTATGTAGGTAAAACGATGGAATTCAAGGTTGTGAAAATCAATCATGAGTTTAAAAACGTTGTTGTATCGCACAAAGCTTTGATTGAAGCTGATATCGAAGAACAGAAAAAAGAAATCATCAGCCAGTTGGAAAAAGGACAGGTGTTGGAAGGTGTTGTGAAAAACATTACTTCTTACGGAGTGTTCGTAGACCTTGGTGGTGTAGATGGACTAGTACATATCACGGATCTTTCATGGAGCCGAATCAACCACCCGAACGAGGTGGTCGACTTGGATCAGAAAATCAATGTGGTAATCTTAGACTTTGATGAGAACAAGAGCCGTATCCAATTGGGTATGAAGCAGCTTGAGAAGCATCCATGGGATGCCTTGGGCGATGAGGTCAAAGTTGGTGATAAGGTAAAAGGTAAGGTTGTCGTAATCGCTGATTATGGTGCTTTCGTTGAAGTGGTAGAAGGTGTTGAAGGCCTAATTCACGTATCTGAAATGTCATGGTCAACGCATTTGCGTTCTGCACAAGACTTCGTTAAAGTCGGTGATGAGCTAGATGCCGTAGTATTGACCTTAGACCGTGAAGATCGAAAAATGTCGTTAGGTATCAAGCAATTGACTCCAGACCCATGGACTGATATTACTTCAAAATATCCTGTAGGATCTAAGCACAAGGGTATCGTCCGCAACTTCACCAATTTTGGTGTCTTTGTAGAGATGGAAGAAGGAATAGACGGTTTGATTTACATATCTGACCTTTCTTGGACTAAGAAAATCAAGCATCCATCTGAATTTGTCAATGTTGGCGATACGATGGAAGTGGAAGTCCTTGAATTGGATGTCCAGGGCCGTAAATTGAGCATCGGACACAAACAAGTGACCGAAAACCCATGGGACAAATACGAAAAAGAGTTTGCCTTAGGTACCGTTCATAAAGGGACCATCGGCGATATGGTAGATAAAGGTGCGACCATTGACTTCAACGAAGACATTACGGCTTTTGTGCCGCAACGTCATTTGGAGAAAGAAGATGGCAAAAAGCTAGGTAAGGGCGAAGAAGCCGAATTCAAGATTATTGAATTCAACAAAGACTTCAAACGTGTTGTTGCCAGTCATACCGCTATCTTCCGTGAAGAGGAGATTCGTAACGTGAAGCAGGCTCAGAAGAAAGCCGCTGCAGCTGCTGATGAAGCCAAACCTACTTTAGGTGACGCTAACGAAGCCTTGCAAGCATTGAAGAAGAAAATGGAAGGTAACGAATAGTTTATTTTCTAACTTTTTATTCTAAATTTTTAAACCCCGTTCACATTTATATGTGAACGGGGTTTTTCATTAAAATATGTTGTTTGAATTTTTGATGTGTTCACTATTCCATTTCGCGATTCTATTTCTCAATCGCCTTTTAAAATGTATAATCGAAAATAAAGGATTTATTTTTTTATAATTAAATGTTCTTCGGATTTTCCATTACTTGATACATCAAGCACATATAATCCTTTCGGCAACCCATCTAGCGTAATCAAAGATTTTAGTTCGCTCATTTGTTCCTGTAAGATTAATTTCCCTGTTAAATCAAATAAAGCCAACGTGTACGGTTCCTTATGATTTGCAACGACCACATGAACCTCATTAGCCGTTGGATTGGGATAAATAGTAGTTTTAGTTATTTCTACCAAGGTGGATTCCTCTTGGGAATTAAAGTATTGAACAGCAAAATCATAAGCTTCTTTTCCGATTTTCTCTCCAATCAATCTACCCTTTAGGTCATCTGCAGGAGGATGGATTCCACCCCATATCCTAGATAGACTGCATTGATCGGAAGCATCCCTATACGTGGCCCATTGCAAAACAACATCTTCACTTGGGCCTTCCTCAAAAACTAAAAATGCATTTCTATCAGCTTGAAATTCTCCTATACCTCCTGGGAAAAAAGCATCCCCCGTTACTAAGGTCAGTACTTCTGCCGCAGCTCTTGAAAACGTAGAATGTCCCGAAACATATCCGGCAAACGGAGGGGTTATAAAAGTAGGCCGTTGATAGGGCCACCAATTCTCCGCCAAAATCCATCCAGTCCCTGCCACGTCAACATTGGGATTTTCAATTTCGTCTGGCCCCCTCCATGCCCATAATTTAATTTTATTTAAATTTTCATTTTCATCGCCAACTAAAGGGTCATTCTCAGATACCAACTCGATAAAACCAGTTCTCAACTCCAACCCAAGAGCATCAAAATTTGGCAAGTCCGGATTCGAACTTTGACCTCGGCCTGCCATATATCGAATTGCCGATATGGGTCTTATATAGTCATAATACCCTTTAATACTCCAAGCTGCGACCGCTGCATCATGCATTGCACCCCCCAAAGTGAAATAGGCCTTAATGCTCCACTCCAAATCATCCAGTATTTCACCCTTTCCATTGAACTTTTTCTTCAGTTGAGGATGGTCATTTATATAATTTAGAATGGTAAACCAATGGCCCGGTGGGGTTTCGGAGTTCGGCCCATCTGCCCAGAACTCCGCTAAAACCCGAGTGTAATCCCCCATGTTTACAATTTGGGGCTCATACCCATTTCCAGTTATCGGATTTTCATCATATCCCTCTCCCGTATCGCCTCCATCCTCAAAATTGTAGAACTGATTATAATCCGAGAAATTTTCAGGGAAGGAGTTAATATTGATATTTCCCAAGGCATTTGGCGAAATATCCAGAAGCACGTCCTGCGCGGGATCTAGATGTCCTGACCATGCAGCGACCATTGAAAAACTCCATTTGTATAAGTCGTTTTCGGCATCACTATTTCCCAATATGGGTGGCGGCCCGGGATCGTAATAGACCAGATAGTCATTATCATTTTTAGTATGACTTGTTAGATTAGTGTTGGTCATTGCGAAGGGTTGCACATTTCCCCATTCAGCACCTAAAAACGTTGGAATATCTCCAACAGTAATGTTCCCGCTCTGATCCTCAAAAAATTCAAAGGCTAAAGGCTGCCATCTATTGGGATCTGAAATAGTGGTATTCCCTGCAAACACGGCATTTAATGCCGCATTTACGGGAACGTAATGTTGATTCTGATACCTATTCGTTTCGTTTGACCCATCTTGCAGCCCGTATGCAATATATTGAGCGGCTATGTAGTTGCCCAATGCCGCAGCGGAACCTTTGCTGTAATCAGTATCCGTAAAATCTTTATCCAATCCCAGCTCTTGGGTAAATAACTCTTCTGCCAGTACAGTAGTTTTGATAAATCCTGGGGAATTCCCAAAACGATGTTCGATTAACCTAAAAGCGGCATAGCTAATTGCAAGTTGTCTTAAAGAATCCAAATTGGAAGTAAATGGGGTAAATGGCTCAAAACTAGAATTGAAACCGTGAACTTCGTTACCTATTAAATAGGGCTTTGAATCTTTGGAGAACACAGCCCAGGCATCATACATGGCAGCAGAAATATGAAAAAGGTTTCTAGCATGGACTGTGGGTCTTGCAAAATCATTTCTGATACCTTCCAAAACTATTTCATTCCACTTTCTTGCAATGTCTTGTTGACCGAATGACGAAAAAACAGTCATCATTGCTATTACTAAATACGCACTTTTCATATTTGTTTTAATTCTCTGATATCTAAATTCAGCAAAAAGTCCTCGTCAATTATGCTTCATTATACCCTAAAAAAGGTGTACAAAACTATTTCAATGAAATATCCTGTTGAATAAAAATAGGTAACAGGTTGTTAGTTTAAAATCGGTATTTATTACCAAAATATGCCACTCTTTGAACAAGAAATTTTCTCAAGGATATGTAGAACTATACAGCAGGCAAAACGAATTACCAACTAAATCCATTAGACTCAAAACTAATTTGCCGCCCTGTTACAGTACCTCAATATTCCTTTATCTAAAATATATACGTAGTAAATATTGAATGGTTTTGACTATGTACCTATTATTTAAAATTTTTCAAGTATTCATTTTTTGGGGATATACATAATCAAAAAAAGTATTGATTAAATATAATTGGTAGGAGTCTACAGAACGTATTGAACCAAGTCATTTTCCGTCCTTTCATCACACTATAAAGCAAATCCAACCAATCCATTAAAGATTAAGGTAACATTAGAAAGCCTTAGGATAAAGTTCTCACAAACTTTTCAAAATGAACGATAAAAATAATCTTGTAGAGTTATAATGTTGAGCTCCTTCCTTATTTAGGTATTGGTCTAAACAACTGATTCCAAGCTATTTCGATGTACGCTTCGGCGTCACATGACCTAGCGAACTGTGCGGCCTAATGTTGTTGTAGTCCTCTCTCCAGATAACGAACTTTTCCTGTGCTTCATCTAACTACAGGAACTAGTTCACTTTGAGGCACTCGTCCTTGGTCGAAGCGTTGAAGCTTTTGATAAAGAGATTATTGGGAGGCTTTTCGGGCCTTGAAAAATCCAGCTCCACTTCGTTCTCATAGGCCCTCCTGTCCAATATTTTACTGATGTATCTACTTACGTTATCCACTTTAATACGCTTCGGTAGCATTTCGTTCCCATAGGTAATCGTTTCCATGACCTGTATTGCCTTACTTGCCTTAAGCGAATTTCCGGCATGGACGTACATATATTTGCGGCTAAAGTTATCCACTTAAGTCAAACCCGAGAAACGGTTACCGTTGTAGAGCTGGTCCGAGACAAAATAGTTGATTCAACACTAGTTCAAACAAGAGGAGTCGCACTCGTGGGGCTGTATATGTGCGGCCGAACGGTTCCGTCTGGGGCATTTGCTTCTCAGGTTCAGTACTTCTTCTCAATAGAGCCTGTACATACGTTTAACCATGGCCATAAAACCCTGCCTTCCCTAAAGGATATGGGTGCGCCAAAACCCATATCGGCGCTTTCGGGACGGTCCCGAAACTTCCCTTCCTGCCGGCATTCAGGTTTTTCAGCACGTCCTGCATAATCGGTTTATCGAGGCCAGGTTCGGCCAGAAGCCTCTCGAGCTGTGAATTTTCTCCCTTGAGGTTCTTGAGCTTTCGAAGTTCCTAAACAACAAGGCCACCATATTTCATCTTCCAAATATAAGAGGTGGCCTTTGTAATGCCTATGTTGAGGAAAACCTCGTCGATATGTGTCCCCGTCTCTATCCGCTTAATCTCAAATACAATCTGCAATTCCCTGAATTTTAATGTTTTCATAGGTAAATCCCTGTTTTAAAGTTAAACGATATTTACCCAAAATCCATTAATTATAAACTGTGCCGTTTATAGTAGCAGCTCATTCACCATCAAATAATCTTTCTTCCGTGAATTAAAATTTAATACGATCGAAAAATCTATGTACCCTTAAACTCGATTCTAATGGGTTGATCAGAATTCCTTTCACTGAAAGATTCTTAAAATATTTTTGAATATGAAGTATATTACTTTTAGTTCCACAATTCTGATTTAGATTACATCAACCAATAAAATATCAATTATTAGCTTGTTAAGGGATTATACATGCAGAATACGTTTTTAAAAATTCCACAATAATAGATTTTTCATTTCGTTATTAGAATTGGATTATACTGCCCGTTCAGTAAATTTTAAAGCAATTGATTTTGTAGGGGTACGTTAAGCGGATAGAATGGAACGTAGAATGGTTTTTTTTAGCGCTAATAAGGAATTAAAAGATTAAAATAATTAGCCTTTAAAATGGCAAATGAACACATTACAAAAAAGTACAGGAAATAATAAAAAGCAAATTTTTTTTATAAAAGGCTAACATTGTTCACGTAAAAAATAATGAAGTTATGGGCGCTCAACTTAATGGTCTAAGTCCTTTTTCCAAGCCCCTCTTTTTTTATGAGCTTTTAAAACGCTAATTTATAATATCGTAAAAACAAAAAACTGTCTTTATTTTAGTCGGAAATTCAGCATGTTTTTCACTCCTGTCCTATAAATACAACCCATGGTAAAAATCAAGTTATGAATAATGATAGCACCAAAAGAGCATAGCAAAGAAAAAGAAAGGTTAAAAGATTTAAAGTCCTATTCGATATTAGATACCCTTCCAGAGTCTGATTATGACAATATAACGGCTATTGCATCAGAAATATGTAATACTGAAATTTCTTTAGTCAGCCTAATTGACAGTAAACGGCAATGGTTCAAATCCAAGCATGGGTTTAATGCTTCAGAAACCGCAAGGGAACATTCCTTTTGCGCTCACGCAATAAATGATTCAGACAATATTTTTATCGTCAAAGATGCGAGAATCGATGAGCGCTTTCATGACAATCCGTTAGTTACTGGCAATCCTTATGTCACATTTTATGCTGGTGTTCCCTTAATTAGCGATAATGGACTACCACTTGGTACCTTGTGTGTTATAGATAATAAACCAAAGTCACTGAGTGAAAATCAGATAAAATCTTTGAATGCATTAGCAGATCAAGTAATGGATATTTTGAATCTTAGAAAGACTAAAATAACATTACAAGAGGCTTTAGTTAACATGGAGGACAAAAATCAAGATTTGGAACGATTTGCCTTTGTTGCTGCTCATGACCTCAAATCTCCTTTAGCGGGCATCTCTGGCATAACTCAATTATTCATCGATGAATATGCTTCCCAAATTGATAGTAAAGGTCTAGAAATGCTAAACCTTATTAAATCTGCCTCTACAAATTTAAAAAGCTTAATTGATGGGCTACTTAATTATAGTAGAAGTGAGAATGTTTTGAAAGAAAATAAATCCACCATAGACTTAAGGGATTTAAAAAGTGACATCTTTGGTCTTTTTACTTATGAACCAAAATTAAGTCTTGCTTTAGAATCATCAATTAAGGAAATAGTAACAAACAAAGCTGCACTTGATCAAATATTGATAAATCTTATTGCTAATGCGATTAAATATAATGATAAGAAACACATTAAAGTTGAAATAGGGATTTCATCTTCAGATACCCACTATGAATTTTATGTCAAAGATAATGGACCTGGAATAGCTTCAGATAACAAAGATAAGATATTTGAAATTTTCAGTGTCATGGTTAATAAAGATAGGTATGGTGATTCAGGAAACGGAATAGGATTAGCAACAGTAAAGAAAATAGTCGAAAAAAGTGGCGGAATAGTAAAAGTGGAATCAGAAGTAGGCAAGGGGGCAAAATTTAAATTTACTATTGAAAAGTAACTGTTATCACCACGGTGTCAAAATAAATTTGGTAGTTTGTGATTTATAGTGTGGGTACTTGAAACTCTGCCCAGTTCTCTTTTCATCCAATCCAAAACCTGTCCGATTTTTGTTAAATCAGTACTGGAATACGCCACCGCAGCAGCGGAATTCCTTTGAAGTCCCATTTAGATTAAACCATATACGGCGCCAAATTTGACTATTAAGTTGCTGAACCGTCAGCATTCAGTTATGCAAAGGGCTTGTCTACTTCCTTTCGATGTTCTTAGTGTGGAGGTAGAAACGTTTGAGCAGCGCCATTTCAATGGTCAACGCACACTTGGTACTGTTCCACCTTACGCACCTAGTACTGAAAGCCATCCACGGCGTTGTTGGCACAAATAATTTTCCCGATAGATTAGGTTTACAGCAAGTACTTGGATCGTTGCTGGCACAAATAATTTTCCCGATAGATTAGGTTTACAGTAAGTACTTGGGTCGTTGCTGCCAATGAGGTTGCCAGCTTTGGATGACCACAGTATATTTGCTCCCCATTTCACTTCAAGGTTAAGAAGTCTTTTAACTAAACCTCTTTGCTTATCGCCAAGTACCAATTTTAGATTCCTGATGAACTCATTTTAATTCTTGGAGGTCATATATTTGAATGGGTTCCTTAATTGGTGTATGATTGGGAGTTGTACCTGCGCCTTTCGGCATACGCTCTGTATCGCATCGTTGAATCCTAAGGGTTTGTCGGTGAATGCGGTCAAGATATTGTCCATGCAACCTTTGTTTTGGTTGGCAAGCAGCTATAGCCAAAAGTTGACCATGTAATTCTTGAAAATATCATGACTAATATTTCCTTTCCGCTCTCCTTCTGAATGCCTTGGGTTTTGTAAGGTGCCTTTTGGGCTATCTTCTAGGCTACCTTAACCTTGTTTACATGGCATCTAGCCAATTAATACAACCCATATCCAAGGTTCGATCGTTAAGTTAAATTCCAAATGCTCAAAGTTCCATGGAATTTTATTTTTTCATTACGTGTCGTTGTATGGCCTACATATAGGTTGGTCTTTCCAATTTTCAAATTTCTTTCTGAGCCGGATTTTAATGTCAGGTGCAAATTTTGTATCTCAAAAGAATTACTTGATTTTGAGGTACAAGTGAGATGAAAATAGCTTTGAAAATTTTAAAAGTAAAAGATATATTAAATTGTTAGATTTTAACCAAACATATGATTTTTAGTCATTTGTACCCAAATGATACCAAATAAGATCAAATGAAACCAACGGTTATTTCCCGATGCAAAAATTCGCGAAAATATTACCTAAAAGCTCATCGTTTGTAACTTGTCCCGTAATCTCGCCCAAATGGTATAGTGCCTCGCGAACATCGATGGCCATGAGATCACTAGGTAATTCTTCTTCCAATCCCAATTGTACTTTATCAATTTCTTCAAAAGCTTTCAGTAGCGAATTGTAATGACGCGTATTGGTAACGATGGTTTCATTGTTTCGAAGGGCACCCGTGTTGACAAAATCCATTAATTTTTCCTTTAACGTTTCAACGCCATCGCCGGTTTTAGCGGATAAATGATGAATACCTTCGATTTCATCGCTAATTGAGACTTTCTCTTTATCCGAAAGCTGATCGGACTTATTAGCAACGATTACTAGAGGAATTTGCGGATATGTGGTTTTTATTTTATCGATTTCAATTTTGAATAGCGCACCATGTGTTGCAAATTTTGGTGATTCGATGAGATAGACGACAACTTGTGATTTCCCGATTTTCTCGAAAGTTCGTTTAATGCCCATGCCTTCTACAATATCTTCGGTCTCACGAATACCCGCAGTATCTATAAAACGAAAACCGATACCCCCAATCGAAATCTCATCCTCGATTGTATCGCGTGTGGTGCCCGCAATCTCGGAAACTAGGGCTCTTTCTTCGTTCAATAGGGCATTGAGCAACGTAGACTTTCCAACATTAGGCGCCCCAACAATAGCTACGGGAATACCATTCTTAATAACATTACCGACGGCAAAAGAATCGATAAGACGTTTCAGTACGATGCGTATTTTGTTGACCAGCTTCTTAAATGCGATGCGATCGGCGAATGCTACATCTTCCTCTGCGAAGTCCAGTTCAAGCTCGATAAGCGATGCGAAGTTCAATAGTTCTTCCCGCAATTCTTTGATTTCAGTACTGAATCCGCCACGCATCTGTTGAATGGCAATTTGATGGGCCGCTGCATTGTCACTGGCAATCAGGTCTGCTACCGCCTCGGCTTGACTTAAATCCATTTTTCCGTTTAGGAAGGCACGTAACGTAAACTCCCCGGCATCCGCCATGCGACATCCGTTTCTTAAGAACAATTGAATGATTTGTTGTTGAATATAGGGGGATCCGTGACAGGAAATTTCCAAGACATTTTCGCCGGTATAAGAATTCGGCCCCTTGAAAATGGAAATCAGAACCTCGTCCAAAGTTTGTTTGCCTTCCACTATATGACCCAGTAAGATGGTATGGCTTTTTTGGTTGGATAAATTTTTTCCGTATACCGACTTGAAAAACGGGGCAGCAACCGTAATGGCATCCTTCCCCGAAATGCGGATAACGGCTATGGCACCTGCTCCTGAGGGTGTTGCCAACGCAATAATAGTATCATTCGGAATCATTTTCTCAAATTTTCACAAAAGTAGGTAAAATGGCCATAGGCGGTATCGTTTTTGCTGCATCAAAATTCTTTGGCATCCCGCTAAAACAGGTAGATATAATCCATATCTTGCATCAAATAAAAAGTGATTTATGATAATTATGAAAAGAAAAATATACTTACTTGCCGCCCTTATTTTTATCGGTACCTTGTCTTACGCTCAATCTGAAAGTGTAGAGACTACTGAAAAGGTATTGGATTTACACCAAAGACTGGAGGAAGCCGAAAAGGATGCGACTCAAGCTGAAGATGCCAGAAAAAAGGCTCGTAAAGAAGAAAAGAAGGCCGAAAAAAGAGAGCAAAAGTTAGGAAAATTGACGGAAGATATTGCTGATTTAAAAGAGGATATTAAAGATGGTGAAGAGGAAGTAAGGGACTTGGAAGAAGAACTTCAGGAAGGTAAGAGCAAAGGTGAGCTTAGCCCGAATGATATCATGGAGTTAAACGAGGATATTCTAGACGAGAAGAAAGATATTTTAAAAGATAAACGGAAACTTAGTAAATTACACCAGAAGTTGTAATTTGACAACATATTGTATTTCAAAAAAATCCCAGTACCCTCGATCGTGGTACTGGGATTTTTATTTTCAGTTGTATTTACGTCACTTTTCTGTAACAATTTTCACCTTGGGTCGTCTTATATATAGAACCCACAAAATATAAAGGCATGGAAATCATCAATCAAGACAAAACATTAGAAATGAATAATTCTTTTTTAGTGTTGACGCATCTATCACAGTTATTAACTTATGTGACCGGCTTTGGTGGACTCATCGCTCCCCTTATTATATGGCTTACGTGTAAGGATAAAATTGCCGGAATGGATGAACACGGAAAAGCTATCGTAAATTTTCAGCTAAGCATGTTGCTTTTTACGATTCTAAGTATTCCCGCTATACTACTTCTCGGCTTGGGTATTCTTAGCCTTATATGTATCGGAATAATTGTTTTCGTACTACCTATAGTAAATGCCGTAAGGGCAAGTAAGGGAGAATCACCAAGTAGCTTTATGACGATCCGCTTTATCCAATAGCTTGGTGTTTGGTCGAAAAAGGGAACCAAATCAAAATAGGATAGGGCTGTAGTTCGTTGTGGACTCAGCAAGTTAAAATCTCAAAGAGTTATCCTTTGAGATTTTAAAGTAACCTATACCCTATGGTGCTTAGCATTATCGTACCTATCTACAATGCCGAAAAGTATGTGGAAGGATTTTTGGATTCTCTCCTGAAGCATGATATTTCAAAGCCAGAATATGAAATTCTGGTTATGGATAATGAATCCTTGGATACTAGCTATTTCATTTTACAAAACTATGCCGCTACGTATAGTTGTAGTAAGGTTTATCAACAAGAGAACAAAGGATCTTGTTCGGCGCGTAATGCCTTGCTGAAAAAAGTTAGTGGTACGTATGTATATTTCTTCGATGCCGACCACCTTTTAGCTTATCGAGCTTTGGGCCTATTGGTGCGCGAGGCTAAAAGACGGTTATTTGCTTTTCTTCGTTTTGACACTATAACTACTACCGAAGTAAATAATTTTGACCAGAAACTCCCAATCGTAGTACCAACCGATTTAAATAACCCTAACGAAAGCGATTATCTAGAGCAAAACTCAAAGGGTCGTATGGAAACTTGGTGGTACTTAGTGCGAACATCCTTTCTTACTCAAATCAACTTAACTTTCAACTATAACGATTCCAACGGTGAAGTCTTCATTACCGTGCCCCTTCTAGGTAGTGCAAAACGCCTTTTTCAACTTCCGATTTCTGTGCATTTTTATAATCAAAGTGACTTTTCTATAATGCATAACAAAGTTATGGGACATCGTCGCATGATAGTACAAAATCTTCACGGCATAATCTATGATTTTTCACAACGTATTGCTCGGTTAAAATTTAGTCAAGTTACCAATTCGGTAATTCAAACTTTGGAAAAGCCTAAAGATATCGTTGTTGGTTTCTTTTTGTTCAAATTGCTGCGTTCGGATATCTCTTCGAACAAAGCTATGGCATACCTATATACCATAATGAAAATCGGTGCATATACACTTAAACTACTTCTAATGAAGATTTTTTTAGACTAAACAGAACAATGGTAAACTTAATTTTAGTCGGGGAATTTCTTTTTCTTCCTGCCATAGATTTCACCACATAGCAATACAATCCTAGAAAAACTATTTAGATGTCAAAAGATTTAAATAAGCAGAAAATTTTACTGAATCCAAACTTCGATAAAACTTTGGATAGGTTTACCCTATTCGCAATAATGTGGGTTCTGGCCGTGTTTTTTCACATGATTCACCGTAGTGATATTGTATCCGGTATTGTTCCGGTACTAACCGTTCTTGCTGGGGTGTATGTATTGCTTGATCCTTCGAAGGATATCAGGCTAATACTATTTTCGGCACTACATGTTGGAGTATATCTTATTCATGCCCCTAACACTTCAAATCATGCTTTTTTTGCCTTTTGTGTAGACATGACCATTCTTTTGGTTTATGGCTTCAATTATTTGAAGTCAAATCCTGATCGAAAACATTTTTTCTGGAAACTGAACCCTATCATAAAGTGGTTTACAATAATTTTATATTTTTTCGCAGTTTTTCACAAGCTGAATTCGAATTATCTGGACCCCAGTTCATGTGGTGGAAGTATATTGATAGACCGTCTCTTAAACAATAAAGCGGCCGTATCAATTCTTGGTGTAATATCTGCGGATACCATACAGTTTCTCAAATACTTCAATATTTATTCAAGTTTACTTTTAGAAATGTTGATCCCTATACTTCTACTTCATAGAAAATTCGCCTGGCTTGGGTGTTTTCTTGGGATAGTTTTACACGCAACTTTAGGCTTTGTGTATTTTTGGCACTTCACGCCTTTACTCTATGCCCTTTACGTATTGTTTCTTCCAGATGTTTTTTATACCAAAATTTTTGGGTTGTATAGGAATAGTCAAATGCTACGGAAGGGGATTAAATATTCTTTACTAAGCTTGTTTGTTATAATTCCAATTCTCTTTGTCTCGAGTTTTTATTTTCCCATAATAGAAAACGAATTAGGTAATTTTTCAAGAAATTCAGGGAGAGGATGGGCGCTGGGCATAAATATAAGAACTTTCATCGGCTGGCTTCCCTTTCTAGTTTATACTTCTATATTTACATATTTCGTTGTATTATTTGCTAGAGGTAGTCAAAATAAATTTATATATAAATTACCGTTAGCCTATTATTTATTTCCTGTTACAATCATACTAAATGGCTTTTCGCCATACTTAGGATTCAAAACTCATCAAAGTTTTAGTATGTTCTCAGGGGTATTGACCCATGGAACGACAAACAACCACTTATTTATGCCGACTATAAATATCTTGAATACTCAAGAGGATGTTGTAACACCTTTTCCGGAAAACCATACGAATTACGACCAAGAACTAAATTGGAAAAATGATGAAAAAATGGTGTACTATGAATTGCAGAAAAGAGTGACCGAATTACATGACAAAGGGATTAGTGGTATAAATTTACACTATTGGAGGAATGGCAATGAGGTCTATATCGAAAATGCCGAAACTAATGAAGAACTCATCATACCCCTTAACTGGGTAGACAAAAAGTTCAGAATATATAGAGAAATACCAACAAATCCCTACGGTTGTTACTATTGAACCGAAAGGATTGATGTCAAACGCTTTTCGAAAAACTTTTATTAAAACCTATCCGTTCAACATCACTGGCATCACCAACATAGTTACATTTTCGCCTTCGTCAAGTCCGTCTGCCGGGGTGAGAATGCCTGCGCGGTTCGGAAGGCTCATTTCGAGTGAAACCTCGTCGGAATTAAGGTTGTTCAACATTTCGGTCAAAAAGCGGGAGTTGAATCCAATCTGCATGTCATCTCCCTGATAAGCACAGGTCAATCGCTCTTCTGCTTTATTGCTATAGTCTATATCCTCTGCAGAAATATTCAGCTCGGCACCAGCAATTTTCAGGCGAATCTGGTGGGTTGTCTTATTTGAAAAAATAGCTACACGGCGAACGGAACTCAAAAATTGATTTCTAGAGATCGATAATTTATTCGGATTTTCTTTTGGAATCACCGCCTCATAGTTTGGGTATTTTCCATCGATTAGACGGCATATCAGTTCTGTATCCTCAAAACTGAATTTGGCATTGCTGTCGTTGTATTCGATAAGAACGTCAGATTCACTTCCCCCTAAGATGCCTTTCAAAAGATTCAACGGTTTTTTCGGCATGATAAATTCTGCCACTTCGGAAGCCGATACATCTTCACGTCTGTATTTGACAAGTTTATGGGCGTCCGTGGCAACAAAGGTCAAATTTTCAGTAGAGAACTGGAAAAAAACACCGCTCATAACAGGTCTCAAGTCATCGTTACCAGATGCAAATATGGTCTTATCGATTGCAGTTGCAAGAATATCGCCCATTAGAGTAGTGGAGCTTGGATCTGCCAATTCGACCGCTTTTGGAAATTCCGCTCCGTCGGCGTAAGCCAAAGCATATTTTCCATGGTTCGAGCTGATTTCCACGGTATTATTATCTTCGACCACAAAGGTAAGGGGCTGTTCTGGAAAGGTTTTCAAAATATCCAATAACAAACGTGCCGGTACTGCAATGGTACCTTCACTATCGGAGTCAACATTTATGACAGAACTCATAGTAGTTTCAAGATCCGATGCTGAAACGGTTAGTTTGTCTTTATTCAAATCGAAAAGAAAATTATCTAGAATAGGAAGCGTATTACTGTTATTGATTACGCCCCCCAAAATTTGTAGTTGCTTTAAAAGGTAGGTGCTCGATACTATGAACTTCATAGGTTAGTTTTTTTCATTTGTATGTCTAGTGTTCCAAAGTGTCCGAAAAGTACGTTAACCGTACACATATCAAGACGAACAAAGATATTTGAATTGGTCTTTTTAGCGAAACAAACTTATCAACATCAAGAGGCTATATTTACCGAATTTAAAATGGATAAAAGTCAATCCCAAAATAGGTGTAAATTATGGTTTAGGCCCTATGTTTATAGGTTAAATTGTAGTCAATCTGAATATATTTTTTAGAATTGGTGGAAGTTGCGACCCCTTCTATATTTTGAATGTTTATAAGTACCACATCCTTCAAAACGCAATAAAAGGCATTTGAAAAACGTACCGGTTGCGATATGATATGTCAATCCTTTAATTATAATTTAGTCTGTAGGATGGTTTTTAACCAAAGAATGCGATGCAATTTCAACGGATTGGAATGAATCCGACTTTTATGTTCAAATCATTTTTGAAATAAACCTTACTGGAGTAAAAGCTTAGATAGCGTTGAAACATCATTCAAACTAAAAGCTAACTTTCTTATAAAAATGATATCGTAACCGTATCCCTAAAATCCAAACCTAACAAGGTTGAAGCACCGCCTACCGTATTTAGGTTGCTTTTATAAATGGCAAGCTCTATATAGTTAGCAGAATTAAAAAGTGCCAATAAGTCCCCAGCACCCTTTCGCTGACCCGGTTCTAGACTGAAATTGACAATATCGCTGTATTTATTATAGATATGGCTAATTTTTGTAGAACGTGCGGTAATTTCATAAGCGCGACCCTTGCGATAGGCCTCGAAAAAATTTTTATGAATGTTGGTCACTACATTACCGTAATTATCCACATAAACAATGCTACCTATAATTTTGTTTCCGTCTTCGGTAACGCTGGGCGTAAAATCACGAAGCTCCTTTAGCGCGTTAAAAGGCTTTCCGACAACCTCCAGTGTCCCTCCACGGGCAATATGACAAGCCACTTTGACAAAAACATCGAGAACGGGAAATGAACCATGATCGGGATTGGGTATATTAATTTCGACCACCTTTTCTGGCTTTCTTTCAGAAGTAATCAATGCAATTATTCCATTATTGGCCATTATAAAATAATGACCGTCGATTAAAAGAGCGATATGCTGGTTTTCTATAGTGGGTTCAGCATCGACCCCTACCACATGAATGGTACCTTCCGGAAAACTTTTATAGGAATTTTCAAGGATGTAAGCACACTCGTGAATATTAAAAGGACTAATATCATGCGAAATATCGACAATTTTGATATCCGTCAGTTCTTTGTAAATACTACCTTTCAGGCAGCCGACAAAATGATCTTTGAGTCCGAAATCAGTAGTAAGGGTAATGATGGCCATGCCGCACGGTTGATTTTTTTTGAATCTACAAACTGATTTTTTTCCTTAGATTTGTTATGTCCAATAACCACAGGGATGGACAAAATTAGTGCAAAAAAAATAGCCAAGCGAAAGAATTGCTAATTGGCTTTCACCTAAACACCGAAAGTTTTTGAACGAACTCATAGTAGAACTTACCGAGATTAGCCCGAGAGATTTTTTTGGGCAGGGCAACGAACATATCGATTTGCTCAAAAAATATTTTCCGAAGCTAAAGATAGTTGCGCGTGGCAGCAAGATTAAGGCATACGGCGATGAAGCACTTTTAGAGGAATTCGACCGAAGGATAGCCATGTTAACCGCTCATTTTATCAAATACAATAAATTAGACGAGAACGTAATCGAAAGAGTGTTGACAAGCAATACCGAAGCAGATTACGAATCTCCAGAGAATAGCGGGGAAACTTTGGTGCACGGGGTAAATGGTCGCTTAATAAAAGCACGTACCGTCAACCAAAGAAAATTGGTAGATGCCGCAAAGAAAAATGATATGGTTTTTGCTATAGGACCTGCCGGGACCGGAAAAACCTATACTGGTGTGGCTTTAGCGGTAAAAGCCCTAAAGGAAAAACAGGTTAAACGTATTATTCTTACACGACCAGCGGTCGAAGCAGGGGAGAACCTCGGCTTTTTGCCCGGTGACCTGAAAGAAAAACTAGACCCTTACATGCAGCCCTTGTATGATGGCCTTCGTGATATGATTCCGGCTGAAAAGTTGGCTCATTTGATCGATACCGACATCATTCAAATCGCCCCATTGGCTTTTATGCGCGGTCGTACCCTTGATAATGCCTTTGTCATCTTAGATGAGGCCCAAAATACCACCCACGCCCAAATGAAGATGTTTCTCACCCGAATGGGTAAAGATGCCAAGTTCATGATTACCGGAGATCCAGGTCAGATCGATTTGCCCAGAAGAACAGTCTCTGGATTGAAGGAAGCCCTTTTGGTATTAAAGGACGTAGAGGGTATTGCCATGATTTACCTAGATGACAAAGATGTCATTCGCCATAAACTGGTCAAAAAAGTAATCCATGCTTATAAAACTATCGAGCATCAAGGATAACGTATAGGTGCTGATATATCGCATCTTTGCTCCAACCACAATCCCAAAGTAATGAACAACACCATCATCGATACCGACTTCCATTTCCCCGGACAAAAAAGTCTGTACAAAGGCAAAGTCCGGGAAGTATATGCTTTGGAGAATGATGTCATGGTAATGGTGGCCACCGACAGGCTATCGGCTTTTGATGTTGTTATGCCAAAAGGCATTCCCTATAAAGGACAAATCTTAAACCAGATTGCGACCAAGATGATGGCCGCCACTGCCGACATTGTACCGAACTGGTTAATGGCTACCCCAGATCCCAATGTAGCGGTTGGCCATGCGTGTGAACCATTTAAAGTAGAAATGGTGATTCGGGGATATATGTCAGGCCATGCCGCGAGGGAATATAAAGCAGGGAAACGTTCGCTTTGTGGGGTAAGCATGCCTGAGGGAATGAAAGAAAATGATGCGTTTCCTGAACCAATTATTACTCCGGCTACAAAGGCGGAGCATGGCAATCATGATGAGGATATTAGTAAGGAGGATATCATCGATCGAGGAATTATTTCGCAGGATGAGTATTCGATTTTGGAAAAATATACACGGGCCCTTTTCCAGCGAGGGACGGAAATAGCTGCCGAACGAGGATTGATTTTAGTGGATACTAAATACGAATTCGGAAAGACCAAATCAGGCGAAATTGTACTAATCGACGAAATTCATACACCGGATTCTTCAAGATATTTTTATGCCGAAGGGTATCAACAGCGCCAAGATGTCGGAGAACCGCAAAAGCAACTCTCGAAAGAGTTTGTAAGGCAATGGTTGATTCAAAATAATTTTCAAGGTCTTGATGGGCAAACCGTGCCGGAAATGTCAGATGCCTATATCGGAACCGTATCTGAGCGGTATATAGAATTATATGAGAATATTACAGGTGAAGCTTTTATAAAAGCGGACATTTCAAATATTCAGCATCGTATTGAGAAAAATGTTTTAGATTATTTGGATAATTTATGATAGTAAACTGCTCAACAATTCTTTGAAGTTTAAAGAGCGTTTCTCATCGAAATAGGGTTCTAAACTAAATCGTTAGGATGTATTTAGGTTAGATTAACCTCCCTTTAGAATTTCCTTAATTTAATAGTTTTTTTACTGAAAAACCACGTTTCCCCTTTAACTTTCCTAAAATGTTTAGAAAGGCAATTGCGGTAATATAAGCATCGCCCAGTGCTGTATGTCTATCAACTGTAGTTATGTCGAATTTTTCCGCCAAATCGTCTAAGGCGTAATGCTCTTGCCGTTGCAACAACGGAGAGTCTATCAGCGTTTGTTTGTATAATGTTGAGGTATCCAAGAATTTGTTTTTCAGTTTGGGTAATCCATGGCGTTTGAGCGCCTGATTGATCATAGCACGGTCGAAGCCGGCATGATGTGCTACTAAAATGGCATTTTCTATAAAATTCAGGAAAAGACAAAGCGCTTCAAGCTCCGTAATCCTCGGCTTTGATTCTTCTTCAAGAATCCCGTGAATAGCAATATTATCGGCGTGATAAAAGTGCTGGTACAAAAAAACTTCAAAACTCTGCTTTACGGCTATGGATTCATTTTGGAGTGACAGGGCGCCGATAGATAAAATTCGATCTTTTTCAATATCAAGACCGGTCGTTTCGGTATCAAAAACCACGAAGCGTATTGCGTTCAAATCATGCGCCTGTTGACGTTCGAAAGCATTTTGATAAACCGACCAGAATTCTGGATAATGTTTTTGACCCTTGCGGAATAGTTTTTTCAAGAATCCCATTATCCTATCATAGCGTTAACCTTAAAACGCAATTTTATCAATTCCTGCAGCTCTTTAATAACTTTAAAAGTGCGTTTTAACTTTATTTTTTCTTCCTTAGTCAACATATTTAAAGCAATAAATCGCCCTGAATCATTATGTAATAAGCCTTGTTTCGTTCGAAATTTTAATAAGGCTTTGGTGGCATAGGAGCAAGCGGAAAATATAGGTTCGTTATTGGGTTCGAGCTCCGCCAATCTTTCAAAACGCCTTGCCGTATTATTGATTGATTTGATTTGATGCGAAAGGGTCAGCACGCGAGCACCATCGATAAGGGGCATTAAAGCCCTACGTTTTACATCGAAAAAATCCTTATGGGCACCATCCTCCTCAACTAAAAAACCGCGGAAAAAACCCGTAGGGGAGGGATTCCGTAAAGCGCCTCCCGCCAAGTGCATATAAAAAATCGGATAGCTCGCCGTTTGCTTAAAAATATGGGAGGTCAGGGCATCGACCAGCGAAGAATCACCATATGCTAAATCGTAGTCAAAGAAAATGGACGACAAGAGTACCTCATTTTGACCAGGGTTGGTTATCCAATGGGAGGTGCGGTCTTTCCACTCTGATAAAGATAGGCACCATTCTTGGTTCGAAGCCATCATTTCAGCAGGGCAATATTCATAGCCTATGGTTCGAAGAGCTTGGTTTACCTGTTTTGCCAATTCTAAAAAATAAGTTCTTGTTGACTGCAATTCATTTTCGGAAACAGTGTCGAAAAGTAGCGCGTTATCTTGGTCTGTCTGTAATAATTGCTCACTGCGGCCTTGGCTGCCCATGGCAAGCCAAGCGAATTTCACTGGTGGTGAATTTTGCATATTCTCGATTACAATCTCAATGACTCTTTTGGTACAGGCATGGGTGAGTTCCGAAATTATACTAGAGGTTAGGGTCATTGGTATATTTTGATTCAAATACCCTTTTAATAGACTGGTCACTTGTCGCCGAATAACTTTTATACTTTTGAATTTATTTGAACGCTGAATGGCCTTCATTAATACCGCAGGGTTGTTGCCGAGCTCGAGCATCACGTCGTGTTTCGATAATATACCCATGGCAGGTGTGTTCTGGGTACCATCTTTTGTAAGGCATAAATGACTGATACCACTTTTCATCATGGCCATTTGCGCCTGTGCTATGGTCATTTTCTGGGGATACGTTATGACTGGACTACTCATTATCGCTTTAGCTTTCGCCGTAATCGGAAACTCACCACTGGCAATTTTGTTGCGGATATCCTTATCCGTAATGATGCCGACCGGTAATTTATTTTTTACGATTAACATGGCTCCTACTTTTTTCTGGGTCATAGTCTGTGCGATTTCCTTAATCGAAGTATCCTCGGTACTGGTGACCGGTTTTTTCGAATAGTGAACATGTTGTAGATCTAAAAGTCCCTCCGGTGTTTGAGTAGGTGTTTTTAGAGTTTCCCCCAACAATTTTCCCCTATAGATTTTAGAATATGGGTTTCGGGTATTGGAAGCGAAACTTTCGATTAAAAAATTGGCGACACCTTCATACTTTTGAGTGTAAGGTTTAAAAATAGCTATAGGTATGGAGTACAAAATACTTTCTTCAAAAGCTTTTGCTTGTAATTTATAATTTTCACTGGCCATTAACGGGCGAAGCCCAAAAATATCGCCCTCGTCACATAGGTCGACTATATCATTTCCGGTTTTTTTTTGTAATACGACAGCGCCTCTATGCACGACGTAAAAATAGTCATGCGGTTCGGCTTCTTCCTCGAATATGATACTATCTTTAATTTTATAGATAATGTGTACCTCTTGTGACAAGTTATGCAGGTCTTCGGCGTACATTTCGTTAAAGGGAGGAAACTGCTTTAAAAAATCCGCCACTCTGGCTGATATCGTATTTTTCATCAAGCGAATTTCTTAAATGGATAGTTCGATTATTCAGTGCCTGAATATACTTGAAACCGAGCATAAATCAAACTTGGAATAAAAACGAAAAAAGGTAGCAATCCCGTAATCAACGGAATGCTACCTTTTTTGTTTTCTAGATAATCCTTTACTTTTTGTCGGTTGGCTTTGCAACGGTCGCCCTTAGCATCCAAGCCATTTCCTCATGCTCTTGCATCAATCCTGTCAAAAAATCTGCGGTTCCAACATCTTTAAGATCTTCCTCGATTTTTCCGATATTTTTACGGATATACTGAATGATTGAATCGTGATCTTCAAGAAGCGTTTTGATGTAATCGTCACTAGAATTTCCTCCCTTATGCTTTTCGGTGATATGGGTCAGTTCTAAAAACTCTTTCATAGTTCCAGGAGCGTAATGCCCCAATTTCCTTATGCGTTCGGCAACACTATCAGTGAAGGTTTTGATAGCATTATAGTGTTCTTCAAAAAATTCATGTTTGGTGTGAAAATCACTTCCTTCAAGGTTCCAATGGGCTCGTAAAGTTTTGGTATATACCAAAAATTCGTCCGCTAAAACTACAGAAAGTATATCAGTTACTTTTTGTCTGTTCTCCTCGGATATTCCAATGTTTGTTTTCATAAGTTTTGTTTTATTAAGGTGTGCAAATTAGTCGTTTAAATCGTTTATAATTAGTCGAATCCATCATAAAATTGTCCACATCAATTTTACGTCTGATTTTTAAACAGGATGTGGTATTTTACCGTGTCTAGTATATAGAAAAGCATGGCGTTTTTTTAGATTTTTCTCATAAAGTCTTCCGCAAGAACAATTCGCAAATACTGAAGTACTTCTTTCGCATTATCCAAAGAAAACACCATTGGCGGTTTTAGTTTCAATACATTGTGATCAGGCCCATCGGTGCTCATTAGAATGCTATAGTCTTTCATACGATTGACAAGATAGTCGGCCTGTTTTTCTAACGGGCATCTGTCGGTATCTGTCAATTCAAATCCTAAGAAAAAACCTTGGCCACGAACATTGCCAATAATGGGATATTCCAATGCTAACTTTATCAATCCAGATTTTAGAAATTCCCCAACCTGATGGGCATGCTGCTGCAACTTTTCCCGTTTTACCGTTCGTAGTACTTCGGTGCCGATTGCACAGGATACGGGATTACCACCGAAGGTATTAAAATACTCCATACCATTGGCAAATTTTTCGGCAACATCCGTCGTGCAAACTACGGCGGCTAATGGATGTCCGTTACCTAAAGGCTTACCAATGGTAATGATATCCGGAAGCACATCATGCAATTGAAAGCCCCAAAAGGTTTTGCCCAAACGTCCGCAACCTACCTGTACTTCATCAGAAATACAGAGTCCCCCGGCGGCCCTTACGTACTCATAAGCTTTCTTCAAAAATCCGGCAGGCAGTTCTATCTGTCCGCCACAGCTAATGATTGGTTCTACAATTAGTGCGGAGACGCCCATTTCTTTTTCGTGAACGGTCTCAATCTTACGTTTGACTTCTTCCGCATAAAGGCCACCCGTATCTTCTCCGCGAAATTTACCACGAAACGCATCGGGTAATGGAAATATATGGGTATGCTCAGGCGTTCCTTGTCCGCCTTCCCCGTCAAATTTATACGAACTT
>DRGL01000035.1 GCA_011050085.1 Pricia antarctica | reverse complement strand
TCGTTACCTCGATTTCTTGTTTTAGTGTTCCCGTATCAACCGGCACTAATGTTTGGGCATCCTTTCTAATGTTCTCAGCGGTACTTTTTTCGACTTGCTCCATTGCCTGGCTAACTTCTTTAAGCCAGTTCCCCGGATTCCAATCATCGTGTATCGTCGCTTCAAGATTCATTTTACTGGTCCGTAACCTCTTCGTCTGGGTCGTTTGAATAACGATTTAATTCTGTCCATTCTGCTTCTGAAAACTTGACATCCGAACAATATCGTTTTTCGTAAACACCCAGATAGTCTATTCCCTCGCAGTCAACAACGTATTGAATGTATTTTTCAAGCAAAGACTTATAATCCATATTCCCCTCCTTATTGATCCGTAATCTCTTCAACTATTATTTCAAGGGCAACATCCTTTTCGCCCATATTTGTAGGTGGCATAAACTTAAAAATCCGGATTTCCTGTAACTTAAAATTATCAAAATCACCGGATGAATTTGCCGCTACTGCCACAAGCCTTAACCCCCCGGCGGTTACAGCCGTGAATTCAAGGGTCGATTGCGTACCATTGGCCGATATAGTTCCAAGCGTCTGCGTTCCGGTAAAATCCCGGACCTTCCAGGTCGATACTATATTGGCCAGGTCATAAGATAAACGATATCGCTTGCCGATAGTGGTAGGGGCACTTGCAACCAATAAAGTACAATATTGATTTGCTGCATTTGCTGTTATTGTCAGATCATCCGTTTCATTATATCCGCCGCCAAGATCAACATTCGCCCATGCACTCGCTGCACTAAAGTCCCGGTCCTCTATATTGGGCATCAGATCGGGCACCCCTATCGTTCCGAATATGCCCCTCATTTTAGCAGTGATGCCGTCTCTATACCTCATTCGTATGCGATGTGTCATGGTGGCCCCAACAGCATTGAACGCCGTTTTTTCTTCTACTTTTAGGGGCCATAGTGCGAAGGGTACGTTGTCCATGCCGGATACGTCGGAGTGGGTTGTGACAAATCCGCCGAGTCCATCCGAAACCAAGGACGCTTCCTGGATTGTCATTCTGTGTCTCAAATCACCTGCTCGGATCATTTAAACATCCTCCGTCGCCAAAAAATCAAGCATAATGTTTCTTTTATCGGGATTCATAATGCTTACAATATTAAAATACTTATTAGTATCTGTTTGTTTATGAATTAATTTATGACAATTTTCACAAAGAGCTTTGCCATTGCCTAAATCATATAATATTTCACATTGCTTTGCGTCTTCAAGGGACTTGATTTTGTTCTGCTCGACAATAGTTTTTAAACTAATAATATGGTGAGAGTGAAGATTACTTCCCTTGTCGTCCCCGCAAGACTGACAAGTATAAGAATCTCTTTCTTTCACATCATCATACCACCCGACGACACATTTCAGCCATTTATAAATCCGTTTATATGTCGGCGTGGCAAAACCAGACCATCCTTCTTTTGTTTGATTAAGCTTGCTCATTGAACTTTTCTGCCTCGATTCCATTGTCCATTTGCGATTTTTATTTTTAATGGCCGTTCTTTTTTTATGTTTTTCGGATTTGTTATATTCAATTATTTTGTCCCTGTTTAAACATCCGCAACTTTTAGTGTGGCCGCTCCTTAATTGACTCGTGGTTGTTGTGATTATGCTCCCGCAATTACAAAGACATTCCCATAAGACGCTTCCATTTTTATTCCGCCCCATATCCCTTAACGCTAACAGCCTGCCAAACCGCCTCCCTTTACAATTTCCTGTATTTGCCAGACTCCTTCTTTCTCTACCCAAGCAACCACAGCTTTGAGTTTTTCCTTGAACAAACGACTCTCCTATAATAATTTTTTCAACTCCACAATCACACTTGCAAAGCCATAAAAACTTTCCCCACTTATCTTTTCCAACTTCTTTTAAAACTACCAGCCTGTAAAATCGTTTGCCCGTTAGGTCTATTTTTTTCATCTACTCGACTTTTCGTGCCTTTAGTACCATTTAAAACTCCCAAAGCCGATAAGGATAAAGTAAATTTTCAACCGTGTTCAACTTGTGCGGTGTCATATTAATTATCAGCGTTTCCCGTTGCATATACAAATCTGATATAATAAGTTGCATGGCATGAATAATAGCTGGCGGTACATCGACCCGATTACAAGTCGCGCTACTCGCATCATAAACTCCGTTGCCCGATGATCCGGTTAATGAAAACGTGGTTACCAACGGAATCGCCTGAAGTCGCCACAAACCATTAATAGATGTCTGTGTCGTACCACCATTAATATAAACCTCATCGCCAATCGCATACCCATGAGCGGCGGTCGTGCAGACAATCGGGGTTGCGTTTGTCGCGCCGGTAATTGTCAACGGAGTATGCGCCCCATATCCACAAACGAATTGGATTTCAATCGGATTATTTGTCGCAAGTGAAGCAGTCGGGTAGGTTTCGCCGTATGATAAAACCGCCCGGCCCGGATCGCTATCGGCATCAAGCGTCCATTCGTCATTTTCGTCAAAATCGGTGTTGGTCGTGCCGTCAGTATCCGTATATTTAATATGCGTAATCGAATTTAACTGCCCAAACGGAATCTCAATATAGTTTTCATGGGGCCAATAATCTAAGAAATACTGCCAGGTCTGGGTGATAAGTTTCCGGAGTAGGTAGCTTTCCGCTTTCAGGGTTGCCACACCGATTAATGTTGAGATATAGGCATCGTCGGCGGTATGATCGACACGTAAATGTTCTTTGGCTGCTGCTAGTGATAGAGGATAGTACACTGGCGATGTTACGATTGTTTTTTTCATACTTTATTTCCTATGTATCCCAACATTCGGATATTGCCTTAGTTGCGAATCAACCAACTACCCGTTAAAAACCTGAATGTCTTTTATTTATTTCGAAGCGGTAGTTGTTGCTGTTGTGCAACCTTGGCATTGGCTGTTTTAAGTTCACTCATTAATACCATCTTCTCAGCCGCCAGTCTTTGAGACCGAATCAATAAAAGATCGTATTTCTTTTGGAGCATTCTGAGGTTATCTTCGGCAATTAGTGCTTTTATACTGGCACTGTGATAATTAAATTCGGCCTGAGCTTTTTCTTGTACCAGGTTCTCAATCTGCTGCTCCGGTGTGAGTGGTTTGAGCGCTTGTCCCCAAGCCGGCATGCCTCCTGCGATATATATTCCAATTAATATTGATGTTCCCCAAAATAAAATTCTCCGCATGATTTTCCTCCTTTTTTAGTTAATAATTGCCATTTATGGGCTAATCTCAATCGGTATATCATCATCTTTGGTGTCAACGTATCCAC
>DRGL01000034.1 GCA_011050085.1 Pricia antarctica | reverse complement strand
TCAGAAGGACACGCTATATCAAGCTCTTCAAAAATGCGTAATTTAATCTCTAGTTTTTCTGATGCGGCTTCCACCACTAGGTTGGCATCCATAACCCCTTTTGATAATAAAGTGTGCGTTTTAATATTAGCTAGGGTAGCGCGTTTTACAGTGGAATTAATTTTTTCTTTGGAAACCATACGGTCCAAATTTTTTTCAATATTCGCAAGTCCATTTTCGAGGGCATCTTGTGAAATATCAATGAGATTAACAGCGTAGCCGCTCTGAGCGAATACGTGGGCAATTCCGTTACCCATGGTTCCGGCTCCTATAACTGCAATCCTTTTCATTTTGAAATTTTAATATTTAAAAGCAATAATATGCTACGTCAGATTACTTTCTAAACGCATCAATAACTTCCAGTGCTACTTTTAACGCCCTTGTGCCCTGAGCCAAAGTTACAACGGGTAACGTATCATTCACGATAGCATCTGCGAATGTCTCCAGCTCATCTAGAATAGCATTATTGGCGTTTACCTCGGGATTCTCGAAATAAATCTGCTTTTTCACACCTTCGGCATTTTGAAGAATCATGTCAAAATCTCCTTCAGTCTCAGGGGCGTCCTTCATTTTGACCACCTCAACCTTTTTCTCTAGAAAATCGACCGATATATAAGCATCTTTTTGAAAAAACCGGGATTTACGCATGTTTTTTAACGAAATTCGACTGGCGGTCAGGTTGGCAACACATCCATTTTCAAATTCAATACGGGCATTGGCTATATCGGGGGAATGGCTAATGACCGAAACACCGCTGGCGTTAATTTGTTTCACTTCTGAGTCGACAACACTCAATATGGCATCGATATCATGTATCATCAAATCTAGTACAACGGGAACATCGGTACCCCTTGGATTAAATTCCGCCAATCGATGGCTTTCAATGAACATGGGCTGCTGAATCTGGTTTTTAACCGCCGAAAAAGCGGGATTAAAACGTTCAACGTGTCCAACCTGACCTTTTACCTTATGTTTAATTTCTAGATCAAGTAACGCTGTAGCCTCATCATAGGTAGTAGTGATTGGCTTTTCAATAAACACATGTTTGCCACGTACCATTGCTTTTTTGGCGCACTCAAAATGGGATAGGGTAGGGGTCACTATGTCAATAACATCAACGGCTTCAATCAATTTGTCAATATCATTAAAAAAGGTGTATCCAAATTCTTTAGCAACGGCTCTTCCAATTTCGGAATCGGCGTCATAAAAGCCTATCAAATCATACTTTCCCGAGGTATCGAGCAAACGAAGGTGTATTTTTCCCAAATGACCTGCACCCAGCACTCCGACTTTTAGCATACAATTATGTTTGTTCAAAAATAAGGATAGTTTGGTAAAATGAAAGTGAATGGGTTTGATAGTTTAGGTATCAACTAAAATCTTTGATAGTTTCCTGTACCTATTGGTCTAAACATTCATGACCCTAGACTCCGCTGCAGTCTTTATTGATTAATTTGGGATTTGAAATTTTACCGACTAACTTCGTCATTCTAAACCAAACCATTGAAAGATACTTTTAAACATCGTGGTATGCGTAATAAATTAGCGGATACCCTGATAAAAAAAGGCATTACGGATACCAATGCCCTAGAAGCTATTCGAACCATTCCCCGCCACTTGTTCATGGACAGTAGTTTTGAGGGACATGCATATCAAGATAAGGCATTTCCTATTGCAGCGGATCAAACAATTTCCCAGCCGTATACCGTAGCTTTCCAGACCCAATTGTTGGAAGTGAAACCAGGACAGAAAATTTTAGAAATTGGCACGGGTAGTGGGTATCAGACCGCCGTACTTTTGCAGTTAAAGGCTAAAGTATATACTATTGAACGACAGCTAGAGCTGTTTAAAAAAACCAAGATTTTTTTCGCTAAACTCGGTTATCGGCCTAAAAAGAAAATATTTGGTGATGGCTATAAAGGGTTGCCGGAAGAAGCACCCTTCGATGGAATCGTGGTAACCGCTGGTGCACCAGAAGTACCTAGACCTTTACTTTCGCAATTGAAGGTAGGAGGTAGATTGGTAATTCCGGTAGGTACGAACGACCAGATTATGACCTTGTACATTAGAAAATCAGAAAAAGAGTTTGAGAAAAAAGAGTTTGGTTCTTTTAGATTTGTTCCACTTTTGGAAAACAAAAATTGATTTTTCGCTAAAAATCAACTTTAAGATGGGTCGGTTTTTTTTAGAATTTTCAAATTGATGGCGCTGGCGAATATGTATCTAGGCATTAAAACTCTTCTTGATCCGAGCTAAATTTCGTTTACTGTCCCTATCTTTTATAGTTTCCCTTTTGTCATAAAGCTTCTTACCCTTGGCCAATGAGATTCGGAGTTTTGCCAATCCGCGGTCGTTGATAAATAATTTTAAAGGTACTATGGTTAAGCCGGAAGTGGTAACATCTTTTCTTAGTTTGTTGAGCTCACGGCGTTGCATCAGTAACTTTCGTTCCGCCTTTGGGCGATGGTTGAAGTGTGAGGCATGTGAATACTCATCTACCTGCATATTGATAACGAAAAGCTCGCCCCTTTCATTAAATTCGCAGAAACTTTGGGTAATGGAAGCTTTCCCTTCCCGTATGGATTTGATTTCAGTTCCGGCCAAAACGATTCCCGCGACATAGGTGTCCAACAATTCGTATTCGAATTTCGCCTTCTTGTTCTTTATGTTGATGTTATTCTTAACCATTTTACAAAAATACGGGTTGCAATGGAACTTACTGAAGATTACTGATTTTTCTCTACGGCTAATTCGTATCCACTAACTATGTATCCTACACATATACTGTTATTTGTTCAGGAAGTGCTCTAGTCTTTCAAAAGCGGCATTCCATCCATTATAAAAGCCCGCTCCCTCTTGCTGCTTGCAATACGCTATCGTAGGGTGTAGTACGTGAAAATCGATACGAGTGCCCTTCTCTTCTTCAATAAAGATTATTTGTAAAACTACACCTATGGTCAGAGGTTTGAAATCCGCAGAGGTGCTAATTTTTTTATAGTTAACAATATCAGCATACGTGCCATCGGATATGAAAGTGTTACCATCTGGCAACTTCATAGTGTACCTCCATTTTCCTCCGATTTTAAAATCGTGGTTGACAATTTTGACCGGCAACTCTTTTGGTCCCCACCACATTGCGATATGTTCCGGATTCGACCAAGCCTCCCATACTTTTTCTACAGGTGCCTTTAATTTTTTTGAGATGGATAGTGTTCTTTCGGCGGTGTTGTCTTGTATTTCCATTTACGTAGTATTCAGATTTAATCTTTAAAGAATACAAGATAAGGGAAAAAAGGAGTCTTTCTTTTTTTTGATAAACGGATAGATGTGAAAGGAATCATCTTTCCTTAGGACAATTACAATCAAAATGTAAACGTTGTGACGAAAATTTTCCGTTGATTGCCTGCACTATAAAAAGGCTACCATTATCGGTATCTTCAATATCACTGTACTTTTCTTCGCCAATCATTGTATTGACAAAATTAGGAGTCGTATTGCTGTGCCCTACTATGAGCACATTTTTCCCAAGATTGTCAATTTTAAACTGTTCAATGTTTAAAGTTTCCGGATCGTAAAATTGAACGCTAATATCATTTTTAACAGAAGTAGGGGCAGCGGTCATTGCAGTTCGCTCGAAATCGGTAGTATAAACCGCATCAAGGGGTACATCTGCTAGAATTTCTGCCCAATGCATCGCTCGGCCCAATCCCTTCTGACTGAGTTCCGGATCAATGTTCTCCGGATTTGAACGGTCTTTTTCAGCGTGTCGGATGAAATAGAAAGTAGAGGTTGCCTCACCGTAAAAATCTCCAGCATTTTTAGGGTCCTCTTTGCAGCTTGTCGATAAAATTAGCAGTTGAACGATAATAATAAATAATATAGAGCGTTGCATAGTAGGCGATGGGTTTGGTTGAAAACTCTTGCATGAATGTTAACTAAAAATAGACAAAAAAAGTGTGTCAGAGTACTTGTTTTTGTTTTATCATAATATAATGAACCGACCTACTATAACCCTATTATTCGTCCTTTTTATTACTGTTGTACATAGTCAGCAAAAGCGGTTGCCTGCTGATTTACGTCAACATAATCTTACTACATATGACGCTAGCTTGTTCAATCCCGCATTTTCGGCGGGGCGCAATAATCCGGAATCCGTTGCAGTTTGGGCAAGATGGCAATGGCAGGGTATCGATGCCAATCCGTCTACCCTATTTTTGAACTATACCCGTGCCCTTAATGAGCGTTCCGCCGCAGGTATCGGATTCTTTCAGCACAACACAGGTATCTTTGTTAATACTGGTGCCGCCCTTAACTACGCCCATACGTTCAAACTAAATTCGATGGTCAGGTTGGCCATAGGCGCCAATATTTTTGGTTTTAGACAAAAACTGGCTGACGACCGCTTTTCGGTTGACCCGAACTTACCATTACCAATATCTAACGAAAGCAATGATTTTATTTTACAAATGGCTCCCGGCATTAGCTTGGAGGTGCAACGATTTACCTTGAGCTTGACGTCTGAAAATCTATTGGACTACAATTTCGAATCTAAAGAAGGGAATACCGCTAAGTCGGATAAGGTATTTATGTCTCTTTTGTCTTACGACTTTCCTATTACATTGGGATCTGAAACAAACTCTTTTCTAAGACCTTCCGTATATATGCGAACCCTACCAGGGCAATCGAACCAAATCGGGTTCTATACCCACTTAAATACTGATGGCTATTACGGTCAGGTTGGATACAATAATTTTTACGGTTATGCACTAGGCGGGGGCTATACATTTTTCAATAGGTTGACGGTTGGGGCCCTAATGGAAATTGGAACGGGTGCATCCCTTCAGAAAGAAACCTCGTTCGAGCTGATGGCCTCTTATTTCTTGGGAACTCCGGGAGATCGACATAAAATGGTGGGTAATATTGAGGAGGATGTGAATCCATTAGAAGAAATAGAGCTAAGAGAAGAAGATAGTGAAGTGGAGGAAATGAGTGGGAAAGTTGCCGATGGCGAAAATCAGGTTGATGAAAAGAAGGATGCCCAGAAGTATAGGGAAGCCGAGGTAAAACAACAGCGCAAAAATGAAAAGAAGGTACGGGACTCATTGGCCCAAGTCCAAAAGGATATAGAATCTACTGCCAAAAAGGAACAAAAACAGTTAGAACAACAAGCCAAAGAAACAGTTAAAAAGCAAGCTGCCATTGATAAAGCCAATGCTCAGGAGGCCGAAATCAAAAGAGCCGAAACTGCAAAGGCCGAAGAGCAGGCAAAAGCAAAAATAGCTTTTGAGGAAGCAGAAAAAGCGAACAAGGCCCGAAAGATGGATTCCATCACCCAAGGTAAGAATGCTGAAAAACTAGAATTGCAAAAAGAACAACAACGTGAAATGGACAGTATAGCGCAAGCCAGTGCCAATGGAATTCGAAAGGATAATTCCAAACCTAATGTCCAAGTCAAGCAAGTAGAGATTATAACGCCCCAAAAAGGTGAAAAATACGAGGAAATTCAAATCGAAGACGGATTAGTACCCGGATTTTATCTCATTGCCAATGTTTTTAGTACGAAGACTTATTTCGAGGCATTTAAATCACACTTGATTTTAAACGGCATTCAACCACTAACATTTAAACGCAGCAAAAACGGATTCAATTATGTCTATTTAAAGCGGTATAATGTGATTAAGGAAGCTAGAGCGGCACGTGATTCAAAATTCGGAGGGAAATATTCTGGAGATACTTGGATTTTTAGAGTGGTTCAAAAATAAACACTTGGTGAGCTTGAAATAAGGTTCGAACCTATTTCATTTGAAATGGATATTCTAAATTAAGCGCAATCGAACCTTAGTTGATTTTCAGAAAAATATATTGAAGTCTATCGCTTTAACTCTATTTTGATAAGTACATCTAAATATGTTATCGTATTGATCAAATATTTACGGTCACGGGTCATTGTCGACATAGCTACAGCGCCCTGAATTATGGTAAACATTTGCTTTGCGAATTGAAGTGGTGTTACTTGTAGCTTAAGTTCCTTATTGCTTACTCCATTTTCGAGCACCAAGGCAATTTTACCTTCAATTTCTTTTATGGCTTCGCGATTGGCAGCTGCAAGTAATCGATTGTTGCCCTCAGCGTCTACCCCGGTATTTAAAATGGGGCATCCTCCCATATTTTTGGTAAACGTATCGTAAGATCGATAAAAGTCGGTAAGGGCATATACCTTATCTAGTGCACCACCTTCAATACCCAAAATCTCATCAATTTTGGAAAATAACAGTTTGCTATGGTATTCATAGGCCGATAATGCCAAGGCCTCTTTATTTTCAAAATTGCCGTAAATAGCCCCTTTAGTTAAGCCGGTCGCTTCGGTCAAGTCGCTCATGCTTGTTGCAATATAGCCTTGTTTGTTAAACACGGGCGCGACGGTTTCGATGATAAATGCGGTAGTTTTTTCGGCTTTGGTTGACATATGTAAAGCGTTTTAACGAAGATAGAAAATCTATATACTGTGTGGTATTATTTTTATGTAAAATAATTCGTGTAATACTAAGTTGCCATTTGTGATTACAAATTAGATGCCGAAATCTACATATTCCGTTTTGTATTACGATTGAAAATTGAACTTTTACCCATAATAAATCAAATTGGCAATAGTTTTTAAAATTATAGGATATTCAACTGTAAAAGTTACTTAGATTTCTTTTGGGTTATTTCAATGAAACCTAGATTTTATTGACGTTGACAATGGCTTTAACACGTTTCGCAACAAGTATTAAATAATTAAACGATTCGTTACATATTGACGTTATGTTATAAATAGGTGAGATAAGTCTACCCGCTTCCCAAATCGTGCGGTTAGTTTTATTTCATCAAGTCTCAACTTGCCTATGTTTAACCTACTTAAGAAGTTGTTGATTCTGTTTGTTCTAATAGGTTCAACAGGTTTCAGCATATATAGGGAACACGTTACGCCCCCAAATGCCACCAGTGATACTAATGCCGAAGAATACAACAGGCCTTCGAGTATCTTTGCCCCGACGTTTACAAATTGCCCGGCCGATATCAACAACGTGAGTCCAAACTCGGGAGCTTGCACGGCAGTGGTAACGTGGACTCCCCCCACTGCGACCGGATCAGGTACAGTTACCATGACCAGTAATTATAATCCCGGCGATGCTTTTTATCCAGGCGTACATAGGGTAATTTACAGGGCCACTGATAGTAGTGGTGATACCTCATTTTGTGAATTCAGGGTTGAAGTGTTGGATAATCAGGCTCCTGTCATTACTGTTCCTGCCAATATTAATACCACAGCCGATCCAGGAAGTTGTGGTGCAGTAATTACCTTTCCATTTCCCAATGCGACCGATAACTGCCCGGCGGGTGAGGGAGCGCCAATCGACGAAAACTTCGACGGTGGCAATGACCTGAGTTCGCAATGTTACGATTTTGATGGTACTATTGTAGGTAGCGGCGGAGCGATAAATGGGTCGTCAGGTGAGGTAGAAACCGTAGAATTGATACGTAACGATATTCGCTCTTTTACAAGCCCATTGACCCAATTTAACGGTACTGGGGAAATTTTCTTTGACCATCGTATTCTAGCTGGTCACCCAAGCGGAAATTTAGGAACCAATTCTAGGCTTACGGTAAAACTGATTACTGCGGGGGGTGCGGAGACTATTATTTTTACCGAGCAATATGTTGATGAAGCGGTTCAGACCGAATATATTGAGGTAACTCAAAGTGGAAATTATTTCGTACAGTTTGAATGGGAAACCGACCAGAACCGGAGCGATATAGCCTATCTGGATAATCTCTACATACCCGGTTATGTCGTTTCCGATGTTACTGTAGTTGCCTGTACCGCGGCTTTCCTTCGTGTTGCCCAAATTTCTGGACAGCCTTATAGAAGCGGGAGGGAATTTCCGGTAGGTACTACAACTTTAGAATATATCACTAGGGATGCCGCCGGGAATGTAGGTTTCAATTCGTTTAAGGTTACGGTAACCAACAATATTACACCCCCTTCCGGCAGCGATGTAGAGTATTGTGAGGGCACTACCGTACCAACACTGACAGTTTCTGTTGGATCTGGTCAGACCGTTGATTGGTATGACGCCGCAGTCGGTGGCACACTGCTACTTTCAGGTAATTCTTCGTATCAGCCCTCTGGTCCGGGAGATTACTTTGCGGAAACCAAAGAAACCGCAACCGGCTGTGTGAGCGCCACAAGAAGAAGAATACGACTAACTGAAAACACACAACCTAGTGCTCCTATTTCACCGAGCCCTATAGAATATTGTGTTAATGACCCCGCCACTCCTTTGATGGCAACAGGAGAACCGGGGAACATGATTCTTTGGTATAATGCCCCAACTGGTGGTACTATGTACCCGAATCCCCCAACTCCGGACACGTCATCTGCGCAGACTACCTTTTATTATGTAGAACAAATTGATGCCGGTACAGGCTGTATCAGTGAACGTACCGAAGTCGTGGTTACCGTATATGCATTGCCTCTCGCTCCTATATTCAACACTCCCGTTGAATATTGTGTAGGAGATACCTCCGATGAACTTAACGCCAGTGTTACCAATGGCTCTAATCTTCGTTGGTACGACGCTGCATCGGGAGGTACCGAAATTCCTGGAACAACAAGACCTGACACCTCAACTCCTGGACAACAATTTTATTGGGTAACGCAATCAGCCGTCTCAGGAGGTGCCAATTGCGAAAGCTTGCGTTCGCAATTGACCGTAAATGTAAACACGTCGCCCGCTATAACTATGCAACCTGTTGATCGATCAACCTGTGAAAACGGAAATGCTATTTTTGTTGTTGGGGCCTCTAATGCAGATACCTTTCAATGGCAGCTGTTTGATGGTTCGAATTGGAACGATCTTACCAATACCGCACCTTACAGTGGTGCTACCTCAAATACCTTGAATATTTCCAACGTTACTTTAGCGCTCAATGGTAACCAATATCGTGCTTTGGCATCAAGTCCGGCTGGAAGTTGCCCGGATGCTATGTCTAATAGTGCCATGCTTACGGTAAATATGGCGCCCCCGCTACCGATTAGTGGAGGTGACCAAACAGAATGCGAACAAAATCCGATTCAAACCTTGACCGCTAACGCCAATCCCCCTTTAGGATCAACAATTGTTTGGTATAATGCGCCATCCGGTGGAAATACAGTGGCAAACCCCATTTTAGATGTTGTAGGTACCATAACCTATTATGCTGAGAGTAACGACACCAGCAATAGCTGTTCGAGTGCAGGTCGTGTTCCGGTAACTTTAACGATTCAACCCGTACCCGCCGCCCCGACAAGTGGTGGCGACCAGATTGAATGCGAGGAAAATCCGATACAGACATTAACCGCACTAGCGACTGCCGCTTCAGGTGCTACCGTGGTTTGGTACGATGCGGCTTCTGGAGGAAATCTAATTGCGGACCCAAGCCTGAATTCCGTAGGCACGGTAACCTATTATGCGCAGAGCAACAATGATGTTACCGGTTGCCCTAGCGCATTCAGAACCGCGGTAAGCCTTAGCATTCAGCCTGCCCCGGCACCGCCCATTAGTGATGGCGACCAGACTGAATGTGAAACGAGCCCGATTCAGACTTTGACCGCAAACGCCACAGTTCCTACAGGATTTACCATTACTTGGTTCGATGCGGCTACTGGTGGAAATAGCGTTGGAAGTCCAACTTTAAATTCCGTAGGAAGTGTTACTTATTTTGCTGAAAGCACAAACGATGTTACTTCATGTCAAAGTATAACCAGAACCCCTGTAACCTTGACCATCGATGCCACTCCATCCGCACCGATCAGTGATGGGGACCAAACGGAATGTGAGACAAGTCCCACACAAACCATGACAGCAACGGCCGTAGCTCCCGCAGGTGCAACCGTAATCTGGTATGATATGCCTTCCGGTGGTGCGGTTGTTGGAAGTCCCACCTTGAATGCGCTCGGTACTATAACGTATTATGCCGAAAGCCGAACCACTACTAGCGGGTGTTTTAGCGATAGTAGAACTCCGGTTACGCTTACTATGAATTCTATACCTAGCATTTCGATTACACCGGCTTCAGAATCTTGTTCAGCAGATCTGGCTTCGTACTCTGTATCGGTAGATGTTGATAGGGGTTCGGTCACGGCTTCCGAAGGTATCGTTTTCGATAATGGTGGCAACAATTGGACGGTTTCCGAAGTTCCTTCAGGTAACGATATTGTAATAACAGTCACCGATAGCAACGCTTGTGTGGAGACACTTTCAATCATTGCACCAGACTGTAGTTGTCCAGTAGTTTTGGCACCGACAAGCGGGGGTGACATTACCGAATGCGAACAAAATCCCATTCAGACGCTGACCGCCACTGCTACTGCACCTGCTGGAGCTAGTGTAGTATGGTATGATTCGGCTACTAACGGTACTTCAGTTACCAATCCAATCTTAAATACCATTGGAACAATTACATTTTATGCGGAAAGCGTTGACGATGTAAACGCTTGTACCAGTTCAACCCGAACCGCTGTGAACTTGACGATTCAAGCTGCGCCAAATGCTCCTATCAGCGGAGGGGATCAGAAAGAATGTGAAACAATACCGACACAAACTTTAACCGCGACAGCAACAAATGCCGCTGGAACAAGTATAATTTGGTACGATGCTGCGTCCAATGGAAATATCGTGACAAATCCTATCCTGAATGCGCTGGGAACAGTCACGTATTATGCAGAAACTAGAAATGATGCCACCAACTGCACCAGTCATTTGAGAACAGCGGTTTCCCTGACCATACAACCCAATCCTACAGCACCGATTAGCGGTGGAGACCAAGAACAATGCGAAAGTAGTCCTATACAAACCCTTACCGCCATGGCGACAGCGCCTTCTGGCTCCACCGTTGTTTGGTATGATGCTGCTTCAGGAGGAAACCTCATATCAAATCCGGACTTGAACACCGTTGGAACGATAACCTATTATGCGGAAAGTCAGGATACGACCACTAATTGTGCAAGTACATCCCGAACACCCGTTACGCTTACGATACAGGATACCCCTGATATTTCTCAAACGCCTTCATCTGCAACTTGTTCGGCAGATCTCATTACGTATTCCGTTTCAGTCGATGTCAGTACGGGAAGCATCACAGCCTCAGAAGGAACAGTAACCGACAACGGTGGAAATAATTGGACCGTTTCCAATATTCCGTCCGGAAACGATATTACGGTTACGGTGACTGCAGCTAATGCATGTATGGAAACCTTAACGGTAACCGCACCGGATTGTAGCTGCACCGTAGTCGACGCGCCAACAAGCGGCAACGACCAAACGGAGTGTGAAGCAAGTCCTATTCAAACCTTGACCGCTACAGCTACACCACCAACGGATGAAATTGTTGTATGGTTCGACGCTGCCTCGGGCGGAAATACTGTGGCAAATCCGACCCTGAGCGTTGTAGGAACGGTAACGTATTATGCGGAAAGCAGACAGAATGTGACCGATTGTACGAGCAGCACCCGTACGCCAGTTACCTTAACGATTCAAAGCACTCCCGCTGCCCCGAACGGCGCTGGAGACCAGGCAGAATGTGAGGCCAGCCCGTTGCAGACGTTAATGGCCGACGCAACCGCCCCATCTGGGTCGGTTGTGGTTTGGTTCGATGCTGCCTCAGGCGGAAATATTGTGGCAAGTCCGACCCTGAGCGCTGTAGGAACGGTAACGTATTATGCGGAAAGCGAAGATACTACCACTGCTTGTACCAGTTTCACACGTACACCCATAACATTGACTATTCAGGACACACCGGATATCAGCATTGATGGAGGACCGACATGTGCGCCTGATCTGCTTACCTATGGAGTTACCGTAAACGTTAGCGAAGGTAACGTAACATCAACCGAAGGAACCGTTGTGGACAATGGTGGAGATAATTGGACCATTTCAGGGATACCTTCCGGAAATGATATAAGTCTTACGGTAACCGCACCTAATGCGTGTACGGAGACCTTAGCCATAACCGCACCGGACTGTAGCTGCCCTATAATCGACGCACCCATAAATGACGGTGACCTAACAGAGTGTGAAGAAAGTCCTATTCAAACCCTGACCGCGACGGCCACACCCCCTACAGATGCCGATATCGTTTGGTACGATGCCGCGACCGGTGGTAATGTGGTTACTGCCCCGACCTTGAATACGGTAGGTGCCATCACTTACTTCGCCGAAAGTAGGGATATTATAACCAATTGTACAAGCAGTACCCGGACCCCCGTTCAGCTGACCATTAACGGAACACCCGCCGATCCGACTTCTTGGGGCGACCAAACAGAATGCGATGCCAATCCTACCCAGACCTTGACTGCAATGGCGACCAGTCCATCAGGAACGAGTATAGTTTGGTACGATGCCCTATCCGGTGGAAATGTCATAGCAAACCCTATTTTAAATGCAGTAGGATCCGTAACCTATTTTGCTGAAAGTCGTGATGACGTTAGTAACTGTAGTAGCTTTGGAAGAGCCGCGGTTACACTGACCATAAATGCTTTGCCCAATGTAACGGCCAATGCGACCCAAACGAATATCAATGCTGGAGAGCCTGTAACACTTACTGGTTCTGGGGCGAACAGCTATGTATGGGACAATGGGGTGGGCGATGGTGATACCGTATTCCCGCTTACTACCACGACATACACGGTTGTCGGTACAGATGCAAACAGCTGCGAGAATAGCGATAGTATAACAGTCATTGTTGGTTCAACATCGGATATCCGTTTAGAAAAAACGGTTAACGATCCGACCCCAAATGTCGGCGATAATATAGTTTTTACGCTAACAGTAACCAATGACGGACCTAGTGATGATAGTGGTGGAAGTATTGTAAATGATATACTTCCAGTAGGATATACCTATGTGGCCGACACTGGAAATACGGCCAATGGAACCTTCGATAGCACTTCAGGAAACTGGACACTACCAGCATTGACCAATGGAAATTCCGCTTCTATTACCATAACAACCACCGTTAACCCACCAGCGGGAATTTCAGGGGAATACACGAATAGTGCTCAGGTTGTCTCTGCTGGAAACTTCGATTCCGATTCGGCTCCTAATAATGATGATGGTGATCAGAGCGAAGATGACGAAGCTTCCGTTTCTATCATTCCACAAGTGGCCGACCTAGAAGTAAATAATACGATTTCACAGCCTACCGGTAATCCTGGAGAAGCGCTAATTATATCGGTAGATATAACCAATAATGGTCCGAGTGATGCAACGAACCTCTGTGTTGAAAATAGTGTACCAGATGGCTTCATGGTCAATACCATCCAGAATGGTGGAATTCAAACTGGCAATAACATTGTATGGACTGGAATCGATATCGCGACTGGGTCCACCACGACAGTAACGTTTGAGGTTTCAGTAAACAATCCTAATAATTCACCAGACGAGTATGTAAATACGGTTCAGATAATTTCAGTAGATCAGTTTGATCTCGATTCTACACCTAACAATGACGATGGCGATCAAAGTGAGGATGATGAGGATAGTGTTTTGTTCATGTTACAATTTATTGATTTGGAATTGACGAATACCGTTACACCGGATTCGGGCAACCCTGGTGATACGTTGACCTTTACGGTTGACGTCAGAAATACAGGTATGGATGATGCCACAAACGTTACTATTGAAAATATTGTTCCTTCAGGATATACGGTCTCTGCCATAAATGATGGCGGCCTTCAATCAGGAAACACCATTGCATGGAACGGATTGACCGTTCCAAGCGGGTCTACTACAAGACTTACGTTTGAGGTTAGTATCAATGTACCAACCAACACTACCGGAGAGTTCGTAAACACAGTACAAGTAACGGATGCAGACCAGTTAGATTCGGATTCTTCCCCGAACAACGATGATGGCGATCAAAGCGAAGACGATGAAGACAGTGCAGAAATTGTCCTAATTCCTGCAGACTTAAGCCTTGAAAAAGCCCTCACTTCAGCTTCGAACCAAAATCCGAATGCTGGTGACACGATTATTTTTCAGTTGATTCTGACAAATGCAGGACCTGGCTTAGCAACAAATGTAACTGTAGAAGATATAGTGCCGAGTGGGTATACGGTAGGAACTATAGGTAACGGGGGATCAATGAACGGGAATACGATTGTATGGAATTTACCATCCATAGATGAAGGCTCCGAAGTGCTTACGTATGAAGCAACCGTTAATCTTCCCGCCAATATTTTTGGGGAATATACAAATACCGCTCAGATAACAACGTCTGATCAATTCGATCCCGACTCTACGCCCAACAACGACGTTGGAAATCAAATCGAAGATGATGAAGCCAATTATACGATAGGTTCACCTACCGTAGATATAGAGATTAATAAAATGGTAGATAAAGCGCAGAGTTTTTACGGAGATACCTTGGTATTTACCGTAACAGCGACCAATAATAGCAACTACGACGCCACTACCATTGGTATCGAAGATGTATTGCCGAGGGGATATGCATTGGTATCCCATAGTGCAGATTTAGGAACATATAACGAGACTATAGCTACCTGGGAAATTCCGACAATTACCGTTGGTCAAACGGCAGCCCTTCAAATGACGGTTAACGTTACCGAAACAGAAGACTACACGAATATAGCCGAATTGATTTATCTTGATCAAATCGATACAAATATCAACAACGATAGGGCAGAGGCAACTCCAGAGGTCACACAGGCCGAGTGCCTTACTGTATTCAATGAATTTTCACCCAATGATGATGGAGCAAACGATTTTTTCTTTATCGAATGCATCGAGAATTACCCTAATAGTCTATTACGGATTTATAACCGTTGGGGCAACGAAGTATTCTCGGCTGAAGGATACGATAATAGTTGGGACGGTACATCGGTAAAAGGGTCAACGATTGGAGCATCTGGGAAACTACCAGTGGGCACTTATTATTATACCCTAGAACCTGGGGAAGGAAACGCTACGGCGAAATCGGGTTGGTTATATATCAGTAGATGATGATGAGAAAAATATACAACTATATCATATTGTTTCAGATGGCAATGCTCTCTTTTTGGGGCTATAGCCAGCAAGATCCGCAATATACACAGTATCAATATAATCCTATGAGCGTCAATCCTGGATATACGGGATCTAGGGGCCATCTCACGCTTCTTTCCCTATATCGTAGTCAGTGGGTCGGATTAGAGGGATCGCCGAAAACCATTACGTTCGGAATAGATTCGCCGGTAGGCTTGTTCGACGGCTTGGGCCTTTCCATTATTCGTGATGAGTGGGGTCCAGCATCTGAAACCTATGTCGATGCCAATTATGCGCACCAATTGATTTTGAATCGTAAGGGCGACCGATTATCTTTAGGTCTCAAAGCCGGGGTACGATTTTTTAGTCTAGATTTTTCAAAGGGACTTCGTAGGGATGAAAATGATGCCCAGTTCAACCAAAATATAAAAGGAAAGTTGCTGCCTACGGTAGGTGCAGGACTCTTCTACTTCACGGATAAGGCCTATCTTGGGCTTTCAATTCCCAACTTGTTTCCTTCGGAATATTACGACCGTGATATTGAGAGAAAATCTGACGAAAGCATGCATATCAATCTAATTGGTGGTATTGTTTTTGACTTGAATACTGATTTGAAATTCAAACCTTCATTTTTGGTCAAACAGGTAGCGGGCGCTCCCATATCCGTTGATGTTTCCGCCAATTTTCTCTTATATGAAACCTTGAACCTCGGTCTTAACTATAGATATAACGACTCGGTAGCAGGTATTTTTGGCTTTCAATTATCACCACAATTCAACATCGGTTATGCCTATGATTATTCAATTAATGAATTGACGAACTATAATTCTGGCAGCCATGAAATATTTCTTCGTTACCAGTGGATATCATTAGACAAGAAATTAAAATCACCAAGATTTTTCTAACAGTTTCAACTTCATTAAATCATCATTCTGCCGTTTTGATTGGATAAGAAAATGATTAAAAATGATTATAGAATTCAAAATATGAAATGTTTATGATTTTAAATTGCATGATGTATCCTTAACTAGGAATACGGCAAAATGGGTCAATTCATTTTAAAGGAAATATAAAAAAAAGCTTCCCCCTTGATGTCAAGAGGAAAGCTGTTCAAGCTAATTTTTAATTATAGTTTGCGAAATTTACCTCTCGGCAAGCAACCTATTCTACCAACTGGTCTTGGTTGCGAAAGACTAATTTATCATCGAAAGCGTCGATAAGAACAATACTTTCAGCAGATATATCGCCGCTCAATAATTCTTTTGACAAATTATTTAGCACCTCTTTTTGAATTACCCTTTTAATCGGTCGTGCACCATATTGGGGGTCGTATCCACGTTCCGCCAAATACTTCACAGCCTCATCTGTCGCATCGATTGTGATATTCTGTTTCGCAATCATCTTTTTCAATCCATCCAACTGCAGCTTGACTATTTTAGTTATATCCTTTTTACTTAATGGAGTAAACATGATTATGTCATCGATGCGGTTCAAAAATTCAGGACGGATAGTCTTCCGTAAAAGTCCTAAAACTTCGACACGCGCCGCTTCCGTCGCACTATGGATATTATCGCTATTCTCAAATTTTTCTTGAATGATATGGCTACCCATATTACTGGTCATTATAATGATGGTATTCTTGAAATCAGCAACTCGGCCCTTGTTGTCGGTTAGCCTTCCTTCGTCCAACACCTGTAGCAGTATATTAAAGGTATCTGGGTGCGCCTTTTCAATTTCATCCAAAAGCACAACAGAATAGGGGCGTCTACGCACCGCTTCTGTCAATTGGCCACCTTCATCGTAGCCTACATATCCCGGAGGTGCACCTACTAATCTACTGACCGAATGCCGCTCTTGGTATTCGCTCATATCGATACGGGTCATGGCATTTTCATCATCGAACAAATATGAGGCCAGTGTTTTTGCCAACTCTGTTTTACCAACACCGGTAGTTCCTAAAAATAAGAAGGAACCAATTGGTCGTTTGGTGTCTTGCAAACCGGCTCGGCTTCTGCGAATCGCATCGGAGACCGCTTCGATAGCTTCTTCTTGTCCGACGATTCGTTTGTGCAACACATCTTCGAGCTGAAGTAGTTTTTCACGTTCGCTCTGCAACATCTTGGTAACAGGAATTCCCGTCCACTTGGCGACCACTTCCGCAATATCTTCATTGGTAACCTCTTCCTTAATGAGCGTATCGCCTTTCTGCTGCTCCTGTAGTTCCAGCTGAAGAGTTTCTAAATTTTCCTGTGCTTCCTTAATTTTCCCATAGCGCAATTCGGCTACCTTCCCATAATCGCCATTTCGTTCCGCACGTTCGGCTTCTTGTTTGAATTCCTCTATCTCGTGTTTCGTTTTTTGAATATTATCGACTACGGATTTCTCGCTCTCCCATTTGGCGAATATTTCGTTACGGTCTTCCTTAAAATTCGCAAGGTCTACGTTAAGCGATTTCAGTTTTGCCTTATCGTCTTCACGTTTAATCGCCTCAATTTCGATTTCCAATTGCATGATTCTACGGTCGAGCACGTCTAACTCTTCAGGCTTGGAATTAATTTCCATTCGTAGTTTCGATGCCGCTTCATCCATTAGGTCAATCGCCTTATCAGGTAAGAATCGGTTCGTGATATAACGCTGTGATAATTCAACAGCGGCAATGACGGCTTCATCCTTAATACGAACTTTATGATGCGCCTCGTATTTTTCCTTGATTCCCCGCAAAATGGAAATGGCACTTTCTGTATCCGGCTCCAATACAATGACTTTTTGAAATCTTCGTTCCAAAGCCTTATCCTTTTCAAAATACTTCTGGTATTCATCTAATGTGGTCGCACCAATGGCCCTGAGTTCACCACGTGCCAAGGCCGGTTTTAATATATTGGCTGCATCCATAGCACCTTGACCTCCGCCAGCGCCTACTAGGGTATGAATCTCATCGATAAATAGAACGATATCACCTTCGGAAGCTGTGACTTCTTTAATCACCGATTTTAAGCGCTCCTCGAATTCGCCCTTATATTTGGCACCGGCAATAAGTGCCCCCATGTCTAGGGAATAGATTATCTTATCCTTCAAATTCTCAGGTACGTCACCTTGTACGATACGGTGTGCTAAACCTTCGGCAATTGCCGTTTTACCGGTGCCCGGTTCCCCGACCAATATCGGATTGTTCTTTGTTCTACGGGATAAAATTTGAAGAATACGACGAATTTCTTCATCACGACCTATGACCGGGTCTAGCTTACCTGTGTCGGCCATCCGATTTAGATTCTGTGCGTATTTATCTAGGGAATTATAGGTGCCTTCAGCACTCTGGGATGTCACCTTATCGCCACCTCGTAGTTCTGAAATGGCCGTCTTTAAATCCTTTTCAGTAGCCCCTTGATCTTTTAAAATCTGTGCAATTTTACTCTTAGATTTGAAAATGGCCAGTAGTAAATGTTCGACGGAAATGTATTCGTCATCCATTTTTTTTGCGATGATACTGGCCTCGTTTACGGTTTTACCAGCTTCCCGTGAGAACATGATATCGCCACCAGAAACCTTAGGAAAGCTTTGTAGTTCCTTGTCCAGTATTTGCTGCAATAACGCAACGTTGATGTTCAATTTCTTTAAAATGAAAGGCAGTACATTTTCGTCCACTTCCCAAATCGCCTTGAACATATGTTCGTTTTCAATCTGTTGGTGGCTCATACTTTGCGCAAGCTGCTGTGCCTGTTGCAAAGCTTCCTGCGACTTTATGGTGTAATTATTTGGATTCATATATCGATATTTTTATAGTTATATTGTCTAATTTTGAAAAATATAGACAACAACCCTACCATTTCAAAGAACCGACAAAATGTCGGTTGATACCAGTAAATATAGGACATTTCGTCAGTTTTACACTATTTGACTTTGGATAAATGAAGAGTTAGGTTAATTTAGACGGTAATAGATACTTAAAATAAAATAATGGGTTTTTTTAATTCAATTTTTGGAAGTAATAACAGTGAAGAAAGGCAAACAGTTGAAAAGTCTCCTTGGATAGGGCTTACCTCAATAGACCAGCTAGAAGAGATTGAGAAAAATAGCACTGCTCGAACGCAGGTAGTATTCAAACACTCAACAACTTGTGGAGTAAGCCGCATGGTTTTGAACGGATTTCAGAAAAATCCAATTTTTAAGGAAAATACAATTGATTATTACTTTCTAGATATACACCGTCACCCTGACGTATCGAACGAAATTGCCAGAAAATTTCAAGTGGTGCACCAATCACCACAGCTTTTGGTAATTAAAAATGGTGAAACCGTGGCCCATGATTCGCATGGAAGTATCAACGCATTGACTTTAGAAAAGTATGTTTAATGGAGAGAGCGTTAACCTTCTGAATCTCATCTAAAACCCTGCGTCGCTAAAATAGATTTTAGACGCGATTTTAAATCCTCACTAGCATCATATACCATTTGCTCATTACTGGGAAAAGGAACGGAGGTCGTGCCTAGCATCTGCTCAAGATTTTCTTCAAGAGCTCTTTTATCGCCGTCGTAGTTAGCATAAACATGCTCGAAAACGAATTCGCTTGATAAGGGATAGCTATTCAAAGTTTGTTTTGTAGAGAGGTCGGTGAAAGTTACAACACCGATTACCTTAGCGGATTTAAACTGTGTATATTGGTAAAAATTACATTTTACCGTTTTGAATTTTTCAATTCTTATTTTAGTTCCCATACTATCCTTAAGCACTCTACCTTCCTCATCGAGCGCATAGCGGTATCCATCTTTAAGCTGTTTTTCTTTAATGAGTTGTTTTTCGGTAATTTGTTCAGGAGAAATATCTATACTTTTAAGGGCAAGAACCATAGCATAGTCGTACTGCATATTCGATAAAGGCTTGGTGTGATAAGTGGTCCACTGTTTATTAAGCCCATAGGTATTGAAGTTCAACAGTTCTTCCTGTAATTTTGAAGGTATGATTTTTTCAGAGCTATTGACCATACTTACCTTTACATAGTCTTGTCCCTTTGTGTAAGCCTGTTGTATCATGGACTTGGTGTCCCTAAAACCGGGATTGATTTGATTCAAATACACCAAGTCATCATAGGCCTCTCTATAATCTTGCTTATGTGTCGCGTTTTTCAATATATCGGATGCCTTATTGAAAAGGTATTCAGACAAGGCAATCTTACTGTTCAAAACATTGTCATTATAATCTTTAAATGTGAAACGTGCATTTCTGCTTTCACTTCGTATGTATAAGGGAAGCAGTGGTCGTATACGTTTCTGAATCGTATGTAAATCGACGTAACTTCGGTATATGGATTCTAAATGTACAGGGTTATCGTCATTTTCCAGAAAGGCAATTTGCTTTAATTCACGATCTGAATTTTTTCGATAGGCTTCTTCTAATAAAATTATGTAGGATTGATTTCCTTTTTTGCTCTTATTTTTAGTAAGGTTTTCTATTGACGTATGAATTGCTTGACCATAATCTCCAGAATTTATGGCTTTTTGTGTTTTTTTTACACTATTGCAAGCAACAAGCATTAGTAGGATAACACCTGAGAGTAAACATTTTTGCATAAGGCATTGATTTGGGTTCCGTCCGCCGTTGTTAAGTTTAGCTAACGATTAGGGCGTAGTATATAACGTAAACCCTTAAGAGATAGTATAAGGTGGAAATACTATTGGTAGTATTAGGCTTTTTATTTAAAAGCACTAACTGACTAATTATTAGCCAAAAGTTCAGACAAAATGATTTACCAAAAAAAAACTATACTTGCAGTGGATTTGTAATGAATATTTGAATTCGCCGAAAGTTAATTTCACCCGAAAGAAATAAAAGAAAAGTTTTGCAATTCTTGCCTTGCTAAAATTCTATTTTCTACGATATATCATGAAAATTGGGGCATCAGTTCCTCCTCCAATAGGAAAAATGACTCTGCTCGAAAAAATGAATTTCAAAAAATCTGATTGAAAGCCCCTTCATAACTTCATAAACGTAAATCCTTCCTTTGGCATTATCATTATCCAATTTTAGAAGGGCGTTATTTATGCATTCCTTTAAGTCTCCACCTGACTGAGATGCGAGAATTCGAATTTTTTAGACGGCACTTTTTCCTCTATTTTAAACATGATAACGGAATTAACATGTAAACAAAATACTAATGAATTTAGAAGCTGTTTAGCGTTCTAAAACAAATATGTAACATAATGATATCCTATATAGAATTGAATATCATTGTTTTAACTTTTAATGGACAAAATCAAAATTTGATGCCTACTGATTTATAGTGTTCAAAATCGTTATAATTTCCATTAAATTCGACAATGTACTTTGCTAATACGATTTATGTTTGTGTTCGGCAAACGACATTCGGTATGATTAAAAAGTTCAAAGAAATTCTTACCCAAAGAGATTTTAATGAAAAAGTGGAATTAAAAGATATTCTCGCGACTTCACTACTGTTTTTTAAACTGGCTTTTTTGATGGTATCCATGTACTTTTATGTTTCGATTTAACCGTAAATAATTAATTCCTTAAAGCTTCTACGCCTTTCCAAAGTAAAACTTGAACCTTTCTTTTTACGGTTATCATTTTGTGATCACCATCTATGTGAATAATGGTTTAATTATAGAATTGCTACTTACTTAAGGCAAGTTTAACTCCAACTGCTATATTTGCGACAACAAATTGTATTCGCTTACCATTCACAATTCACTTTCTATTTTTTAGATAATTGAATAAATTCAAGAATTAATTTTCTTCCTACTTAAAAATTATCCATTTATTTTATCTGTTATTTTAATTTTAATTCGCCTGATATTTTGCATGGCTTTGATTATCACTTTGACAGCGCAATGAGCTATTTTAAAAGCATATCCTTACGTATTAACATAAACAGATAATTGTTTTTTAATCCCTGAAATTAAGTTTAGCGTGATGGATTAACTTGGGTGAAGTGTTTTAGAAAAAAATATGTGCGGAGCGATTGTAAAAAATAGGAGCCATATTTTTTATTAAGTAACAAATTTACAATTGTGCTAAGTTTGTCAACTGAAATTTTGCTCAACCGCAAATGGTTCAGTAAAATTGTTACCTAACTCATTTTACATTATTTAGAACAAGCATCGCGTTGAACTAGTAATTGTATTTGTAATTTTGCTGTTACTATTATCGATAAAAAACTCTAAAAGGTAAAACATTCGCCGACCTGGACCGTAGTCCGATGAGAAGCTCCTTCTTCAAATGTTCCCAATCTACTTCAGTATAATCGATATCGGAATCTTTTAAAAGATAAATATCAGAAGTGGGAGTATACCCCCCTCCAAATTCTTGAGAAATCATAACTCCTTTTTCAACATTTACTTTGGTGATGCTGCCTTTGTAAATATTGAAGCAGTGTTTAACAATGTCTTGACGGGTAACGATTCTACCCTTTGAAAGTATCTGTTCGCGATAGGCGTGAACTTTTTCGCTAGGCGAAGGTTCGTTCTTACCGCCAAGGGTTCCTGTAATGAAGGTTAGTGAATCGGATTGAAATGTTGCTCCGGCTTGAGCGTTCAACCTAACATACGGATTTATTTTATTAGCGTTTTCTCCAGCGGTCGTCCAATATGTTATATAAATATTCTTATCCCTGTTTTTATGAACGCTATCTCTATTGATTAGTACGTAGGGAATTTTATTCGTTTTGAAATCTTTCTGATCGATTTTTTGCTCAATGCGTGAAACAACTTTTTTTAAACTTTTGAGGTTCCCATCAATAAAATCGCTCCCTAATGCCGAAAAAGCGACGCTCTCTTCTTTAATCAAATCTAATGTATAGTTTAAGAGTTCAGAAGCTTCCCGTTCGTCGAAGCGGGAAACACCGCCATATCTCAAATAAGCACCTTGATTTTTAGTATTGTTCTGTTCTCGGTCCTGTATGAAGTAAGAATTACCTGTATCTCCAGAGATTTCTTGGATATCGCAAAACAATTCATTATCCAGTGCGAGGGGTATTATGTTAAAATAGGGCTGCAAGCATTTGCTTATCGCCCGTGGTTTTTTATTGAGTGCTGGAAAACAGTTGATATGGAAATGTAAATTTTCGAGCATTTCTCTGGATACTACCGTCGAAAATTTAATTTTTATCCAAAGTAGCGGCTGGTCAAATTCTTTTAATTTTTTTTCTGAAATATAATCAGAAAAAGTATCGGGATAATATTTAAGATTGTTTTCGACCTCAAGTTCTTTGTTTATGGTATAAAATTGATTTTCATAATAAGCCTTGACGTAGGTTTCATAAAACCGGATCTTGCTTTGAATGCCCTCATTAATATATCCGCTAAAATCATTATTGCCACTCCCTTGTTCATTATAACCTTTTATAATATCTAAAGGTTCTCCATTAAGTGACCAGTCGGCAATTCCAATGTGGTGCGCTAACAAGCCTTTTTGCTCAAAATTTAGGATGTCGAAATAACAGAGTAGTTGATCAATTCCTTTTATATCCATACCCGGTTTTATACCAAGATAGATGCAGTTTACTTCCGGTTTGGCCGTAAAATCATTAATGCCGAATTGAAGTATGTTTTGATGGTTACGATACTTTGTTATTTTATCTGGATATGCAATATATTCCAAATTACAATTAGTAATATGGAATTCACCCGCAGGACAGAAAGAAAAATCCTCAAAGCTATCTTTAGTGTCTTCTTTAAAAATAGGTTTACGCTTTCTATGGACGAATTCACTGCGTTCGTTGATTTTGATGTTCGAATCAAGGGGGATGGCGTGCATCACGGCATGTGCAGGTTTAGCACTCACGGAAGTTTCTGGTGTCAGAATGTCTACCAAGCGTTCGGTTACAGTGGTACGGCTGGTCTTTATGGAATTGGAAATACGCTCAAACTCATGGGCACAGGCATCGAAAAGCATGTCAACAATTGGGTCAAAAGAGGACTCGATTTCCATTTCGTCAACCCCCCAGGTTTCTGCTGCCCTGCGAATCAGTCTGTCTTTTATTTCATCTTTTGTTTGTATGCTGCTCATGGTCGGTTATTTGATGATTAAAATGTGCAATTCATAGGTAGGAGAGTTTTTTTCTATTACTTATAGGATAAGGGAGCCAAATAATAATCACCGGTAAATCGAAAAGGTTCATCGGTTTTCATGATGCTACCGCTGACGGTTATAAGAAGATATTTTTTTAACCGCACTTTATTTGATGCATTGGTCAACTTTTCCATAAGTTCTACGTCTAGATTTACGTTGCCCAGCCTTTTTTCATAGACTTCAATCTGTTTCTCGAGCGAGCATTTAATCCGCTCCTTTAGAACGTTTGCGTTTATGAGCAAATCGAAATCTGTTTCCCAAATCATGCTGCCGAAGTCTTTGTCAAAAGTGTATTCTTCGAAATACGTAGTAATGATTATACTGATGAATTGTGAAATTGAATCGTGCATGCTCAATTTTTTCATTTCCTTTTTTTCGAAGAAACGTTTAAAATTGAAAGGAGCTTCGTAGTAGGGTTTTGCCATAGTTTTTGTAATTCATTTTGAATATGGACGCTACAACACTTTTCATATTTTTAAAAAAATTGTACGTATAATTTATGGAAAATGAAAAGTTTTCAATTAACCGGAAGCTGCTAATTGCTGTCTAGTCGATTTTCTCTTTATTATATTAAATATTACCTTCTTCTCTTTTAACGTCACTTGTACCGTTTGAGGAGCTTTTATTTGTCCTGATACAATCATTTTTGATAAAGGTCTTTTAAGTTTATTACGTATTACTGCCTTTAGAGGTCGAACGCCATAGGTGGATGAAAAGCCTTCTAACGATAAATGTATTTTTGTTTTTTCATCAATTTCTAAGTTGATTCCCAATCTTTCCGTGAGTACTAATAATTCTTTATTAAGGTGGAGATTAAAAATAAGCGGAGCATCTTTTTTCGAGATAGGGGCAAAGGGCACGATTTCGGTAATACGCCCTAAAAATTCAGGTCTGAAATAGCTTGACATGATTTGTAAGAGCTTATCGGAAGGTGGAATTTTTCCTCCTTCAATAGATTTTGTAATGAACTCAGAGCCGATATTGGAAGTGAATAGAATTACGGCATTTGAAAAATCTCCTTCCTTGCCAAGACGGTCACTAAGCTTACCCTCGTCCAATATCTGCAAAAAGACATCGAAAACGGACTGATGTGCTTTTTCAATTTCATCAAAGAGAACAATGGAATATGGTTTTTGGCGAATCTTATTTACCAATACACCACCTTCTTCATATCCAACATATCCTGGAGGTGCTCCATACAATAAGGCTGCGGAATGCTCCTCTTTGAATTCCGACATGTCAAATCGTATGATAGCGGATTCATCATTAAACAGAAATTCGGCCAAAGATTTCGCCAACTCAGTTTTTCCAGTGCCTGTGGGCCCTGAAAAGAAAAATGAACCTATGGGCTGTCCCTCTTTTGAGAGTCCTGATCGTGATTCTATAATGGCCTCAACAACAGTTTGTACAGCGTTGTCTTGGCCGATGACACGTTGTTTAAGCGTATCTTCCATTTCCATAAGCCGCTCACGTTCTTGGGTTTGAACTTTTCCAGCCGGTATTCCAGTGATGTTCGATACCATAGCCGCTAAATCGGCACCGTTGATATAGGTGCGTTTCGTTTTTTCTAGGTCTTCAATTGACTTCAATAATCCCTTTACATAATTCAATTTCTCTATGTATCCGGTAAAGCGGAAAAAATCTTCAGTGTCGAGTTTTCCTAAAATAATAGGACTTAAGCGGTTTTTTATCCCCATATATAACCAATCGATGTCCTGAATCTTTTCAGCTTCGGATAATTTTTTGGTTTTTTTCTTTATGTGTGTAAGTTCAGCCTTCAAACTGTTTAAATCACCTGGGAGGGATTGCTTCGATACATTGGCGGCTGCCATGGTACGGTCTATTAAATCTAAAGCGGAATCCGGAAGATTTTTTTCTTTTAGATAGCGCTTTGAGAGGCGTATGGCTTCCCGCAACGTTTCTTCTTCTATATTAAGACCATGATGTTCCGTATAGACCTTTGCGATACTTCTTAAAACTCTAAAAGTTGTTTCGGAATCTGCTTCCTCTAATAGAATCGCTTCAAAACGACGATTGAGCGCTACATCGGCTCCAATATGCTTACGATAGTTATCGGTTGAAATAGCCCCTATTATAATAACTTCGCCTTTATTCAATTCCGATTTGATTACGTTCAAAATCCCTTGGCTAGTTGAGGCATCATGTAAAAGCGAATGGAAATCATCGATAAATATAACTGGTTTACAAAGTGTCTTGACTTCAGTGAATATCTGTTGCAAACGGTCTTCAATTTCTCCTTTATAGGAAGCACCGGAAAGCAGGGTAGAGGTTTCTACCTCCAGAAGATTGGCTTCCTTTAAGGTGTCCACGATTTTACCCTTAACTATTTCAAGAGCAAGATTTTGAATCAGCACGGTTTTTCCGACACCAGGGTCACCTTGAACAATGACGTTAGGTTTGGACTTCCGGCTGAGAATTTCGGAAATCATTTTAAGTTCCTTATCCCGATTGACAATTTGGTTGTAATGACCTTTTTTGGCTTCGGCCAAAAGATCTTTGGTATACTTTTTAAGGATTTTACTAGAATTGGTATCGGCTACAATTACACCGCTCTCTACAGCTAATCCTGAATTCGACGTTCCTCTAGTTTTGGGCGATAGCCGGTTTATCAGTTCAGTGCTGCTTATTGGTAAAGATTTTAACTGATCGAAATCAAATCCTACGCCAGGGGTAATAGCAGATACGAAAAGACATACTAAATCAACATCTTCTGTATTTATTGTAGTTGAAATGTTCTCGGCCTCGACCGTCACCATTTTTGCTGCTGCACTTGCAGTGATATCGGCACCACGGCTGAATCCTTTAGGATAGCTTTCCAAATGCACATCTGCCCATTCCTCTATGAAGTAAACGTCTATTCCCAACCCGTGTAAATAACGTAGAAGCGATAAATCACGGTTTAGTGAGGCCTTTATCAAGTGTGCCGGGCCAAAACTTTCATGCTTGTTCTCTTCAGCAATTTGAGTGGCAATATAGAAGGCTTTTTCCAACTCTTGGTTCATGGGTTCGTTTGTAGGTTAGGTGTATTTAATTTCGAAGACGCCGTGAAAGTTCAAGTGCTTTTTCCAACTGTCCAATTTCTTTTTCCGATTCGTTGAGCTGTTCGCTTAAGTCATCGATTTCCTTTTTGGCATTTTCTACCTGTTTGAGATCTCGCTTGGCGTCCATAAGTTTTTTGTAGGTCAATACGAGATTTTCATACATGCTCTTGTCATCTAGTGAATCTTTAGGAATATCACATTTGATATTGATAAGTTCGGCGTTTATGCTCTGCTCTAAGAAAAAATATCCCTCACGGGTATTCTCGAGTGAATCGATAAGGTTATCAACTTGTTCGAGATTTTTGATGAACTTTTTTTGAAAGAGAAACTCGTACCTGATTTTTTGATTCTCTGTACGAAGCATCGCATTCTCTTTCCATGGCAATTTGTAGCTGAAGAAGAATGCGGAGAAAAGAATTCCAACCGTTATGACAAACATCAACAGAAAGAGGAGGAAGGAATTGGTACGTTCCTTTTTATTCAATATTTCCATAATCTAATTTTATTACTCGGCCAAGAACGAAGGCCCGCCGGCCTGTGCCGATTTCTTTGTTTTAGTATTGACCATATTTTCATGTACAAATATGCCCATGTCACGACGCTTTCCGATGTAGTCGACTTGGGTCAACACCTTTAAAAGTTTTTCAATCGTCTCCATGAATACGGATACCGTTTTTACATTTTCGTTAACATCATCATGATTGTACTTTAGATTGATAATAGTATTAAATATTTTTTCGTAATCGCCCCCTTTTAAGTCCGTCCAATCCCCAAAATAGTTAAGTAACCGTTCTTTTTCTTCTGGGGATGAAATATCGACCGCACCTTTAAAAATACGAGCGAAGCTTACCAGAATTTCAAGCAAATCTTTAGGGTGCAAATACTGTGCTTCCCACTTCACGGTGGTAATCTTTTGGGCTAGGTAAACATAAAGTTTATCGACGGCTAATTGCATTGCATCTGCAATAGGATTTTCATTATCCTTCGACCTAATTTTTTGCAGTATGGTGATGCAATTCCGTTCCGCCATTTTTAGAAAATTGTCCACTTCATTGTAGAAGTCCATCAATTGGACATGAGCGTCTAAACTGGTGCAGGGCGGAATGTAATCGGTAGTGAACGATAAGACATTACCAACTCTAGTTATTTTGGCAATTGGTAACTGATTGCCTAATAATCCCGTTTTTTCGAGTTCTTTAGCATCTATAAACGAGAAGAAATGACCATTCGTTACGAACGGGTGCCGTGGAGGAACTTCTTTAGCATCTTGCTCGCCAAAAGGAACGGGGTTTTCAATGTCGAGGTTAATGAGTAGAAATCCAGTTTCGCAGTTCGTATCCAAGACATTTGAAATGGTGATTTGATCTTCAACCCGAGGTGTTTCATTGGTAACTTCAATTCGATGGCCATTGGGAGTAATAGCACGTAATTCATTGATGGACACTCTTAAGCTATTATGGATATCAAGATTGATAGTATCGTTATGTATGCTATTGGAACGAGATGTAAAATAACCATAGCCGTAGCGTCCATTTCGAGTGACAAATGCATCCTTAACACTATTTTCTGCGTAATTTTGAAGGCCTTGGAAATGTTCCTTTGAGATTTTCATCCCATCTATCCAATTAATCTTAAAATTTTTGATTTTCTCAATCATGGTATTGGTATTTAGGTCGGTTACTTCTTGCCTTCTTGATTCAGAATCTTGAAAATTATCCTTTATATTCTACTTTTATATGGATGTTAAATCCGATGGCAAACCACAACATCGCCTTCCTCAAGATTATTTTTATCGACACTCAATTCAGAATCAATATGTTCTGTAGTACCGTACCACTTAGGTTTGGTATAAAAGTACCATCCGTAAGGACTGCCCGAATCTTCGGTAGTTTCAATTTTTGAGGTGGTTTTTTTGTCGTTGTAGTCGTTAATAAAGAAATAAAAGAGTCTTCCAAAATTCATATTTTTGGGTGCTTTAGCTTTAAAACTGGTCATTTGTTGTTCTTTGGTATTCTTAAGGAACATAAAATTCACAACAATCATATTGTTGAGTTCGTTATGTTTCGGCGTATCGTATTTTCTCCCTAGCGGATAGTGCCATTTCGAATAGAGTTTCACGGGAATTGAAATGGAATGTTCAAATAAAACAGTAAAGGATGTAGGAAGTACGAAGGTGGCAATCACCAAAAGATAGTATGATAGATAATCAAGATCTTCAAAATATGCCCCGGTGAGTATAATCGGTACTATTAAAATTAATGAGGTAATAAAAGCAATTATAAATTGCTTGAAAGTATTCTCGGTCTCGAATTTATCGAAGATATTCCTGTAGAAATAAACGTGAAGCCCTCCAAGGATAAAAGCAATGCCCAAAAATGTCAGGTATCTCAGCATTACTCCAGATTGGCGTAAGTTATAAACAACGGCAACTACTACGGCCATTACAGCTAAATCAATCAGTAAATAGTGAAGGTATTTTCTTTGTTGTTTTCTAAATGCTGGTGTATTACTAGAGATAAGTTTTATACCAACAAAAACGAGTAATATGATAGCCACAAAGGGAATTAGAGCATCAAAGCTTACAAATTTTGATAAATAATTTTCGATCATACTATTCTAAATTGTTGCAGAAATACCTAACCTGCCTTCATAAATAGTTTTGCTGAGTACAAAATCAGTCTTTGCTCTCTCCATGGTGAAATTGATTTCAAAATCGGCCTCGAAGGGTAATGTATGTTCTAAATAGAACTCCACAAAAGAGATTATTTTTCCATTTGGCAGATAGTCTTTTAAAGTTTCGGGCCTTTTTATATCTGTGATGGTAAATATATATTTCGGAAGAAATGTTACTGAACAGCCAGCTGTAGCCAAGTTTACACCTAGCTGCCAATCATGTACTTCAATATGATATTCGATGGATGCAAACTCTTCCGTAACGACTACCCGTTCAGCTATAATAGTCTCCAATATACTTTGTAACAACGATAAATTTCCCGCAATCTTGTACATTAGAGGCATAGTCTTTAAAATCTTTGCCGCCATTTCTTTTGGTATATGGGTGTCGATATTCCAAAATTCAGATAACAGTTCACTAAGTTCATTGGTTCCCAATGATTGAATTGATTGATTCTCGGCCTGTTCGATAGCAACCCTGTGCAAGAAGAATTCAACTTCTAGAGGTTTAAAAAATTTACGAACCTGCTCTTCTTCAAGTTTTCTATTTTTATAGTCATCAACCATTTGATGAACCAAGGCTGTAGTACTATTTTGAGTATGAAATAATCGTTCAGGAAAAATATTGTAAAAACTGCGTCTGCTTAAATGTATTTCGAGAATTCCATTTTCCTCTGAATTTTCTGCAATTTTGGAAATGTCATTGCTAAAACGGCGTTTGAAATAATCCGTCAAATTAATATCCACTGCAACATTTGTTTCCAACAGCCCAGCGATGAACGTTTCGGCCTTAAGGTCAAAGTCCAAATTAAATACCTGCTGTTGAATCGAGGTTTTTGAATTATGTGCGGTCATAGACTTTGATTCAAAGGTTTAGTAGACGTGCACTGGCCACATACTTATCTTGCCAATAATTTGTGTCTAATTCTGTAATCTCTACGCCGCGTGGGGAATTCGATCCTAAAAACTTTCCATTTTGTAAATAAATGCCGACATGAGATACAATTGCATCTTGATATCGGAGTCTAAAGAATATTAAATCGCCTTGCTTTAAATATTTCTGACTTTTAAATTGGTTTTTGGTATCGAAATAAAATTGCTGGATTGAAGTTCTAGGGATTTCCTTTCCGTAGACCTTGAGGTAAATTTGCTGCGTCAACGCGGAACAATCGACTCCTTCTTGAGAGATACCACCAAAAAGGTAGGGGGTGCCCATCCATTCTAAAATTGTCGAATATAGCTTTTCATTTCGTATAGAATCAGATGGAATTTCTAACAGTTTTGCAATTTGTTTTTTTTCTTCACCGCTGAGATATGTCAGCTTTGTGGGAAAATTTTGTTTGAAGTTGGATTGTGTTTCTTCTTTTGATTGTTTTTTTTCTGTAGCCTTGAGTTTGGTTATTTCTCGCTTATAATACGAATAATCAGTTCTGTCATAGGATTTTTTGGCACATGAACCCATGAGGACAATAACTAGAAGAAACAATAGTTGTAGTCTCATTATAGGTTATTTTTTCAAACAGTTGATTAATTATATCTAGACGTAAATAATTTCTGATGGATATTAATAGTATAAAAACCCACTTTGACCGAAACGTATTTTTAACATTTTTATTATTCTTACTCGTCGGATTAGCGCTTTTGTCGTTTAGGATAAATTCAACTGTAGATTGTACCGATATTGGTTTTGAAGTAATTTCGAATTCCTTTACTACGGATGACCTTATTGAGTTTAAGAGTACTGATACTTCAGGTGTGGAATGGGAATGGAATTTTGGTGACGAAAGCGGAACTATGTTTCGCTCCAACGTGCTACACCAATTCAAAAAACCTGGCAAATACACCATTTCGTTGTTTATGAACGGTCAGTGTGTAACTACAAAAGACATTGCGATATCAATGCGAAAGCAGCTAATAGATCCAGAACTAGTTCCCAACATCATCATACCTAAACATGTAAGGGTTGGCGAGGAAGTTGAGTTCAGCAGCGATGCAAAGTTTGCTAAAAGTTGGCAATGGAGTTTTGGTGAATCCTTGACCATTGATGGAACTTCTAAAAAAGAGAGATACACGTTCAAAAAGTCAGGTAAAAAAACAATTTTATTAGTAGTAAATGGAGACCATAGACATGAAGCAAAGCAACTTATAACAGTTTTAGAAGCCTCACGTGAACGCAGAAAAAGAAATATATCTAAAAGAATAGACCCTATAGAAACTGTGTTGCGTCAACAGATAATCGATAAGCCTA
>DRGL01000033.1 GCA_011050085.1 Pricia antarctica | reverse complement strand
GAAGGAAAACGCTCCGGATATACTAAGTAAATCAGTTTTTAATGCCCGTGCGATGGTCGTACGGGAATATTTCAATCCTTAACTATTTTAATTATGAGTACACTCAGAAACAAGGTCCAATTAATTGGCAACGTGGGGAACGATCAGCATAATAATCAATGACCGGAATTTAACTTAATGCAAAACTTTCGTAAAGATTGGGGGATGCTCATTAATATAAACTTTAATGAATCTTCATTTAATATAGGATTAAGAGCGTTTATTTTAATTCTTAAAGACCAAAGGCAAATGCATAAATTACGGAAGCCTGAAGAAACTTATCGCTCTTACAAATAGTTTTGAGATTGCCAAATAATATAGTTAGACGTTATTTTGATGACTTCCACAGCATTGCAAGCCATTCTGTGATGTGAATAAGCATTACGCGAACTACTTAAATGAACCCTATTTCAAAATAGGATTCGTTAAAAAAGGGCGCAGTACCATTAAAGGAACTGCACCCAAACAAAACTAACTCAACTCAATTTAAATTAACCTTCTTATAAAATTTTTCTCATACAAAAAACTATGGGCCTGCTGAATTAATTCAAGTATAAATTTGCAGTCCCGCAACAATCGTTTCCAGAATTTGAATAACAGTCAAGAACAACGACATCCGCGCTTCTTCCGAACTTTAGGCTTCCCTCCTTTTGGCCTATATCTTTATTATATTTGGAAGTTTGGCTCGTGTAAGGGTTAATGGTCATCATGAAGCATAAGGATCTTTCGAATGATTATCGGTCAAAATGATAGTTGGCAAATTTTATAAAGTTCTTCCAGTCATAGGCAGTCAAATTATGGATACCTTCTCTATTGTGATACCCAAGATTGGATGCGATAATCGGGGAATCAAGCTCTGGTGGATTTCTAGGAAGTGCCGAGTTCCCTCCATACAGATCATAAACTTTTTCCGCATGAAGTAATGAAAGATAGGAACCTTTAGGATCGGCCCAAAGATCTTCGGAGGCACTGGTAATATAAACAGGTCTTGGAGCAATTAGGGATATAAGCATATGCTGATCGACCGGTAGGGCATTTTCATTGTCATTGTACTTTGCATAACTATCTGCGAACCAATGTGGAAAAGAAATATTGATCCTTTTGACAGTCTCCCCGAACATTCTCCGTGATAAAGCTGCGCCCGTATTTCCGGAGCAATTAGAAAAAATCAGTGCGAAACGTTGATCTTGTGCACCTGCCCATAAAGAGGCCTTTCCACCTCTGGAATGGCCTACAAGAGACGCTTTTTCCGAATCGATTTCTTTATTTTGCTCAAAATAATCCATCACTCTAGAAGCGGCCCACGCCCAGGAGCCGATTGCTTTCATCCCATTGTTCGCACCTAATTGTTCAGGATAAAGTTGCAATACCCCATCCTGGTAATTTTCAATGTTATCGGGAGCTGCATCACTTACATGAAAAGCGGCAACGGCATAGCCATTATCGATTATCATCTCAGCTGGCCAAAATTGGCTTCTGATAAATCTGGTAGGATCAGTGTTATATTCACCTCGGTTATTGATTAACAGAAAAACCGGAATCGGCCTTTCAACGTTGTTCGGAATGAAAAGAGTTAGTCGAATGTTGACCGAGTCGCTCTCTTTCCATACGGAGATTTCCACTTCCTTCAGGGTAGCCTTTCCGTACATTGCATCCGGTACTTTCTTCTTAACTTTGAAATTAATCCCGTCATATGCCTCTGGCAGTTGGCCGTACACGTTGTCCTCGAACAATTTCAATATTTCCGGCCTTCGTTTCTTTTCCCAAGATGCCTTGTTCCTTATTATGTCACCGTCTAAAGTTTCTAAAACCTTGGGCAAGTTATAATCGGGAACTTTCGATTCCTCATAATTAATGACAGGCCCTTCCGATTTGTCGTAATCCTGTGCTTGCGCTTTTACAAACAATATAAAAAACACGAGGCAGATTCTTAGTCCTTTTCTCATTTACATCGAGTCTTTAAATCTATAGTATGATTTGCCCACTTTTAAATACTATTCTATCTACTCTTCCATACAGTCAAGCAATTCGGTCTGATGGGAATACAGTTAATTTGTCGAAATCAGGAGGCGTCTTATTGGATGCTCTTAAAACGTCGAAAACCGAAATTAGCGAAGCTATCACTTATATCTCTTCTTAATGTGATATAAATCACAGTGCCTTGGGTTTTAAATGAATCTACTTGAAAAGATTTACCATTTTAAATTGGGTTATTTTTATTAATTGAGAATTTTTTAACTACTCAATCAATGTTTTCCAAACAAGGTGAATTTTGTCAGAATACTAAGAAATGTGCGATTTCAGTTTATTCTCATAACCTTCTAAAATGTAAACATTTCTATTTTTAACAACATTTATTGAATAGTAATTTTTTGGTTTACTTCTACATTTCTTTTGAAAAGCTTCCCTTTTTCATTGGGTAAAATTACCTCAACATCTACCTTCTTATGATTTCCAAGCCCAAAATGAGTTATTGCCTCATGTCCCGATGCATAACCATAACCAACACTTATATCCTGCGTTCCGAGTAAATGATTTTTACTACCTAATTTACCCTTTTTATATATTTTAACTTTCGCACCAACTCCCATCCTATTCACTCCATTATTCCCTATAACAGCTACGTTTAGCCAGCTTCCGCCAACAGTTTCATTTTTTAGTAATAAGGATGGTTTTTCAGGCCACCAACTTGTTAGGAAGATATCGAGTTTACCATCATTATTAAAATCTGCAGTAGGCGCAGGTGCACCGTACATAGCAGTCCCCTCCATTAGGGTCTTATCCCAAAAAGTTGAACTTTTATTTATTTTAAAATCCTCTTTTGTTGGATAGTCATTTATTTTGAAATCCTGAAAAACAGGAACTCCTTTTTTATTTAAACCTGTATTCCTGAAAATGATTGGATAGGGCTTTCCATCTTTAAACCTAATGGCACTTGTGGTAATATCCGGTAAACCATCATTATCCATATCTTGTATTTCTATGTGTGGTTGTTTCATATAGATAGGCTTAAACCCTGCTTCTTCTGTAATCTCTTTAAATTTTGGGAAGCCCTTGTTGTCATTTCCACTATTAACAAACAATCGTAACGGTTGCGGATTTTTGGCAGGCAATATAAAATGGGGGCCTAAAACGATATCCAGCATTCCATCTCCATTGATATCTCCAAAACTTATTCCGCATACCATTTTGTCACCACCCGCACCTTTCCATTCGAACAATTTATTCAAACTCTTGATTTCTGTAAAAGTTCCATTTCGATTATTAATAAATAATTTATTGCCCATTTTTGATTCTGCATACTCATCACCGTAAACGCCTCCTTGACATGCAACAAAGAAATCCGGCCAACCATCATTATTAACATCTGCTGCCGCAACTCCATAACCGGGAATTCCCAGGGGAAGTCCTGCTTCAGATGTAATGTCCTTAAATTTGAGATTTCCTTCATTATGAAACAGTCTGAAACTATGGGTCGGCGATCCGTTATAACCCTTTGCGGGATCTTCTCCTACTAAAATATCCAACAACCCGTCGCCATCATAATCCAATACCGTAGAACTTCTACCTCCGAATTCAATAGGACAGGCTGCGTTATTCTCAGAAATATTCTTAAAATTTCCCTTACCATCATTTTCAAACATACTACATCCTACCAACCCCTTCTCTACCATTGGCATACTACCAACATAAAGATCCAAATCTCCATCATTATCCAAATCTGCAAAAATTGTGCCTGTAGAACGCGTGGCTATACGAACTGATTCTTGATTACTCAACGCAAATTGTCCCCCTTTATTAATAAACAGCATATTAGGCTTTGACGGTGACGAACTTTCAAAAGTTCCTATATAAAGGTCTACATAATTATCACCGTTTACATCTCCCCATGCAGCTGCGTGTCCCTTTATTTCCGCAGCAGCAGGGAATAAGCCCAATGCATTGCCGACGTCTCTGAAACGAAACGGATAGGCTGTTGAATCGACATTTTTAGATTTTTTAATTTTTTTCTTAACATTCATTGTAGTATTTACCATCGAAAAGCTCAACGATGCTAATGCGATGATCAAAACGCATGCAACAAAAATTAAAGAAACTCGATTATTCCATTTATTCTTCATAATATTTTATATTTATATCCATTTAGGTATGAAAATATATTTTTCTGGTAGATGGAGTTATTATCCTTTAATCCTACAGCCATTTATAACAGATTTTCTCTATGAACACACTTCTATATGTGGATAAATCTCGTCTTCATAGTATATTGGAGCTATTCATATTTAGGGCGTTGGTTCTATAATGTTGATATTTCAGGTTTTATGGATACGCCGGTGTACAAACATAGCTCCTTCAATTCATTCATCCCTTTAATTCCCAAATCCTTGCAGCGACTAATCTTCTTTAAGGAAAGGAACCCCAAATCCCCCCACTGCTCCTTGAAAAATATCAATCAGACCTTCCTCATTCATAATATGAAGGGTTCTTTTTGATAATTTTGAGCTTCTGATATTGGTATCTCTGGAGACGGTGGCATAGAGAGATACCGAGTCCAATTTTTGCGAATCCTCCATATGATGTTGCGTAATCTGTTTTTGATATTTCCGAACGACAGCCAGCGCGTTTACAAATTCTTTATAATTTAACGGCATACAATTTTTATTTATGATTCTAACTATAGTGAAAGGAACATGTCCGGAACCCGCAATTATTCTTTTCTAATTATTGAGATTGTATTTTCTTAAATAGTACATTCAGATTTATATGAATAATGGTTCAGGAAATTAAGGCAAAGCCTTTATAGCGCCATCCGGAAGTTTCTATTTACCCAAGAAACGTTTGCTAGAAGTAGATGGAACATCAGTTTGTTCCAAATATCTACTCATTACATATGCACAGTTTTTAAGAATTACCAAATTCATATTGTCAACAAATGACGGTATACTCATATCAATTTCTAGTGGAATCGGATAGGTAAATTTTCCAATGCACATATAATTTGAAACTCCTATATTGGTTCCATAAAACTTATAATTCACGTAACCAAATATTGCGGTAACTTACATGGCTTACCTGCCCCTTCTCTCCATGAGCCTGCAATATCAAAGGGCCATTGCCATGCGCGGGGTTTTTAGGCCATCCGATATACGGTGTTGTACCTTTGATTTCGGTGTGGTCTTGAACTATAACACCGTTATGGAATATGGTGATAGTACCTGATTTAATTTTTTCATCGTCCCTATTAAATTTCGGGGCATGATAAATCATATCGAAGACATTCCATTCTCCGATTGGCGCCGATGATATTGCCAATGGAGGGCCTTGTTTATAGACAGACCCCACCATTCCATTTACATAGGTGTCAGTATCGTTTAACACCTGAATCTCGTACATACCGTTAAGAAAAATACCACTGTTACCTGTATGTTGACCCTCGCCTTTTTCTTCCTTGGAAGATTTCCACTCTATATGTAGCTGTATATCACCGAAATTCTGCTTTGTCATAATGCTGCCTACATCGTCTGCCACGGTCATACTCCCATCACCGTTCAAGGTCCATTTTGCTTCATTTTTAGTCTTGGCAGATATCCACTGATTAAGATCTTTGCCATCAAAAAGCACTACGGCATCACTGGGAGGGCTTCCTTCTAATCCTGGATTCACTCTGGGCACTTTAGGTTTGTAGTATTCCGTTTCTTCGGGGTCTGTAGGTTCTGTACCGGTATACTCTTCATGTCGAATCACAGTATCCTTATCCACTGAAGCTGCTTTTTCATCAGAACCATTCACTTTTATTGTGTCTTGACAGGAAATCAGAATACATATAAGGATTGAAATACTAAAAATAATTTTTATTTTCATACTAGATGTTTTCTTCATTAAGGTTAAGCACACTTAAATATCAGAGGCATAATTGCGAATGTTCTTTCATGATTGGGGAGGTAATTTTAATCTAAAGTCCAACCTTTTCTATACTCACGTTTCACATAGCTATTTGCTTCCTCAAGATTGGTTACGCGCATATTCTCCGCATCCCATACCATTTCAATGTTTCTACCCGGATATTCGTAATAAATTTTGCCGTCCTTATTTTCCTTTTCATCTCTTATATCGTATCCCCGAATGGCCAAATTGGCAATGAGCAAAGTCTCGGTTAGCGGTCCGGCAATTTCGAAAGGAGAGCTCACTTCCATGTTTCCATATCCAGCAATAGCAGCATCTACCCATTGTGCATAATGGCCTTCTTCACCGTCAGGTACCCTTTCAAATTTCTGCGCTACGTTTATTTCATTAGTTCTGGAAGTAGGTAGCAGTTGTGGGTTTTTGCCATAGGTTCCGCACATCATCTTTCCTTTTGTTCCGATAATCAGCGCACCATTACCTCCATCACCAAAAACTTCATTTGGACCTAGCTCTTCAGGCCGTGTAGGCTGAATTCCACCATCCATCCAATGCAATTTGATATCATCATCTGTTTGAGATGTTTTTGGAAAGGTCATGGTCACATGACTTGACGGCGGCATACTTTCTGGGAAATACCCTCTTTTGAATGAGTCCACATATACGCTTCCCACACTACATTGTACATCTTTGGGATATTTTAAATCAAGTACGCTAAACGGGGGTTCGATCAAATGGCAACCCATATCGCCTAATGCCCCTGTTCCATAATCCCACCAACCTCTCCAATTAAAGGGAACAAGACCATCTACATAATTCTTGAATGGAGCGGTACCCAACCATAGATCCCAGTCGAGCTCCTTGGGAACTTCTGCCTTTTTGGTTGGCCATGATATCCCTTGAGGCCATACTGGACGATTGGTCCAGCAATAAACAGTATGGGCTTTTCCTATTACTCCCGCATTGTACCATTCTCTCATTTTACGCACCCCATCCCCAGATGAACCTTGGTTACCCATCTGAGTAACAACTTTATATTTTTTTGCGGCTTCCGTCAATTTTCTGGCTTCATATATATCGTGGGTCAATGGCTTTTGAACAAAAACATGTTTTCCTCTTTTCATTGCAGCCATGGTAGCTACGGCATGGGTATGATCTGGAGTCGAAATAGATACAGCATCAAAACTATCAGCCTCTTTATCCAATAATTCGCGCCAATCTTTATAAAATTTGGCGTTTGGAAAACGTTTTACCGAATTTGCCGCCTTGCGGTCATCTACATCGCACAGATATGCAATATTGGCTTTTCCGGATTTTGCCAAATTAGCTATATCCTCCTCACCTTTGCCTCCGATACCTATTCCGGCTATCACCAATTTATCGCTTGGCGCCGTAAATCCGGAACCCCCTAATACATGACGAGGAACAATCGATATTCCGGTTGCCAGTAATGAGGTTTTTTTCACAAAATTCCTTCGTGAGTTTTTCGTTGAATTCAGATTCTTTTTCATGCCTAATACTATTTAATTAACGTGGGTTTCATTTAAAATACTTAAAGGGTGTCTTAAGAATAAAAAAAGCGTTTATAAATTTTGACTATCAAATCATTAAAATACCGAAATTTTGAACAGTGAAACGGGGATATATTCCGTTCCTTTTGAAAATTGAAAGACCAATTTATCCGTAGAAAGTGTACTGTCGAATTTCAAAATATTCATTGCTTGATGATTACCGGTAACTTCTTTCAAAATATTCCCCGAACTATCCTTGACGAGAAAATCTCCAACAATAAACGGAATGATATTTTCAGAATGGCCCATTAACGTGCTCTCGAGCGCGTGGTCGTAATCACAGTCGAAAAAAAGTCGTATCTCATTTATGTTTACAGGGTTTTCCCATGTAAGGGTTACGGTGGGATTCACATCGTTTCGTGCCGCCACCCATGCATTCGTTCTACCGTTCGCTCCGGGCCTTACCTTTCCGTTTAATAGATTGCCAATCTCAAAAATCGAGAGGGTTTCCTGTATGCTAAGCCCAAAGTTTTTTCCCTTAGGCCTTCGCTCCGGCGTCCAAAATTCAAAACTATCTATCCCGATATCTTTCGGCGGATCCTGCCTTCCGAAATTCGAAACCGCTTTGTTGACTTTATTTTGAACCGTCATTAATCCGGTAATGCGCTCATCGGAAAGCCTGACACTCACCTTTTCATTCCGTAATAGACACAAATAGCCATATCCGTCTCGTGGCAGCATTCCTTCGTTGGTAAACTTAATTCTCTGCTTGCCTTTCTCCAATTGTAAATCCTGTTTATCTACAATGATATCGGGAGTGAAATGATCACTTGTTGAACTGCCTCGTAATTCAATTTTCAACGACGTTTTCTCCTTTGCATCTACATCGATTTCAAAATCGTATCCTTGGTTTGCACTTAGAGGCAGTATTTGAGCGGTACCGAAATGTAAAGCCTGCCAGTCGTCTGAGGGTACAAATCCGCTAAATTGCAAAGTTGAACTACAGCAAATTTTTGCCAGCTGGGCAAGGTCTTCGGGATCGGTAATTTTAACGCTGGGAATGCCTTGCCCTTCTCTATTAAGACGTAATTGTAATTTTTCAATATTTTTCTGCAAAGCGATATCCTTGGGTAAAAGGCTGTTTTCGACACATAGTGCGGCGGCCATACCTACGGCTTGGGCACCATGTGCGCAGGTTAGCATTACTCGTGAAGAACCAAAGGCTACATGGGAAGCGCTTATAATCCTACCCGCTAGAAATAGATTGTTAATACCTTTTGAGTAATAGCAACGATAGGGGATTGAATAGACTCCTTTGCCATGCCATTGGGTGCAAGAATTGTGTTCGCTGTATATGCCGTCGGCTGGGTGAAGGTCCATAGCCCAGCCTCCGAATGCCACTGCATCCTCATGGTGTCTTTGCTCGACAATATCTTTCTGAGTAAGCATGAAATCTCCCTCAAAACGCCTACTTTCCCGTTTTCCTGGAATAGTTCCAACCCATTCCAAGGTCAGATTTTCAGCTTCTGGAAACTCTCCGCTGTTCTTCACATAGTCCCAAATTCCATATACAACTTTCCAAAGCTCAAATTTTATATCTTCCGATTCGTGAATAGTATCCAATCTACCACCGTATTCAACCCACCACAGCTTACAACCGTGCTCTGCAAGTTGATAGTTCTTTATTCTTGGCAACTCTTTAGCATTTTTAATGGCAAATGAGGGCGCTGTATACGATATTGGCTTTCCAGTATCTTTAGTATAAAAATAAAGGGAGTGTCCGAGCAAATTACCGTAATCTTTAACATTTGGTGCAAAACCTTCTTCAAATTCATCTTTGTTCTCTGCACCCATTCTGAATGGTGCACCAGATAAGAACGCAATGATCCCATCACCCGATGCATCACAAAATAGGGGTGCTGAAGCAACATATGTAGTAGAGTTTTGACTACAAAAGGCAGTGACGTTTTCTATGTTGTGGGCTTTTTTACCAACCTCATATACCATTGTATTTAAATGCAACCTAAGATTCTGTTCTTCATATGCCTTTTCAAGCAGTACCGTATCAAATATTAGCGGGTTTCCATCCTTATTTCGTTTTAGGTTATCTAAAAGTATTTCATTGATCAACCCACCTTCGCGGCTCCATCTGTTATTGTTCCCCATATGGGAAGTTGCACCTAGACTCCACAGGCGTACCTCGGATGAAGCATTTCCGCCAAGGACCGGACGATCTTGAAACAACGTTACCCGTAATCCCGATCGCGCTGCGGTAATGGCGGAGCACAAGCCTGCCAGACCTCCTCCGACAACCACCAGGTCCGATTCTATATTCTCGACTTTGGTATCTCTATGGTTTTCCAGTCCTTTTTTGATCATATAAATTATAATTTTATCGATGGATGAAAACAAAAGGCCACAACAAGTATTATGAACCCTGTAGATGCAATTAATAGCCCATGTCCCGAAGAAATTATCCCAAGAATTATTATGAGGACACTTACGGTCAAGAGAGTATTAGATAAAACTTTTAATCCATAGACGTTCTGTGAGGAATCTTCTTCCTTCGCTTTGGAATCTCTCAATAGACTTTTCTCATAGCTTTGATAATCAGTGCCGGATTTTACCTTGCGAAGAATCATAAAAACTTCATATCCTGCCAAAAGAAAAAAGGGCGATAGCGCTCCCAATAGCATTTCGTTAGCTCTGTTTAGTGGATGAGCCAACAATGTACCTATATTTATTGCCAAGGAAACGAACGTAATGATTAGAACGGCCCTTCCTGCAATTCTTTTTGAGAACAACGCCCAAATTGGGGGACCGTATAGTGAGCACCCTGTTACTGCCCCCACACTTAGCACCACGTTTACGATTCCGCCTAAAAAAGGGACCAATAAAGCAATCGCAATAGTTCCTACGCCAAACAGTAAGGTTGAAAGCCTGGCCACGAACATAATTTGTTTGTGCCCTGCAGCTGGTCTTAAAACTTTAAATATATCATTGGTAATTATGGAAGCTGCCATGTTCAAGGTTGTATTGACTGAACTTGCCGTTGCAAAGACCATTCCGCCCAACATAAGCCCGAGCATTCCCACAGGAAGCACTCTTTTGCAGATTAGCATATAGGCCTCCTCCACTTCAAGTCCGGATAAATCTGGATTTAGGATCCTGTATATCATAGGGGGTAGCATCCAAATTATTGGGCTAACCAAATAGAGCCACCCAAAAGTTAATCCAACTTTTTTAGCATCCTGATGGGTTTTTACACTAGTATATCTCTGAACATAGGCCCAGTTGCCCCCGATAAAAATCATGTTGTAAATGGTAAAAGCGAATATGAATGGCCAACTGTATTCTTCTACCGACCAGCTCCAAAAATTCTCGGGAGCGTCGATTATCAGACGCTCCAATCCTCCTACCTCCTCTAAGGATAGAATAACCACAATTGCAACCACGGCGGTAAGTATGACGAATTGTAGAACATCTGTAATAATTACTGCCCATAAGCCCCCGACAATGGTATACATCAATATAAGAATTCCAAGCCCTACAACACATAAATCGACCGGCCACCCTGTGGAAACATTCACTATTTTAGCTACCGGATACAAAAACGCCCCTGTATAGGCCAATGATAGGGTCAGAATGATATAAGTGTAATACTTTTGGGTATTCGCACCCAACCTATTTCTGACGAACTCGGCCGCTGTGAGAACATTTGTTTTTCTCCATCTTGGCGCAATATAATAGGCTACTAAAAAACCTGCAATGCATATTGCAGATTGAATGGTAATAGCAACCAATCCGAACTGATAGGCAATCGATCCCCAAACCACAAAAGTACCCGCGGAAAAAAAACTCATGTAGAGCGATAGTCCATTTATGGGCCAAGGGACTGCACCCCCGGCCGCAAAGTAGCTCTTCATGTCGGATCCGCGACTGCCAAATGACATTCCGGCAACTACGATGAGCAAGGCAAAAACGATAATCACTATATAATCTACTATATCCATCTTGTCTTACTCGATCAAATAATTATGTCCGGGCTCAAGATCGAACTCAAAAGCATGACGAACCTTAGAGAATACCATCACCTTACCGTTCGTTGTATCGGTTACTTTAAAATTTTCCCAGTCTGGTGCGCCTATGGTGATGACACTTTTGGTTTCTCCATCTTTACCATAGAAAATGGTTTCTGTATTTTCTTTAATGGGATATACCCTGACTCTTAGCTTTTTCTCTACCTCCTCAATGACAATACCTGTACCGCCTACAAAAAGAGGCGTCTTATCTAAAGGAATTTTGAAACCTTCAAGGGTCAGCGGACCTTGGTATGTTTTCCCAGTATCATAGTCCATCCAAATACCTTCTGGCAAATAAATACTACGAGCGACAGCGGTTTCATAATCGTCACCATATAACGGCGCGGCCAACAATGCATCGCCTATCATCCATTCATAGCTTCTGCGATCGGTATTGGCCAGTCCGTATACATTTTCATCCTGTGGGAATGCCAATGGCAATGGAATCATAGTATGAGGGAATCCTGTTTGGTATGCCTTTATGGCATTACTGTAAAAATAGGGATGTAAGCGATCATGCAATTTTGCGGCCTCTAGACATAGCCGGTTCACCTCGGCACCGTAGTTCCAGGGACCGAACCCAAAAGACATTGAGGGGTTGAGAGCGGCATATTGGGCGTACCTCACTAAATAAACCTTCTTTTTTTCTTTATCCGGCCCAAAGCTTTCTGACGCCAGACCTGTGCCTCCCACTATATCTGGATAGACATTCGGGAAGCCCGAAAAAGCGTAGGCAAGACCATTTATCGGGCCGCGATCTTGAATTTGGCTAAAATTAAAATCATTGTAACGGTGGATGTCCACTGGTGATCCTAAATAATTATTTCGCCCCATAATATAAACGCCCTTATCCATCAAAGCGTGATTGACAACATCCACAAAATCGTCCTGTAATATGGAGGTAGAAAAGCCATAGAGATCTTCCTTGAACCCATCTACCCCGTAATCCAACCATTTTTGGCATAAGGCTACGTACCATGCTACGGCCTCAGGATTTTTAGTATCTAAATAGTACACTGGAACGGTAGGAAAGCCAGGCTTGCCCAATATTTCTTCACCTTCCCCGGTCTTCAAGAAATACCCTTGTTCCAATCCTTCATCGGTGAATGGACCTCCGGGAACGAAGCCTATTCTCAGACCTATGGTAAATAATATCCCTTTTTGATGAAAATAATCGACAAACTTCTTAGGGTCGGGATATTTCGTTTCGTCCCACATGCCGAAACTGGTAGTGCTCTGAAGCTTTTTTGCTGTTTGGGATGCGGACTTCAAGTGATTCGGATTACCGATTTCATTAAATTCGTCAGGTTTGCTAGGCCAGAAACCGGAGCCTACGACCATCCACTTTAGCGGATAACCGTATTCTAGGTAGGTGTCAATATTATCGGCTACCGTTATATGGTCGGTATTCCAGGCCAATGCGCCAAAAGCTTCCCAACCAACACCGAACCAGGCATATTTTGGTTTATCTACGGGGTGGCCTTCTTTTTTTCTAGCCTTTAGAAATGCCCGATAAATTTCTTCGGGAGATCCGAAAAAATAGTAAAAGGAAGGCATTTCTCTAACCTTTTTTGACCCTTGTGCGTTTTCTTCATTGGTTATCCTCACCAATTTTGCCCCAGGCTCGATATTCACTTCGGCCAAGCCCTGTTTTGGAAAGATGGCGAAATTGCTGATCATTCTTTCATTGCTACGCCTATCAGGATTGAAGGGGTCCCTGACAAAATTGTCCAGTTCAAGGGTTTCGGATCCGTCTCCGAATGCGGCATGATCACCCATACCATAGGCCGGGCCCAATGGCCCTGTACGAAGAACGATATCGTAGTCACCGGCTACCGAAGGGTGTACCGAGAACTTAACCCCACTTTGTGCCAATTCAAGCTTTACCTTTGCCGAGGAACTATCGGAAAAGACAACGTCGAACTCCAGCAGACCATTAGCTTGCTTTGACAGTTTAGTAGTTTCTACCTTCGCAAGCTTAGCGTCCGGTCTGCCTATTAGTAATCCTGAAACAGGGTGGGCCGGGGCAATCAGTTGCCCGTCCACTCCCCTAAAATCATAGCGGAATCCTTCTTTCTCTATGTTGATGTGTATCTCGCCTACTTCTATTGTGATAGTGGTGTCGTTTTCGGAAACCTGGTTTTTACTTTTATCGCAATTCTGAAACAAGAAGAGTAAAAAAATCAATAATGATCCGTTGATCACTTTGAAGGGAATTTTCATAGTGGTTTATTTTATTGCAGATTAAATCAAATTGTAGAATGGATTATTGTTGGTCGATATATAGCTTTAAAGCGTAGATCAAATCTCGTCCGAATTCTCTTGCGTTCTGCGCAGTAACGACTTGATCACCGTTCAAGGCATAAGGGAATTCTACGGTAGTCCCTAAAATCAAACCCTTTTTAAAAAAAGATTTTGACCAAGTTCCAAATGACCATCCCTTTGTATTATTAGAATTTGTGTTCCAGGACTCTCCCCATGCCAAAAAGTTGTTTTCACTGTTGAAACTAAGTTCTCCTTGATAGGAATTTGACAAAATCTGCGCCAATTTCTTTTGTTGTTTTTCAAAAGCAGGTGGTTCCTTACCAACAAAATAAATTCTTTCGGCACCTTTTCCTAAAATCCATGGGTTATGCAGGTCTATAGCAATCCAAGTATCATCTTTGATCCAGTCTTCCTTTAACTCGCGGATGGCCGAAGTCGATTCGTAGATGCTGGTCCCGGAATAATCCCTGTTGTGGTCCCGGGGCCATCTGTTCTTTCCTTGGTCACCTTCCTCGACCCCGTCCTTGTCAACAAATGGGATGATGGTTATCTCGGCATTTTTTAAGAGAGAAACCATTTTGGGGTCATCACTCAACAAGGAACCAACAATGCCTTCGACCATATAGTTGGACATCATTTCACAAGCATGATGACGGGAGGTTATCAATATCTTATATCTGGGCTCGATGCTGAAATCGCTTATGGTCATCCTTTCGACCTCCCTTCCCTTTCGCGTGGTTGTCAAAACGGACAGCTTAAGTCTATCATCATTCTTATATGATTCTATATACCGCTTGAAATTTTTTTCGGTATAAGGTTGTCCAATGCTCAAGCGCACTGTCGCATCATCCCCCTCGAAGGTATACGAGAACAGGTTCGGGCCAAGGTTGTCATCTTGATTTATCCATTGCCAAGAATTGCCTCCATCAGTCGAGAAACTGGCCCCCAAGCTGGTAAGAATATTATCGTCGTTCGCCTTGAAATACCATTTTTTTGCGACATTCGAAACCGCCCTAAAATTCCAATAGAACCACTTACCCTGCGTAGTTCGAAGATCGGGTCTAAAATACACGGTATCGACGGCTACGCTATCGATTATCACATTGGCACCGGCATAATTCGTGTCCATACTAATTTGGGCGGTAGAAACTGCCGTCAAAAGCAGGCTAACTATAAAACTGAACTCTTTCATAAAATAATTGTAATAAAAATAAGTTGAGATAGTACTTATAAAAAGCCCCTAGTATCGATACCCTCAGATTTTAGATGCAGAATCCGAATCCAAAAACAATCGGGTTTCCGGATGCTTTCTCAAAACAGTGGCGGGGCAATCCGTATTCATTTCATGGTAAAGAGTGTTATAGACAGCTTCCGCCTTTCTATCGTCCGGCACTACGCAGCTGATCGCTTTGCAGCTCATTATGGCCGTAATGGTTAGGGTTAGCGCCTGTTCAGGAACATCGTCAAAGGTCGGGAACCAGCCTTCGCCAAGCTGTTGGTTTCTGCAGGCTTCGTCCAAGGTGACCAGTTTGACCAGCTTTGGGTCGTTGAAATCGGCTACGGACGGATCGTTGAACGCAATATGCCCGTTCTCGCCAATACCGATACAGGCGATATCAATCGGATGTTCTTTCAAGGCTGTGGCATACTGTTGCATTTCAGTTTCAACATTTTCGGCATCACCATTGAGGAAGTAAATTTTTTTTGGATTTACGGCATCCAATATCCTTTCCTTGAGGTATTTTCGGAAACTAGCCGGATGGGTATCAGAAATATCCTTGTATTCGTCAAGATGGAAGACCGTGATTTTTTTCCAATCGATGTCTATTTCCATAAGAGCTTCGAGGAACTTGAATTGCGATGACCCCGTGGCCAAAATCAGATTGGCACTTCCCTTGCGGCCAATGGCCTCCGTTAGTTTCTTTTGTACATAGTTGGCAGCCGCCCTTCCCATGGCGATAGGTTCTTCGTAAACGGCAACATCCAAGTTTTCTATTTTTAGCGTTTTTTTCATTTCTTTATGGTTACTGGGTTACATTTTTGATGGGTTACTATTTTTAAATTATGATCCTGACCGAGGCCCTGGCATTATCAAACAAATTCAGCAATGGCGAACCAAGTCGTCAGTAGCGAAAACAATATCACAGATACGATACCAATGTTCCATCGGGTCTTAGCTGTGTATTTGTGCATGAGTTTTTTCTTGTTGATAAGCACAAAAATCGGTATTGCAACAGCGGGTAAGATACAGGCCTGAAAAGCCTGTGAAAATACCATGAGTGCGGGTGGACGTTCCTCCAAAAAGACCGACCCAAACGTGAACAAAAGGGCCGCGAAAATAAGTATCCGCGATGATGTCGAATGTATATTTCTCGGAGTGCCGCGATAATCGGCGACCAACCAAGGGGCAATCAGTACGATAGGAAAAATGGTCGAAAGTCCCGCCCCGGCGATACCGACAATCAAAATAAAGGCCGCGGCCTTTCCACCGATAGGTTCGAAAAGACCAATCATCTCGACCGTGTTCTCAAGGGTCTGGCCAGAGACATAGAGAGTACCTGCGGCGACCGCCATAATCGCCCCGCTCAACAACAACATCATGGAAGCAGAAACTGCGGCATCCTTTTTCTCTTCCTTTAAGTTTTTGATTCCCCAACCCTTTTCAGCGACTACGGTGCTGCGCATAATAAATACGGCGGCCGAGCATGTCGTGCCCGTTATGGCGGCGATTAGCCCGAGCGCTCCGGGAGTATCAGGAATGCTTGGGACAATGCCATAGACCAAAGTGGAAAAGTTGGGCTTTACCATACAAAAAACGACCAAAAAGGATAGTCCCATCAGCATCACCAAAACCGTCAGTATTTTCTCAAAGGTCCGGTAGCGACCGTACCAGAGAAGAAAAGAGAGAATAACAACAAAGAACAGGATGATCCAAACGGTTTTGACTATTATACCATCGAAAGCAATCTGGATGCCTTCTTGTACCAGGTCGGCGACAATGCCCATTACCCCAATAAGGGCAAGCAGTTCGCCAATGATAAGGGCGGTGATGATATAAAGAGACAGCACCCATCCATATTTGAATTCCGATTTTATATTGAACAATGCGGTTTTTCCGGTTACTAAGGTAACTTTACCATAGGCTATCATTAGGACGTAGGTAAAAATACAGGAAAGTATAAGAGCCCAAAACAGTGCCATTCCGTGTTCTGCCCCTGTCTTTGCCATGGTGGTCACACTCCCCGTACCGATATTGTACCCAATAAGGAACAGGCCCGGACCTACGGCGCTTAATGCAATGAGAATCTTTTGAATTATACTGTTTTCTTTCATGGATTACTTCTGCGAATAGACCAATTGTCCTTGGATATACGTTTTTTTAACCACCATCTTGTTATTTTCCATAGTAAAAAGTATCAAATCAGCTCTCTTACCTTGCTCCACATCCCCTAAGTCTTCCAACGAAAACATTCGTGCTGGATTGCTACTTGCCATTTGTATAGCGTCCCGTAAAGAACATTGGGTAAAATCCATTACCACTCCAACGCATTTGCTAATAGGGGATGTGGCACCAGCTAAAACATTTTCCTTTGGCAGTTTGACTACATCTTGTGTCAATAAAAGTTTACGTTCTCCACGACGATATTCTCCTGGAGGCAGGCCGGCTAAATCTAAGGCGTCGGAGACCAATATGGTATTTTCCACTCCTTTTACCTTATAAAATGTACGTACTTCTTCCTTGGTCAGATGAAACCCATCTGCAATAATACTGATATGGATCCGGTCTTCCGATAATTGGGGCCAAAGGGGATTGAGGTGGCGGTCAATCTCGTTGGCACAACCATTGCCCAAGTGTGTAACCATTCGCGCACCTGCATCTACTGCAAACTGCACGTCGCTGGCAGAACCGTTATGATGGCCGAGAGAAACTATGACTCCACTATTCGTACAGTTTCGTATGAAAGGGATGGCCCCGACAAGTTCTGGAGCAACTGTAATTAATTTAATCCCGTTTTCAGCCGCTCTTTGGAGTTCCTGAAATTCGCTCCAATCCGGGTTTTTAATGTATTTTTCCAAATGGGCGCCACGAAAGCCTGCAATCGGTGAAATATAGGGTCCTTCTAAGTGAAAACCAGGTATAGATAATGCTATTTCAGGATCCTTTCTTGCTTCAGCCAGTACGGCAAAGTTTTTTTTCAATCGATTAAAATCACTGGTGATCACCGTTGGGAAATACGATGTAACTCCTGCTTCCCAAAGAGCCTGCGTGGCTTTTTTGACACCTTCAACAGTGAGGTCGGGACCAGAAAAATCTACGCCTACGAAGCCATTAATCTGAATGTCAATCAAGCCTGGCGCAATAAAGGGTCTAGAATCCTTCACGTTTTGCGAAAGTCGATTTATCTTAGAAATATCTCCGTTAAAAGTTTGGATAGAGACCAATGAGTGATCTTTGTAAAGTATTCCCTCTAACTGTGCCATTTCGTTCGTCTGTGACGTCCCAATCATATAAAAAAACAGAACTACTATCGATGTAACAATTTTCATGAAATTTGCTTTAAGAGGTATAAAGTAACCAGTTAATAACACTTGTATAGAAGTGTTTCAGCCATTGCTTACCCTTTTTCTTTTTGTTATAACTGAGTTGCCATTTCAAAATTTCTTATCCTTCCGAAGGCCCTCGCAAAATTCTTAACATAGCAACTATTTTTTAATACTCAGGCTATGGAAGTCGTACTACTAGAGAAATATTCTTTCGGGAATACAATGTTGTACCATTTTAGAATTTCAAGAAATATCAAATCTTATTTAAAACTTTTGACAAGTTAGTTTATCGTTTTTATACAGAATAATAACAATAATCAGGATGTAGATAGCTTTGTTCATTTGAGTAATTTTAAGCTTGCTTTCAAAATCTAGAAGGGGATTTGTGCTTTGAATAAGCTTTATGCATGAAAATTTTTCGATTGTATACCTTTTTGGTATCAAAGCATGAACATTAGTGAAGTGGTCACTAGAAACTCAAAACGTATTAAATTAAATATTTTAAGACTTATTCTTTATAACATCTTATTTCAAAAATCTTTGCAAATGGGTCTCCATTAGTTCTTTCAACTCTCATTTGTAAAGAACTTACCTCAACACTTTCAAAATCATGTACCACTTTTCTTAAAAAATTATTTTTGTTTTCGGCAACTACACCGTTAATATTTTTCCCTTTGGCAACAATGGTATAGTCAGCAATGGTTTCAGGTTGCGGCCCTCTCTCCTGTTGATCATTAACTGAATCTTGACCTGAGATACGTAAATATCGGTGTAGTCCTGTGTCGAATGTTAGCTCAATTTTATTTATTGCCATGGGTGAATCCCAGACTAATTCAAGCCATTGCTCTCCAGCTTCCATATTAGCTCGCCACTGATGCGTTTTACCGTCATTTACATCTCTATTGATCCCGTCTATAATATTGTTCGCTGCACCATCTTTTGTCTCTGAGGAAGCACTAATTTGTGCAATTTTGGCCAAATCGCTTTTGTCATCATTTATAATGCCTAGTAGCGCTTGGTCTTGTCTAAGCAATAATTGTTGAAGGGTGGTCATATGAGCCACATCATTTACTAACATTGCGGGTAGTATACTATGTTGATTACAATAGGCCATAGCGGTGCCAATAGCTTGGCCCAATGTAGAACAAGTGGCCATTACGCGTGTAGACGATAGGGCAACATGTGAAACACTGATATTACGACCTGCGGCGAAAAGGTTTTTTATATTCTTGCTGTAAAGTGATCTTAATGGTATTGAATACGGCTCTTTCAAAGGAATGGATACATATGGAACATCTCCTGTGGTATCCATACCTCCTGGCGGGTGGTCGTCTAAAGGCCAGCCTCCATAAGCGACCCTATCAGTGAAAAGGGTTGCAGATTGCACATCTTTCTGCTTCATTATGAAATCTCCTTCTATCCTTCTGCTTTCACGTTTACCAGGAATCATCCCCACCCAAGTAAGGGCCCATTTTTCTGAATCGGGATGATTGCCAGAATTTTTGATGTAATCCCAAACACCAAAAAGAACGCTCAACAAGTCGTGCCTATTCTGTTGGCCATCCCTTATAATATTAATTTGCCCACCTAGTTCAAGCCACCAATATCCGTATTCATAATTGGCAATCCCTCGATGGATAAAATCTTTTGTAGTATACTTTCTAGACCATTCGGGCGGGGTATACGGCATTTCTTTATCGAATTGTTTCGCCATGAACAACAGGCTGTTTCCCATGGTTTTTTGATCGGCTACATCTACTGCAAGCGATTCCCCCCATTTCGATTTAGCTTCCCTCCCTCTCATGTATGATGCGCCTACTTTGGCTGCCATGGTCGCGTCACCAGTGCAATCGGCGAAAAACTTTGCTTTGATAATTGATATTTCTTCCGTAGGAGAACAAATAGCCCATGCTTTTTCAACTTTTCCGTCGACAACCTCGGCATCGTACAAGGTGGTGTCAAGCAACAGAGTGATGTTTTCTTCGGACACCACCTTGTCGTACAAGACATAGTCCCACATTTCATATGACCGTTGTGGATTCTCGGCTGCTTCCGTAAGCACTAGCTCCTCGAGGATACCTGTTTCCCTCCAAACCTGTTTCAGTTGGCTTGCGCCTGAAATATGCATTCGTATTTCGCTACTGGCGTTGCCGCCCAACCTAGACCTATCCTGTAAAAGAATAACCTTACTACCATTTCTAGCAGCCGCTATTGCAGCACAGAGGCCCGCCATGCCACCTCCCGAAATTACTATATCGGTATGATATTCTTTTTTTTCGTAAACATTTAATTTCTCTGTCAATTCGCCATTTGGTAACCCCGATTTTCTTCGGTCACAATCCCGTCCATCTTCATGGCTTTCGCCAAAGACAGTAATTGGACTCATAAAGAAAGCGCCCGAGCCAATTCCAAGCGCTTTCATAAAATCTCTTCGTTTTGACATTGTGATTTTATTTAGTTTTATATTTATATTCCTTTAGTTCAATTACTATGTGCTTATATTGAAGACCGACTTTTTTGAGTAAGTCATAGGCCGAAGTCGAAATTAATATTTCATCAGAAGATAGAAGAGAAGCGATTTCATCAATCGAGTTACGGGTAAGTTTATCTTTATTGGCATACAGAATTTGAAACACCTTTTCGATTTGGTTTTTATCAAGAACATTTATCTTGGTCGTCAGTAATCTCAAAGAAGAATCGCTTATAGAATTGTGTTGCAATTTGCCTAGTATTTCATTTTGCAATTTAAACTCCACTTTTTCCAAAAGTCGAATAGATTTTTCTTGATATATTGTACTAGCCCATATCTCTTGAGGTATTTTTTCGATAGCAAAATACGGAACGTAGGATTCACCTTCGGAAATCAATCTAAAAACGTAAGGAACATATTTATCAATTTTGAAATCCACTTTTTTTAAGGCGTAGAGCTGCAAATTATACCTCTTTGATTCTAACAAGGAAATCAACAGTGGGTCGTTCATCACGGATTCCGTGTGTTCCATGATTTGATCTGAGATATTATCGTTCACTATATGCCATAAAGTATGGGAGCTATAGACGGCTCCGGGAACTACTGCTCCCTTTAAAGATTGGTATGTGGCACCGGTAACTGCGTCGATAATATCCGATTGTATTTCAATCTCGGTGTCCACCAATTCCTCCGCATCATAGTTGGCCAGTAAAGAAGTTTTATCGGCCAATATACTTTTTAATTTTTGGTGGTCCGATTCGGAAAATCTTATATGGTCGAATTTGGTAAACGGATTTTTGGGCTCTTCTCTGTATTCCAAAAAGTGACCTAAAACATCCCAATGAAGGTCAACAATCAGCTCATAACAAATTCCTTCTTCGCAAACGGGCGACTTGATATGACTGAAGTATTTTAAGGGCACTTCCCTTTCATCGTACACCAAGTACACCTCTACTTCCACCGAATCCTTTAAATAAGCGGTAAATACTTTTTGACTTCTTTCTTTTTTATGGGTGTATCCTAAAGCAGACATGCCAAACCATAGCACAGCTGAACTTAAAATCATTCCGAAGATATGTAGTTGTCTTTTCAATTTACAACCTGGATTATCTATAAAAAATCAGCATAATCCCAATATTTCAATACGAACAGTGAAATAGGTAGTATCTCGTATTTATTTTGACGTTGCATTAAAAATATCAAATCGCAACTATGTATAATTTCATCTAATACTTAAAGATATGATTCGAGTTTTACCAAATTAATTTACTATTGGTATTTTTTTGATGAGTACGTTCGTGCAACAAAATAAAATATGGGATATAAAAAAATTTAACAGAAGATAATCCCCGAAGTATTAATTTCGGGGATTTCTCAACTCAACTAACTCAAACAACTAGCTTCAATTTCATTATTTAATATCCTTCGTTCTGTGTCAAATTGGGGTTCAATAACCTGTCTTCGGCTGGAATAGGCCACAGGTATTGACGTTCTGGAAAATTTCTAATATTGACCGTTTGAGCAAGTCCCGCATTTAATAATGCGGTGAAATCAGGTAGACCATCTTCGTCTATTTCTGGGGTCAAACCCCAAAACCATAAACCTGGATTAACTACATTATCTATCAATGCACCAGTTGCAGGTTGAGTTACCTCACCATCTGTATTGACAATCACCATGCCTACTATAGGGGTAGAGAGCGCCTTCTCTGCTAAACGCCAACGAATAAGATCCATATATCTGCGTCCTTCAAATGCCAGTTCCATACGCCGTTCATTTCTCACCTTTAATCTTAATTCATCTTGATTTGTAGTGGCTATTGCCGGGTTTTCAATACCTGAACCTGCATAAGCACGATCTCGTACTGCATTAATGGCACCCAAGACGCTCTCATCAATCTGGTTAAGTTCTATTTTTGATTCTGCATACATCAATAAAACGTCTGCATACCGCATGATCAGGTAATCAGGATCTGTACGTAGGTCTAACCAGTCTTCCGAAGTGCCCTTATTCCAAACTAACCCATTGAACGAGGCAAATCTTTCAAGGGAACGTGTATCGGGATTTCTAATAAGGGTATTATCAGAAAAATTCATAATTTGCTTTTTTTGAGGGTGTGGGGTATATTCTATGCCATAATAGTTGGAACCATCGGCCGAAGTTTTACCGTCACCTTCTGTTAAAGACCCAAAGGGTACAATAGTCATAGCGCATCTAGGATCTCTATTTTTGAAAGGATTTCGAGGGTCAAATAATGGAGATTCATCAATGGGAAGCCCATCAATACATTCAAAAGCGGCCAACAACCTCCACGTAGGTTGTTTTGCAGCATAACCGTTATAAATTTTAGGAAGAAAATCCCTTAAGTTATCAGGACGGAGCACGTTATTCGCTTCACTCCTCGGTATATGGAAGATTGTTTCTACAGAATTCTTGGTTGAAGATTTGAATAATTCTGCAAAATCAGGATATAGCTCGTAAATTCCTAAATCCATGCAAGCTTTGGAAGCGTTTGCTGATGTCTCAAAATCGCCCATATAGAGTGCAATTCTAGCTTTCATAGCATAGGCTGCTCCCTTGGTCACATATTTAGGTCCATTTCGGGTGATAGGCAAATTTAAGGCTGCATCGTCATAATAGGAGTAAATTTTCTGCAAAATTTCATTCTTATCGGTACGTGGCAGCTCAAAGGATTCATCTATGCTAAGGACCCTCTCGAAAAATGGTACATCACCAAAATGTGATATAAGATAAGACCAATAGGAAGCCCTTAAAAAGTTGATTTCCGCCTTGAAACCAATCTCCTCCTCTTCGAACAGCACACCGTTTTGATTTTCAATCTCTTCCAAAACCGTTAGCATTCTGGTAATAGCCTTATATTCAAGATCCCAGCTATCATTGGACCGGCCATACTCTGATGTAACCGTACCTGCAGTTATATCATCAAGTATATCCCGTCTTAACCAATCATCAGTCCATCCACCGTTTCCGCCCATAGATACATCTTCAGGCCATAAGATTTCACGGTAGCCTTCATTTATGGATTGTCTGAATTGATCTGATGTCTGATACCAGTTTTCAGAATTCGCCGCATCTTGCTGGACTAAATCTAATTTAGTACAGGAAAAAGTTATCATTACGACCCCTAAAAATAGTATGCTATTAACTATATATTTTCTCATGACTTATATTTTAAAAATTTGCTTTTAAACCTAAAATAAAAGATTGTGTAATCAGGTATCCATTACTTTCGAAATTTTGTTCAGGATCAAGTCCATTAATAAGACTATCGATTTTAAAAATATCATTCCCGGACAGATATATCCGTAATTTTGAAATTTTATCGCCTCCGAAGATATCAGATGGCAACGTATATCCTACGGTAAGATTTTTTATCCTAAAATATGACCCATCAACTAACCAATGATCTGAAAATGCATAATTATTACCGGCAGAGTTTTCTGTCAATCTCGGATATCTGGCATTTTGGTTTTGCTGAGGGGTATTGTAGTTACTCCAGTAATTGTTTTCGTAAACGGTAGATGGGGATCTATATGTAGCTAAGAAGGGACGTATAAAATCCTGCGACAAATAAAATTTTTGCTCGCCCACACCTTGAAAACTAATCCCAAAATCAAAGTTCTTATATCCTAAATTAATCGTACCCCCATACTGATATCTAGGTAAGGATCCTCCTAAGTTCGTTCTATCAAATTCGTTTATGACTCCATCGGGAGTATCATCCGGCCCACTGATATCTCTGTATTTTATATCTCCTGGACCCACATTTTCATTCGTTAAGGCAGAGGCGTCAACCTCAGCTTGGGTTTGAAATATTCCATCCGATTGGTACCCATACCAAGACCTATACTGACTTCCTTCTTCTGATAAAAATCTACCACCAAAACCGAAAAGACGTTTGCCACCAATATCACCAATAGTGGACTTAGAATCGAATATATTGAAAGAAGTAGAATATCTAAATTTACCTATTTGATCACGCCAGGACGCAGACAATTCCCAACCTTCCGTATTCATACTTCCGACATTAGAGGTAGGATCTTCATAACCACTTATGGACGGAATGCTCAAATCTAACAACATATCCGTAGTTTCTTTCTTGTAATAATCAGCTATCAAAGAAAACCTATCATTGAACAAGTTCAGGTCAATACCAACATTTTGGGATATTGTTGTTTCCCAGGTAACGTCTTGAATGGCTAAATAACGTTCTGCCGCAGCTCGTATCGCCTCTACATCGGAACCGTTAGCAATTAACCCATTGGCAAATTGCAAAACAGACTGGTAAAGATAATTTCCCAATCGGTCATTACCCAAACTCCCATAGGAAGCACGAATCTTTAAAAAGGATAATGTCGGGTCAAGCGATTCCATAAAACCCTCATTTGAAAGCACCCACCCAGCAGAAACAGAGGGAAAAGTACCCCACCTATAATCGCTACTAAATCTTGAAGAACCATCACCTCGTATAGTACCCTGTACGTAATATTTATTATTAAAATTATAGTCCAACCTACCAAAATAGGAGGCATAAGCATTATCTGTATAACTTGAACCATTATCAAAAACGCCATCTAATGGAGCTTGATTTAAAAAGGGGTAGTCGTTACTTAGGAATTGCTGACCTTCAACATTCAAATTCTCATATTTCGCTGAAAATTCTTCATATCCCATCACCACACTGACACTGTGTCTTTCAAAAACTTTATCATAATTAATCAATGCTTGTGTAGTAAGTGTATTGTTATTGACTCTCTGCTCTATTAAACCTATCTGGTTAATATTATGTCCACCAACATATCCGGGAGGATTTAATCGTTCAGGATCGTCAGCCGCCCAAAATGGAATAGCTTTATTAAACCTTTTATATTTGTTAAACTCAAAATTAGGAGCCAAGTTCAACGATAACTTTAAATCTTCGATAGGTTTATAATAAACACTGGCCATACCATAAAAAAGATAGCTATCGCTTGCCTGAAAACCACCAAACTGTATTCGTGCGTAGGGATTTGTTAAACCGTCAGAAATTCTACCGTCTTGCCACAGGGCGGGATAAAGCGGTGAAGTATTTATTGCATCTCCGGTAGGGTCTATAATAGGCTGATCAACTTTGGTCAACTTAAAGGCAATGTCAATACTGCCACCAAACTTATCGGATATCTTAATGTCGTTATTCACCCTTGTGGTGTAACGCTTCCAATCTCTATGATCATACAGGGCGTCTTGATACTCATAACCTAAATTAACGTTAGTTTTCACTTTATCGGTCCCCCCGCTCAAAGTGATATTGTGACGATATCCTGTGGAAGATTTTTTTAAAATAAGATCCTTCCAGTTCGTATTAGGATTAAAATCTGGATTTTGGGCGCTTAAACTTGGATAATTTGAAATAAGATTTTCAGGCCATATGGGGAATTGGTTGTCATCATTACCGTTATCGTTCCACGACTTTTCGTTATCCATTTGCATATAGCGAACAGCACGTACAGTACTTCTTACTTCTGTAGGAGTATTTATAATATTTTCCCCAGTATAACCAACACTAAAAACACCAGCTTTGGCCCTTTTTGTGGTGACGATTATGACACCCGCCGCTGCCCTTGAACCATATATTGCAGAGGCCGCACCGTCTTTAAGCACCGATATGCTTTCTACCTGATCGGGATTAACATCATCAATACTGTTAACCGGAACATTGTCTACCAAGATCAAAGGTGATCCATTGCCTTCCAAGGTTGTTATTCCCCGCACTAGAATACTATTTCCTGCACCTGGTTGGGAACCGTTTCTAGTAATAGTCACACCTGCTACGGAACCTTGTAGAGCATTAGAAATGTTAGTCGTGCTTCTAGATTCAATCTCCGCTCCATCAACTACACCTACCGAACCTGTCAAATCCTTTCTAGATTGAGTACCATACCCTACAACTACAACTTCCTCTAAGTTCGAAGCACTTTGTTCTAATGATACAGAAACTAAGTCTCGCCCATCTAAAGAAACCTCCTCAACGCCATAACCGAGATAGGTAAATACTAATACTGCATTTTGGTCGGATAACGTTAGGGAATAGTTTCCGTCAAAGTCGGATTGCGTGCCGTTAGAAGTTCCTTTTTCTACAACGCTTGCGCCAGCTAAGGGCACACCTTCATTATCGGTTATCGTTCCAGTGACCTTAAATTCCTGGTATAATGAAGCCGCGATTGACCCGGCATTTGAAATAGATGGTTGATTAATTGCTTTATCTCCAGTGTTGGGGGTGCTAGCAAGAGCCGGAAAAGAGCCAATGCAAAGAAGAAAGAAAAATAGGCTACTACAGATCGGTATTCCGATTTTAGAAATCTTAATTCGCGAAATGAAATTACGGTAAACAGTCTTCATCATAGTAATTGGTTTTGAGTGGTTTAAAATAATTGATATGGTCATCTAAAATTTCGGAATTGAAACACTTGTCAAAATGTGCTTTCGCTATTTGTAATGTATAGTCGTAAATAGACTTTTCTCCAGCTTTTCGGTATGGTTATCACTTACGATTTTTTAAGCTTTTTAAGAATGCGGAAACTTAGTTCTATTTTTTTTCGGTACCTGATAGCAATACTCAAAATGATAATAGCTTTATTCTTCAACTATAGCTATTGTCAGTTTGCACTTCATTTAAACGTGAAACAGACTGCAATTAATACCCTTTCCTATTGTTGGACGAGCAGAATATAGCAAGCCGTGGGCGGTAATCATAAAGCCAAAAGTAGTCTGAAGTGAAGCCTTCGGAGGGTCATGAAGAGACTCTTTTCTTCGACATCAACTGAACATCACCTCGAAATCAGTATAGTTAGTTATGCCCTAAAAGTGAAACGTAAATTATCTGATATGACACGAAGAAAATTCACTTTAACATACAAGAACAAGGTAGTGTCGTAAGCACTCAACGAATCTAAAACAGAAAAGGAACTGAATCAAAGGTTATAGATTTACCGCAACAGGTGAACCAATGGATACGCGAATTTCTGTCGTAAACGAAATCCGCTTTCTCCAGAGAGAAAGTCCATCAAGTGCGAGACAGAAGAAAGGAGGCATCGTTTGATCAGGGTAATAGGCAAACAGAAAGTAGAGCTTGATTTTGTGAAGAACCCTTACGCTAAAATCGTTAAAGAACGAAAACAAATAATAAGCAAGGACTATTTCCAACCTGAGTATTGCCAAGCACGATCACTTTTATACATTCGTTGTTCCAATCTTGAAAACAAGCCAAAAGGAGAGAGCGAACTGAACCTAGAGCTCATGCGCTTTAATACGAAAATAATTTAAAGTGCGCTAAGGGAGTCACACCTGGCCAACCAAGAAACAGGCTACAGGACTAGTAATAACCGAGTGAACCTAATGTATTACAATAGGGGGATAAATTCCGGGTTAGTTTAATTTACAAATGGCTTAAGAACATCGTACCAAATTTCATATCCCTGATTATTCATATGAAGGCCATCTTCCAAAAAAATATCTTGTTTTACATTACTACCATTTAGCATCGGGTCCCACACATTGGCATATTCCACTAAAGGGTTACTTTTTGCAAGCCGTTCCATTTTACGATTTAGCCGTTTGTAATTTCTCCTTAAGCCCCATCTGGCAATACTGGGTTTGACAGCAATAATGACTACCTTGGTAGCGGAATCGTTTCTATGAATTCCGCCAATAATTTGTTGTAAATCAGTACAGACCTCTTTGGGCTTTTTACCTTTTGCAATGTCGTTATCCCCTTCATAAATAAATACCTTTTTGGGATGGTATCGGAATATTAGGTCATAGATATAATACAATAGATCAGACGCCTGCGAACCGCCAAAACCGGTATTAACCACCCGATGGTCCGGAAACCTTTCTTGAACGTCTTGCCACACACGGATGCTTGAACTGCCCGTAAACACCATAGTTTTTTGGGAAGTATAAAAAACAGCATCATATTTTTGTTGGATGGCCTCGACCTGACCCTCAAATTGTAACGGACCTTGGGCGTTACCAACAGATATCATCATAAAGAGAATAGTAAATATATAGTATTTCATAAGTGAGGATAGGAGTCTTAAGTTAGTTTTATTCAATTTCCAGGATTGCCATAAACAAGGGTTCGCCATCGGTGGGTAGGATGGACGTTCTAAAACCCCTATAGTCAAACTTCTGGTTAAGCCAAACCAGGTTTTTATTGATATCGTCATAATTCAGCACATCGCTCGGAATGGCCACGAATTCCCTAATCTCATCAATGGCCAGTCGAGCTTGCAATTCGACCTGTTCTTGTTCTTGGGTATGACAGCAATGGATGCAGATTAAGAGGATAAGAACAATTGATTTTTTCATTGTCCTTGGATTATCCTTAATTCCGGTAAACCGATAGTTGTTCTACAGGAAGGGGATGCTTTTTTTACTGCTTTACCAACCAGGACGCTATTTCTTGGGCATCTTTCGGAACTACATTTTGGCTTTTAAGTTGCTCCAATTTTTGGCTACTTTCCGTAAAGAACGCCACTGCCAATTGGCTACGCTTGTCATCGATGGCAGTCGGTTCATCAAGCTGTGCCAAGAGTTGGTCCTCGGCTTCGGCGTTCCCCATTTTTCTTAGGGCCAAAAGACCATAAAGATGATTTAGGGAATTTGAGTTTATATGGTCATTTGTATAGGCTATGATGGTATTTAGTATGGCTTTGCTTTCCTCGTTCTCACCGACTTTCTGTAGAGCCATTGCCAATACATAGTCCTGCTCCCTTTCGTCCGGAGCATACGGCTTGCCCACTCCGATATTTTCCGGCCATTCCTTTGATTTATTGACCACCTCGAGCACCTTTTTATATTTTCCTTTCTCAAAATAGGATTTTGCAATGGACACATAGGCCCTTTCATAGATTTCACGGCCTTCGCTGGCCTGTTCATAGGGTAGAATACGAATGTCGTCTAAAACCCCTAATACTTTTTCAACCCGACCGGTATTCAATAAGGATTTAGCATAGGATAAAGCTATATTGTAAATTTTTGGGTATTTCCCATAAGAGGTTTTTGATAGCTGATAAGCTTCTGGATATTTTTGGTTTTTAAGGTAAAATTGAATGGTTTCATCCCGAACCTTCCAATCATCGGGATTTATTCTTAGTGCTGTTTGGTAATCCTTAACCCTGCTTTCATAGCTTCCATCGGTAAAAATTTTCGCGCGGAACCTATAAAAAATATCGGAATCAGGTTCGTCGTTTAGCGACTTCAAAATTGACAGCCCCTTATCGCTGTGACCAACTGCCAAATGATTTATAGCCAGATAATAACGTAATTTCCAGTTATCATTTTGTCCGGCTGCCCACCCCATAACCGCAAGAGTTTCCCTTCGATATGGATATACAAAATTTACAGGGTCTTCCATTATTTCTTCCATAAGGTCCATGCTTTTCCCCTTATCGGCATCACGAAGCAAATAGGCCATCCAAAGTTTGTTTTTTACTGCAGTTGTATCTAATCCCAAGATTTTTAATGATTCATCGGGTAAACCGAATTTGCGGTATTGAAGCGCGAGGTCCAAGATGGTTTCAGCTGGGAACTCGTCGTTCAAGGTTAGATGGGGATTTCGTCCGTTCATAAAGCTCCTTTCAAGCTGTACAAGTTGATTCAAGGGATCTACTTTTAAAAGACGTGAAGTCTCCTCTTCAAATTTTATCCTATCCCCTTGTTTTCTTGAGGCAATAACCAACACTTTTCTGGCATTGAGATTATAGGTGTTAAAATCCAAAGCCTTGCCGGCATATGTAGCTGCATTTCGATAATCCCTTTTCGCCAGATAAATTTCTGCCATTTGCGCAAAGGAAGCGGAGCGGTGTTTCATATCCCTAGCCGCCCAACCCAAAGATTCCAAAGCATTAGTGGTATCATTAAGGGCCCGGTAGGTTATACCAGCCATATAATTGGCCCCTGGGTTGTAGGTGTCCATCCGCAGTACGAAGTTGATATGCTTCAACGCCTCATCGTAATCGGCCTTTCGGTAAATGAGCTCTGCCAGTTTAATTTGTCCATCTCGATGAGCAGGGTTCATTTGAATAAGTGTGGAGAGCTTCTTCTCTGCCAATTTATAATCCCTATATTCCAATGCCTGCAAGCCTTCGAAGAACAGTTGTTCGGCGTTGGTAATCTGTAAATTCTTATCAGAATAAAAAGGTCGCTTAAGTTCTTTGGCCTTAGCGTAGTTGGAATAGTACAATTCGCTTTCTTCTACGAAAACCACTATTGAATCGGAAGAAACAGCAGGAATGGTCTTAGAAAAGATTTCCATTGGAAGTAGGTCCAATTTCTCGGAAAAAACCGGTTTACCATTTACCATCACTTGTATTTTCTTCTCTAGTTTCTGTAGTGCATTCAGACCGATATAGATTTCACCTTCTTTGATTTCAGCATTAAGAACCCCGTCCTGCGATGCATCTACCATACCTTCGATTTCTTTGTAGGGAAACCAAATTTCGCTCCATCGATCCATAGCGTTGGGCTCAAACCCCGTTAAGCTGATTGGGTTAATGGCGCCTTTCGGAGAATACTGATTGAACAACCTACCAGATTGAAATTCTACATATTGCCCGTCGGAATCCGTCAATAAATCTTCCCATATACCCCCAGAACGGGACAACGCCCATAGGAATAATTTTTGTCCCGGCATTTCTTCATAGGGTGACCAATGTCCGAATCCGAAGTTACAATCATGGTAATAGCCACCGAAAAAATTATCAAATGACCCTACCATGTGATACGACTTGGAGCCCTCAAAATCATTATTTTTATACCATGCGAGATTCCTACCTTTATCGTCTATAGGCCAAGAATGTGCATTCCCGTTGTGGCCTATATAACTGTTTCCAGGTAGAAAAAACTCTAAATCATTCTTTGCCGGTTGTGCGGCGTTCATCCAATTATAATATGATTCAGTTAATGAAGAGGCATTGTACCAAGCAACATCGGTTTCGAAATATGCCTTATCTTTTTCCAATCGTATTTCAACGGTCCAAGTAGTATTCGAAGGCAAGTCGGTGCTCCCTACGATACAGCTAACACTTCCATCAGCATTGGTTCGTGTAAGGTAATTAACGGGGCTTGCAGTTGATGGATGATGCCCAATAAAACCAAAATTGAATTCGATACCGCCCGAAGTCCACGGGCCACGCATCGCGATATTCCTAAATTTTATGACCTCATTTTTATATAAAAATTCCTTGCCTGTACTTTTTTCGATGGCACCCCAGACCTTCCCCCCAATTTCCGGTAAGACCATCACCTTTATATAATCATTTTCTAAAGTGACGACCTTCCAATCCTTTTTGTGGGAGGTTTGTTCGTATTCATCGAACTTGAAATAAGGAAATATCTTAGGGTTTTCCGCTAGAATGGGCACAGGATCGGGTTTTCCGAAACCGTAAGTGTCCAATGACCTGACCTCTTCCGTAATATTAACCGATTGGCCTTCGGTCCGAATATAAAAAATGGATAAAAAAAGTAATGCTAAAATAGGGGTGATTTTCATATTAGATAGTTTTCTGTTGAGGCAAAATTACTGACTCGCGGTTCGCTTGAAACGAAGCATGTATTCATTACTTTCCTGACAAATCGAAAGCTATACCTGGTCGACGCAAGAGTGAATACCGGTTTCGGTAAAATGAATTATAATCGATTAGTTTCCAGATCGTTCCTCACTAGGTATATGAACCACCACAAAAGAGGTAAGTCCAAACCCTCCATCATGCTCCTTTGGTTTTAGATTACCCGAACCAGACCCATTCAAACCAACGTATAATTTTGAACCGTCTTCACTTAATTTAGAACCGAATGTACCCCCTGGGGAATACTGAAATGCCTTAACCATGGGCTGGCTTAAAAATGCCAAGGCCTTTTGTTGCCTATTTTCGATATTGTACTGAATAATAGGCGTTCCTGAAAACCCTGCCGATCCGTGAGCACCTGGAAGGTAATACAGAAACTTTTCGTCAGGAGAAAGTACACAGACGGTTATATATTCGCCTTTTTTAAGAAAATTTGATCCCAGTAATTTCATTTCATCAATTATGGGTGAATAACGAAATAGTTCGCCACCCATGGTAGAACCGTATATGTATCCCTCTTTTGATTCCCTAGTGGAGGAGCGAATCCCTTCACTTGTCAAAAAGGAATTGGTCAAAACGACTTCGTTAATTTTGGGATCATACTTTAATAAAGTTGTATAGGTATCTGCATTTTTATGTATTCGTTGATCGAGAATTTTAGATTTTTTACTAGATAGTATAACCTTGCCCTCTTTTTGTTGTTTGGTCCTCTGCCATTCTTCCTCTAAACTGTTCAACCTAACACCAGTATGTTCGAAACTCTCATTACCGTTAAAATATACATTGCCCTCACTATCTAACATAAAGTTCCTGTCATTGGTAATCTGCCCAGGACTACCTGTATAAATCCATTTTTTCTCATCCATATCAAATGCTCCAAAGGCAAAGCCCTCAGGGTCGCCTTCGAGAGCACAATATAGAATATTCCGTTTCGCGTCGTATTCAGTGGTAGCAGTTACCGTTGCTCTGGGGAAGTCGGCATAGATTACGGTTTTTCCTGTAACGGGATTGTATTGAAAAAGTTTGCCGCCGACAACATGTTCGGTCCATTTATCAAGCATTTCTTCACTTGCCGCCAATCCTCCATCGTCAAGCGTACCGGTAAAATAGATTTTTTTATCATTACCTTCGAAGATGCCGGCGTGCACCTTGGAAAAATGCACTTCTTCAGATTTCGTTTCGCTAATAGCATTTAAGTCTGCAACTTTGCTTATTACCCTGGTCGAAGGCTGCCATCTATACACAAAGGCCTCTCCTTTTTGGATGCCCCAATGATTTCCTGTTCCGGAATAGACCGACCCATCGCTTGCCACACACAAATCACCCCAAGATGACCATCCAACGCCGTTAAGTGCGGCATTGGGCAATTGATCATGGTAGACTAGCTCAATTTTTGGGGCAACTTCGGCAACCGATAGCGAATAATCGGATATGGTATCCAATATGCGTTGAACGCCATTGGGAACTTCTAAAAACTCTTCCGTTTCTAGGGTGGCCACTCCTTTTTCGTTGGAAGTTGGGAGTTCGGGTGGCCATTTTTCTACCTGATTGTTGTTCACTTTCCTATAATTAAATTGGTTGCAAGAAACCGATAATAAGACTAAAACGAAATTGATGACATTGCCTATTATAGTTCTCATAAAATTTAAATTAGTCTGACTTTAGCATTTTGTAGATTGAAGGAGGCAAACCTTAATATGAATGATAAGTTAAGGTACATCATACCAGAATGGTGTAGTTACATTGTAGGGGCCTTTCAAAAAATAGTGTTGAGATATCAATGGATTAATGATATTCTTGAGATAAACAATAGTTCTTTTTAGGCCGTAAACAAGCCGAAATCATTTTACCAAGGGATTCTTAATCTCGATTAAGTTAATTTCTTGTAAATCGACACTTTGCTCTATATTCATAGCAGGTTTTCCACCTTTGTCAATTTCATACTTCTTTTTCCACCTTTCACTGTTATGATCGGTCATCTTAGCCCATCCCACGATATATAGCATTCCGTTACTTCCTATTTCCATACCTTGACAGTATCTTGGTCGACGGCCGTCATTAAGCTCGATCGGGCCATGGTCAATATACTTTCGAAGCGCAATATCGTATGTCACTAGGTGAATTTCTGAATCCCCAGGTGAACCATCGTCATTCACGGTGGTGTAAGGGGCAATGTAATAAACCGTCTTGCCGTCGTCGGAAAGCTCAAAGGCGAGGGAGGTATAATCTACGCCGCCCGATTTACGGTTTGGAGAGGCGGCTATTCGGTCGAGAATTTCCAATTCCTCTGTTTTTGGATCAAAGGAAACTAACCAGTCACTGAAATACATCACCCCGTAGAATTTTTGATAGGCTTCGCTCCATTTGATTGATCGCCACGCAACGTTGACGTAATAGTTGGCACCTTCCTTGCCCATAGGAACATTGTACATAGGCTGATCGAAATTTGGATTTTTGAGTGTACTGACTTCTTCGCTTTCATAGTCGAAAACTTGTATCGATTTGTCCATAGTATGCCAGTAGGCATTACCGGTATTGGAATCCACTCCCAATGAGCGTGGTCCTTGTTGGTTGACGGGGGCAATAGCTTCCTGCCATCGTTCCACTTTGTCCGTTTTTATATCATAGTAGAGAAACGAGTAACCAGGCCATGTAACTGCATACATTCTTTCTCTTTCCTTGTCCATAGTGAGTGCTACTAATCCCTCATGTGGTGCGGGTATGCCAAAATCCTTGAATTCGCGGGTTTTAATATCATAATTCATAATATGGCCTCCAGGATAAGTCCGGTCATAGGACCCGGCGTGGGTTCCGAACCAAAGTTTACCGTCGTGCTCGTACAGATCACAGTGAACCTTGCCTTGATTTATAACTTTCGTTCTATCCTCACCAACAATATCGGTAAGGTCACCTAAATTGTCAACGGAACCAGTACGCGGATCATATCGAAAAAACTGTGCGCTCGATTTTTTGTTGTGGGAACAGATTACATAATATACATTTCCGTCGGAGGCATAGGCGATAGCATTATAATTTGAATCCCCATACAGAAATCCGGCATCGATCATCTCCCCTATTACAGGACCTTCCATATACAAAGACCCTACTGCATCCGATTGCGCAATGACATTAGAGATAATAGATATGAATAACGCTAAAAATAGGAAGTTCGACTTTTTAAATATTCTAGATTTAAAATATTTCATAATGCTCATAATTTTGTATTAAATTACTTATACCGCTAGGGCGTTAAAAACCATTTTTGGCCTAAAGCCGTGTTCTCCGTATTATTCTATGACACTGAAATCAAAATCCGTGCTCTACATGACATTATTCTCTAAGCACGAACAGCTGGTTTGGAGATACATTCTTTTTCATATGCACCTTTCCATCCGTAGGCATTGTCACCTTAACATCTACATTTTGTTGACTAGGAAGACCAAAATGTGCTATGGCCTCATATGCCGAACTATAACCGGTAGAAACTGAAATTATTCTGGTTCCAAGAAGTCCTTCCTTAATTCCTAGCCGTCCTTTCTGAAATATTTCGACCTTGGCCCCTATACCATTACGATTTGCTGATTTTTGCAGATTCAATATCACATCCAAATAATTTTCCGCATTCGGAGTAACGTTGCGCAACAGGAGTGACGGTGCCTCGGGCTCCCATTCCGCACCGAAAAAATCAACCCTTCCATCCCGGTCGTAGTCGGCCAATGGTCCACTGGCCCAATACCCAAGACCTTCTTTAGCTCCTGAAGTTAGGGGCTCTGCAAATTGTGGAATTCCGTCTTCCAATCCATTATTTTTATAAAGAAAGCTGGTAAAGTTTGTCACCATCAGGTCTACCAATCCATCATTATCAAAATCGTGTAATTGTAAGTTTGGTGCGCGCCATTCGGGTGCTTTAATTCCTGATTCCTTGGTTACATCATTTAAAATGGGGTCTCCATTTTCGTCATTGCCCTCATTTAGGAAGACGAACAATCTATCAATGACATCATTACCGGTGTAGTGTTCCCCCATAACAAGATCCATATCTCCGTCATTATCGATGTCGGCAAAATCGGCACCACAGGTCCAATTCGGGTTTGTGGTACCTGGATCGGTGTACTTCTTTTCGACCATGCGATACACCTTTTCATGAAACTCGCCGTTCCTGTCGTTAATGAACATTCTGCAACTGTGGGCAAAAAAAATGTCGGGCCAGCCATCACCATTTATATCGCCTACAACCCCGCCGAGTCCGTAGAGTCCCGTTCTATAGCCATGGGGCAGATTGGCCTTGGCAGTAACGTCTTCGAACTTTAGACTGCCTATATTTTTCATAAGTCTTGAGTCTCCTCCAGAAACGTCGGCGCGCAGGAAATCTTCTTGCATTAACAAATCCAACAAACCATCGCCATCATAATCAAAAACAAAAGCGTTTCTCCCCAAGAAAGGCCAACCAAAATCCAAACCAGACTCCTCGGTTACATCGGTAAAATTCCCTAAACCATCGTTATCATAAATGAAGTTATTGGGTTTTTGGTGTTTCGTACCCTCAAAAGATTGGTGTGTAGTCACCAAGTCGAGGTCTCCATCGTTATCGAAATCAGCAAATACTGCCCCTGAATTTCTCCCGGCCACTCTAATTGGGCTGTCTTTAATTTCTTTAAAGGTGCCGTCGCCTTGGCTAATCAATAGTTTGTCGGGTGCCGGACCGGTTATATGACCTCGAACATTGTAAATGCTATCTGGCCTATCAGAAAATGTTCCTACGAACAAATCAGGAAATCCATCTCCATTGACATCGCCCCAGGCAGCCCCATGTCCCATCATACCTTTTAAAGGTTCCACGAGACCCGCCTTTTCGGTTACGTCCTCAAATTGTATCTGCCCAGAAACTTGAAAATTGAACAGGAAAAACAATATCGAAAATCCCAAAAAAGTATACTCAATTCTTATCATAGTTTTGATTTTGCTACGGCGGCCTTTTAGGTTTAAAACGGTTAGATACTTATTAAACCCATATCAGTATTATCTATCATTGAGGTACTAAACCCTCTGCCATGGCAAAAAATTCGCCCCTGTCCATCATTTTAAAAAGGCGCCCATTAGGATGTTCCGCCCATTGATATTGCAGGGTAGCTTCTTTGTAAGATTTGATATACCAGCTTCCATACATGAAGACCCTCCCTTGGTCGTCGGCAGCCATTGAATTGATAAAGCGGGCCGCACGGCCATCTTGATCGACAAGTTTGCCATGGTCAACCACTTTGTTATCGCTCTTAGGATCAATTGAAACGCTTCTCAAATGCAGGCTCTCCCCGTAGCCCACAATTTTGGGATCTTTATCCCTTTGTATTTCCGCAACTTTATTTCTTTCATCATCTAGGTCGGCATATTGAATAAAGTATAGTCTGTCACCACCCATATCGGTTTGAAGAAAAGTGGAGCCGATATACGCGATATCTTGAAAGGCCTTGCCTGATCGTATGTTCTCTGATGGGTCAAAAATCCATAGACGTTCGTCACCTCCGCCCGAAGTACCCATAGTAAAATAACACTTTGTTCTATCCGGGGAGGCCTTTGCCCAAGTCCATGCCGATTCCTTTATTTTCTTTTGGTCAGTAACCGGAGTACCATTTATAAGTTCCCCTTCAGGCAAAACATCTTTATATATTTCAATTTTCCCGCTGTCGGGCCGATAGCAGTAAAGATTACCTTGATCCTCTTGGTATTTGGTATGTGCTTTCCAAAGGGTGAACCAGCAATTGCCCTTGTCGTCGACGTAAAACCAGAAAGACGCACCTCCCTGTCCATCGGTGAGCTTGCCAAGGTCTTTTTTTTCACCTGAAGCAATATCCACACTATACAGATGACATCCATCGGTATTTATATCCTTCTCCCTAAACGGAGCAACGAAGACATATATCTTATCTCGAATTGGGTCTATGTTAACTGCAGAGTATATCGAATATTTTGGTAGAACTATTCCGAAGTCCCTAAATTTTCCGGTTGCCATTTCATAACCGATAAGATGTGCGCCAGGATAGTTTTCGATCCCTTCCTTCCAATAGTTGGATAGATGAGTAGAAAAATAAAGCCAGCCCTTATGTTCGACAATGGGGCTGTGAATTTTCCCTTGTTGAGAGCCCTGACCTTCTTCTCCACATAACAATGTCATGTCCTCCACAAGCATGGTATGCTCCTTGGTTTCCGGATTAAACTTATGAAAACCTGCCCCTCTAGCAATGGAATGAGTAGACGAAGAAAAATAACAATTGCCATCCGAGGCCGCAGTTATGCCTTGCCATTGACCATCGAACTCTTTGTAAATATTGTTTATGGAAACCGAGCTTACCTCGCATATCTTTTCATCTGGGAGCGTTTTGGCGGTCTGCGCGCAGCCGAATCGAGTTACGGTAACCAGTGCAATGATTAATACCGGTTTTAATGTTGATAACAACTTCATAAGCTTCTATTTAGGTTTTCAATAGATTCTGGGTCAAATTAACCAATTAACGATCGTTCAGTTAATAGATATATTCCTATTATCGATACACATATTCGGCAATGGGCGGCTGAACCATCAAACCAGGCCATGTCAATCCTCAAATAGTGCTCTTTAATATTTACTTTATCCAATCAGAAAACCAACTATTTACTACCTTTTCAGGTTCATTTAGCTTAATCTTAAACTGATGGGAGGCATTGCGAAGTTTGTATGCCTTTCGAATGATGCCCATATCCTGATTCTCAATAAGGGTTTTAGTTGGCGAACCGCCGCCCGCTAGCCCGACAATCATCAGCTTACGGGGTGCCAAGGTTCCGGCAATATCGGGGAGATCATATGAGGTAAGTGCTCCGGGAACGATACTATGCACAAATCGTGGATCATAATAGCGATTATAAACTAATGAACTATAAGAAGTAAGAGGGTCAACTAGTGCAATTCGGCTGATTCTGGAATCAAAAGCTGCCGCATGAAGTAAAAGTGGAGACATTTCATTTTTAGCAAGAGCATAGATTTCTTTAATATTATTAATCTCATCCAAAACATTGGTCAACCGCATAAGATCACCTGTCCTTATCCCCAAAATACTTCTTCCGACAAGCATCGAGGCGAACCAGATACTATAGGAAACGCCATTTATGTTTGATCCTTTCGGCAAATCTATGGGACCCATTTCACCAATACCAATCATGTCGGGCGCCAATACAGTAAAGCCCTTATCTACAAACCATTTAATCTCATCACTCTCATCGGCTTCGGTTGGTTTTCCAGACGGACTTATATATAGTAGGGCTTTATTACTAGATTCATTGGGGATAATTAATAAATAAGGTATGACATAATCACCTTCACCTTTTACGAAATATTTATCGATAACATAACTTTCCTTTTCAATGCGACCCGAGAATACAGGTTCATTAATTGTAGATGGATTAATAATTCCCGCCAGGTTTTTCGCTGAAATCAATACTTGGGAAAGATGTTCAGTTAAATTTTTTCTAGAATTTTCGATATTTCCACTCAATCGTTTAGCTTCCTTTCGATTTAGGTCAAAGATGGTATTTCCTTTTAGGGAAGAGGAAACCTGACCGGTAGGTGTAACGCGAATCTCGTTTTGTCCCAAGAATTGAACTTCCTCTTCTTCGGGAGTACCGGGATTATTTAAATGTCTTTGAAAAAAAGAATACATTGCTTCGTTATTCTTTTTTGTTGATCCATGGATAAAAACATCTTCTACAGAATTAAAGTTATCCTCTTTCCCGTAAGCCTGATATACTTTGGATACTTCTTCTGCAGTTTCCCTAAAACCTTGAATACTGAAAATATCATTTGTCGTACCTATAATTAATGCAGGTTTTGGAGCCCTAACCGATAAAAGGTCGGCATGGTCTATACCCTTTGCAATCGCATGGTAAAGATTTTGCTCTGCATCTTGCGGACCAATGGATTGAAATAATCGAGTGTAATTCGTAATGTAATTTTCAGGTGCGCAAGCGTAAATTCGATGGTCCATTGCCGCAATTTGGGCAGATTGAGTTCCGCCGCCAGAACGTCCGGTTATTCCAATTCTATTTGGGTCGACCTCTTTTCGGGAAATAAGATAGTCGATGGCCCGTATGCCATCCCAAATCATATATTTAGCCTGCGAGCTTCCTACAATCAGTGCTTGCGCTCCTAAATACGAATGCCATCCCGGAATTTCAAACGTCTTATTCTTACGGTCATCATTCTCAAGACGTTCCCCTTGGTCTATAGGATCAAAAGCAAAGACAATAAATCCCTTTGCAACTAGATTTAGAATCATTTGCTGGTAATTTCCGTGGTATCCATCAGAATCATGACCACTACAGTAAATTATCGATGGTAGTTTCTTTTCTTTTTTAAATTTCGGTATGAATAGGGTAGATGTAACATATAATCCTGGTTGGGATTCAAAAACAATGTGCTCCAATCGATAGGAACCTTTATCAATGGTGCGGGTAATCTTTGCATTTAATGGAGTCTTAGCAGGAAATGGCCCCAAAATGTCGTTCAAGATCGAACTAACTGTACTTTGTCTCCCTTTCCAATCTGACAAGCTATCCAATTCGTTAATTATTTTATTACGTTCGCTCAATTGGCTATAAGCTTGTTTTGCGATATGATGATATAGTGAATTGGGGGCGTCGCTGTGTTGCTTCCATTGAGGTAGTATCTCGAGCTGACTTTGGGGAAGTATGGTTTGGAATGCTACTATAAAAAACAGGAGGGTGTACAATCTTTTAAGTTTGTAACATTGCATAATAATCTTATATTATTTGGTTTGCGTCCTTTAAATTAAAGGATTTTAATAGGAAATCAATAACGAACCATAAATACGGAGATGGTAAATCAAGCGTCTATGTTCTGTTCTAAAACACGAACAAAATTAAGTCCCCATATTTTTTTTATCTCGTCCTTCGAAAAACCATATTCCATCATCGCTTTTGTGACATCGACCAATTTTAGAACATCCTCATAGAGTAGTTCGATTCCCCCGTCAAAATCAGAACCTATACCAACGTGATCAACTCCAAGAAGATCAACCGCATGGGTAAGGTGCTTCATAAACGTTTCTAAGGTTACGTTAGCCCTTTCCTTAGCTAAATATTCAGAAAAAAAATACATTCCTATTACCCCTCCGTTCTCGGCAAGCGCCTTGAGCTGATCATCTGTTGAATTTCTAAAATGCTTACACACCGAAAAAGCCCCACCATGACTAGCGACCACAGGTTTCGAGGTTAGATCAAGGGTTTC
>DRGL01000032.1 GCA_011050085.1 Pricia antarctica | reverse complement strand
TGGTATTGTCGCTATAATCGAAGGCGAAAACCATATCAATATTTCCGGGGGCGCGGTTTACGAGGTTGACCAGCTTGTCGGTAACAAATTGTATCTGAAATGCGATGTTTGTTTTAAAAAGAATGCGACCTTGCGGAATTATCAGACCAATTTGGTGTATTCGAGGGTAGTTGGCTACTTGCAGCCCGTGGCCAACTGGAATCCGGGGAAACAGGAGGAGTTCAAAGATCGGAAAATGTTTGACGAAAGTGCGGGTGTTTTATGATTAAAAAAAATAATCGATTATATTAAAAGGCGATCGGAGGATAAAAATGGTGATTGAAAAATATGAGCCGGGCAAGGGGTTTCTTTTGGCCGACGACTACCATAACCTACACTGCAAATGTCCACAATGTGGTGGAAAAGACATCGGGACAACGTGTATGGGACCACATGGCAGCAATGAAAACGGTGAATATCGAGTAAGGTATGATCACAATCATGCGCGTTGTCATATTTGCCGTTGGTCTGGAATTGTGCATGATATGGTGGAACGATAATGCTTTGCCCTGAATGTAACCACAGATTAAAGGTTTCAGACAGCCGGCAATGGGAACCGCAACTGCGAGTCCGAAATTATAAATGCCTGAGGTGCGGATTTAAGGATATAACAAAGGAACGATTGGAGGTTAAATCAACACCGGCAACATCTAGTAAAAATATCGTTGAAAAAATTCCATTGGTAATGAATTTTGAAAGCAATTAATTTCTATATATTGGTATAAAAATCTTGACATATTATAATTTAAGCTATATTGTAGCTATGAAATGATTATTGAACAAATATATCTTAAAATTAAATTATTGGTGGTGAAGAATAGAGTTACTTCAATGCTAATGAAGAGGTCGCAGGTTCGAATCCTGCCAGTGGTGAAAGCTGCTGTAGCTCAGATGGTTAGAGCGCTAATACTCTGTTCGCCTGTTCCCCAATAATACTTTTTTATCGATGGCGAAGGATAGGGTTACTTCATCGGAAAGTAAGACCCTATTCGTTTATTCCTCGATAATTTAAAAAAATAATTTGGCAGTAGCGAAGATTAGGGTTACTTCTTGCAATGAAACCAAACCCTAATTGCCTGTTCTCTGCCAAAAAACTTAAAAGGAGGATGATACAATGAAAACGAATGTCCCGGTCAATCATATTTATACGCATGAGGGTGCCGTGGCGAAGCACATCAACGTCGAACAACAATTGCGCCGCTCCGTCATGTCATGCCTTTTGTGGGAGGCTCAATTTTATGAAGACGGTGTGGCAATAGCCGACCGGATAGCTCAAATAATCCCGAAAGTTGGAACTAAAAAAGTTGCTGCCATTGCTATTGAAGCAAGGGAAAAGATGAAACTCCGGCACATGCCTTTGTTGATCGTAAGAGAAATGGCCCGAATTGAATCCCATAAACGCCTTGTATCGGAAACGTTGTCACGAGTTATTCAAAGGCCGGATGAGCTTTCTGAATTCTGTGCTATTTATTGGAAAGAAGCGAGGCAACCATTATCTGCACAGGTCAAGAAAGGGCTAGCGGCTGCATTTGGAAAGTTTAATGAATACAGCCTTTCAAAATACGACCGTGATGGTAGGGTAAAACTACGTGATGTGCTCTTTCTTTGTCATGCCAAACCGAAGGATAAGGAACAAGATGAATTATGGAAAAGACTGATTGACGGAAAATTAGCAGTTCCGGACACCTGGGAAGTTTCGCTTTCGGGCGGAAATGATATTTCAAAAAAAGACAAATGGGAACGACTTTTAAAAGAAAACAAACTAGGGGCGTTAGCATTATTGCGGAATTTACGCAACATGGAGCAGGAAAATGTTGATATGTCTTTGGTAAAAACCGCACTACAAGAGATAAAGACCGAAAGGGTTTTGCCGTTTCGTTTTATCGCTGCCGCGCAACATGCCCCACAACTTGAGCCGGAACTTGAGGCGGGCATGCTGAAATGTCTTGCTATCCACGAGAAACTTCCAGGGAAAACGGTATTAATGGTAGACATATCAGGATCAATGGATAGTCAATTATCAGATAGGTCACAAATGCGACGGTTTGATGCTGCGTGTGGACTCGCAATGCTTTTACGGGAGATATGCGATGATGTAGAAATCTTCTCTTTTTCTTATAGTGAAGTGCGAGTTCCACCGCGTCGAGGGTTTGCGCTGAGAGATGCTATTGTGAATTCCCAAGAAATGGACGGGACATATTTAGGGAGGTCTATCAGTAGTGTGATGAACAGTGTGAGCGGCATAGATAGAATAATTGTTATTACCGATGAGCAGTCTCATGACCGGGTCCCCGACCCTGTTTGTAAGGCAGCGTATATGGTCAATGTTGCTTCATATAAAAATGGTATTGGTTATGGCGCTTGGACGCACATTGATGGATGGAGCGAGGCTATAATTGCTTATATTCAAAACCTTGAACTATCAACAAATGAACAATAACGAACAAGCCTATCACATAGACCGCCCCTTTCTGGTCGAATGGTTCAAGGATTTTGAGCCACCGGAGCATTTCAAGGGCGGGTGTCTGAAAACGCGATTGAAAAAGTATTGCTATCGAATTAAACCCGATGGAAAGCTTGGCAAGATCACTGAAAATTGCGAACATCGGCAAGCGTGTTCCGGGCATCGGTATGATTTGGAGATATGAATAACTAATATGGGGGAGGGACACAATGAAAAAAATACCTACAATATTCAAGCGCAATCCCGACAACCTGCGTGAGCTACTTAACGATCCGCACCCAGAGACTGTCTTTGGGTTTTTGCAGGTAGGGGTGTAGCTACTCGCAAGTATGATGGAACGTGCGTAAAAATTGAAAATGGAAAATATTTTAAAAGGCGGGAGGTTAAAAAAAGCAAGCCTATTCCATCTGGATTTATTGAGATGGGCTTTGATTCAAATACCGAAAAGCGGGTTGGATGGATAGAAATTGATCCCTCCGAAAAAGAAAACAAATGGCATGTGGAGGGATTAAAATTCACTTCGCCCGATGGGCCCTTACCCGATGGTACATATGAACTTGTTGGCCCCAAGATTCAAGGCAATCCAGAAAACAGCAAACACCACGGGCTTATAATGCACGCTTGCGCTGAAGAGTATGAAAATGTCCCCCGTTCTTTTAGCGAATTACGGGAATGGTTAAAAGGCAAAGATATTGAGGGGATAGTATTTCACCATCCAGACGGTCGTATGGGGAAAATCAAGAAGCGTGATTTTGGGCAAAAACGGGCCTAAAAAGGGATTAATCGGTATGATTTAGAGATATGATAATCAACAAAAAGGAGGCTAAGAATGAAATTCGAATTAGGAGAACTATTAGAGGACAAAATAACAGGATTTAAGGGAACGGTAATGGTCCGGGCTGAATATTTTACAGGGTGTACTCATTACGGACTTCAATGTAATGAATTGCGAGATGGCAAGATGGTAGACTGGGAATGGATAGACAGTGGCAGATTAATGCGAGTCGCCGGAGCAGATAAAATAAATTTTACGGAAAATATAAGATCAACCGGCGGTCCCCATCCAAACGGACCACAAATGTAATTTAACGGGGCAGCAGCGAGAGCATTTCGTCCACTAAGACGTGCGGGAGAAGGTATTTGATGACCGCCGTAACCGCCAAGATTTCTATCTTGATTCCGTGGCCCTTAATAGTCATCTTTGGCATCGGCATAATGAGCAACCTGGCCTACCCTGTTTTTTTTAAGATATTACCGCGGGAATATAGTTATGAAGGATAGCTGGATACATGAAAGATTTCCCACGTATTATATTTTTGGGGAGTCGGAGAATAGCGTGGACGTTGCATCTATACACAATAGTACGGTTGCCACTGTTAGCAAGGAACACGCTGAAAATCTGATTAGAGATAGGGACGCTGTAATTAATATGTTGATTGACTTAGTTCATAAGTTGGTAAAGGTTGCACCGGATCAATTTGGAAGGCTTTGGTATAACAATCCAAAAAAACCATGATGCAATTCCTATACAAACTATTCGTATCTGAAAAAGAACTAGCAAACAGCCTCCCGATAATGTTTACCGATAGGGGTACAGAATATCTTAGTAAATTTATCAAATCCAGGCGGAAATATCTTTTTGTTCGTAAGGTAAAGAAAGCATTTTCATTTAAAAAGCGTGCCCTGCCGCCGGGCCATAAAGGGGATGAATAACCCAGGCGGCTCCACTTGAAACCCATGTAATTAATGGAGGTATTATGACAGATCGTTATCATTCAATAGCAGTTGTTTTAAATGAAAATATCCGAGAAGATGATGCAGAGTATATTCTCAATGCAATCAAAATGATTAAAGGTGTATTATCTGTAAAGCCATATATATCTGACCTTGATTCGCATATGGCCGAAGAGAGGGCAAGCAGAAAACTGGAAAGTAAACTTTGGGCTGTGCTTCATCCCAAAGATAATGCGTAATACTCATTACTAAAAAAAGCCTACCAAACAACAGGTGGCTAAACCCTAAAACATGAAAACCATAGTAAAGGAGCAAACTAATCCGATTGTATTTATCAGCCATTCTAACGGGTCTGCCGGAATGAAAACAATGAGTATTGATTTAATCGAGGAGTGTCTAATTGTCCGTGTGTATGGACCGGGACTGCGGATATATCCCTTTAAAACTAAGAATTTCAGCGAAGCAATAAAAGAATACAATCGATTTGATTTTTAGTCGGCTGCATTAAGGCCTACCCGGCAATGGGTGGTTAAGGACAGGGGGACACGAAATATGAAGATAAAAATAGAAATAGGAATTGATGATTGTGACGATTGTGATTATTACAGGTATATCAGATGCCTTGGATATGATTGCCACCATCCGGAAGCGCCCGATGAGAAAGAAAGGGGAGAAGACGAACCCCTGGCTGAAAATAGAGAGGGTAATTTCCCTGTATGGTGTCCCTGGCTAAAACAATTTAACTGCCAAGTATAGGTAAATT
>DRGL01000031.1 GCA_011050085.1 Pricia antarctica | reverse complement strand
GTTAGCCCTTTTGCTGTTTGCCCCTCAATTTTTCGCTCCTCGGGTGTGCAGTACTTCCTGGGAGACGGCGAACCCTGTAGATATAATATATCTTCATTTTTGTTTTTAGATTCACTTGGCAAACCGCCTTCGCCATGAGTCAGGCCAATCCACTTCACACCGTTACGGTATAGCATCCTAAGGATATCAGGCTCTCCATGAATCCATTTTGCGATACCTTCTATTGCCAATAAAATACCTACCTTGCCAGTATCCCTGGCCCGAAGCACGTCTTTACTTGAACGAACCAAGAGCAGGTCATCGGGATTTGCTTCTATCATGTGTAAAGTCTGTTCCATAGTGGTCCAAACATTGGCAACCACACCGTTCCCCACAATAAAGGCTCCGGCATCATAACCTACCTCTTTCATCCGAGGTAGGTCCATGTGGTACTTCCTGTTTAAGGACATCATTCCATCAACGTTTTCCTTACGAGCAACACGTTCAACCGGGGTGTCTGTGTGACCATCAAAAATCAAACATTCAGAATGGAGGTCGAGCGCTTCTTGCATTGAGAATTTTCCCTTAGGTGGATTTAAATTTCTGGAGAGTGGCGGTGCAGAATGACCAGAGGTAACAATACCACCTAGGCCGCCTGCTATAATACTGCCTAAAAATTTTCTACGTGTTGTCATTAGAATTTTATTTAATCAGTAAATTTCAATGTTCCGAAAAATTCGGGCAGATGAAAATGAGGTTTGGGATAATCTACATAAGACCAAGTGAGGTAGTGCCGGTTTTCACTATGGCTACTTGCCGTTTTATAAAGATTGGCCCTCCAAACGTCACCTGGCTCAGGTTTTTTAAAGGAGGCATATTTTTGTAATGTCGTAAAGGGAACCTTATATTCTATTATCCAAGTAGTAGGCTCCGTAATTTCAGGATTTATTACTTCGGGCATAGAGTGTGCTATTTTCATCGTCTTAAAGTCCTGCTTGGAAAATCTTCTTTTCGTTTCGCGTTCTTCGTGAATTTGATAATGTACCAAAGGTGTTCCCCCGGCATTTATTTCTATATTAAAGTAGCCTTCAGGCTCATCAGCATTAGGAGCAAAGAAAAATTCTACGCAAGAATCTTCCGAAACAGGACCATTAAATTCTTCTACAGTACTTACAACATAACGGTCTTCAACTTTAAAGATTACATAGAGATAGGTATCATCGTAGGCGATTTTTGCCCATGTTTTAGGTCTAAACTTAGGTGATTTACCCATATGGTGCTTGAACCGTAAAGATTCAATTTCCTTCCATTGGTTCTTTTTCCAATCTCCGTCGATTTTCATTTTTTCACTCAGTTTTTTGACTACATAGATACTATCATTTGATACTGTTTCATCCATTTTCATTCCTTCCTCTACTTTATCTGATCTACCGTTGTTGTAATCCGATAAAGAAACATTTGTAATTTTACTAATTGGTTTTGTCATAGCTTGCATTTGCGTGAAAGAACAAAGTAAAAACGACAGGACTAGAAATCGCTTTGCACTAACTTGGTATCTACCATATTTTTGACTCTCTTGAACTGAATATTTCGATTTACCCATAATTTTTTATAAATTTTCCTTTAAGTACATAATTGAATATCTCACCCTTGTTTTTAGTACTGTTAGTTGAGCTCATCGAGTCTATTTACTTGCTCACAACAAGCAGTTGATTTCGTTCAACATCATTCAATTCATAGATTTTACCGTTCGTTGGCATAGTAACCCTTACTTCTACGGAACGATGCTTTGGCAGCCCAAAATGAGCGATAGCCTCATACCCGGTACTGTAACCGTTAGAAACGGAAATTATCTGGGTACCCAACAGTGCTTCCTCTTTTCCCATCTTTCCTTTTTTAAACAGTTCTACCTTAGCACCGATTCCATTGCGGTTTTCTGAATCTATTAAATCCAACTTGACGTCCAGATAGTTTTCAGCGTCTTTAGTGACATTACGAAGTAGGGGCGATGCTACAGTCGGTTCCCATTCCGCCCCAAAAAAATCCAATCGTCCGTCTCTATCATAGTCCCCTAGAGGGCCGCTGGGCCAATACCCCAATCCTACGTTGACGTTCGAACCGATAGGATTTTCGAATTGGGGTATACCTTTTTGAACCCCATTGTTTCGGTAGATGAATGATTTTGAATTACTAATCATTAAATCTAACAGGCCATCGTTATCGATATCTTGCAACTGAAGGTGTGGCGCTTTACCGTTTATGCCACTGATACCGGATTCAGTAGTAATGTCACGGAAAATCGGATTACTTTCTACATCGTTGCCCTCGTTAAGAAATACATATATTCTGTGGTTTGGATGATCGTTAAGTAAATGATCTCCCATAACGATGTCCATATCACCATCGTTGTCAATATCGCCGAAATCAGCACCACATGTCCAATTTGAATTGGTAGTTCCATCTTCCGTAAGTTTTTCGTCGACCATTTGATAAATTTTCTCATGAAACGTACCATCTTTATTGCTAATGAACATCCTACAGCTATGTGCAAAGAAAATATCCGGCCATGTATCCCCATTAATATCCCCCACTACCCCACCGAGCCCATAAAGCCCATTTCTAAAACCGTGTGGTAGATTTGCCTTGGCCGTGACATCCTCAAACTTTAAACTGCCAAGATTTTTGAGGAGCCGGGAATTACCACCAGATTTAAAAGGGGCAACGAAATCTTCTTGCATCAAAAGATCCAGGAGTCCGTCACCGTCATAGTCAAACACAAAGGTATTTCTGCCTAAAAACGGCCACCCTAAATCTAAACCTGCGTGGTCGGTGATATCGATAAAATTCCCTGTACCATCATTTTCGAAAAGGAAATTATTGGGACGTTCATTTTTTACATTATAGCCTGTTCTCGGCCTCTGATGTTCAGTGCCCTCATACGCAGGACCGTCGAAGGACTGGTGCGATGTCACCAAGTCAAGGTCGCCATCGTTATCAAAATCGGCAAAGGCGGCACCGGAGTTCCTGCCCGTAATCCTTACGGGGCTATCCTCTACCTCCTTGAAGGTTCCGTCTCCATTGTTAATCAATAGCTTGTCAGGTGCAGGCCCATCGGAATGCCCCCTTTGGTTATATTTGTCATCAGGTCGATCTGCAAAATTGCCTACGAATAGGTCTGGAAAGCCATCACCGTTCACGTCTCCCCAAGCCGCACCATGACCCATGATGCCTTTTAGGGGAGAAACCAAACCGGCCTTATCTGTTACATTCTCAAATTCTATCTGAGCTAACACATAAAAGTGGCCTAAAAAACATAATAGCCAACAAGCCAAAAATCGTTTTTCAACTAATTTCATACTTGTTAATCTTCGGTTTGGGAGTAAATTATCAAACATGTGAATATTATATTCAAATTGAAGTAAGGGCCTCGAACAGAAATTGATGCTGACCTATGGAAATAGAATTATTTTAAAGTTTGCCGTTAATATTGGAACAATTTAGCCAATTACGCAGCGTTTTGTTGATAGTATTATTCCTAATATTAATATGCTTGATCTGAAAGAGAGTCATATTAAATTAAACCCCAAATCGTATTGATCTCGACCCGAATAAAAAAACCGGCAACTTAAAATTTGCCGGTTTTTTTAAGAAAATTACAAATTAAAAAACTAGTTTTTATCCCACCATAACTTTGTAGAAGCCTCATCAGGACCTCCGAGCAAATTATCGATGGCTTTTTGTAGTTCCTCTAGATTCGTGTCATATTCGCTCGAAGGATAAATCATTCGACTAATAATCTCGTCCGGTCCAACGTTAGGGTTGTCGGACAACACACGTTCATATTGCTTAGGATAGCCCGTTCTTCTAAGTTCTGCCCATGATTCAACACCAGATCCATAATTTGCAATCCACTTTTGGGTGATAATTTGTTCTAATTGGCGTTCGGAATCCGTTTCAAAGGCTACAGGGATATCAGTCGATGGCATTGCGCCATCTTCGTAGGGTATAGGAGTATTGCTACTAGCAATATAAGACTCAATGGTTGCCGTATCGGCATCCGTAATCTCGGTCATAGATTTCCGAATACCTTCTTCGTACAGATCCTTTGCAGTACCTCCCATGTTCCAACCCAAAATGGCGCCTTCTGCCCTTAAAAAATAAACTTCAGCGGCATTGATTACGGTATATGGAGGGTTTGCACCCCCTAAAGCGATACTCTTCCATTTCAGGGCCATATCGGAATGGTTTGAATTTTGACCCGCCTCCAATGTCAGTACTGACTGTCCGTTCAAGAGTCCTTCGTACGCGCTCCCATCACCATCGGAATCACCGTCTTCAGCCGGTGCGTACATTTCGGATATCCTAGGGTCTTGATATCCCTCCAACAAGCTTTCAGCCAAAGCACTCATCCGGAATTCGCCCCAATCCGTAATCGCTTGGTATCTATGATAATTGACCTCATCGGTTTCCACATAGGCCGCTTCTGAATTTTCTAGAAATACCCCATCGGCAACCGCCTTTTCAGCCTCGGCTTGAGCCTTGGCAGAATCGGCAAAGCGTATACGCATTGCCACCCTGAGGCGCAGGCTATTTGCAAGCTTCAACCACGAATCTCCGCTACCTCCATATACACGATCACTGGCAGCGTAAGCACTACCCCCCGGATTCGCCCTCAATTGCGCCACAGCTTCATCCAATTTAAAGAAAAAATCAGAGTAAATAGCTTCTTGGGAATCATATGGCACAGATAACTCCAAATTCCCATATTCAAAGTACGGCATGGGTCCCATATAATCAGTAAGTCTCTGAAAAGCATGAACCCACCAAATTTTGGCCATAGCATTAGCCACTTGGTTTCCATTCGCTTCAGATAAATCCATTACCGTCTTCAACTGTTTGATTTCCTCGGTATAATGAATTCGCCACTGATTATTGACCCAACCACCAACCATGACATATCTATCAGACTCGAATCGCGACTGAGTGGTCGCAAAATATTGTGCCCATATATCACCGCCCAAACTCTGACCGGTCTGGAAATTGGAATAAAAAGTTTGAAACTGCGCTCTTGAAAAAAGTTGTCCTTGCAACAATGGATCATTTTCCAATAAGGAAAGATCTAACGCTAACGGATTTGTATTGACTTCTTCAAAATCACTTGTACAATTACTTATACAAAAGATACCACCGATTAGTAAGCCTAGTTTTAATTTGATTTTTATAGTTTTCATAATTTTTAATTTAAAGTACAATTTTATGTTAGAATCCGAGCTGAAGATTCATCCCGATACTTCTAGTAGTCGGCGCCACAAAAGACTCAAAACTGTCGGAAATAACTCCAGTACCTGTTAAAAGTTCTGGATCAAATGGAGCGCTGTTCGAGATGAAAAAAAGGTTTCGGCCAACTAGGGAAAGTTTAGCACTTCTCAAAAAAGTACGGTCCAAAAATTTTGTATCTAACCTATAGCCCAAGGTCATTTCTCGCAATCGAACGTTCGAAGCATCTTCAACAAAGGCTTCCCCTATAGGAGCATTTTCCCCTCCTAACGTATTCCAAAACAGTTCGGGATCTACAGCAATATCGTTCGGGCTTCCATCTGCTTTTACGGCCAGTTCATTAGAAAAAACGTCCCTACCGAAAACTATCCCATTTCCTTCCCTTCCAACAATTGTTTTTTGTAACGCCCCTTCTGCCGTCAAAATTGAGTTTGTAACCGAAGTAATTACACCCCCCTGGCGAATATCAATCAAAAAACTAAAATCTATATTTTTATAGCTGAAAGTATTACTGATACCACCTAGCCAATCAGGGTTTGAATTGCCGGCTAAAACACTGAAACCGCCAGTTCTTAATGGAACACCGTTAGCGTCTACCAAAACACGGTTTTGCGCATCCCTCTCAAAACCTCTTACATAGACATTACCCCAGGGTTCGCCAACTTCTAAGAAAAATCTACTTATAAAGGGACCACCAAAATCTAAGGTTTCCAAGTTGTCATTTAATCGAAGTACCTCATTGTCGTTTTTTGTGAAGTTGGCGGTAAGATTCCAATTGAAATGTTCGGTACGTATTGGATTGGCCGTCATAACAACTTCGATTCCTTCGTTCTGAACATCACCGCCATTTATAAATCTAGTCTGTACCCCAGAGGGGATAGGAACCTGTTGTCGAAATAGTTGGTCGGTACTATTAGTTTTATAATAGGTAAAATCAAATCCAAGACGACTATTGAAAAGGCGAAGATCAAAGCCAACCTCTGTCGAATTTGTCTGTTCGGGCCGAAGATTTGGATTGGGTGCCGTATTGGATATATCTATCAAACCACCTTGCTGTGTACTAGCCGTTCGAACCAGGTTGTACGCCCCCGTATCATTTCCCACTTGGGCATAGGAGCCTCGAAGTTTAAGGAAAGAAATAAAGTCGGGCAATGGTAATAAATCGGAAACCACCCCACTAAGTCCGACAGAATAGTAACCGAATCTTTGATTGGCTTCGGGTAATGTGGAACTCCAATCACTTCGGTAGGTCGCATCCAAAAACAGGGCATCATTAAAGGATAATTGGCCTAAACCATATAAAGATTGTACCTCTTTAAGGCCATAGCTCTCATTTACGGAAAGATTGGCAGCATTAGTTACAGTGAATACGTTAGGTGTGTTCAATCCCCCGTTGTCAACGCTATTACTTTCACTCTTGTTTTGCCGGTTATTGCCCCCTGCGCTAACTTCCAGGCCGAATTTGTCGTTAAAGTCCTTATTGAAACGCAATAGAAAGTCTGAATTCCATTCAGTGTATTTGGAGTCCGATTTTCTATAGTTTCCATTTTGGGCAATTATATAGGTATCATTGGCTAAAGTCTTCACATCGATTTCGCTGGATTCATCAATGGCAGTGCGGACTAGTAGACTCAGATTGGGCAGAAAATTGTAGGTTAACGAAGCGTAACCAATTACGCGACTGCTTTCCGTTCTCGTAAGGTTTTTATTAATGGTCCAATATGGATTGGCACCCCCGTTATCCAAGGGTTTCCAAAAATTTTGACGGACACCTCCAGTACTTGGGTCGATATATTCAAAGACCCTAGCGTCTTGCGTACGAATATTTCGAGGAAGCTGGTATGCGTATCTAATAGGGTTGTCAAATGCCCCTCCCGCGCCTGTAGGTGTTCTGTTATCAATATCCCCCCGTATATAATTGATACGTGAACTCAATTGTAATTTGTCATTTAAAAGCTTATTGTCGGCTTTAAGACTCACATTGTGTCGAGATAATTCGTTTCCAGGAATTATTCCCTTTCGTTTGTCATAGGTATAGTTAAAAAAGGTCTGTGTTTTTTCCCCTCCTGAAGTCACCGATATGTTATGGGCAAGGCTAAGGCCTGTACTAAAAAAATCCTTAATATTGTTGGGTTGTGCTTTATAGGGTAATGGAGTTGTTATAACTGGACTGGGTGACCAGTTCTGAACTTGGCCAAGCGTACCGAAACCGGGTCCCCAGGAATTTACGGAAGTAGGATTAAAAACGCCTTGACTACCTTGACCATATTCATTTTGATAATCGAACAGAATATTAGGAATATCTGTAATTACAGTAGTGGAATAGTCAACCATTGTCCTACCCGCCGTGCCAGATTTGGTGGTTACGATAATAGCCCCGTTATTCGCCCTTGAACCGTAAAGTGCAGCAGCATTGCCTCCTTTTAAAACATTTATGGATGCAATATCGTCAGGTGACAAATTACCGATGCCACCATTCAAGGGCACCCCATCAACAACAAATAAGGCTTCACTATTTCCAGAAATGGAGCGATTGCCCCTTAAAAGGACCTTGGAATCGCTACTTACACCATTTCCGGAACGCTGAATTGATAGTCCAGCTACTTTTCCTTGCAAAGAGTTGACCAAATTCTTTTCCGCCCTGGCCTCATCTATTGATTCTATCTCAACGTTTTGCGTTGCATACGTTAAAGATTTTTGCTGGCGTTTTAAACCCAATGCGGTCACTACCACTTCGTCAAGTCGGCTGGCATCTTCTTCCATATTGATGTCAATAATATCCGCAGTTCCTACAGTAATATTTTGTGTTTTCATACCGATGTAGCTAAATATCAGTACATCACCTCGGGCTGCATCTATGGAGTAAACACCATCAAAATCTGTCTGTGTACCTTCAGAAGTGCCCTCTATAACTACACTAACTCCTGGTAAAGGGGTGCCATCAATAGCTGTGCTTATCGTTCCAGTGACAGTTTTATCTTGGGCGAGAATACTTTGGCAGAGTAAAAACGAACCCAGTAGTAAATAATATTTAATTTTTCTGCTCATCTTTTGAGATTTTTAGTTATAGTTTAATTCAAATTTGATCAGGATTTTACTTTTCTAACCCTGAGCGGTCAGGTTATGATTACTATCTTTCATTACTCCATTTCCGAACGGAAATTTTTTTCTAGATTATAATTATTCTTAATATTAAGTTCGATGAGGTACTACGGCAGAACTTCCTAATTACTTGTAAAACAAATTGTTTATAAATATCCGTTTCCGGATATGTTCTACGTAAAATTCTGTACTTCAATACGATGAGTTAAGTTATCTTATTCTTTTTCACCTTACTAATGACAATACTCAAAATAGTGGTAGCTTTATTCTTTTTGTAGATTTTACTATTTCTTTCATTATAGTTAAAACTGGAATTCTACGATAGGCTATCGTTTTACTCAAATAATGATAGAAGTAAACATCAATAATGATTCCCTAAGTTTCGACGATATCTCCTGTTCATTCTGAAAAAATTTATATTGCTAGATTTAAAGAAATAAGTGAGACTTAAAATATATTGGGCATTTTGTTAAAATGAATTCTAAGAAAATCTACCTTATGTTCTAAAATAAAGGTGTATTAATTGGTTTTTCAATCATAATCAAACGTTGAATTTCCTGGTAGTGCTGGGGTAGAAAGTTTAGTTTCGGGGTATGCTTCCCTTAAGTAAGAACTGTTTGAAAGTAGAATAATAAGATTTAAATCAGTATTAGAGGAAGAGCAGATTATCACCAGCACAGAGCGAAAAAATCCGGAAGGAGTTCGACAATATTAAAAGTGTTGACCAAATCGGTCGCTACCAAGGCGTAAGCCCCACAGCTTTTCACCATTTACGTTCAAGTACGCCAGAATGTTGCCAAGCAACTCAAACGGCTTTGTTATGTTACTCGTATAATTTTATGGATTCCTAATCATGCTCGGAACATGCTAACGTCTATTTTTTCTTTGCAGAGAGGTTTTTAAGTTGTGCAACTGCGGAAGCGGCTAATTTTTCTCCCGCCCCTTTTTCATAATCGGTGGTTCCGGGTGTAGTCTCATACCCGGTAATCATAGGTTCAAATCCTTCAGGACCTTGCCCAAAAGAAATTTCTGTTGGAAAATAATGGTATGAACCGTTGGCCAGCCCAACAACCAGGGTATTTTTGGAAGGGGAGTTTTCTTTAATGTAAATACCAAATTCATTGAACATTTCACCGGGCATACCGACAATAGAAACATCGCCAATTCTTAATGCCATAACTTCTAGTTCGTCTATATTGTCCTTTTGTTTATAGAGATTGAGCCAGCGTTTGGCGTATAGTTCATCGGGTATCCCGTCAGGTTGGAGCTCAGGCATACCTTCTTTCTCTACACGTTTCATTATTTTCTCAGCCCAGGCCTTTTGTTCGTCCGTAATGTGTATAGTTTTAAGAGGGACTTTTTCCACTGATACCGCTACCGATCCGTCACCTGTTGCCGACATGCTATCATTCATGGCTTGAAGGGTCGCTACTCCCAATAAATATCCTATCCTTTGACATTCTTGGAAGGTGTCGATAAACCCGACCTCATAATCTACTTGGGTCACATTACCGCTAGGTGCGTTCAAAAACTGTACTCCGAAATCATTGCCTTTGACTTTTTGTACCGATTCAGTCAAGTAGCCAGGATAATCTGCCGAATACAGCCAATTATTTCCCGTGAGTGTAGTTGGATGGCAGCCAAAATTCACTAAAGCACCTACAGTTTTACCATTTTGTTCTATACTAAGGGTAATTAATTCAGAATCTATTCCGCCTAATGCTTTATCGATAAAACCAGGCTCAAATTTTTCCCAGACCATATGTGTAGTTCCATCGACCGCCTTTAACCTTCTATTGTGCGACACCCTGTTTTCTCTAGTACGGCCCACACCAAGTTCGGAAACAATTAAATTTTTGTTGGCTTCGATAACGGCGTCCGCCGCCTTTTTCATGTACTCTTGGGCATCAGGAGAATCTAAATCCGCCGGCGGACCACTATGCGTATGGGTTGCATGAATCATAATATGGTCAGGCGGAATATCGGTCGCCGAAGCGATATGCCTGCGCATAAGGGATATCATGCTTGTTGGTATATAACAAATGTCAACGGTAAGAACTGCGACCTTCACTTTATTGCTGCCTTCTGCCACCAATGCCTTTCCAAATAGTGGATCATGGATGCCTCGTGATGCGTAGTCGTTTCCTCGGTAGTTGCCGACCAAATCATGACCCACTTTCGGTGTGTAATTAATCTCTGCCCATCCGATTTTGAGTTCCGGTTTTGTGCTTTGTGTTCTTGTGGGGTTCTGGTTGCACGATTGATTTGCCATTGCTATAGTTAGAATTAAAAAAATGGTAGAAAACGGTTTAACTTGATTATTCAGAGTTATGCTTTTCATGTTAAAATTCGATTTAAGGTTCTTATCCAGTTTCCACTGAAAATATTTTTCCTGTCCTTGTCCTTATACCCTCTTTTTTCAAGAATAGCTTCAAATTTTTGCAGGTCGGCAATCGTATCCATGTCGTGCGGGGTCTGTTCCAGACCGAAAAGTCCATCGAGGTCACTCCCAAAACCAATATGCTCACTATTACCTGCCAATTGGCAAACATGGTCAAAATGGTCCACTAAATGTTCCATACGTATATCAAGTTCCTTGGGGCTATCTTTGTTCAATTGAAAATCGGGATATAGCATCCATGTATCCAAAGCTCCTCCGATGATGCCGTTGCGTTTCACCATATAGCGAATCTGTTCGTCGGAGAACTGTCGTTCCCCCGGTATAACGCTCCTGCAATTTTGATGGCTGGCGACTACGGACCCCTGAAATATGTCCAAGGCTTCGAAAAATCCCTTATCGGTGAGGTGAGTCATATCCAACTGAACTTGTAATTGATTCATCTCTTTTAATAGTTGTTTACCAATTGGTGTCAAACCACTGCCATCGGAATGGGTTCCGGCGGCATACCTGCCCGGTCCAAAATGCGAAATTCCAATAGAACGCAGTCCCATTTCATAGTACTTGTGCAAATAGTCAAGATTGACTATCGAGTCGGCCCCTTCTAAAGCTAGTATATAGCCTATGGGCCTTTTCACGGCTTCAGGCGGGTTTTTCTCCCAAATTCTCAGATGTTCTGACAGCCCGCTTCTTGTTGTAATCTGGACCATTTCGCCGGCAGCCTCCATTTCGCGATACCAGGCCAATTGGGATTGGGCATGGGCATAAGCCTGCCGAGGAGAATGCCAACCCTTCAGTGCCATCGTTTGCATTGGGTTTCCGCTTTCGGAATATCGGGAAATCATAGTGGCGATGACAAGGCCTACATTGCCTTCGCGAAGTTCGGGCAATGCTACCGTGCCCCGGCCTCGGTCTTGATAGTCACTCCATCCCGATTGTTTTTCCTTTTGCCGTATTTCCCCTACGGTCAGCGTCAGGTCGCGGTTCATCGTCATTGCATTAGTAGCCAAGTCTAGATGCCCATCTACGATAAAAGGTTTTTTAGAGCTGTTTTTCATTTTTCTTTTTTATCGAAGAAAGTTCTTCCATTTCATTGGCATATTTCGTAGATAAATGGTGCATATCAAAGGCGAATCTTTCAAAAGTCTCTTCCCACTTTTTGGCCTCATCTGGCGTATAATCGTAAAAGCCTTTTCCGTTGGAAATACCGTTGCCGTCGGCTCTTGCGATATCGTCGATCAGCTTTGGAACAGTAATCTTGTTACTCAGTTCCGGAAAAAGGTCTTTCATTACGGCATGGTAGGCCTTCAGACCGGTCAAGTCCATATAGCGAAAGAGCCCACAAAAGGCCATCCATTGACCTCCATCGTTCTTGCAGGCACGGTCAACGTCGGAAATGGTAGCATAGCCATTTTCCACCAAATGAAAGGCCTCCCTGTACATTGCATACATGATTCTATTAGTGATAAAGCCCCTGATATCCTTCCGGACCAAAGTCGGTCTTTTGCCCCAATTCGTTGCTATAGCATGTAGTTCCTCGCCAATATCAACCGGACTTTTTTCTCCGCAGACGATTTCCAAAAAAGGCGAGGTATACGCAGGTTCCGCCCAGTGCATTCCAAAAAAACGTTCTGGAACTTTGAGATGGTTCTGTAACATGCTGATAGGAATGGCGGAGGTATTTGAGGTGATGATTACGTCGTCGGCAACGACGGCCTCCACCTTTTTAAAGACCTCTTGCTTTATGACAAGGTCTTCGAAAACACATTCTATGACTAACCAGCATGATTTGAGATTTTCATAATCGGAAGTAAAGTGGATGTTCGACATCAGCTCATCGGGGGTCTTAGCGGTCAGGCCTTCCTCGCGACATTTGGATAGCGAACTTTTTATTCGATCGGGTGCAGTCTCATCTACATCGGAAGCCATGGGTGCAATGGCAATTACCTTCTGGCCCTTCAGCGCAAGTGCCGCAGCAATGCTTGATCCCATCAGTCCCAAGCCCACGATGCCGACGGTCGAGTTATTTTTTAGTTTCATTTTTTTGTCGTTACGTGTTAGATTTGGAGAACTATCTCAGTATATTTTTAACGTTTTTTCTTAGTTTAGTTCCTTAAGGGTTTCCCTTGCCATTATCACGGCATGGTCGATATGTTTTTCTTCGTGTACGGTAGATATATACCAAAGCCCCCTTCCAATTATCCGCACACCCCTTTGCTGCATTCCTTGTACGAACATTTTCGATTTTGGCTGCTCGTATGCGGTTAAATCCCGAAATTCTCTAACTTCATCAACATCTGCGAAACCAGTATGTAGCATCGGTCCTAGACCCTGAACCAACAGATTCTGTCCGGTTTCTTTCGACACTTTTCGCAATCCCTCCATCAATCGTTGGCCAAGGGCATACAAACGCTCATAGGTACCCTTTCGTTCCAGAACTTCGATTGTCCCAATGGCTGCGGCTACAAGTGCGCAGGCGGAATTCATGGTCCCCGCATGGATTACCTCTCCGTCGGCGACCAATTGCATCCATTCCCTTTTGCCCACTATGGCAGAAATCGGGTAACCGCTCGCCATGGCTTTTGCAAAAATGGAAAGATCGGGGGTCACCCCGAAATATTTTTGGGCACCGCCTAAATCTGTTCGAAAGCCAGTAATGACCTCATCGAAAATCAGGGTAGTACCGTGTTGTGTGCAGATTTCACGCAACCCTTCTAAAAAACCTGGCTCTGGCAGGATACATCCATTATTACACATGATGGGCTCAGTGATGATAGCTGCGATTTCTTCGTGGTTTTCTGCCATCGTTTTTTGAATAAGGACCAAATCGTTCCAGGGAAGGATGATAAATTCATCCTTCGAACTTTCTACGATTCCAGAGGTCCAGGGAACTGAAGTCGGGCTTTTTCTGGGACCCATTTTCTTTTCATCCAAGGTAAGTCCCCATGATACATTGTCTAGCCACCCGTGATAATGGCCCTCGAAACGTATGAACTTCTTTCGCCCTGTCTTTGCCCTGGCTACTCGAAGCGCGGTCTGAACGGCAGTGGTACCATCCAAGCAAAACCGCATCATTTCGGCAGACGGAATGTATTTGTTCAATTTTTCTGCCAGTTCGATTTCCAAGATATGCTGGCCTGCGAAAAGTTGTCCCTTTTCGGTATATTCACGTATGCGTCTCAAAACATGCGGATGGGAATGACCCACGATCATCGGCCCTTGACTTAAAGTAAAATCAAGGTATTGATTACCGTCAACGTCATTAATATACACCCCTTCTGCATGATCATAGAATAAGGCATGCGGATGGTTGAACTTACGAAATTCCGACGAAACACCTCCCGCAAGGACCTTGCATGAGCGTTCGAGCAGCATCGCCGATCTTTCGTGGTCGAGCGAAATTTTTACTTTCTGCATAATTATATGGTTATTTTACGGTCACGCGCCAAAACTTTCCAAGTCTTGGTTACGGCCCCTTGTTGTATTACAGTAAGTTCTTCGTACAAGTTCACAGTAGGGCAAATATGATATGGAATTGCCAAAAAGGGTTCCCCTACTCTGAATTGGGATGCATCAGGAACGGATACAATTAAATGTTCCTCATATTGGTCAACAATCTTGCCGCCATCCAGACCTAGAATGTCGACACGTGGTTGCGGCGGATCTGAAGCAGTTGCTTTTGTTCCCAAATCAAAGCAAAGTGTCCATTTATCCACAATTGAAACTATTCTCGTAAGAATTGTAGCAGCAGGTATAAAGGGAAGCTCAGCAAATGAGCTACCATACCCCGCATCCCAAAAAAATATAGTGCCAGGACTACATTCAACCCTCTCTTTCTCAGCATAAATAGGAAAGGACGGGCTTCCGCCAATAATTAAAACCGGCTCCTTCCCTAAATGGAATTCCATTTCTTTTCGCAGGGTGCTTATTTCGGAAAAGATAGCTTCACTCTTCCTTTTTCTTATTGCTATGTCAGGGTTATGAATATGACCATCATACACATGAAGACCATTCACTACTAATCCTGAAAGTCCATCGATTTCTTTAACAAGCTGAAGGACTTTGGATGTCTTTATTCCTGTTCGGTCCATACCTACATTAACATCGATATAGACCTCCAAAGGGCTCTCCTGAAAAAAATCGGACAACATGGTTGCCGTTTCCCTATTATCCACCAACGATGAAAAACGGATGCGTGTATATTTTTTTCGCAAAGCAGAAAACCGCTTCGCCTTAACCTCTGAGAGCTGATAGCATAGTAATACATCCTTAGCCCCCGATATACCCAACAGTTCTGCTTCAGCAATGGTACTACATTTAAAACGCTCGATACCCTTTTTTATCGCCATTCTAATCACCTCTTCACATTTTACCGTTTTCACGTGAGGTCTCAAAAGGGTACCATGTCCATTAACCATCTCAAGAGCCTTATCGATATTGTCATCCACTATTTCGGGAAAAACCAAAAGTGCAGGCGAATCGATTGCTGAGACATCGCTTATTGCATGATGCGAATTTGTATTGCTAAGAAGCATAAGCTTTAGGCAGTTTAAATATAATATCGATTTCCACCTTTATATTCTCTCCTAATATCGATTGCACGGTAGTCCTTGCCGGTTTGATTCCTTTAAAATAAGTGGCGTACACCTTGTTGAACTTATCGAAATCGGCAATATCTTTTAAATGGACGGTGCTTTTTAGGGCATCTTCCATACTTCCTCCGGCTGATTCTACGATGGCTCTAATATTGTCAAGAGTTCTTCTCGTCTCTTCCTCTACACTGCCGAGCACAAACTTACTCGAGGCAAAATCGACGGAGGCCTGACCACTTAAAAAAAGCATACCGTTATAAATCACACCGTCGGAGTATGCCCCTGTATCAAAATCAAGATTTCGTTTCGGATGGGTAATCTTTATTTTTTCCATAAGGTTTACAATTGGGAGAATTATAGGTTAATAACTCGATAAATATAAGTTCAGTTAAATCCTGATTTTTCAAATTTATCCTTATTGCCTTGGATTCGGTAATAGCAAAAACCGAATTTATAATACAAATGATTATTTTTATTGGGCAAGCGGCTTATTTCCGTATTCGTTTATGGATAAAAGTATTAGTATTACTATATTAACGTATGGAAACTACAGAAATACGATTATTTAAAGAATCCAATCAATCTTTTATCTATCATATAGAGGAAAAGGATTTTGGAATTTATCACCATCATCCCGAATTTGAATTGGTATTTATCAAAAAGGGAAACGGTGTTCGAATCGTTGGCGATAACATAGATGAATTTGAAAAAAATGACCTGGTTTTCCTTGGCTCTTATCTGCCGCATGTTTGGCGATGTGATTCGGCCTATAATAAAAAGGACGGAACTTTTACCGGTAAGGGGTATGTAATACAGTTTGTGGAGGATTTTATAGGAAAGTCATTCTGGACTTTACCGGAAAATAGCGACCTACTTAGGTTTTTATCCCATGCCTCTAGAGGATGCAAATTTTATGGGCAGACGAAATCCGATTTGATCAATATTATGTTATCAATGCAATCTATGAGCCCTACTCAAAGGTTCTACGCCATGTTTTCCATTTTTGAAATATTATCTTTTACCAAGGAATATAAGTTTATCTCCAGCCCAGCGTTTCATGAATCAAATGAAATGTCTGAAAGTGGTCCCCTTCGGGACGTAGTAGAATTTATTCTACAAAATTTCAAACAGAACATTAAGTTGAAGGATGTTTTAGAAATTGCCAACATGTCGAAAACACAGTTCTTTTTGTCCTTTAAAAAAATGTATCGTATGCCCTTCAAAAGTTATCTGCTAAAATTACGAGTTGGTTATGCATGTAGGTTGCTTGCAAACCCTACACTCAACGTATCACAAGTTGCCTATGAATCGGGATTTGAAAACCTATCCAACTTCAATAGGCATTTTAAATCGATTAAAAGATGTACTCCCACCGGATATAGAAAGGAATTGGAGCGTAAGGTGATGGCTTAATAACTTCACATTAAAAAAAATCTATTTGAATTTCCAATGTTCTATTCGATGACCTTTAATAGCATAATATAGAATATAAAGGTAACAGGGCGCCAAAATCAAAACGGAAGCTTGCGGATAGTCGGTGTAGGTGTCCAGCAAATTACCAAAAAGAACTGTAACTATACCGCCCCCCACGATGGACATGATCAAAAAAGCAGATGCTTTTTTCGTATGGCGGCCCAAACCTCTTAAGGCCAGCCCCCAAATCGTGCCCCATAACATTGAAGCACTGAAACCTAGAAGCAGCATGCAATGCACGCTGTTTAGACCTGACGTTAAATAAGTGCCAAATGTGAAAATCAAACCCCATATTGCAGCAAAAAGTAGAGCCTTGTGCTGAGAAACGAATTTTGGAACCAAAATGGAAACGAGTAAATAGCCGAACAACATTATAAAAAGTGTGTAAGTACTAAAATGCCTTGCCGTATCTATGGGAATATCTAACGCCCGACTGTATAAAATGATACCATCAATTGGTACGGTTTCGGATGCACCTGCAACAAAAAGTGCGATGACCCCCAGTAAAAGATAAGGATATTGGAAAACGCTTTTGCGGTCTTCTTTAATTTTTCCATCGCTTCCTACTACAATTTCCATTTTATCAACTTCGGGCAATTTTGAAAACTGGACAATGGCGGCCACAACAAAAAGTACCAAGGAAATTATTATATAAGGATTCACAATTTTCAGTGCATATTCATCAAGAGCAGCCGATTTCTCAACTTCACCCATACTTGCAATACTATCAGAAAGACTTCCCGCATCTGCCAAGAATACATTACCTAAAATAAAGAGGCAAATTATTCCGGCCACTTTGTTTGCGATACCCATATAGCTAATACGCTGTGCCGCACCTTCAATTGGACCCATTATTGCGATATATGGGTTTGCCGCAGTTTGAACTAAGGCAAGTCCAGTTGCGGTTAGAAACAGCCCAATCAAAAAGAGCGGATACATTCGAGAATATGCCGCAGGAATAAAAAGCATGGTACCCAAAGCCATCACACAGATGCCCCAGACCATACCCTTTCTATAACCAGTAAACTTTAAAACGTAAGCCGAGGGTAAGGCCATAACAAAATATGCGAGATAAGAACAAAATGCGACTAAAGTAGCTTGAAAATTACTTAGTTCCATGCAAATCTTGAAATATGGAATAAGTACTCCGTTAACCCAAGTAAGGAATCCAAAAACAAAAAATAGCAATCCTATAATGGCTAAAGGATAAAGCATTGAATTTTTAGCTTTGGTCATATCTTGAGTTTGAAACTTGACAATTTCTCAAAGATATTTGAAAAATTTAAGCACATGTAGTATCAAAAATCGAATTGATGATACTAATCTGTAAATATTTTTTTTAATTATTTATTCATTTGAAATTTGGATTTGCTTTAGGAATTTTTGAGCCTGCCTTACAATAAACACGTTATCGCTACTTAACAAGTTTTCCACAGCTTGTAAAGTCTGATCATCTTTTACTTCGTGCTTTTTAAGTAATTTGAGCAGATCGACCAGCTCTTGTCCCTTCAATTCATCTACACAACTTCTAGAGACATTGATTACCCCGTTGCTTAGAAATGGTGCTTGCCCGAGCTTACTGATAATTAAACTTTTTATGCTTGGGTCATTTGATTTGGCGTAAGCTTTAAAAAGCATTTCCTGGATTGCTTCCGAGTTTAATCGGGGTGCTTTAATGGCATGTATAGCGGTATAGGCAAGATGGAAATCGGAATTAACGATTAGAGCTTCAATGGTATCTAATAGCAGGCTTGTCATTTCAATGTTTTCGGGAAATCTTTCTAAAACCCACACTTTATCGGACCGATTCGAATCCCTCAAAATTTTCTCAATTAAATGGGTAGTTACAATTGATCCTGTATGCTCTTGAATGAATTCTTGTGAACGACCATGGACAATATTCCAAAGACTATACGTAGTGTAAACAGCACCTTTTACGACTATATTCGACACCCTTGCGGAAGTTGCTCCAGAAACTGCATCGACCGATTCCACTGCATCCGATGGTTGGTCCATCAATTCGTAGTATTCAATATCAGCGAAAGGCAAATCAGGATTGGCTAATAATTTATTGAGGAATTCATAATCTTCGGGCACGAAAGGTTCGTGATCGGTTTTGCTTAAAAACTCCTCTTTGGGTAACTCAAACCCTAGATATCGGCCGGTAACGCTCCAATAAATTGATATACTTAACGGTCTACATTTATTGTCATAACACACGCCCGTATTATATTGCTGAAAATAATAATCGGGTAGTCCATCCTTGGCTTCAACTAGAAACAAAGAATCTCCAAAAGAGGTCAACTTCTTCTTCTGATCATCATTATTGGCGGTGAATGTTGGTTCAACAGAATATCTAATTGCCTTCTTTGAAAGAAAACAGGAATTAATGCAAAGAAGTAGCGCAAATGGAAGGCAACTTCTAAACACTGTATGTATTGTAGTGGAACTTTCTATTCTAAAGGGCATTTGCAATTTTTTGGCGCTTATCAGATTCTTATATTTCACCCGGTATTATGGCTCCATGAACCCTTAATAATTCTTTGATGTCATCTACAGAGACATCCGATGGTGTTGTTCCATTTTTATGGGCCAGAACTGCCGTAGCTGCTGCCGCTTGTCCCATTCCCATACAAGACGCCTGTACCCTTAACCCTGAATTGGCCAACCGATCACTGCTTACACAACGACCCGCCACTAAAAAATTTCTGCTTGATTTTGGAATCAAAGCTCTTAGCGGCACGGAAGCCACAATATCAGGTTTTAGAAATTCTTGGTAGATAGATTTTCCATCCCGGTGCAAATCGACCGGATAAAAGGAGTAAGAAAGCGAATCATCAAAAATTTTTCCTGAAACATAATCTTCTTTGGTGACCTTATATTCCCCATTGATACGATAGGTTTCCCTTACCGCTGTTTCCGTCTTCATATTTGTGATTCGAATATTTTCACATCCTGGAAGCCCTCTAAGATCACGAATGAGATCTAACAAATTCTGTCTGCCTTTTTGGTTGGCAAGGGTATGGGTTTCTGCAGTCGTGGAATCTGCACCCTTCACGTACACATAACCATAGGGAACAGATGTATTTTCTCCTGTGCTCCGTATCTGACTCTCTAGCATGTTTTGACGAAGGTATCCATGATATTTTTTTGGGATTTTTGCCAAATCGAGTGATTTCAAATCATATCCCCCCATACTAAAAACCAAAGAACCCGGTTGTGTATCTTCCTCCCTAAGCACGTCATACCCGGCCATTGATGTAATAAGGGCATTTCCTGTACAATCTATAATCTGACTGCACGAGATTTGGTTTTTTACGCCTTTGCCAACCGATTCAACGAACCACCTACCTTCTTTATATTCCACCATCGTGGGTGTTTCGTAAAATCTTACGTCTACAGCGGCCGCAGTACATTTTTCTTCCGCCAGTAGGCTGTAAAGTGCCGGATTTACAGCCACCTGATGTTTCCAATGCCTTTCTGGGGTTTTCGAAAAATCGGGAAGTTTATCGCCATTGAGCTCAACGCTGTCCAATACCAGCTCCCAACCGATACCACCAATAATTTGCTTGCCCCAAGCGTGAAAAATACCCGGAAAAGAAACCCCACCAGTAGTCGTGGTTCCGCCAAGCTGACTACCACTTTCTATCAATGTCGTTTTTGCACCCGCTCTTCCAGCTTGAATTGCAGCAATTGTACCGGCCGTACCACCTCCGATTATTAGTATATCCGTTGTTATTGGTTTTTCACTCACTGAATACGGTTCCCTTAAGGTTTCTCCTTTTAATAGATTAGGCGATAATGCTCCAAAGGACGCGAGTCCGATGGTTTTGAGCATCGCTCTTCTTTCAATCTTTGTCATGACTATTATCTATCTAAAATTATTTATTGGAGGAATTTTGTTTGGCCTCGACCTAAAACTGCCATCTACGAATTGTTAAGTATTAATGTAAGATACTTTCAATGCATTTCGCAATGGCATTAGTACCCAGGGTTCTGGTTTTCACTATTTATGGCATCGTTGAAATCTATTTCTTGAATGGGAATAGGCCATAAGTAGTGCCGCTCTGCAATTGTGATGCCTTTTGCTTCAATAATGGTTTGAGCAGCTTTACCTGTTCGTTTTAAGTCATACCAGCGCTTTCCTTCAAAAACGAATTCATAGGCCCGTTCATCTAATACCAAATCAACAAACGAATCGAGATTGTAATCTTCTAGATTATAGTCAAAACTACTAGGGGAATCGATTTCTTGTCCGTAGGCTCTCCTATGTACCTTGTTCAAAGCCTCCATACCTTCAGCTGTAGGCACACCCGTTTCTCTTGCCATAGCTTCGGCGTATATTAAAAGGATTTCCGCGTACCTGTATATGGGAAGGTCGTTACCTGCCCCTGCGCTCCTTTCAACAGCATTCTGATCCACATATTTTTTTGACACAAGTGTAGTTTCGCCCAAGCCAAAATCTATTTGATCCCAAAGACCCTTTCTTAAATCATTATCGTCCCAATTAACATAAAAGGGATTGGTTGAGTCACTGTAATGAGCGTAAGCACCTCCAAAATTAAATAATCCGGTATCCGGATGATTTAAAATGAATAATATCCAATTACCAAGATTCGGTTGTCGTGCAAATTTCAGGTAAAAAATTTCTTCAGTCGTGGTCAAAATATCAGGTCCGAAAAGATTATATTGGAAGTCTTCGACCGAGGTAACGGGAACCAGTGAGAATTTATCCGATTGAATAACCTCGAAGGCTTTAGAACTCGCTTCCGAATACATACCCTTGGTCAGATATACATCTGCCATTAAACTTTTGACGGCATATGTTGTAGGTCTCCCAATATTTCTGGGCTCCTCAGGGAGTTTGTTCTCCGCATCACTTAAATCTTGAAAAATAAAATCATAGACTTCTGCCTCGGTGCTTCTTTTAACGTCTACCTCATCTAGATTTAAATCCGTACGTAGTGGAACTCCACCCCAATTGCGAACTAGATTGAAGTAGTTAAAAGCTCTTATGAACTTTGCCTCGGCAACAAATAAATCAATTTCTGAAGAAGTTATAGATGTACCGAGAGGAGCATTTGCGATAACAAAATTGGCATTTCTAATACTTTGATAAAAAGCGTTCCATCTACTGCCAGCATTATTGATATTTCCGGAATTAAATCCTTGAAAATTATTATAGTCTGATCTACTTCCACGCCCATAGCCCCAATCGGTATGGGCATCTAGTATGACAATTTGTTCCGCATAGATACTTGACCTTATTGGTGCATAACTGGCGTTGACTGCTGCTTCCACTTCATCGGCTGTATTATAGAAGAGTTCCGCTGCTACTGTTTTTGGTTCTTCGATTAGAAGATCATTGCTGCATGATGCCATAATAGGCAGAAGCAAAAAAAGAAAATACTTATTTCTAAGAAGAGAATAAATCCTACTTTTTAGGTTTATAAAACATTTCATATAGATTATATTTTGATATTATTATCTGTCAAATAAGATGTATGTTGAATCTCGTTAAAAGGCCATTCTTAACCCCATTGTAAAGCTTTTAGCAATGGGGTAAGAAAGGAAGTCAATCCCTGGACTATTTCCTCCTTGTGAATTTACTTCCGGGTCCCACCATGAGTAATCCGTTAAAGTGATAAGATTTTGCCCACTAATATAAACCTGTGCTTTTGTAATAATGCTAATGTCCAATGGGATACTGTATGCTAATTCTATATTTTTGAGACGAACATACGAACCGTCCTCTACCCATCTATCAGAGGCATAGGCAGAGGTAGCTCTACTGATCAAGGGATATTTGGCATCTAGATTACTAGGGCTCCAATTATCTAGAAACACTTCTCTCAATGTATTTACACCTTGGCCATAGTCAATAGTTACCGGTATGGCGCTAGCATTAAAAATGTCGTTGCCCTGGGAACCTTGTATAAATAATGACAGACCAAAGTTCTTATAACTCATATCGGAATTGATGCCATAGATAAAATCTGGATTGGGGTCGCCGATGAAAGTCTTGTCCTCCCCCGATATAGTGCCATCCCCATCTAAGTCTTGAATTACTATTTGTCCATTTTCATCCAATCCATCTTCCAGAAAGCCCCAAAATTGACCAATTGGCCTACCTTCCCTAAGAATTGAAACATTATCCTGTACTACTAAGACCGAAACAAACGATGTTAAGATATCTTGTCCATCATTAAGTTTAATGACTTTATTTCGATTTGCTGAAATGTTCCCCGATAGATTCCATTTAAATTCTCCAGTAAACAAGTTTGTGTTAAGACCAATTTCAAAACCATTGTTTTGAACTTCACCAACATTCCTAATGGTTGTAGTAAAACCCGTTGAACTTGGCAAGTTAACGGTATTGAGCAAGTCTGTGGTGTTTTTTCTATAGTAGTCGGCCGTAAGTGAAAGTCGGTTGTTGAAAAAACCGAGGTCCAGTCCCACATCCACTTGCTCTGTGGTCTCCCATTTTAAATCTGCTGGTAGTCTCGTTCCTGGAGCAAAGGTATTGAACACCCCATCGTCAAAAACCGTTACTCCTGAAGAAAGAAGGTTCAAGGTGGTATAAGGAGCAATAGCCTGACTACCGGTCATCCCCCAACTCGCCCTAATTTTTAAATCCGAGAAAATATGCAGGTTTTCAATGAATTCCTCTTTGTGGGTGTTCCATGCGAATGCGGCAGAGGGAAAATTACCCCATTTATTACCCTTTGTATACCTTGAAGAACCATCGCTTCGCATACTTAAGGTAAAAAGATACTTGTCATCAAACGCATAATTGATCCTGCCCAAATATGACATCAACACAGATTTGGAATAGCCGGTATTTGGTATTCCTGGTACTGCAGCCGCCTCCAATTGGTCAGTTTCAAAAACATCGTCAAGAAAGCCTGTTCCGCTTGCGGCTAAAGATGTATTTATGAAATCTTGATAGGTGAAACCTGCCAAGGCCGAAATACGATGTTTATCATTGAATATTTTCTCATAGTTTATCGTATTCTCGCTCAATAAACTTCTAGATTGATTGGTAGATACTTGTGCTCTGCCATTGGAATTAAAGAAACCAAGGCCAACATAGGTGTCGTTCCTTTCATCCCTGTTTTCGATACCCCCGGATATCCTGACCGTAAGATCAGCAATCGGATTGTAGACAACAGCTACATTACTCAGTACTATGTTAGCCTTTATCTCGGTGGACTGTTCATTGAGAAAGTTAATCGGGTTAACGATATCGGGAGCCACAAACGGGTACTCATTGGCAAGAACACGATAGCTTCCGTCGTCGTTAAAGGGCGATGAGATAGGAGCCGCGGAGATTGCCGCTCCAATTAGCGAGGTACCACGGGCCCCACCTCCGCTATCTTGTCTTTTTGTGTTCAAATAAGATAATGAATTGGACCAATTTATCCTTACCTTATTACTTAGTTCGTGTTCCAAATTTATACGAAAAGAGTATCGATTATAATCACTCCCACTTACAATGCCTTGCTGACCGAATACACTTCCGCCCAAAGAAAATCTGGTTTTTTCATTGCCCCCATTTACACTTAATGCATGGGATGTAATCGGAGCCTCCCTAAAGACAAAATCTTGCCAATCGAAACCTTCACCGAAAGAATTGATTTCCTCTTGGCTAAAATAGGGGTCAATATCATCATTTTCCGCCTGAATATTTGCAAGCAGGGCATATTCCCTGCCATTTAACAAATCTAATTTTGACCTTAGCTTTTGCACGGTATAACTGGATTCATAATCTACCTTGGTAACACCGGACCTGCCTTGCTTTGTGGTTATCATTACTACCCCATTGGCACCACGCGAACCATATATGGCCGTTGCGGAAGCATCTTTCAACACCTCTATGCTTTCAATATCTGAATTGTTTAAATTAGTTGGGCTTCCGGAATATGGAAAACCATCAATAACATACAAGGGTTCATTATTGCCTTGGACAGAATTGGAACCTCTTATTCTCACACTAACTCCGGCTCCTGGGGCTCCAGTACTTTGATTAACTTGAACTCCTGCCGCCCTACCTTGCATTGCCTGCATTATATTGGTGGCCGGAAAAGCCGTAACCTCTTCTGAGCCTATTTGGGCGACAGAACCTGTTAAATCACTTTTTTTCACTTTGCCATAACCGATAACCACAACTTCATCCAGCCCGGCTGCATCTTCAATCAATGTAACTTGAATTGTAGTTTGGCCATTTATTGCTACTTCCTTAGTAGCAAATCCAATATACGAAACTACCAAAGTGGCATTTTCGTCTGAGGTTTCAATGGAAAAATTACCATCAAAATCTGCCGTAACCCCATTAGAGGTACCCTTTTCAATAATATTTGCGCCAGAGAGAGGAGTACCGTTTGAATCTGTAACGATACCTGATATTTTGTGTTCTTGCCAATTCTTGATATTATCGGACAAGTTCTTTTGTATAAGAATGGCATTTTTATCGGTTATCGTAATAGTGACGTTTCCTTGCGACAAACTTTTACTCAGCAACCTTTTTGTTTTTATAGTGCCTTTTTCTATTTTAACTTTGGGATAATTGTCGAATATTCCTTCTTCATAAAAGAATTTATAGTCGGTTTGATCCATAATCAAATCGAACACTTGGTCCACCGACAGAGTTCTATCTTCATCGATTTTAATTTTGGAACTTTGGGATATGACATTGGCGGGTGTCAGAGCAAAAACCGTTGTACAGAAGAGAAAAAAGAATGCTCTCATAATAATCATAAAAAACCGTTTTCTATTTTGAAAACCAAGATTAGCGCGTTTAATTTCCATAAATTTGAATATTATTTATTGATTGAAATGTTCAATTGGTTGATAATTATACCAAGGGGATAAAGCTTTATACTTTTGCGGGTTAAACTTTGTCCTCTTTTTCTTTTTGTCTTTATGTCATAGGCTCCTCGTGTTGGTTCTTTACATATTTATGCGACAACCATTTTCAATGCAGCTGACTTGTACGGTGTCTATCGTTATTTCAATTTTATCGTTTTATCTGTTATTTCGTATTCGTTTATTGAACTGGATTTCATAATGGATAAGATTTCCTCAATGTCTTGATTTTTACTTAAAATGCCCTTGAATTTTATCGATTCCAGATTTTTGTTTTCAAAGATCACATTAACATCATACCACCTTGATATAACTTTCATGATATCTTTTAAGGGTTTTCCACGAAAACTAAAGACGCCATTTCTCCATGCAGTTTCTTCATATACATCTACTTCTTTAACCGCGGTTTTTTTACTAGTTCTGTCTACACTTGATTGCTGACTGGGGAGCAAAGGTTGTCTATTGTTACCATTGTCCACAACCACTTTCCCTTCTACTAAAGTGGTATAAACAATATTTTCGTCATTGTAAGCTTTAATGTTGAATTCTGTCCCTATAACCTCCACCTCCTGAGACAGATTCAAAACTTTAAATTTAGCACCCCCATGCTCTGTGCTCGAAGAAACATCAAAATAGGCCTCACCATATACAAGTTCCACATGACGAGTTTCGTTTTCAATAAATTGAACCGGATATTTAAGTTGGGATTCTGAATTCAACCAAACCTTCGTGTTATCGGAGAGCTCTAAAAAAAACTCCCCCCCCCTTGGTACCGTCAAATAATTGTAAACAACTATGGAGGGATTTTCTTTTGTAGGTTCATATACTATCTGCACTCCGTCACTGTTCGCATTTTGATTTTGGAACGCACTGCCTTTTTCCAAAAACACTGATGAACCATTTTCTAAGGTCAATGTAGCTTTATCGGCACCTGGTTCAATGATTTTTTTATCTACCGTCGTTGGGGTAGTCTCCACGCTATCAAACGCTTTGTTTCTATAGAAATAGGCCAGGGTTATTAAACAGACTGCGAAGACAGCGGCATATTTAAACCAAGAATTTTTCAGCAATCTTAACTTTGGCCTATCGTCTTTCTCTAGGGACTTCGAAACAACTGCCCTCCACGCCTTTTCCTTGTCAATTGAAGAATACCCGGATAATCTATCGGCTAAAGCCTTAATTTCAACATCTTTTAAAGAGGGATAGTCTTCTTGAAATTGCTTTAATTCCTGTTTCTCGGAATCAGTCAGAACTTTTAATTTCTTTTTAATTATTAACCTTGATATGTGAAAAATATCTTTCATTCAATTAATGGCGTTACATATGGAACAACTAAATTTTAAAAGAGTACTACTAAAAAGTTAATTTTTTTTTAATGCGACAAAAATCAGTACTAGTATTTACTAATATCATAATTCAAATCAGCCATGTGAAAATCTTGATTATATTAAACTTTGTGATTCTTTACCAATAGCTAAAGAAGTGAAGGATGAATAAGCTGATAGTAAAATTTTATTCATGAAAGCACCTAATGGCTTTTAAGCTATCAAAATTGAAATTACTATACCTAGCCCTTTAAACCGTGCCCTTAATAACTTGTAGGCTTGAGACTTTAATGTTTTAACGGTTTGTATTTTAATTCCTAACTCTTCTCCAATCTCATTATTTTTAAATCCTTTTAGACTCAACCTGATAATTGCCTTTTTTCGTTCCGGTAAGGTTTCTATGGCTTCGTGGAGTTGCCTCAAAATTTCCTCTTCTAAAACCTGCTTTAGAAATAAATTATCATCTTCCAATGAGTGTACGACATTGGCAGCATATTTGTCCTTTACTTTATTGTGTTTGATTACGTTATAGCACTTATTGCGTACTGTTTTATAAAGAAAGACTTTCGATGAAATATCATCTGGAAAGATTGTCTTATGTTCCCAGAGACCCACAAATGCGTCTTGGACTAAATCTTCACATTCATCCCTAAGGGGAAGAAATCGATTTGCGAAAAGTACTAAAGTTTCATAATACTTTTCGAATAGGTGATTTAGTTCACTTTTAGTAAGGCCTAACTTTTCTCTCAAAAGAGATTACGATTTTAGTTGAGTTTAAAAAATAAAAAGCTAATCATTTAAGAAATTAGGACAATATACAAATCACATGTGAAATTAGGTTTATGAAAAGCAAACCAATGGAAGGTATTGATCCAACAAAAAAACTTAGCGGAAAAAACTACTCTTTTTATCTTACGCTAAAATGAAATCCCTCTGCCTCTGGCCTTGTATTTTGACCAATCGGTCATCTAATCCTTGAAACCGTTAAAGACCTCCTCCTGGTCCCTGCCCCCTTTCTCCCAACAACGAACTGATGGCATAAACGCCTTTCCGTAATACTAAGTTTTGTCGAATACTGGACTGTTTTTTCAATGGTACATTCATACTTTTACGAACCGCGATTTCCATATGGTGTTGCACTATTTCCGGATGTAGGTTCGGATACATTTTTTCGACCTTTAACTTAAAAGCGGCCCTATCGTACAATAGCCTTTCCATTAGATGTCCGGCCCCTAGATTTTTGAGATTGTTCCGTCCGTTTTTTATAAGTTCATAAATAATGGCTTGCTGTTCAATTAATGTCTTACTCAGTCGGTAGCGGGATTTAAATAGAGATTCGTTCTTTTCGGTCCATTTATTATTAAAATATACTAGACTACTTTGATAACAGAAGCACTAATGCTTTAGCTAAATCCTTAAATCCTATGATAAAAGCGTTTAGAGCTCAATTCAGAGGCGTTAGAAATATAGAGTACTTCCTATTTAGACTAAGTAATATTTTTGCTTAGGCATAAAATCCCACACCTTCATGACTTGATGCAACAAGATTTAGTAAAGAAATCCAGACAAAAGAAATCCAGACAATCGAATTTTAAAAAACACGCTGAAAGAAAGCTGATAAAACAATAAAGCAGTTACAGTAAAATGTAATTGCTTTATTTTACTAGTGGTCCCACCTGTGGTAGGGCCAGGGACCACCTGATTATAACTTATAAGTAGGCCTTATATCCACAACACGACATTCTTCCTCCTAAAATTCAAACTAAAGTCCGCTTGTACCGAAATCCACCTTTGCGTTTTGTTCCGCTTCAAGAGGTTTGGATACTTCAGGGTCGGAAGTTTTCGACCTACTCCCGACCGGCCACCGTTTTCTTCTTTTGACGGCAAAACAACAACATTCATTCTTGGACAACGGCATAAACCGTTCCCGCTGCGCTCCACTATTTATACGTCTTACCAAGCCCGGATATTGTACATGTAAAGCAACAAAAAAAGGTAACAGCGACGGCACTATGGGAAGTAAATCAAAAACAGGAACCATGAAATCATATCGAATCCTCAAAAATGAAGCGGAACAAAAGTTAAAACAAAAAAAGAAGGAAAACGCTCCG
>DRGL01000030.1 GCA_011050085.1 Pricia antarctica | reverse complement strand
GAAGGAAAACGCTCCGGATATACTAAGTAAATCAGTTTTTAATGCCCGTGCGATGGTCGTACGGGAATATTTCAATCCTTAACTATTTTAATTATGAGTACACTCAGAAACAAGGTCCAATTAATTGGCAACGTGGGGAACGATCCCGAAACGACCGTCTTGGAGAGCGGTAAAAAAGTCGTCCGATTTTCGTTGGCGACCAATGAGAACTACAAGAATGCCAACGGAGAAAAGGTACAGTCGACCGACTGGCACAATCTGGTCGCATGGGGCAAGACGGCCGAGCTGATCGACCAATATGCCGGTAAGGGCAAACAGATAGCCGTTGAGGGCAACACGGATACTTCGGTAATCGCCAAAAGCCTTTTGAACCGAAGCTATTTTATAACGATCGATTTCAAGAAGCTATCCGAGGATGAACGAAATGCCCTGGGATACGACGCGCTGATCGAATATAGCGATGGGAACGGGAACGTATTCGAAACCCATAAATACCGGTCGACCGATTTTCCGCTGGATGCCATTCGTCTCTTCTTTGTAGATGGTACCCTATTGTTACCGAGCGAATACTAAAAGCAAAGAGGGCGTTCCCCATGAAAGTTGCGCCCTCTTTTTCATCATTAACCTTAACAGTAAAACAATGAAAAACGAAGTTAACGAAATTAAGATAAGCTACTGCGAAAAGCTGGGAACAATCGATTCCGAACCCTTGACCGCCCCCTATAAGGTAGCGGAACTGTTGTACCAAAACTGGGACAAGGATACTATCGGCCTGCACGAGACCTTCAAAGTACTACTGTTCAATCAGGCAAATAAAGTAAAGGGCGTTTATCAAGCTTCCACAGGCGGACTCACGGGTACCTTGGTAGATTTGAGACTGCTGTTCGCCGTTGTGCTTAAAAGCCTTTCTACGTCGATCGTTATCGCCCATAACCATCCCTCGGGAACGAGCAGGGCAAGCGATGCCGATATTAAACTGACACGTAGGGTAAAGAAGGCGGCGGAGCTTTTCGATATCACCGTCCTGGACCATGTGATCATACTGCCCAATGGCGGCTATTTCAGCTTTTCGGAAAATGGACTAATGTAAAGGGATAACATGATATACTTCGTCTATAACAACTTCACCGGTGAAACTCTGATACAGTTGTTCTGCAAATCCGACGTGGAATCAGACTATAAATATGGCAGGGAATTAAAACCTTATGCCGAACCGAAACATTTAGATTACGAATTGCTTATTGAGAAAGAAGCTATAAGGCATCTTAATACCTATACATTCATTTTCAGGATTTCAAAAGGACAGATTTAATTCTAAAAAGGGTAGCCCATTGGGTTACCCTTTTTTATTTATAAGAATGCTACAATTTTTTCGAATACCTAACAATCCGTCAAAAAGAGGTTTCAAGAACTCTTAAAATTTTCAGCTTATGATGTATCCCGATAAACACCGACTACATTCGACCGGAGCCTTAAAAAAATCCCTGCGGGAAAAAAGGAATAGCAAGAGGACAACACGCTGGCGCGGTGTTGTTTAATTCATATTACATGTAACTACCTATTATTTAGTGTTTTACAATTAAATATAGAATAATTATCGGATTTTAGAATCCCGGTTTTGCGGCAAACTGCCAAAAAACCCCAATAGAACGGCAAAAATTTGCGGCAATTGAAGATCAAGGATGAACTCGTCAAAGACATTCAGCAACATACGGTTCAAAAAGAAAACGGCACAACGGTTCCAGACCTTCTCAAGACAGTTCTTCAAGACCCATACCGTAGCCCTCCAAACCATGTTGGACTTCTTTTTCTACAACGAGATCTCACCAAAAGAGTCGTTCGGGCCCAATGCCCGGACCTTGGGAAATCTCATCAAAAAAAGGTTCAACGGTCTGGCCGCCATTATGAAGGAGATGGAGAGGCATGGGGTGCTTCCTACCAAGGCCATGATGGAACTGCTCTTTGAGCACACGCCGCAAAACAGTGCGAAACAGGGTTCGACCAAGCCGGGCTCCAAAGGGAAAAACATCCAGGACGATGCCTTCTTTACATCCGCGTTCGAATCAATCGAACTTCAAAAAGAGAATACCATCCTGAAACAAAAACTGGACGGGTCACGGAATCGATTAAAGGAAGTCCTGGACAACATCCAAGTGACCAAAGGCGGCTTCGGCAAAACGAAGCTGGTGCTACACATGGATATTACAAAGTTTCAGGAACTGAAATCACTATCAAAATAAATAGCATATGTATATCAGCATTACCAAGCAGCATCTCGACAAAACCTTTTCCCAGAGCTCATCAGACTTCGTGGACTATTTGGAAAAGGAGAACCAGGGCAAGGAACCGGAGTTACAGGATCACTTTTTCGACCAGAACAACGACCATATTCCCCCTGAACGGGTCGTAGAGGAAATCGACGGCAATACGGCCAAATTAAAAAAGGTAGAGCCTAAGTTCTATTCCCTGACCCTGAATCCGAGCCAGCGAGAACTGAAAGCCATAAACAACGACCCGGAACTTCTTCGCGGGTATGTACGGGAGGTAATGAAAGACTATGCGGAATCCTTTTACCGAGATAGACCGGTTACCGTTGACGATATCAAATATTTTGCCAAAATAGAGCACGAACGCACCTATAAAGGCTTTGACAGGGAGATCAGGGAGAACCAGCCCTTCCGCGCACAGATCGTAAAATTGGAAAACGATATCCGAAAAGTGGGGCGAGGGGAACTGCAGGGCAGCGTACCACAAATCGAAAAACAGTTGGCCAAATTAAGGGAAAGTGTTCCACATAAAATAGACGGTCGGGCCATTGAACAGGGAATGAAAAAGCCAGGTTTCCAGACCCATGTGCACATCATCGTTAGCCGGAAGGATGTGACCAACCGGTACAGCCTTTCCCCCGGAAGCAAGTACATGCAGTCGGCGTCCAAGTTGAACGGTCGGACGGTACAACGCGGGTTCAACCGGAACCAGTTCTACGAACGTGCCGAAAAGACCTTTGATACCATGTTCAACTACAAACGGAATTTTGTCGAAAGTTATGATGCGCGCAAAACATATCTGAAGGACCCACATAAATACTTTGCCCACCTGATCGGATTGCCAACAAACGAAAGGGGCGTCGCGTTCAAGATTCTTGGCAAAGCGGGCGTAAAAGTCCCTGTTCTAAATATCCCAACGAGCAACGTACAGGTAGCACTCAAGACCATCAAACAGTTCAAGAAGGCCATGAACGTGGCCCGCAACGCTAGTTCCATCGGAATTTAAGATAATAGGAATATGGTCTCTACCATCGTACTGTACTATGTTTCCACCGTGGGCGGTATCCTTTTGATACACCGCCATTTGCCCTATCCGTTGCTATTGGTATCGACCCTTTTGATGTTTATGGGAGTTATAGGATGCTATGGCCATGGTTTCCTTTTTTCCGTAATTTTCGCCTTGAAATGGCTTCTACCGCTGCAGCTTCTTAGCCTTGTATGCTTTGTCGCTCTAACCCCTGAGGGGGACAAAGGACCGGTGCAACCAAAATATCGAGTCAAAATACCGCTGAGAAACGGAAGCTTGATCATGGACAATATCCGTAGGGGGATTTCCATAATAGGTTCGGCCGGTAGCGGCAAGACCGAATCCGTTGTTTACAGTTTACTGAAACATTTCGAAAAACATCATTTTTGCGGGGTCATTCACGACTATAAGCATTTCGAGATTACCGAAATGGCCTATACCCTATTTAAAGACCCCAAGATTCCGTTCCATATAATCTCTTTCGACGACATCCATAAACGGGTCAATCCCATTGCGCCCCGCTATTTGGAGGATGAGGAAAGCGTCAACGAGATTTCCCGTGTCCTGTTGGAAAATCTTTTGGAGCAAAAAGAGTCCATCGCTTCGGGCCCCTCCAAATTTTTCAACGATGCCGTCGAGGGTCTCTTGGGAGGAATGATCTGGAAATTGAAAACGGCACATCCGAAATACTGTACCCTCCCCCACTTGATCGCGCTCTATCAATGTTCGGATGCCGAAACCCTCATCGACTGGCTCAGCTCCGATTTTACCGCCAAGGCCATGGCCGATGCCTTTATTTCGGGAATCGGTTCGGAACGTCAAACGGCCGGCGTCAGGAGTACCCTATCGAACGCCCTGAAGAAGATCAGCACCAAGCGGATCTTTATGGCGCTCTCCGCCGACGATGTACCCTTGGACATCAACCATCCCGACCATCCTTCCGTGGTCGCGGTGGTGAACAACCCCAAATTCGAGACCGCGTATTCCCCGGTGATCGCTACCATCCTTCATACGATTACCAAACAAATGAGCGTACGAAACCGCTTATCCTCCTTTTTTCTGGCAGAGGAAGCCGCCACCTTTCGATTGTTGAACATGCAGCGTATTCCGGCCACCTTACGGAGTTATGACATCCTAACGGTATATGTGCTACAGGACAAGATCCAGAACGACCTGATGTACGGGGACAAGGCCAGTAAGGCCATCCTGAGCAACCTATCCTATCAATTTTTCGGAAAGGCAAACGACCCCGATACGGCCCAATACTATGAGCGTTTTTTTGAGATCGTAAAAAGACCGACCAAAAGTGTGAGCCAAAGCAGCAATTGGAATTTCGACTCCCGTATCACAAAAGGGGAAAGGGAAGTGAGCAAAAGACGTTCCGATGCCTTCTTCCGGCTCAAGCGAGGGGAATTTATTTCGTTTTCGGATGGAAAGGACAAACGTGTACGTTTCAAAAGACCGGATATCCAAAGGGATCTGCCCGAACCGAAATACGTTTACGGCCATGCGGAGATTACCGCCAATTTTCAGCGTATCCATTTGGAAGTGCGCGCCATGATGAACGCTTCATCAAAGTAAATTATGGTATTCAAAAAGTAGCTTTTGGGATTCAACTTCGTTGGATTCCAGGTTCGAATTTCGTACTTTAAGAGGTAATCTTTTAAAGAGAAAACCATGTGGTTCAATCAGGCAAAATGCGATATCTACATGGGCACCGGTGCCGGTACCAAACTTTTACAGGAGCTTGCGAATGCACAAAAATCGGTCAAGATAGCCTCACCTTTCCTCTCCCCTAATATGGTCGGGGAGCTCATCCGGTTGCATGACCAAGGAATAAAGATATCCCTGATTACCTCGGTTTCAAGCTACGATGATAGCCAGAGACAGGAAAGGAGCCTGCGGCCCCTAGTCCTACAGCATCGACGTCTGAATCATCGAGCAAAGAATTCGAGAAGAAGGTTGAAGCGAATTAGAAGAATTTTACAGATCATCGGTATTCTGTCCATAGCTTTCCTTTTGTATCGGTTCTATGCAACGACGGCTTGGGCGTACCTGTATGCACTGCCATTTCCCTTGTTGCTCTTGGGAATCACTGGCTATTTCGGAAGAAGGATCCGAAGAAAAAGGGTGTATTCCTACTCCTATTCCCAGCTATTCCCCTTTAGGGTTTTTGGTACACCGGAACCGGGCAGGATAAATTCCATGTTCGTCCACGGAAAGATATACATCATCGATGGTCGTACCGCCTATTTGGGTTCCTTGAACTTTACCGAGAGTGGCACGAAATACAATTACGAGACCAGGATCAGGGTCACCGATATCGAAGCGGTCAACAAAATCGATGGGGCGTTCGAGGAACTCTATCATCATGACGAGTTGGATTTCTTGGGGATAGAGGAATGGGGAAAGCGGTTCTACATGGAACCTATCAATTGAGGTCCTATTTATTTGATATTATTTTCCCTTGGCATTTAGGTGCCAAGAAAGGCGATACCGAAAATTTAGCAAATGATGGGCTACAATCAGTACTAGGATTCGCATCAAGTCCCTATTTATAGAACAACTGAATATTCCTACTCCCCCGAAATTCCCTCAGTTCGAGCATCAGTTTTTCCGAATCCCCCAACGTAAACTTGGGAAGAACCACGGCAAAAGAGGCACTTTCCCCATCCTTGACCTTTTCCGGAAAATTTTGTAGATTTAACATGTCGAGCGATAGTTTTTGATAGGACGATTTCCTCCGGGTATTGCCGTGCACTTTAAAAACTTTGAGATAATCCAGTTCAAAATCGATTCCGGATCTATTCTTGATCTCGATAAGGGCATACACCTCCGTCCGGTCATAGACCAGATCCCGAAGCCGCAATACCATACCTTGTTTTCGGCTTTGTTTTAACTTTTCGGTATTTTGTTCCAACTGGTATGAGCTGAACTTTTGAAAATGGTCCTTGCGAGATCGGGGAACATCGACCTTTCTTGGATTGGGCCGTATTGGAGCTTCAATTTTTGGCAGGGAATCCATTCTTGGAAATATAGGTTCCGGAGCCTCGCTACCGATGCGTTCGGTCTTCGAAACGAAATAGTTAAGGGTGTCCAATATCTTCTTATAGGCCAACCGATAACTGTACACATCCCCATTTTCGACAATGACCAGCAAATTGCTCCGGTCCCCCCGAACACCTTGCACGATTCCTACATGTTGGGGACTTTCCCCGTTATAACTGAAGGTAAAATCTGCGGACCCCGTCAAGGCCTGGCCGATCGTATTCGGAAAGAACAACGCCACCGCATCCCTGTCGTTGGTGAAAATGGTCCTCGGTCTTTGGGCATAGGTGCCGATAGAAACAATTAAAAAAGCAATTGTCAAAAGTAGTCTCATAAGCTAGGTTTTAGAATAAGTTGGTACCGGTCGTAAATGGTGGCCTTGACGTTTCGGTTCTTACGGCGGAAAACCTGTTTGATACCACCGATCTGGGGAACCCCGGGAATATTGATATCCTGTATGATATCGTCCAGCACCTCCCCTGTCGCTTCGGCCTGCACACTGTTCTTGATGTAGATCCCTTCGTTGCCGTCCAACAGATCGAATGCCTTCAGTTCAACGGTCGTATTGTCGATATTGGTGATGCGGATCGACACCCGGTTGGCCTTGAAGCTGACAAAACCATAGACCAGGGCATTTCGGGGAACCGTATCGCCATTGATCAATGCGTCCACGGCCAACCGCAGTTCCAAACGCTCGTCGTTGCGTACCGTCTGTTCCCCGTTCACCTCTACCATGATAAAGGCATCGGTCCTTGCATTTGTAACATCGAGGGATATGGCCTCGGGCCTTTCCGCGATAGCGAAGAAGGCCTTATGCGCCCCCGAGAAATCGGGCAAGGACGCTTGGTCGCCTTCCGCTCCTGAAATTTGTCGGCCGGTATCGGAATCCGAAAAAGGGGAACCGCTACCCGTATCCCCTCCCGATGCGTAATCGATACGGCCGTTCCTGTAAATACTGTCGACGATACGCTGGCGTTCCCTTTCTTGGAACAAGGGGTCGTAGGTTCCGGTGGAATCCAAGAGGGATTCGTCATAGATGCTCGGGGCGTTCGATTCCCTGGCTTCCTTCAGATCGTTGATGGCATCCAATTTTGAGCTGTATTCCCTTTGCTCGTCCTTCAGATCGGGAACGCCCGGCTGTCTCAGTTCGGTTTCGGTGGTATTATCCTCACCGACCACGAACAGGGCATAACAAACAATAAAGGTCACAACGAGACCGATAAGGCCTATAAAAATGATCTTGTTTCTATCCATCTTGATGTTTTATTGGGTATCGGTTTTCTTCAAAGAGCTCTCGAAAAAATCGGTGATCAGCAGGCCATGGGTATTGTGGGGGAAATTCCGGTCTACCGGTACCAAGTTGCCAGTGGTTATCAATTGATAGCGGTCGACGGCCGAGCCCCTGTTGATCTCAAAGACGGTCTCCGTCCGGAAGGGCATTCCGTTCTTGTCCAAGGTCAGCTCGGTATGTACGGAAAGGACCTTCTGCACCAGGGAGTATTGAAGCAGACGATTATACACCCCGTCCGCCTTTTTTTGACGGTACACGTTGTCCACGCTACTATCGCCCAGCCACAGCGCCTTTTCGAGGTTACGCTCGTAACTGCCCTCGTCCAGCCCGTAGAAATAGGTATGGAACAGGTCCAGATGCGAAAGTGCCTCGATCTCCATGTTCTCCTTTTGGGATACCAGTTTCAAGGGTATTATCGAACCGTCCGTATTTACGGCAAAGGCGCTGTTCAGCATCTTGGTATTGAAGCGGAACACGGTCAGTATTGCAAGACCGCTGGTCAACAGGCATAGGATGACTACCGCCAAAACGATGAACCGGTTCGTGCGCAATACGCTGTAAATAGTCTTGTATGGTGTTTTCATAGTTTTTTGATTAATGTCCATTATGGACTGAACAGCCGGAACGTGAAACTGGTGGCCCGCTTGTAGAGCTTGAACTTCAACAGAAGGATAAAGCCTACACCGGCCAATTCGATGAGCGGGGCAAAAAGCTCGCTCCCGAAATCGGTCCCGAAGAGGCTCGGCCAAAAATTATCCGTGATTTCCCGGTACAGTTCGTTCACAAAGACATTGACCAAAAAGAAGGCCGGGACGATCATATATACCGCGGCATAGAGCTTGAAGAAGCGGTAGCCCATCTCCCTGAACTTTTCGAACACCGCCATGCTGATGACCAAAGGAAAAAAGGCCTGCATGATGCCCAATAGAAAATAGCGTTCGGCCAGGAACAGCGGATATATGAAAAGGTCGAGCACCCATAACAGAAGGCCGAATCCCGTGGCCAGCATGCGTATGCCCAAAAATGGTGTGACAAGATATTCGTACAGAAGCCCCATTGCCTTGGCGGTCGCATCCATCAGTCCCAAGTCCTCCTCCACCTCTATTTCCTGTACTCCCAACGGCAAAAGGACCGGGGCGGTTCCCCGGTACTGCCCTTCGATGGCCACCAAGATGGTATCGAAGGCATCCAAAACTTCTGTTGAAAAAATTACTACGAGCACTACGACAAAGTTCTTTATCAGATCTGCCGGGGTAAGGCCCCAAGTCGGGCCCTGTTGGGATGCTGCGCCCTCATAGTACTTTTTAAGGATATTGAGCAGAAAGAAAAGAACGGCGAGCACCTTCATGCCGACGATCGTAAAGGACGCAAAATCGCTGTCCTTGATGGTCCGGAAGACGGCATCCACATATTCCAGTCCGATGGATAAAAACATAACTCCCCGATTTAGTAGTTGGTTGCCCTGGTATTGATCTTGTCCTGCATTTCCCGGAAGGAGATGATCATCTTGTAGCGTTTGTTCTTCAAGGTGATGTCCGCTACCATTTTTTGGGACGCGTCCCGATGTTTTTCCAAAATGGCCAGGCGCTCGCCGTCGTTCAGCTTCAGGAAATCATTGGAGAGCACCTGGTTCATGAATTCCAGATTGCGCAAGGATCCGTCGATTATAGAATTGAACGCATTCGATACCGCATCGACTTCGTGCCGGCGTATGTACGGGGAATTTAATATGCCCCTCAAGTCGCTGCTCACCATATTGACCAGGGCCTCGTTGTTCGCGGTAATCTCCTTTACGGCCTCGTACTGTTTTACCGCATCGTTAACCTTGTCGATGGCCTCCTTCGCCTGCTTCATGAATTTGACCGTCTTGATCATTTCCGAGGTCTGCTTGGCGGACTCGAAGATCTGTTTGACCAAGGATATAAAGCCGACATTGTCATAAACAGGTATGCCCTGGGCGGAGCTTTTGATTGTCATTGCCATGGCGAACAGGGCAAATAAGATCATCGATCTGTTTTTTAGTTTTTTCATGATGGTATGTAATGATCGGATAAGATTATTTTTGAAAATTGCTTTGCACGAACTCCATAATGGCCGTTCGCATATCACCGGTCCGTTCATAGATCCGCATGATGCGGTCGTTTTCGGGACCTTCGGTCAGGTAGGCCGCATAGGCCTCCGGTGGCACCTCCAACCGGAAGATATTGCTCTCCCTCCCGATCTTGATAAAGATCTCGGTGTACTTCCGGTCGCCCTTCAGGTCGTTCTTGATGGACTTCAATTGGTTCAGGTCGTGGCTCGACAGGTTCAGGCGTTCGGCCAGATCGGCGTAGCCCTTTTCGTTCCTGAGGCTATAGATGACCTGGGTGTTCTCAAGGATGCTCGCCGAGGTGGAATTGCTCGGCAACTGGTTGATGGATTGCAGGATGATCCCGATGGCACCATTCTGCTTGCGTATGGCCTGATAGTAGAACTCCACGCTTTCCAGCACGTTGTCGAACTTGAGCTGTTTCGCGAACTCGTCGAACAGGATGATGCCCTTTTCGCCCCTGTTGGTCCAGATGGTACGCTGGATCGCGGACTTGATGAGTTTGAGCATGACGGACAGGACCTCCCTATTGTCCTTTACCTCGTCCAGTTCGAATACGATCAGGCGCTTGTCCTCGATTGTATAGGACCGGTCCCCGTTGACCTCGAACAGGAAACTGTAAAGCCCGTCCCCGACGTATTCCGACATGATGTGCAGGAAATTGGCAGTGTTGAAATAGGCCGCATCTATGCTCAGTTCCAAGAGCAGGCTGTCTTTATGGTCCCTGATGAAATTGTAAAGTCCCTCCAAAGAATGGCGGTCGTCGATCGTATTTTTATAATAATGGACCAGTATTTTCTTGACGGCCACTTCCTGTGCCTTGGCGACCTTACCGCCCGAAGCGAAGAGCTCCAGAAGAAAGACCGTGAGGTCTTCAAACCGCTCCGGGCCTAGGTCATGTAGGCCGTTGATGTAAAAGGGATTGATGCCCAGGCTCTTTCCCTGCTCATAGCGCAGCGTGATACATTGCTCGGGATATAGCTTTGCGAATTTGGTATAACTGCCCCCAAGGTCGATGATGACCAACCGGACACCGCTCTCAAAATACTGGCGCAGTATGTTGTTGGCCAAGAACGATTTGCCCTCGCCGGTCGGGGCGAAAATGGCGAAGTTCCGTGCCTTGATCCGTTTCTTGCGTTCGTCCCAGACATCCTTTAGAACGGGAATATTGTGCTGGCGGTCGTTGAAGATAATGCCTGTAGCATCCGACTTGTAATTGGTACTATTTATAAACAGGCAAAGGGCGTGCTTGAGATCGGTTACATAAAGGTCCTCGTCGGAAAAATTGGGGGAAAAGCAGCAATAGCTGTTGAGCAGGTAGTTTTTCCGTTCCTCCCCTTTGGAATAGTAGGGAACGATATCCAGTTCCTTGAACTCCGTTTTGATCTTTGAGGCGATTTTCGCCAGCTCTCGTGCTTCCCGGGCCCAAAAGACCACATTGAGGTGTCCACGTACGATCCGTGCGGTATCGTCCCGGTTGATCTGGTCGAGTATGACACCGATCTTTTCATGTACGACCTTGTTCTGGGTGCCGAAATTGGAGCTCTTGCCGAGTTCCTCCAACCGCTTTTCCAGCACCTTGCGCCACTTGTGCCTATCGTCCAGATAGATGACCTGGTTGACGATATGGTTTTCGTCGAGCTTCAGCCCGACACCGTCGATAAAGCCTTGGTGGAAAACAAAGTCATCGGAGGTGAATCCGTCGTCGGTCTTGCTGCTATGTACGGTCTCACCGAAACAGGTCTCGTTATTGATTGCCAGCACATTGAAAAAGTGGTCCCCGATCTGGGCATGGTCCCTATTGAGTACGATATCCGTATCGAAACCCTCGTTGAACCCGTTGAAGAATGTATCGGTCATCGACAGGATCTGTACCTGGTTCATGGGAGCAAAATCCATTTTGTAGCTGTTGTTCAGAAAACCGATGGAATCCTTTACGGTACCCACGAAGCCGGTCAAGCTTTCGTCCAGGCCTTCGGGCAAGGTCTTGGGCACCGTCTTGAACGGATTGACATACTTGGCCTTGTTCAGTCCCTTGTTCTTGGGCCAGATAAAGAACAGGTAGGACTCATGGGCGATGTATTCCCTGTCCTTGAAATGGGCAAGGGTCGCCTTTTCCAGAAAAGTGGCATTCGGCAGTTGCCCGGCGGAATAGGGTAATTTTCTGTACACATCCTGTTTGTGGATGACCGTGCCGACCGGTAGCGATTTCAGGGCCTGGAACCAACTACCGTGCAAGTCCTCGAAATCCTTTTCGGACAGGGAATGGATCTCGGGTAGGTCCGCTTTGTAGCAGACCACCAGATTTCCATTTGTGGCAAAGATCAGATTTTCCTGTATATCCATGATGGGATATTGTTGGGTCAGATTAATCCTCATAGCTCAGATCTGTTGTTTTCTTGTTGGAAATGGCCGAAGGGAAAACTTTGGCCACGTTCAGTATTTGTGGACTGTGGGTCAGTTTCAAAAGGACGGCGTACAGCGACAGGTTAACGGCCAATGCACCCATTACCAAAAGAAAACTGAAGGAGAATATGACCACCAACAGGGAGCCGATCACTTTCAGCATCTGCAGGGCGAACAGCGGGATGGGAAGCCCAAAGATCAATGCCCGCTTGCGGATGTCCCGATATACCCTGTAGCCCTTCATTATACGACCAGGGTTATCAGGTAGGTAAAGATGCCCACGACGGCCCCTGCGATCAGCACAAATACCAATACCCGGGTAATCCCTTTTTTCAGGTCGGCGTTCTCGCCGAAAAAGTGCCCTGCATTGAACAGGAAACCGACAAGGAAGATGACCCCTAGGATTATGGGGAAGATGACCCGAATGGTATCCGATATCTCGTTCACGGAATCCTCGATGCCCCCTATCTGGGCGTAGGTCGGTGCCGTTGCCATTAAGAGCAGCAAAAGCGCTTTAATCTGTTTTTTCATAGGTGTTGGTTTTTTGATGTCCGATAGGACAGTCGATGAATCACTATTGGCGAATTTGAAACGAAATGTGCCGAACACGGAGAATCGCTTAAAAATTAACAGTCGAGAACGTTAAATTTTCACGGATTCTAAGCCGTTTCCAGGAATCGATGAAAATTGCGCAACACGCACCTAAAATTTTGATGTGATAAAGCGATTCTGTTCCTATTTTTTAATCTGGATAATTTACATAGTTCCACAGCAAGCGTATGGGCAAGATAAATGGCAAAGACCGATAGTTGTCATCGACCCGGGACATGGGGGAACCGATTCCGGTGCGATCGGGATCAATGGGATAAGGGAAAAAGATGTGGTTTTCCATATAACGATGGAAATACTTCTGCTGAACCGGGAAATGTTCGGGGACAGTTTGGAGATTTATAGTACACGATATACGGATACGTTGATTTCATTAAGAAATAGAACCAAGCTTACCAATACCTTAAAGCCCCATGCCTTTCTATCCATACACTGCAACGGGGCTATTAGAAGGAAGGCCCACGGCATTGAGGTTTATATAAAACAGAGTAATAGAAAAGCTGAACGTCTGGCCCGATTATTTACGGCTGGCCTAAGCAATAAGTTAGGGCTCAAAAATCGTGGAATCAGATTTGGAGACTATCAGGTGCTCCGTGAGACCGGTGAATTCACCAGTGTATTAACGGAATTGGGCTTTTTGTCGAACATCGATGAAGCCGAGCATATTAGTAAGGAATCAAGTATCGTTGCCTATGCGCTCCTGATTTTGGAAACACTCATAAAATATGTATACCATGATTGAGATATCGAAAGCTTTGGTAGCCCTTCTGAATAAGATTTTACAAGAAGTCTTTAACAGTATCATAAACTCCTGATGAAAAGGGATTGAACTGTTAAAGGTAACGATTTAGAATTATATGAAGGACCGGAAAGTACTTTCATGCCTTTTTTATGGATTTTACGTTTCGGCGGCCCCGACCATGCAGAAAACAGAAAGGCCCGGGAAGCATTGCGTAATTTTAGCACTTGCCTATATCTTTGCTCCTTGATAGTACATTTAAAGGAACGATTAAATACCCGAATTATTAATAGAGGATAGTCCTAGGAGAGGCCGGTTTAAATTACCCTTTAAATATGGACTCAATTGTTGGCCTCGCAATTAAACTTAGTTTAATAAAACCCCATTGGTGTTAAAGTTTATTGGCCGGACAGCTATTTTTTGCTGCTAATGTGGAGGGTTGAGTTCCATAAAGTCATAGTCATGTAAAACCTTCGTTTGTCGGGACTATCCGACACTCAAGATTTGGCACCATTTTTTTCAAAATTTAATAACAATGTTGCTTACTTCCAAGATATCATTAGCCAGAGTAATAGCTCATTTACTGCCCAACCCAAAAAAACTACGCATAATAGTTTCGGTATTCAATTCTCAGACTTTACACCACCCAGCTGTATATAATATAGCCCGATAATTATTGTATTTTTAGTATTCTCAAAAACGTTAAGAAAAAAACAGTTATTGTACCCATTAAATATAGATAAAGCATACTCATGGCAACCATTAAAAACCGTCGTATCTCCGCCATCATGTTTACCGACATTGTCGGGTACACCGCTTTGATGCAAAAAGATGAAACGGCGGCAATGGCAATGAGGTCACGTCATCGGGAAACATTCAAAAAGTATCATGAAGGGTGCCACGGCGAAATCATACAATACTATGGGGACGGAACGCTAAGCGCATTTTCGAGCGGAGTGGAAGCTGTAGCATGTGCCATCGCCATTCAACGGGATCTGCAAAAAGAAAATACTGTTCCGTTGCGTATCGGTTTGCATTTGGGGGATATTGTTTTTGATGGTACAGAAATCTATGGCGACGGTGTTAATCTTGCCTCCCGAATCGAGAGTCTGGCCGTTGCAGGTTCAATTCTCATATCCGGAAAGTTGAACGATGAACTCAAAAATCATCCGCAAGTTGCCACAAAATCGCTAGGGTATTTTAAGCTTAAGAACATCGCAAAGCCTATTGAGGTTTTTGCAGTCGCCAGCGAAGGGATAAAATTTCCCGATCGTTCCGAACTAAGGGGAGAATCTAAAAAAGAGGACAAGACCATAGCGGTACTTCCTTTTGTCAATATGAGTGCCGATGCCGATAACGAATATTTTAGCGATGGCATGACCGAAGAAATCATCAATGCCCTTACCAAAATTAAAGGCTTAAAGGTAACCTCACGGACTTCTTCCTTTCATTTTAAAAACAAGAATATCCCGATTTCAAAAATCGGTCAAGAGCTGAATGTTTCCAATATTTTGGAAGGTAGCGTCCGTTTATCGGGAAACAAGATGCGGATTACCTCCCAATTGATTGATGTTTCCGACGATTTTCATTTTTGGTCGGAAACGTTCGACCGTTCGATAGATGATATTTTTGCCGTTCAGGATGAGGTCAGCTTAATCATTGCGGACAAGTTGCGGGAACATGTGGGACATTTTAAGATCGATGATCTGTTGGTCCCTGCACAGGACATATCCGCTGCGTTATATAAAAAATATTTGGAAGGCAAATATCATTTAATGAAGTTGGATGTACAGGGCACCGAAAGGGCAATTTCAATATTTGAAGAGGTGATAGCCCAACAACCTGATTTTGCTTTGGCGTATTTGGGCGTTAATCAGGGATATGCTTTTCTGGGTACCATGGGCTTAATTCCTGCCTACGATGCCTTTATAAAGGCAAAACCATTTCTAGACAAGGCCATTGAATTAGATGGGGATTTACCTGAAGTTCAATTAAACCTGGCATGGATCAGCGGTTGGCAAAAATGGGACCTTAAAGGAGCCTATGCCCACTTGGCCAATGCCATAGAAAGTCGCCCCACGGACGCAATGTACCTTACCATGGCCAATTTTTTGACCGTTGAAGGTAAGCTTGATGCAGCTTTTAATTTTACGGAAAAAGCTTTGGAATTGGATCCGTTCGCGGCGATGAACCAACATTACAAGGGTTTTCTATATTATTTAAAGGAAGATTTTGATGCCGCAAGGCCATATTTTGAAAAGGCTCTGAAGCTAAAGCCGAACCTCCCCTTTCCTTCTTTATATATCGGCACGTCGCTAATCTTAGAAGGTCATGCCGATAAAGGCTTGGAATACTTTAGTAACCTTGATATTGATAGGAAGGGGGATTTGACCCAACTTGGTGGAATGACCCTCGCTCATGCGGCCCTTGGAAATACTAAGTTCTTAGCTAATGGGTTCAGCGAGTTACAATCGGCCTTGCAGACCGATGGTATGGGGAGTGCCTTGCAATTTTTAATCTTAGTAAATGCTTTACTAGGAAATAATGATGAGGCAGTCGCCTGGATGGAAAAGGGTTTTGAACACCGTTTACCCATGATGCTTCTTCTCAATACCGAGCCAGTTGCCAAAAATTTGCGTTCGGAGCCTCGATTCCAAGAATTAATGCAGCAAATTTTTGGGAAGGATGAAACTTTTGAGGTTTCCGAAAGGAAATATCAAAAGCCTCTATTTGACAAAAAGCTTCTCGAAAAATATAAGCTACAGTTAGACCGATTAATATCAGAGTCGATACCACATCTTGACCCTAATTTGACACTTCGCGACATGGCGGAGATGCTGGAAATCCCTCCGAACCATATGTCACAATTGCTCAATGAGGGTTTTAATAAAAACTTTTCCGAATTCATAAATTCGTATCGTTTGGAAATCTTTAAAGAAAAGGTAGCCGACCCTTCACAGCGGCATTTGACCATTTTGGCATTGGCCTACGATAGCGGTTTTAACTCCAAGACCGTTTTTAATACCTACTTCAAAAAGACCATGGGCATTACGCCTAGGGCCTATTGGAAAGAAGTAATCGCAAATTAGTTCCGATTTCCAAACCTGAACGATTGGCTTTCATCCTGCTCCTATTTTTGGGGCAAATAAAAATTTGATTTTTTAGGATGAAAACAATTTTAACCCAAAATCGTCTGCAGACTAGGCACGTAATCGTTTTATGTAGTTTCCTTATACTATTCTGGAGCTGTGCGACCTCCGAGCTGGCAGATTCCTGGAAATCGAAAGATTTCGATACTCTTTCGAATGCCAATATTTTAGTAGTAACGGAAAAGTTAAAAGTGGATGTTCGAAAATCCTATGAAATGGCAATTGCGAACAAACTACGCGGCAGAAAGCTGAATGCCATTGAATCCCATATACAGTTTCCATCGTTGAAACGGGCAAAAACCCCTAGTGAAAAAGCCGATAGAACACAAAGGTGCAAGGACGCTGGCATCTTAGGTATCATGGTGATCTCGCTCAAAGAGGCCATCGAGACCCAAAATGGAGCTTTATCCGAACCAATAGGCTTTCTTGAAGGATATGAAGACAAAAAAAGTTCGGTTCTTAACTCCACCGACATGAAGGAATCTTTCGCTACTACCTCGAAAACATATGTCCTGGAGGCGCAAATATTCAACCTCGCTCTCGAAGAAGGAAAACAATTGGTCAGTGTTTTTATGGTGGATATAACAGACCCCTCTTCCTTCGAAATACTGAGAAAAACCTTTACCAAGATTGTTGTAAATCAGTTCAAGTAAACCGGATTTTAGAAATCATAAACTATCTATACATGTTGCCTCTCCAAACAATCTCTATTATGAAATCCGTAAAATGGCTTGCTTTCTTATACCTTGCCATTGTTTTATCGAGTTGTGGCAGCAAAAAGGCCATTCTGCACGAACCCGTTTCCTCAAATGTTCTTCCAAAAAATATAGCAGTTTTCTTGGATGGCACCGCGAACAATGAACGAAGCTATACCAATGTCTCCAAACTTTATAATCTAGTTACCCTGCAAGACAATCCGAATGTAGAGGCAGCATACTTTAGAGGTGTAGGTAATGGCGCTGATTTTATTGGAATACTCATAGGATCGGGAATTCGTGGAAAGGTCTGCAATGCTTATTTGTATTTGGCCGAGCATTATGACCACGAACGTGGGGACGAAATTTACTTGTTCGGTTTTAGTAGAGGTGCATTTATGGCCCGTATTCTTGCTGGTATGATTCACTCCGCGGGCATTGTTGATTTGAGGAGAATCCCAAAAAATAAAAGACTGGATTTCATCAAAAGAATATACAACGCCCATAAAGGCGAAAAAACAATTCAAGAAAGGAGAGATGCTGTTTTTGAGGTCACAAATCAGCGATTGCCTTATGATAGTTATAAAATTGAGTTTATGGAATTGTGGGATACTGTTGCCTCCTTGGGAATTCCTGATTACAAAGATGACTACTATGTGGAAGAAACCGATTATAACGACCAGCTTTGCAATGTGAAAAAGGCATCACAGGCACTCTCTTTGAATGATAATAGAAGTTCCGTATTTACCCCTTCTTTATTAAGTAATGAATATTTGGTTCGAGAATGCAAGGAGACCAACCCAAAAGACATTGCAAACGATGTTTGGTTTTTTGGAGCCCATTCCGACGTAGGAGGTGGTGCATTGAATACGAACATAAGCGGAGTCTCCTTGAACTGGATGATAAACCAACTTCAAGAATATGCGTTACTCCCATCAAACATTAAAGTATACGAAAATCAATTTGATGCTACCAACAATCCAAGAAAAGGCTTTATCAAGTTATTCTATCCAAAAAAAGAACGTAAACTCATTTTTTTTGCTTCTGAAAAAGGTTACAAGAATGAAAAACTAAAACTACACTCTTCCGTTCTGAATCGATTAGAAGGCCCACTTCAAACCTACGAGATTAATCTGATTAAACTCTTTGGAGAATGTTTTGAAAAGAATGGCCAAGGCGGGTATGATTATTTAAAAGGTTCCAATTGTTTTCAGGTGGTCAACTAAAAAACAGTCTGCCTTTTCTCCATCCAGAAATGATATGTTCCGATTCTCAAACCCGAACGACTGGCTTTCATCCTACCCCTACTTTTGTATAAGAAATTAATAAAAACTTAAGAAGATGAAAGCAATCATTACCACTAAATATGGCTCGCCTGATGTACTGCAACTTCAGGATATAGAGAAACCCACACCGAAAGACAATGAGGTTCTTATAAAAATCTATGCGGCCAGCGTAACCGCAGCCGATACCATGATGCGAAAAGGAACACCTTTATTTGGAAGACTCTTTATTGGACTTACAAAACCCAAACACCCTATTGCCGGTACCGGCTTTTCAGGAACAATAGAAGCCATCGGTAACTATGTGAAGCTTTTTCAAGTCGGAGACGAAGTTTTCGGGGAATCCCTTTTTGGGGCAGGTACGAATGCCGAATATACCTGTGTTCCAGAGAACGGAGTGTTGACTCTCAAACCCTCGAATTTAACCCACGAAGAGTTAGCATCTATTTGTGACGGACCGTTGACCTCTTGGAATTTCCTGAAAGTAATAGCTGAAGTTCAACGTGGACAATCTGTTTTAGTAAATGGTGCTTCGGGAAGTCTTGGTACCGCTGCGGTGCAGTTGGCCAAACATCTAGGTGCAAAAGTCACGGGGGTATGCAGTACTTCTAATGTTGACATGGTAAAATCCCTCGGTGCAGATCACATAATCAATTACACTCAAACGGACTTTGCCAAAACAGGACGGACTTATGACATCATTTTCGATACAGTGGGTAAAAGTTCATTCGCAAAATGTAAAAAAGTATTGGAGCTAAATGGTATCTACCTCTCCCCTGTGCTTAGTTTACCATTGTTATTTCAAATGCTATGGACATCCATGTTCGGCAGCAAGAAAGCAAAGTTTTCTGCCACAGGTCTGAAACCGGTTCCAGAGCTTCGATTGCTCCTAAATGAGCTCAAAACACTTTTGGAATCCGGGCAGTTAAAATCGGTCATTGATAGATGCTATCCATTGGAAGAAGTGGCCGAAGCACATCAATATGTAGATACTGGCCATAAAAAAGGGAATTTAATAGTGGAGATGCTATGAATATAAATAGCTATTAATTAAAATATTTAACAACTACACGCTTAATATTAAGAATGTCATCCTCTTTATCCAGTTATAGAAATTGCAAAGAATGCTATGCTCTTGGTATAGAAACTATAATAAATGCATATTGAACACAAACAATTTCAAGTATCAACATCAACCTGCCGTCCGTCAGGCAGGTTAAAAATTTCAATCGTGGAAAAGCAATTTAATAGCGGTTGAAGTGCAAAATCAAATATTATCAAACAAACAAACAATACAATGAAAAAAGTTAACATTATGAAAACAACATTATTTAGAGAGCCCCGGATTATAAAAGCAATTATTTTGCTTTTAGTGGCATTTCATGCCAATGCTCAGATAGATGGTTGGAACCCAGAATTATAAAATGAATCAAAGCATGCATTAAGTACCATTCTGGAAAAAAGACCTAGACTAGAATCATTCAAGAACAAAGCTTACGGGTATGCTGTCTGTCCACGAATTACAAAAGCGGCCATGGGCATTGGTGGCGCCGCTGGAAATGGTATGGTGTATAAAAATCATATATAGGTTGGAAAAACGCATCTGAAACAAGCCACGGTAGGAATTCAATTGGAAGGACAGCAGTACGTAGAGATCATCTTCTTTGAAAATGAGGAAACTTTTGAAAAATTCATCAATGGAAAATTAGAATTCGATGCCCAAGCTTCCGCAGTTGTCCTAAAAGCCGGCGCATCAATTGATGCGCCCTATCAAGACGGGGTCGCTGTCTTTACTGCCACAAAAGGCGGTTTAATGTAGAAGCATCTATTGGCGGACAGCACTTCAAGTACAAAGAAAGAGACATGGAGTAACTAATTGATGCCTATGCTAAGACTAGCTCTTTTAGCTAGTTTGAATTATAAGCACCTTTTAATCAATTATTTAAATAATTTATCTTTTGACCCCAATGTTAAATATTATACAATATAGTACCTTTTATTGCATAGTACTGTAACAAAATAGAAACTTCTTCGTCTATCAGTTGTAAGTCAATTTAAAACAATAATAAAAACATATTAAAACTAGAAATTATGAAAGCATCAAGCACGGCAACAGCAACGGAATCGAGAACAGGACATTGCTTCTCGTCTTTAAGCAATAGCAAAAGAGCGCAATGGGCGCAGTACAGAAACTTTAACAGATAATCGTTATCAAAAACAACAATCAACTCCCGATAGCTATCGGGACTAAAAACAAACAAATCATGAAAGCATCAATCACAGCAACAGCAACAGAATCAAGAACAGGACAGTACTTTTCATCTTTTAGCAATAGCAAAAGAGCCCAATGGGCGCAGTACCGAAATTTTAATCGCTAATCACGATTTGAAAAGCACATCAATCATACCCTGAAACTAGTTCAGGGATAAAAAAAACAGTCATGAAAATAATCATCAACCAATTGCCAACGGAATCTAAAAGGTTTACATTCTTTCAAAACCTTAAGAATAGCAAACGGATCCGCTGGACAGAAACTGGACAGTACCAGTACCATATGTAGCACTTCATCGTTACAAACTATTAAAGACGGGATAGACCTTCATCAAAGTCTATCCTTTCCTTAATTTTAGATAAATAGGCTAACCAAAGGAACTACAGCGTAATTTTTAAGAATAGAAAAAAAGCCAATATCATAAACACGTCTTGGCAATAAGTTTAGTGTCTTTTGTCTTTTATTTAATCAATAGAATTTACCGAGGCTCTGCCTCGGGTGTAGCGTCCAGATAATCACAACATGCAAAGAACCATGAGACTAAGACCAAGAGCCAAGACAATAGGACTAGTTTCTTGGCTCTTGAAGCGCAGCGGTCTTGATTCTGGTACCTCGATAGCTTTGCCTCCGAGGTAGTTCATTCTAAAAGTGGCACAAAGATCAACGGACAGATTAAAAAATTAAGGCTAGATCACTAAAGAAGAGATTGGAACTCAAAGTCTGACACAAGGCCACCGCAAGCCTTCCAAAACGCAAATCACAAACCAAATACTAAAAGTAACGCTTTCTCCATAAGGAGTGACCGGATCCGTCATCACGATATTCAGCCCTAGCCTATCGGCGGGCCGAATACTTAGTAATTACGGCACGTTTCATTCCGTTTTTTGCATAAAGTTTTCAATCTCTTGAATTGTTTCTTTTGTTTTTTCTTCTTGGATAAAATGTCCGCAATCAAATTCTATTACTACAGAATTTGATAATCTATTTTTCCATTTTTGTAAATACTCTCTTGTGATAAAGTCATCTTTTGTCCCCCACAGAATAAGCCAAGATTTTTGTTCTAATTTGTCTAAATTTTCCCATTGTTCTTGATACCAATCAGATGAACCAACTAATGATTTTCCAATATTTAATAATGATAATCTTGAGGTCTTATTTGGAAAAGGTTGGATGTATTGTTTATGGAATTTTTTTGACAGCTTCTTTTTATCATAAAATCCTTTTTTCAATAAAACTTTGGCTGAAAGATTTATTCTTAAGTACAGTAACCTTCCTATTCCACTGTTGATCATTTTATTGATTTTTTGTGCATCAGCGTTGTTTTTTGTTTCCCACAACCATGTGTTAAACATAACGACTTGTTTTATTCTATCAGGATTCTGAATTGCTGAAGAGAGACCTATTGGACCTCCAAAATCGTGAACGACAATCGTTATATTTTTAAGGTTAATTTTCTCTATAAATTCGGTTAAATTTTTTGAGTGAGATTGCGGTTTTCCATCAAAATCCGCTGGTTTATCAGATAATCCAAAACCTATGTGATCAATTGCTATACATCTATATTTTTTGGATAATGAAGAAATATAATCTCGGTAAAGAAACGACCAAGTGGGAGTGCCGTGAATGAATAGAATAACATTTCCCTTGCCTTCATCTACATAATGCATTTTATCAGCAGCCAACTGTATATATTTATTTTCAAAAGGGTATAAGGAAGTATCTAACCATTTTTGCACCTGTACGGATAAACTCATAATTATTAATATTGATAGAAAATGTTTTATATACGTTGCTGCCACACATTTTATTCCGTAATGGTTATGCCGTTGGCCATTTCTATTTCGGTTGGTTTTTCAAACCAACTCTCCATAAAGTCAAAATCCTGTTTACTTACCTCAAACTCGAAAGTGGATCCTTTTTCATTATTTCTCTTCATTACTCTTTCAAGTCGAGTTTTTTTTGAAATGTCTAAAAAATGAGTTTTTATCTCATCCAGTCAGCCGGCAAATCAAGTGCAAATTCAAGTTCATCTTTACCGCTGTTTGCTGGATTTTCCCAATAATCGGGATTGGACGTAAGATTGGGAATGCCGCTTCGATGTTGAACCATCATTCTCAAGGTAATCTTATCTGCATTTTCAATTCGTCCCACAAGTTCCGGAAAGTAATCAGCGAGGGTTTCATCTAATGACAAGCGTCCTGCTTTGGCCAATTTTGTGATAGCCACAGCATCATATAACTTGCTGACACTGGCAATCTTGAATAAGGCTTGTGGATAGGCAGTTATTTTATTTTTTCGGTCATGCCAACCAGCGGCATAAAACTCCGGTGGCTTCCCAGCTTGGTCCACGTAAACGATTATGCCATCAAATCCGTGACCAATGCCCTCATTTAATTGTTCTTGAACCGTTTCCGGTAGTGGTACTATCCAAGCCTTAACTAAAATCCATGGTACGAAGTACAACGAGCCTATACTTGCAATGATAAATACTATCCTTGCGATTCGTTTTGTTTTTTTCATTGTCATCGTGTTATATTTTTTCAGAACCATCAGGTTTATTCCTTCTTAGAATTTTTACAATACGTTTATATACGATTTCCGATACATTCCATGAGTATCCGCCACTTGTATTTACAAACAGGATAACGACCGCATCAATATCTTTGTGATACTTGGCAATACTGCTGTATCCTGGCAATAATCCTGTATGTTCGTATGCATAAATAGATGAATAAATAGCTTGTTCATTGGCATCTAGCAAAGAGCCATCGTTCAAGGCCCTCAAGAATATTCCCACATCGGCCGCTGTAGCCACCATTGAGCCAGCAGGGCTTATAAAATCATTGGGCTTTAAATCGCCATCATAACTTACGTCATACCCGCTCATAACATCTTCTAAATCCACTTCACTGAGCAAACTGTACGTATTATTCAGCCCAAGTGGCATCAAAATTTCCTTCTTGCTAAATTGGTGATGGCTATATCCCAACGTTTTATCAAGGATTTCGCCGATCAGCAAATAATTCGTATTTGAGTACCTATATTTTTTATCCGGTGCAAATTCAGCTGGCGTATCCAGTATCAAACCGAGCGATTTTTCAATGCTTTTAGAATAATCTTTTTCCCAAAAACCAGGATAGTCGGTGTAATTGGGAATGCCACTCCGATGTTGCACCATCATTCTCAAGGTAATTTTATCGGCATTTTCAATTCGTCCCGCTAGTTCGGGCAAGTATTCAGCAAGCGTTTTATCCAAAGACAATTGCTTGTCATTTACCAATTTGGCGACGGCAACCGCAACATATAACTTGCTAATACTGGCAATTTTAAATAAGGCTTTGGGGTCGGCAGGAATTTTCTTTTTTCGATCCTGCCAGCCAGCGGCATAAAATTCCGGGGGCTTCCCCGCTTGGTCCACGTATACTATTACACCGTCCAACTTATATCCAATGGAGTCATCGACCTGTTCCTGAACCGTATCAGGTATTGGTGTTAACAGTATTCTTAGCAAAATCCATGGTACAAAGAATAGTGAGCTGATGGTTGCCATAATAAATATGATTTTTAGTATTCGTTTTGATTTTTTCATGTCGTGATTACATTATTTTGTTGTTTGTTCAGTAGTTGGCCCAATGGGTTCTGTACTATTTTTTACTTTTATCACTTGGTTATAGTTCCATTTCAGTCCAAACAAAGGTCTTAGGAAACCGATCTTTCTAATGATGAATTCATAATTAAGGTAGCATCCTAAGCCTGTAAAAGCTACAATGCCAATGAATTTTAATAGGATGGGCAGTTCCAATGGCAATATTAACATGGCACCAGCGTATAAAACAAACATGTGGATAATATAAACAGGATACGCTGCTTGGCTTAAATAGCTTAGGGTTTTACTTGGTTTGTTCAAATACTTATAACCAAAACCGAATACCCCAAAAATCCAGCAATTGGATTCAATGGCCATCAAATAACCGGGTGCTTCCGTAGCGTATAGTGTGTATCTTATGCTATACAGCATGATAGCGAAGCCTACATAAAACCATCTCCATTTCAAAACCGTTTGCCAAAAGGTTTTACCACTGTACACTAAAAGAAAACCGAAAAAGAAAGCAAGAAAACCATTAAAAAAGCCATGCCACGTCTGGGCATACAGTGCGAACAATTGCGGATTCACCAGAAGAACCTCAATGATAAAAAATAGCGATATCAACAAAGGTCCACCGGGATGGCTCATTAGCCAAGATAATGCTCTTTTAATTTTACCGTTCTCATGCTTTTTTAAATAGTAAAACAATGGTATGAGCAAGATTACATAAACAAAGATATTTCCCAAGAACCATAAATGACCTTGATGGGGGTAATAGCTCAATGGCATATGGTAGTATTTCTGAAAAATGAACATATGCAATGGAGTAATCGCCACAATACCAAAAGCGAAGGGCAACAAAATTCGTTTTGTCCGTTCCAGAAGTAATTGCTTCCAGTTTCGTTTGCGCATGGCGAAATAGAGTCCCATTCCCGAAACGTAGAATAAAAGTGGAATTCGCCAAACGTTCAACATGGTCATGGGTGTCCATAAGGCCTCTACCGGTTCGTCACTCTTTATAAAACCGATGAACAGGGCCCACGGCTGAAAAATTATGGCTATATGATAGATAAGCAATAAACCAATGGCAATGACCCTTAGCCAATCGATATCATGTCTTCTTTCTGTTTTCATTGTAATAGGGATTGTAGCTAAATTATTGCAGCATCATGGCAATAACCGGACGCGTTTTTTCTACTTCGTTTAAATCAAGTTGCAAACCAAGCGGACCTAATTGTTGTTGGAGCATTTCATAAATGGGCTTTATTTCGGTAAAAGGTCCCATAACACTTTCCCTTGGTGTCGCGCCAAAGTTGTTTTTTACGGTTTTATCCGCTTTGGCATCGATGAGCAACTGAACGATTTCGACATGACAAAAGAATGCGGCCGTGTGCAAGGCGGTAGCCCCATCATTATTTTTAAGGTTTAAATCCGCCCCGGCATCAATGAGTGCTTTGACGATATCGTTTTTTCCAAAACTCGCGGCGGAGATCAAAGGGGTGGAACCACTCATAGCGTCCTTCTTGTTGATATCGGTCCCTGCTTCAATATGCTGCCTAACGGCTTCTAGATTATCCGATAGTACTGCCATTTGAATATCTATTTTTGGTTTCTCTACGACCTCCTTGGCTTCAATTTTAGTAACCGTTTGAGCTTTGGACTTACTACCCGACTGGGCGCAGGCGGATGTCAATAGAACAAGGACAATGGAAATGTTTACAAAGCTCTTAAAAGAATTAATTTTAGGTGTTTTCATAATTTTGATTTTTAATAATTGATTTTTAATTTTTGTTTCTACAAAGATCTTATAGACGCTGATGCAAGACTTATTAGCTATGCGGCTAAATCCATAAAGTTTGGGGAAGGCATAAAAACTATGGCACAATGATATCAATTATGACGCAAATGGTGGTTTTTTTAAGTAAATTGGTAAATAGCAAAGCGGTATGTGTTTACATAATTTTCTACATTCGTCTTAGCAAGGAAAAGCATGTCGAATACACCGAACATTGAGCCAGAATTTATCAAGAGAGCGGAAGCCATAATTTTGGAAAATCTCTCCAATGAACAGTTTGGGGTTTCCGAACTGGCGGATGCGATGAACATGAGCCGTTCCAACCTGCTCAGAAAAATCAAGAAACAGACAGAACATTCTGCAAGCCAGTTCATTCGTCAGGTTCGTCTTCAAAAAGGGATGGGGCTACTCCAGGAAACTTCTTTAACTGTTTCCGAGATTTCTTATCAAGTCGGTTTTGGAAGTACCTCCTACTTTATTAAATGCTTCCGGGAACAGTATGGGTATCCCCCTGGTGAGGTTGGAAGAGGGTCGTTGGAAGAAGACATGGAACAAGAGGATGTTAGTTCCAATTTTTTGAAGCAATATCAGTGGAAGATAATTACAGCTTTATCCTTGGTTGTGATAGTTAGTTCATTATTTCTTTTCAGCAAAAAAGATGCTGAGTCCGTCGTGGAATTGGAAAAGACCATAGCAGTTTTGCCCTTCAAGAACGAGAGTAGCGATTCGACCAACCTTTATTTTGTCAATGGGCTTATGGAATCGGCTTTGGGCAACCTTCAAAAGATAGAGGATCTGCGGGTGATCAGTAGAACCTCGGTAGAGAAATACAGGAATACGGAAAAGGGGATTGCAGAAATAGCTGAAGAACTGAATGTTAATTACTTGGTAGAGGGTAGTGGACAACGAGTTGGTAATCAGGTTTTGCTCAGTATCCAATTGATCGAGGCTTCAAGTGACAGACCTATTTGGGGTGAGCAATACAGCCGTGAAGTCGGTGATATATTCGCGTTGCAGAATGAAGTGGCCCAAAAAATCGCAGCCGCCATCGAGGCCGTTGTGACACCCGCCGAATTGGAACAAATCGAGAAAAGACCTACTGCAAATCTCGTGGCGTACGATTATTACCTTCAAGCACTCGGCCCATACTACGCTGAAACTAATGAAGGATGGGAAAAAGCGATTCCTTTATTTGAAAAAGCGATCGAAAATGATCCACAGTTTGCGCTGGCCTTCGCCTATATTTCGATATCGTATTACCAGTTGGACAAAGTTCAGAACCAGAAACAATACATGCAGCAAATAAATAGCTATGCGGACAAAGCGCTATTATATGATTCCAAATCCGACGTAAGCCTGATTGCAAAGGCACTTTATTACATGTATATCGGGGAATATCGATTGGCGCTGCCCCATTTAGAGAAAGCATTGGAATACAATCCAAATTCATCGGCAGTAGTCGCAGTGCTCTCCATTTTATACGGCAGTTACCTTCCGGATACTGCCAAACACCTGAAATATGCATTAATGCGTGTGCAGCTAGATATTGCGGCCAATGACCCGACTACCAAAAGTTATATTTATTTGGAGTTAAGCAACGCGCTTATCCAAACTGGTTTTATTGAAGAGGCTTTAACGCATATTAATAAGTCATTGGATTTTGATCCAAAGAACTATTACGCACCCTATTTGAAAACGTTGATCTTATTTGCCAAGGACAGGAATATTGAACAAACCACGAAGTTATTGGAGCAAGAGTGGCAAAAGGATACCACGCGCTTGGACATCTTGCAAGACGTAGCCAATTTCCATTATTACCAAGAGGATTATGACAATGCTTTTTTCTACTTTGAAAAATTTGTACAGGCCAAAGAAAAAGGGGGTCTGAATAGTTACCCCCATGAGGATATAAAGATAGGTGTGGTCTACGAAAAGATGGGTTTGGATGAAGAAGCAGCCGATTATTTCAAGGCTTACGAAGATTATTGTGAAATAAATCAATCTATCTACAAGAGTGCCAGTATGGCCGTAAAGTATGCCCATGAGGGTAAATATAATCAAGCCATCGAGCAACTCGACATTTTCGCATCTCAAGTTAATTACCAATACTGGATTTTGATATTTATGCAGTTAGATCCTATTATGAAACCCTTGAAAAACCATCCTGGGTTTAACGAAACAATGCAAAAAATTAAAGACCGGTTTTGGGAAAATCAGGCTAAGTTGAGAAAATCATTAGAGGAGCAAGGATTGATATAACCATAATTAATGCCAGCATTTTATTTGTAAGTATAAATTTTATGAGGTGTTGTATGCAGTTTTTATTTTATAAATTTTCCTTTTCAGCTTTTCTCCAAAAATATAATCCAAATGAAAGGGTAACTATGGCGAACATAATTCCATATTCGCCAAGCCAATGTTCGTATCCTTCGATTTTCGATGTCAGCGGGGGAAATATTTTCTGAACATACACATTACTAACCGCATGAAAGATTACTGCTGGCCATAAACTGTTGGACTTAGAGGTGTAATACGTCATAATAAACGACATGGAAATTATAACGATAAAAAAGACAGTCATTTCCAAAGGGATATTTCCACCATAATATACTATTAATGGTCAGTGCCAAGAAGCCCAAACAATTCCACTAAAAAGAGAAACACCCTTAAAAGACAGCACCTTTCTCAGTTCATAGATGAAAAATCCTCGCCAACCGATTTCTTCTCCCAAAGTAGTGGCCATTGCTCGAATAACACCAACAGTTCCTAACAAGATAACTGCCACGATTACTGAAAATGTTGCATTTAATGTTCCTATTCCAACTAATCCAAGTTCTTTGGCCCAATCTAAAACCATTTGCCCATTCGGTAATCCTCCCAAACTGAAAGACCAGATGAACATATAGGTAATCAAAACATATAAGGCAGGGACGAAATACGATAAGCGAATATATTTCCAATTTCCCCAGTCCCATTTCAAAGAAGAAACAGGCAGCCCTTTCAATTTTAATGTAACTATCGCTGCCAGGGCCGGAAACCACATGAGCCCTCCGATGTAGATGCTGGAAGGGTATAAATTAACTATTGCATAATGAAATAGGGCACTAGTGATTGTAACAATAGTTAAGAAAATAGAAATTGTCCTCCATGCTTCTTTACGTTCCGATACTTTTTTTAGCATTTTAGTTTGGTTTTATAAAAGACGAAAGAATGGAGGATTGGTTACAATACGGCTAATGGTTGGTATAAGGATTGTAGCCGATTATAGCGCCTAATTTTTTTGATTATTAGGTTTTTCGATTTTATAAAGGTTCGCTTTGCCTTTGATCGTCAATACTTTTGGTTATTTCAGATTTAACATCTCCCGTGTGCGCGGTAGTTTTGTTTTCTATTAATATAATTTTGCACTCATCATCAGATGAAACCCTGTGATTGATCCCCTTTTTTACTATAAAAATATCACCTTCGTTCATTATAAAGCTATCTTTCCCTTCAATCTCAAGAAGAAGGTTACCCTCAACAACATAAAAAAGTTCATCTTCATTTTTATGATGGTGCCATGGCACTTTTTTACCTAATATTTTTACTATCTTGATATAAACATCATTTACCTCGCCGATAATTCTGGGAGAAAAATGGTTCGGAATATTATTTAGAGCAACCTGTATGTTTATCCTTGAATTCATTTTTTTTGGATAAAACCATTCTAAGCAGTCCACCAACCGCTCTTATTGAGGCTAACGCATTAATGGCTAATATTTAAGATTTCCTCAATTTTCAATCTCCAATTTTTCAATAATCTCTTTTTCATCCAGTTTTTTATAGATAAAAAGACCAATAATAAGAAGTGGCAATGTCAAGATTATTGGTGCAAGGGATACGCTCTCGTCAAAATCAACTTGCATGGTATTCAGGCTGGGTAAAAAAGCCAGTGAAAAGGAAAAATTGATAAGTCCGTGCGTAATCGCAACTGGAATTAGCTTATTGGTTTTTAGTACCAATACCCCAAAAAAGAATCCGATGAACATCGCAAAGACCACCTGAACCAAAACTTGCCCAACATTATCATTCTTGGTCAGATTTAGGAGGTGAAAAACACCAAAAAACAGCGATGTTAAAAGGATACTCATAAAGATACCGTTTTTACGTGAACCATATCTTTTTAAGAAGAGTGGTTGTAATAGACCTCTAAACATATACTCTTCAGCAAAGCCAACCATAAGGCATCCAAAAAGCAATAGGATTAAGTTGGTGGGAGCTATTATTGATAAGTATTGAGTTGAAAGTCCAAGAATTGCAATTATGATTAAATATGCTGGTATTAAATTCAAATATTTAAATTTCCAAGGGAATTGCCCTGTTAAACCTGCAAGCGTTTGAATCTTCAGTATTCTTATGAAACTGTAAGCTATAATAAAAAGCAAGCTCATTTTGAAGATGCGATCTACATACTCCAACTTAAAATTATCGTTAAAAACTCTGTTGAACATAGCTTCCGTGGGCATAAGCATAATTGATGCTATCAGGGCAAGCATGGCTATGGTTATGACGAAGGGTGATTGATTTTTGACGGTAGTTAACATATTTAAGATTTAAAATTAATTGTCTGGATACCTTATTGATGACTGGATATTAATTTTCCTTTAGATTTTTGGGATCCATCTATAAGCGTTAGCTGGGCATCGGAAATAATAATTTTTAAATCTTGCATACCACCATTTTGATGACCATTGATAAAATATTCATTGTCGCGTATTGGAATTAATTTTACGGTATTAATATGACTTGTTTTAACTGAGTCGTCCATAAACATTCCTTGTATTTTATGGTCGGTGTCAATACTTAACACCATTCCGACATCAACTGTTTCAAAGTGAAATCTGATATGAACATTTTTGACTTCATCTCCTTCAATTTTATAAATATTATACGAAATGAATTTACCTGCATGTTGTAAAAAATTTGACCACATTCCTTTTAACTGCCCTAAGCCTTTCTCTGTGCGTATAAAACCCTTCATTTGGTCATTAGCATAGTCTATAAGTCCTTCAAAATTTTGGGTACTCATTGCATTTGCAAAAAACAAAGCGGTTTCGCTGGTAGCATTATTTTCTTCTACATTCTTTGAAAACGTATATGTGAAAATTGACCAAGGTTCTTTACCGGACGTTTCTAATGAGTATATGTTTTCTTTCTTTTCTAAAAGAAGTAAGTGCTCATTATCCAATTGATAAGTTATAGGAAAATCAGCAATGCTAATGTTTTTAATTTTGATTGGTAACGGTAAGTTTTCTACAGTTTTACCTTGAACAAGCGAAATAATTTTATCGGTAATTTCAGGAACAAAAGTAACTTCACCTTGAAACTCCTCTACTACAGGGTTTACAGAAGTAGCATTGGATAGAATGATTATTTTAATGTTTTTTTCTGGCAATGACCCCATCACTGAAGCATAGCCAGGAAGCAATCCGTTGTTATAAATCCATTTCTCCCCTCCTTTATGGTCAATAACCCAACCCAAGCCAGATAGCATATCATTTACTTCCATTGCTTGTGTAGCGGTGTATAGTTTATTCATTGATGCTAATGTCAATAATGTCCCGTTCTCCAGAGCTTGCATAAATTTGAATAAATCAACTGTGGTCGAATTAATATCAGCCGCTCCCATAAGCCAAGAAGGGTCGTAAGGCGAATTAAATTCTTGAAAATCTTTCATTCCTAATCCTAAATACGGTTGCGCTTTTTGGTGTGCTAGTTTAAATGTTGCAACGGCCGAATTTTTCATGTTTGCAGGTCTTAATACAGCTTGATCCATAAAGTCGGCATAGGTCTGTCCGCTCACTTTTTCAATGACCTGTGCTAAAAGCAAATAGCCAAAATTATTATATTCATAACCAGTTCCTGGCTCAAATTTCAATTTGGAATCATTAAATTTCCATAGTAGTTCAATAAAAGTTATCGGAGTTTCTTCTGGCATAAGTCCATTTCCGCTTTCGTCCGTCCTGCCGATATTGGCTTCCATTCCGGAACTGTTATTGAGTAAATGTAGAATTGTAATGTCTTTTGAATAGTCTGGCATAAATTCTGGCAAATAGGCTGAGATAGGTGTTGTCAATGTCAATTTTCCATCTTCCACTAATTTCATAATACCAGCCGCTGTCAATGATTTGGTAAGCGAAGCAATACTGAATATGGAGTTTTTAGTGTTCTTTTTCTGCCCCGCTAAATCAGCATATCCAAAGCTTTTTTGATAGATTATGTTATTGTCCTTACTAATTGAAACACTTCCTATAAAGCGGTTGTAATGCGCATAACTTTCAAGAAGTACATCGATATTTTTTTTTAATTCTTTATTGGAACTTGATTGCCCAAAAGAATTAATCCCCATGACCAAGGCGATTAAAATTGCTGTAACCTGTTTCATTTCCTTTTGATTTTATAATTATTTTGACACAATAGTAGATTGCTTGAATGACACCATAAAAAGAATGTGACCGTTACCTACTTCGCTGTGATAGATACTCATAATTGTGTGAAAAAGACAAACTTCACAGCAATGGGCAAATTCGTCCCTACAATGGTGTCTTTTGTCCTTTTAATGAATTTGATTTATTATAAACTCTACTTTTGATAGGAAGCTGTTCAAAATGAAGAAATATTTAGAACCATTAATTCACGTTTTAGTTTGGGGAATAGGTTACTTTCTAATTTTAAACTATACGTCAACTATTGGTGATTTCAGGAAAGACAGGGGTCCTTATTGGGTCGCCCTCTTTTTCGGGATGCTAATGAACCAAACCGTTTTTTATACCACCGCATTTTTTTTGGTCCCAAAATTTTTGCGCCTTAAAAAAATAAAGGCATTGATTTTTTCAATATTAAGTGGTTTCATAGCTATTAACTTATTTGAGAGTATCGTAGATTATAGTTATTTAGCTGTTTTCTTTTCTTCCGCAAATGAGTCTTTCGTAGTGTATTTGCTCTATAATTCCGTGGTCAGTTTTTTTATCTTATTAGTCGCTTTGTCGTATGCCCTAATTAAATATTGGATACAAAATGAAAAACTTAAACGAGTATTATTAGAAGAAAAGCTTTCTACAGAAATGGCTTTTTTAAAATCGAAGATCAACCCCCATTTTTTGTTCAATGTTTTAAATAGTTTTTATGCCAAATCACTAAAGCATAATGTACCAGAATTAGCTGATGAAATTGCTAAACTCGCAGAATTGATGCGCTATATGGTTTATGAAACGAATGAAGATAAAGTACCGCTGGAAAAAGAAATTCATCACCTTAAAAATTTCATTCAGGTATATCAATTAAGAATCGCTGACGAAGACGAGGTGTATATTAATTTCAAGATTAAAGGGGATGTCAAAAGCATAAACATAAGTCCAATGTTACTTATTCCTTTTGTTGAAAATGCGATCAAACATGGGATTGATTCCAAAACAAAGTCCGTAATCGATATATCACTGGAGGTGGCACAAAACAAACTAAGCTTTAAAGTAACCAATATGATACATCAAGGTATTTACGGCCTAGCCGATGTACCTTCCGGTTTCGGGCTAGATAATCTAAAAAAGAGACTCCCCATTCTTTATCCAAATGCCTATAAATTGGAAATAAAAGAGGAAAAAGGGTATTTTATATCTTTACTTATGTTGCAACTCGATGAACCACCCTTATGAACTGTGTAATACTAGATGACGAACCAGCTGCTATTGATGTACTTAAATTTCATTTAAGCAGCATACCCTTTGTCATTTTGAAGAAAACATTTAGAGATCCTTTAGATGCGCTTGAGTACCTTCAAAAGCATACGGTCGATCTTGTTTTCTTGGATATAAACATGCCAAAATTATCGGGGATCAGCTTTCCTAAGTTTTTGCAAAATCCACCTCTCATTATATTTACTACCGCTTATTCAGAATATGCTTTGGAGAGTTATGAACTTAAAGCGGTCGACTATCTTTTGAAACCCATTGAATTTAATAGACTTCTTCAAGCGGTCATGAAAGCACAACAGCTTTTAGAAAAAAATAGTAGGATCACAGCTTCAAGTTCTGAAACTTCTCCAGATAGTGCTGAACAAACAATTTTTATTAAAAGCGGATCGGAATTTCATCAATTGTTTATTCAAAATATTAAATACATAGAAAGCGACGGTAATTATGTCACTTTCTACACGGATAAAGGATCTGTTTTGGCGCGCTATAAAATATCCGAAGTGTTAGAAATACTTCCAAAGGAGTATTTTATAAGAATACATCGATCCTATATTGTAGCATTAAAACATATAGAAACGGTCAAAAAACATTGTGTTGTTATTGATTCTAGAGAGATTCCTATAAGCAGTAATTACAGGGAAGGATTTCTTGCTATGATAGATGAACTGGGCAAGAAAAGAGACCATAAAATCTAAAAACAAATAATTTTATACCAAGCCAGTTGTTGTTTTTCACATCTATTTAAGCCATATTATTCAAGTTATTTTCCTTTATTTGGATGTATCAAATATCATTTTACCTTTCTTGATTTTTAATGATCGCTGGCCTTAAAACTTGGATATACTTATAGAACGTAATTCTAATATATTTACGATACGAATTTAACAATTTTCTCAGTCGGTATACAAAGTCCCAAAAAAACGGCCGTTTTACGGGACAGTTTTCCTAGAGTATAAAGTTTTTGGTCATAGTGTCCCATTTCTGGTCTTTTTTAGTATTCTCGTTAATTACCCTTTTATGGGACACTTCGAGTTCATTTTAACCGCCATTTTATGGCTGTCAAATTTCATGAAAAAGATAGGCGTTTACAGTTCCATTTGTCGTTCTTTTTAGTAGTTTCCATTATTGACCTTTTAAGGAACTGAATAAATTCATTAGACTACCGTTCTCAGACTGGATTATTGTTTAATGAGGTAATTGTTACTATTTTGAAGAATACTTTATTGTAATAACCGGCAAATAGGATTAAGCAAGAGCTGTTACACGCGGTAATAATGTATATTAGTATTGGATATGGATAATACGAAATGGTATCAAATATTGTTCAGGGACAAAGGACTTGGTGATACTTTTGGACAATCAATAATACGAGAGTGACATTCCTTCAGATAGCCGCAATACGTTTGTTCGCATGGCTTTTGTAATAAAAATGGCTCTCATTGCGCACAAACCGGTCTAATTAAGATCGTTCCCGTTTATGCAAACTACCTTAAAAACCGAATCATGGAGAGGAAACGGATTTTTTCAAAATTGCTCGGTATCGCAATTACCACTGTTGTCCTGATCTTGTTCCTAACAGTTTCAGCCTATTATTTTCCTGAGATGATGAAGGCGTGGATATACTTTCCCTTAGTTGGGCTGATTATAACCTTGAGCATCGTGTTGGGAACAAGGGGAATAGATGCACTGAACAGATCTGAGGAAAGAACTGACCAAAATGACAGTAGCCCGTGAAATTGATTGTAATAGGATAAGAAAATTCTTATTTGAATAAAGGCGGAACTACCAAAACTTAAGAGCAATGTTTAAAATTAGAGGAATAGTTAATCTACACTCTCTTTAGCATTGCCAGTTTCTTCAACTTTTCAAAATAATTCTCCCATAACCTGCTTTCCGCTCTAAGATGGTTCGCCGGGTTCGTGGCATCATCATAAAAAAAGACCCGGACAATATCATTGTTTTCGTCCAGTTGAACAGAGGTCGGGCCATCGGCCAGATCCATCAGGAACCTATCCGATAATCTGCCATAATCCGTGTAGATGAAAGCGGACCAGGGAACATGTTTCATAAAGTCGTTTTCCCCCAGCGGCCTATATTCCCTGTTGAAGGCGGTCCAATGGCCGTTATCATTACGTTTAATCCCGTAAGGTAAATTGATCTTGAAAAAATTGTTCATTGCCATAGTTTATTTGGATTTTAATTTCCTTTTCCATTTTAACATTCCCTACATAGTTAGGATTATTCCGAAATAAATTGAACTTAGGGCAAATCCGAGTTTCCGTTTACGGTATATGCGACAATCGTAATAATTCATGCGACCGTATTTGTTGCTACCCCTTATTTTGTGATCCATTACAATGTACCATTAATGGCAGTATCCTTGTTTATAATGCGATCTCGGCCCAGACCATCGGATGTTCACTGGCGGCATGATGCTTTGCGGTAATCGAGGGATATAATATCCAATTCGGTTTCTTTTCCGGCCAGGTACATTTTCGGTTCATGCCCGCCATTTGGACTTTTTCAAACAAATATGGGGACAGCATCAGGTAGTCATTCTGTTTGATGTTTACGCCAATACGATAGGCCCCCAACCTGAAATAACCGCCGTCCCTGCCTTGATCGGTATCCGTTTTGAAACGTCCATGCCTGCTGATATCCCTTAAATCGGTATCCCTTAGCATTGGGGATAGCGCATCGCTATAGGACACATCGTTGAGGGTGCCACAGACCAATGCCCTTTTTTTGCCCTCCGATTGCATACGGCCATAGATTTCGGCCACTTTTTCGGCCTGCTTTTTTCGCTGCGTGCCGTCCGTTGAAAATTGACAGGACAGCAGCCATAGTTTATCCCCGTCTGGAGTATTGATCTCATATTCCTGGCAATCCACATCGAACAGTTTAAAGCCGTCCGCGTCCAAATCGTGCAAATGGTTCTTCATCCCTTGGAAACTGTAACCGTTTTTGAGCAATATCCCCATTCCAAGGCCCCTCGGGTCGTTGGTCTCGAAAACCAGTACTTCCCGATAGGGGGAAACCTTGAGCAGGGGAAGGAATTCGGCATTGAACTCCCACAACGAGGCCCGATCTTCCACCTCCTGAAGTAGTAGAATATCGGGGTCGGTCTCTGCGATTGTATAGGCCTTACTGAATATGGCCTTTTCATGTATCGGTCTGTTCACCAATTTCACCCAACCTTCCCAATCGGTCAAAAAGGAAGCTTTCGTGATATTTTGGAAGCCTTGCCTCTTAAAGCAAAGATCCCCGGCCTTATTTTTTAAGACGGCATAGGGCATATCCTCCATTTTTTCAAAACCTAAAAGAAAGGACAGGTCGTTGATGCGTTCATTATCGGCGACAGCTTTCGGATATTTTCGTAAAAGCGTGTCAAGCTCGGTTATCCAATCGGATGAATTTTTTGATCGCTCCTTTTGGACGAGCTCCCTGTGACGGTAATATAAGTTCTGAATGTTGAAAGTGGCTATTTTCATATTTGTCCTGGTTTATGTAACTCCTACGCAAGCAGGAATCCGGTATTAATTTCTTTTGTCCTTTGCGTCTTTCTTGAATGCGATCAGATTGAACATTTCCCGCATCCGGCTACGGACCCTTTTGCCGTATCTATCTTCGAGCTCGTTCGCATTGAGATTGGTCGTTGCATGGGTTTTGATGCCGTTCTTCAGGTATATCTCGTGCCGGGACAGCAAAATTTCCCCGATGACATTGCAATCCTTTCCAAAATGTCGGCCCATTGGCTCTACCCCGATGTCGTCGAAACAGTAAAGACCGTTGTTCCCATAATCCTCGATGATCCGGTACCCGATGTTGTTAAAACCAAAAGTGACGTTCCGGGCGGGGATTATCTCATAGGCCCTGATATGGGGCACGATATGCCTGATCAGTTTCAACGTCGTTGTCTTTCCGCATCCCACGGGGCCGGTAAGCAGAATGCCCTTTTTCGGGTCGATGCCGAACTTTTCACAGGCCCCGAAATCCTTGATCAAATAAACGCTCAATCGGTAAACGATATCAAGGTTTTCCTACCAGATATGGAACTTGTTCCCGAACAGCAGTTTGCCCTTGGCGTTGAGATAATAGAGGATTTTCATGAAATCGTATTCCACCTTTTTGCCGTCGAGTTCCCCTAGGGAATAGACTACGCCGCCTTCCGTAATTTTAGAGGGGTTCACCATAATTCTTTTGATTGTTCGTCAGTAAATGGTCCTCGATTTTCGGGACGGCTTTAAGGGTATCGGATCTTTTTATCTCACTGGCCTTCAGCATCCAGTTCTCGGCGATGGCCGTCCAATCCTCGATCTGCACCTTGCCGCCTATTTTCCAACCGACCCCTTGGTAATGGTTGTAGAATTTTTTGGCGTCATTGGCCGACCAATTTTTACTTTTAAAAAAAACGATTGCCTCAAATTCATTTTTCGGCTTTCTCTTAGAGAGTTTATATTGTTTGTTATGTTTATTATATAAGGTAGGTGGTACATTTTTGGGACAGTAGCGTATCATAAGTGTACCGGTAAGTCCCGTTTTTGTACTACCGTCGGTACGGATATGGGACACCCTTACCATTGTTTTTTGTGTCGGGCTTTGGGTGGGCAGGTACTCTATGTATTCCCATTCGGAGAGCTCCTTTATCAACCGGTGATAGGTAGAGCGGGAACCTATTTTTGCCATCTTCATAATCTCTGTCCGGTTGGCATAGAACTCCGCCGCGAAATGGTGCAGGTTCCAATAGAAAAAGAGGGCCATGTAAAGGCCGATGTGCCCGCTATGCAGGCGGTCGTCCGAATAGATCTCATGGAAGGCGGCGTTCAGATGTCTTATGTAGTTCATTGGTCCCCGGAATCTTAGACGGTTCTGTTGTCGATAAGGATTCTGTCGATTTCATGGGCATCGTAAAAGATCAGGCCTTCAATCTTGTGGCTGGGAATGGTGCCGTTGTTCCTAAGGTTCTGAAGTGTTCCATGGCTGATCTTCAGCAGTCGCATAACATCCTTCGATCGGAGCCAAGTCCTGTTCCTCTCCCCAACGGCTTTTTCCATAAGTAATTGGCGGATTTCTTCGAGCAGCTCGATCTTAAATTCAAATAGGTCGTCGGTAGTAATAATTGCAGCGGGCATTTGTATCGATTTTAGTTCATAAGGGTTCTTTTTAGAATCCTCCTACTGCAAATTTGGATGCTGCCATCGGATTTTTTTATATGGCATATAACTGTAGGGTCAAATTTGTGAAGCCTTGCGGACCTTCCCAAATCGAACCAAAACAGTACAAATTTTATAAAAGGTAGACCGGAAAATGCAGTAAAAAAGAAATGCCAACAAACTATAGGGTATATAATTGCCCTATGAATGTCCGTCCCGCCTTTCCAACGAATTATGGAACGCGTCCAACAGCATTTGAACGTACTTGGCCCGTTTTGTCTTACGATTGGCTATCTGTGCAAAAAGGCCATAGGGGTCTTTTATTTCTATGCCGAAAACTTCACCGAAGTAATCCGTGAAAGGCTTGATGTCAAAATTACCATGGTCGAAAGCCCTTAGTTCCTTAAAGGCATAGATGAACTCTACGGCCGCGGTGGGGGACATAGTAAACCGGAAGGCAGGGTCCTTTTTTTCAGGCGGGCCGGAGGCTTTAATGGATGTATCGTCCAACTTGGCTTTGAGCCCTGTCAAATAGTTGCCATAGAGCGCCAGTCCCATTATCATCGACCACAATTCGTCGTATGCCGAATTGAACATCGGATCTTTAAAATAACTATATGATGTGGATAAGGGGAAATCGTTAAGGTATTTGCGGGTAAAGTATCTTTTGTCATTTTCAACAGCTCCACTTTCCATGTAGAGCCGAAAGTCCGGATGATGTTCAAAAAAAGTGTTGATCCTGTCAAATTCGATATCGATAAATTCAAGTTTGGCCCTTGATCCCCATTTGGGCATTTTCATTTCGCAGGAACGTACCTCCGTATAATGTATCAGAAAACGAAGTGGTCGGCTTTTTACGTTCTTGAAAAAATCTATTTCTACATCGATATTTTTAAACCCATGTTTTCCTACCGCAATCCGAAGATCAAGGAGTGCAGTGGTGCAAATTTCAATGCCGGCCATAGCTTCCCCCATTAGGCTTGAGCTTTGGCTCTGTATTTTCTTTAACCTATTGTCGAAGTCGGATAAAAATTCCTTGTAAATCATATCGCAGCGAATTTTAGTTTCAGGAACGGCGTAGTTAAATATATGACCCAAACTGAAGTACCGAAAATTGTGGAAATGTTGATTAATAAATAGGAATCCAGTTTTATAAAATGGCGTAAAGTTGCCATCAAAGATCTGGTGTTCGCTGCCAAAATAAGCTCCTGGGCAATTAAAAGGTGTCGGATAAATAGTATAGATGGTGGCCGGTACAGTATCGGAAAGTGCCATCTTATCCATGATACCGAGCATTATGCCCTGTTTATGCGAGAATTTGGGCAATGAGTTTTATCTTATTATCGTAGATAGCACTAAACAATAGCCCCGATTATGTTTCGTAGCAACTATCCATTACAAAGACAATTTGATGCCATGGATTGCGGAGCTTCTTGCTTGGCCATGGTAATGATGCAACTTGGGGTTTACCGGGATATTGCCGAAATACGGGAACGGGTAGGCCAAACCAAAAATGGGATATCTGTACTAGATATAGAAAAGGCGGCAGAAAGTTACCACATTAACACGCTTCCGGTTTCCATTACATTTGACGATCTAAGATGCAATGCACCGTTTCCATTAATCGCCCATTGGCGCAACGAACATTTTATAGTGGTAAACAAGGTGAGCGACAGGTATGTCTATATCAGCGACCCCGCATCGGGGAAATTTTAGGTTGTCTCACGACAAATTCGTTAAAGGTTGGGCGCAAAACGGTTCCGACGGTGTCGCAATTATTTTCGAGCCGACTATGGATTTCCTTTCCTTGGATAGCGCCGCTGCCAAAAATGAGGGCCTCGGGATACTTTGGAAGTATATCCTACCCTACCGACCCTATATTTGGCAGATTTTACTAGGTCTGCTACTTGTCTCGTCAATCAGTATTGCCATGCCGTTCCTGACCCAAAGGATTGTCGATTACGGAATTTTGGCCAAAGATTTTGGCTTCATTTATGTAGTCCTGATCGCTCAGCTCTTTTTTTTCACATGTACCATTTTGATAAGTTCAGTGCGAAACTGGATTACTCTACACGTTGTCAGTAGGGTAAACTATAGGATGGTTACGGATTATCTGTACAAACTTTTCCAAATGCCCCTGTCCTTTTTCGTAAGCAAGCAAAGTGGAGATCTTTTACAACGAGTGTTCGACCATGAGACCATTGATTCGTTTCTTGGAAACAACATTGCCAATACACTATTCGGGTTGTTTAACCTAATCGTGTTTAGTGTTATCCTCGCCTACTTTGATACTGCTATTTTTTTGGTCTTTCTTTTCGGGACACTTGCCTACTTTCTATGGATTCTTCTTTTTATAAAAAAACGGAAGAAAATCGACAACGAGGTTTTCGACAATGAAATTGCCAACACCGATATACTGCTAGAGCTTTTTGATAACATAGAAGATATAGTGATCAACGGCTCGCAAATTAGGAGAAGAAGAAAATGGCAGCAATTCCAGCGTAAAATATTCCATACCAATATCAACCGCCTTTCCATCGAGGAGCACCTGAACAATGGGTCCAACTTCATCAACGAATCGAAGAACATTATAATAATGGTCATAGGGGCAGCTGCCGTTATGGGAAATAATCTTTCCTTGGGCACTCTCTTGGCCGTACAATACATTTTGGCCCAGACACAGATTCCGCTCCGCGAACTTTTCAATTTTGTTCTAAAGTATCAAGAGGCGCAACTGTCCTATGCCAGATTGAGCGAGGTTCACTCCGAGAAACCTAAAGTATATCGCGAGGAAATAGAATACATAACAGGTCCGCCCAAAATACAGTTTCAGAATGTTGGTTTCTCTTATGGAAACGATTCGCGGTTTAAGATTGCAGGTCTCAACATAGTGTTTATTCCCAATAAGGTTACCGCTCTGGTCGGTGCTAGCGGTACAGGTAAGTCCACAATTTTAAAACTTCTCCTAAAATATGACCAACCTGTTTCAGGAGAAATTTTAATCGATAATATTTCCTTGAAATCAATGGATGAGGAACATTGGAGAAATAAGGTTGCGGTAGTCATGCAGGAAGGTAGAATATTTAATGACTCCATTCTGAACAACATTACGGAGTCCGTTTCTGAAAGGCCACTGAATAATGACAAATTGTTGAAAAGCATTAGACTGTCAAATCTTGAAAAGGTTGTCAATTTCCTTCCGAAGGGAATTCATACGAAAGTCGGGAAAAACGGAATTCAATTGAGCGGGGGAGAAAAACAGAGACTTCTCATTGCTAGGGCAGTATATAAAAATGCTCCGGTATTGATTCTTGACGAGGCCACAAGTGCATTGGACACGGAGAACGAGGCTCAAATAGTTCACAACTTAAAAAGTTTCTTTCAAGAGAGAACGGTAATTATTATTGCCCATAGAATTTCAACGGTAAAACATGCCGATAATATTATTGTAATCGATTCTGCAGGAGTGGTGGAGCAAGGATCCCACCATGACTTGGTGGCCGCAAACGGGCATTACTATAAATTAATCAACAAGCAGCTCTAATATGGATTTCGACAGCAACACTTTTTTGGGAAGACCCCCCGGTTGGCTTACCAGGATAGGGATAACTATGGTTGCCGGAATTTTGCTCATCATTTTACTCGCCTCTTTCATAATCAGCTACAGCGACGTTTTGGAAGCTGAAATAGAGATTATGCCGATTAACTCATCCGTAGTACTTAAAGCAAGCCGTTCCGGCCAAATCTCGGAATTCTTTGTTAATCCAGGCGATTCGGTTGTATCGGGAGATATAATAGCGAAGTTGAACACGGTTGCCCATTATGTCGACATATTGGCAATCAAAGAAGCGGTTACAAAACAGACCCTACCTGAAGAATTAGGGTTTGGCAAGCCTATCTCAATTGGATTTCTGCAAGAAGCCTATAGTGAATATATAAAGGCTTTCTATGGAATAAGGACTATTGAAAAGTTTTATGATGACGATATTAAAAATCTTCTGAATAACAAAATCAGGGACACGGAGGATAGAGCTTTCTCTGATGTTTACCACAAGCTTCAAACTGCGAAAATAAATAACGCTTTGATTACCCAGAATCATTCACGGATGGAAATTCTCTATAATAAGGGAGTAATCTCAAAATCAGAACTAGAAAAATCCCAACTTGAACTTAACAAAAGCTTACAAGAAATAAATCAACTTAGTTCAGATTACTCAAGAGATTCATACACTACCAATGAAAAATTTGAGGGCCATCTTGCCGCCTTGGAAATTACTTCGATGAAAGTTCTTTCCGAGATTTCCATTTGGGAAGAAAGAAACTTTTTCATCAGTCCTGTTAACGGTAGAGTCTTCTATTTAGACGTATGGTCCCCATTTCAATCGGTCGAAGAAGATGAAGAACTTTTTGGCATTTCGCCTAACAATAAATCACACCTAATGGGAATTATAAAAATCCCCGTACATAATTCCGGTAAAGTCCGCATTGGCCAAAAGGTAATTATCAAATTGCATAGTTTTCCATATGAGGAATGGGGAACATTAGAGGGAATCTTGACGGAAATATCTACCACTCCCAAAAGTTCTATCGAGCCGTATTATCCAGCCTATGTAAAAATCGATACCTCCATCAACAAGCTTAATCTTGCGCTAGTCGGGCCTGGTAAACGAACGGGCTATTGCGACATTATACTTGAAGAAAAAACGTTGTTCAAAAAGATGTTTGTAGGGTTTCGAAAAAAAATGTAACAAAAATTGAGACATGATAAGGATACCTATCTTGACTTATATGCTAATTACGTTCTCGTTGCACGTCAGTGGGCAGACCGACACGTTGAAAGATATCCCCTCGCCCCGAATAATGAATTTAATATATCAGCAGAAAGATAGTTCCGACGCGGTGACCCTATCTAATTATTTGACCAGAAAGGGTCGTCTTGAAAAAGATTCTTCAGCGGTTTCATGGGGGCATTATGGCAATTACCTTTACCGCCATTACCCCAAGAATCTACCCTTTTTGGATTCATTGATCTATACGACCAAAGGACTTAATAATACGGAAGAAATCTTTGGGCTGATTGCGGCGGGGGATTATTATTTTATTGACAACAACGATTTCACCACGGCCCTGACCTTTTACTTAAAAGCAAGACAATTGAGCATAGAGACTAAAAATGAATATTTTGTTAGGTTAACCACCAGCGCATTAGCTTCAATTAAATTTTTGGGAGGGGACTTTTCCGAATCACTTGCCTTATATCATCAATACGCCCCATTGGGGCCCGAGGATAGACTCGGACTATATTTCAATATAGCCAATTGCCATTACGCACTGAAAAATATAGATTCGCTCTCCTATTTTACTACGCTCGGAATTCGAGAATCGCTATTAGAAAAAGATACACCTCACTATGAATCCTTTTTAAGACTCAACGGTGTTTCTCAATATATGCAGGGAAATTACAAGAGGGCATTGGACAGCTTGGAGAAATCAAGGAACTTGTCGGTAGACACTATCGACTTGAGCAGTTCTTATTATTACACCGCCCTTGCACAAGAAGCAATCGGCAATTACGATAGTGCCATATATTATTTAAAGGAAATCTCTTCTCTAGACCAAGAACCGGAAATTTATTTTCCAGAAATAAAAAACGTGTATTATAGGCTTTACGGACATGCAAAAAAAAACGACCAAAGCGACGCTCAATTAGCCTATTTAGAAAAGTTTATGGAAGCCGATAGCATCCTTGAAATCAAATCCAAAGGGCTTGTTTCACAAATCGACAAAGATTATAATTTACCCTTAGTGGTAGAGAGAAGAAATCAGCTTCGTGCCGCCCAGACCAGTAAAGAATATTTAACATCTGCATTCATTGCTCTTTCAGCCTTATTTATAACATCCATTATATTTTTCATACGCCGATTTATCCAACAGAAAAAACGGCTGAAGGAAGCCATCGGAAATCCTGCAAGGTATTTAAGCAAGGTCGATAGCCCTAAAACAGTAGTAGATTTAAAGGGAAATACGTTGTCCTTTGAGCTCATTAAGCATTTCGACTCTTTCTTTCATAGATTTGAGCTGGAAAAGCAATTTTTAGAACCTTCAATCTCTCTTCAAGAGCTATCGTCGGCAGCCGACACCAACACTTCGTACCTCTCCCATTATTTGAACATTCACAAAGGCGGGTACAGTAATTACATCAACAGCCTTCGGTCCCAATATGCGTTTACCGATATGCCCAAAAACCCTAAGATTCTAATCTTTACACTGGACCATATTGCCAAACTCTACGGATTTAGTTCTTTGAGGGCTTTCAACAGAGCTTTCTCGAAGTTTTTGAAAATAATGCCAAGGGACTACCTTAGCCAAATTAAACAACGGAAGCGACCCTAATAATAACTACCATTTTATAAAATGGCATATATCTTAAATGAATGAGAACTTCTTAAAAACGCTATTTTAATACCTTTCATAAATAGTAATGATATTATTAATCCTAAACCATTTATTATGAAGAACATTAGCAAGTTTTCGGCGCTGCGGAATAAAGAAATATCGGACCCACAAACCTTTAGAGGGGGTAATCCTCCTCCCATTGATCGTCCCAAAAGACCTACCGGCGGATATAGGCCGCCATTTGGTAAAGGCAGGTGAAATTTTAGTACTTAGCCCCGGGAACGGGGCTTAATTTAAAAGTGGAGGTTAT
>DRGL01000029.1 GCA_011050085.1 Pricia antarctica | reverse complement strand
TCGGTTAGATGACACTAGTATACGTGAGTATTTTTGTTATAGTAATATCCCCGTGTTTAATAAAACCGGAGATCGCTTTACTGTTAGTCAATTCTTTAATGAAATTAGGGACGTAAAATTAGAACTCAATAGCATTAGGCTTATACGGGATCAGGAAACAGGATGTGTAAAAAGTATGACCGTAGATATGAAAACCAAAAAAGGTCTGTTCTGGAAGAAATTTTAAACCTGTTAATTGAATTAAAATGTTGATAATGACGTATTTTATAAAATATCGCCTACAATTTATGTCAGTCAAAATTTGTAATCTTATTAATTCACAACGGATTATCGAATAAAATATCGATGAATTACTATAGAAAAGGTTCTACACCGAAAAAAAAATTCAAATGAGGTTTCTCATCGAATAAAAAAAAATTGTAATACTCATTTTTATAGATTTGGAATGTCCTTTATGACGTTATATATTTACTAATCAGACAGTTATTGTCAAAAATTATTTCTTATGTCTTTTAAAGCAAAACTAAAACTAGGAGGAAAGGAGTACAAAGTACTACATTGTTCTTACGATTTAAACCAAGAAGTTGACCCTACCGGTAGGCCGTCATCTGTGACTAGAGGTGGTAGGGTAGCCCTTACAGTCGAGTCTACAGGTGACACGGCTCTTTTTGAATTAATGACCGATAATTTTGGTAAAAAAGATGGGAGTATTGTCTTTACGAAGAGAGATACGGATGCCACGTTAAAAGAGCTGAAATTGACTGAGGCTTATATGGTAAAGTATAAAGAACATTTTGATTCTACTGGTTCAAATCCGTTAACGGAATCTTTTACACTTTCTGCTAAAGAAATTACCTGTGGTGGAGGTCAGCATAAAAATGAATGGGTAATTTGATTAAGGTTCAAAACTTTCGAAAAAAAGACCTTCTAACTATTTTTAGAAGGTCTTTTTGGTTTCCACCAAGAATTTAAGTTTCAATTATCCTTTTTCCATGTCTGATAAGAGGTGTATTGTTCAGGAGAAAGTATTTCCTTTAGCAATCTATCTTTCTCATCATCCACAGTACCTAGCATTTCACCGTTTGCCATACTTTTTTGGCGGGTTTGGAACTCTTCCAAACTACTTTCGAAATTTTGTACTTGTGCGCCTGTCATTTCTAATTCCGTGTACATGTCTGAATTATCATCTATATTCATGTTTTCGTTAGCAGATGGCGGATTCTGTGTTGTTGCCTGTTCATTCGGGGTAGTAGAACTAGTCTCGTCATTATTTTGAACCGATGTATCCGGTGATTCTGAATCCATCGCCGTCGAATCATCGGACCCAGTTGCCGAATTACCAGTATCGGTCCCTTCCGTTGACATTTCTTCCTGGGTTTTTTCAATATTGGATTGAGTGCTTCGTTGAGCACCACAGGCCATGATAAGGAATACTAGAAATCCGGTAAAAAATTTTAAACTTTTTTTCATTTGTTTTATGTTAGTGGTTTCAATTAAATTATTTAATAACTCTCGCCTATAACTTTACGTGCCAGTTTTTCTTCTCCCGAAAGTCCGAACTGATTTTTACTATCCTTTAGAGGATTGGGATTAGGTAAGTTTTTCTCATCAATACGATTGAACAGGGCAGGGTGCACGTAATAGCTTCTACAAACACTAGGAGTGTTCCCTAGTTCTGCCGCTACCATTTTAATTACGATGTTACTAAACTTCTTCCGGCTTCCGTTTTTTAGTTCTTGCAAAGCCAAAGGATAACATTCTACAGCTATACGATTCGCCGACCAAGTTCTAAAATCCTTGCTAGAAAAATCTGGGTGCATAAATTCCGCTATATATTGATTCACATCATCACTATCGATTTCATGATAGTTGTTCTTTCCATCGCGATATCGAAAAATTTCATAGCCTGGTAATTCGGCAGCCTTTTTTACATAAGGTGCAAGTTCTTCATCGTCAATGAGAATTTTCTGCTCTTTGTGACTTTTGCCTATAAACGAAAACATTACCTCATCATCGTCAAAGGTTAAATGTTTTCGCCGTAAGGTTGTCAGACCATAAGACTCATTCTGCTTTTGATATTCCTTATTCCCGATTCGTATTCCGTACTCATCTAATAATAAAATGATTAATGCAATCAATTTTTCTTTGCCCCAACCCTTTTCTTCTAAATCAGCATGAGCCTTTTTACGTATTGCAGGTAAACGTTCAGAAAAAGCGAGCATCTTTTTAAATTTCGCCTCTTGACGCTGTTTTTCATAAGCGGAATGATAAATGTATTGCTTCCTATTCTTGGCATCCCGGCCTATGGCCTGTATATGACCATCATCAAAACGGCAAACCATAACATCTTGCCACATGGGCGGGATTACTATGCTTCTAAGTCTTTTTAATACATTTTCATTTTGTATCAAAGCCCCATTCTCATCGTAATAACTATAACCTTTACCCCTTTTCTTTCGGGATATACACATGGCGGAATCGTCGATTTCCCTAATTTTATTCATTAACGCTTTTTAAATTATATGCGATTTGTTAAATAAAGTTCGACTCTTAAATAATTTACATCTTTAAATCACCATGTTCTCCTAAATCTTGCTTCTCTCCGGTTATCGCACCAACCCCCATTTTTATAAGACTTACCAATTTCCCATTTTTAGCATCCCAATAATGGGCGTCTGCCGGCACAACTTTAATAGCGGTTAAGTTAGGATCGTTAACTCCGTCGAACCATGCGTCATCAGATTTACCATAATATTTCTCTAGCACCGGTCTTTCGGTAGTTATAGAAGCATGCCCGAAAATGGTCATGAATTCGAAGTTTCCAGGTTTCGAATAAATTAACTGGATACTACTATCCACTTCAAGATATCCATTGTGCTCACTATCCTTATTGCTTAAAAACCAAATATTTCCATCTGAGTCCACATCTTTGGTGCTCATGGGGATGATATGGGTCTTTTTCTCCCCTAAATTGGTTTCCATCATCGTAAAATCGATATCCGTTGCCAATTCTTTGATTTTAGCCTTAGCTTCTTCGTTAAATAGATTTTTTTCGCTCATTTTTCAAATTATTTTAGGTTAAAAATAAGCTAGCTATTAGCATTACTTTATCCCGAAAGGGTGATGTTTTAGCTGTATCAAGAAACACTATCAAAAATGAAATAAAATTGATTTCAAACTGCTAATGATTTTGCTACCTTTCGGCGAATAATTAGGTAATCGAACCAAAACATAATCAATACCCTATGGCTTCAGGATTTTTTGCCCTTCTCGATGATATTGCAAGTATGATGGATGATGTGGCTGTTATGACCAAAGTTGCGGGCAAAAAGACCGCTGGTATTTTGGGCGACGATTTGGCCGTCAATGCTGAAAAGGCGTCAGGATTTATGGCTTCACGAGAAATTCCCGTGTTGTGGGCCATTACAAAGGGGTCATTGCTAAACAAGCTCATTATTTTACCGGTAGCTTTTCTCCTAAGTGCATTTTTACCTGCAGCTGTCACGGTAATATTGATTATCGGAGGACTCTACTTAGCGTACGAGGGGGCGGAAAAAATCTATGAATGGATTGTTCCACATGAGCATGCTGTGGAGACCGCTAAACAAGATATGAGCAAAGAGGAAATAATGTCGCTGGAAAAAGACAAGATAAAATCGGCTATTGTTACAGATTTTATTCTATCTGTCGAGATTGTAATTATCGCTTTGGGAACGGTAGTTAACGAGGATATATGGAATCAGGTTATTGTCGTTTCCATCATTGCCGTAATTGCAACTATCGGTGTGTATGGCATTGTTGCGCTTATTGTACGAATGGATGATTTTGGAACAAAGCTTATTGATTTCAATGAAGAAGAGGATAGTTTTTCTGATAAAGTAGGCAAGTTTTTAGTGATGGCATTACCGAAAGTGGTAAAAAGTCTTTCTGTAATCGGAACTATCGCTCTAATTTTGGTTTCTGGAGGTATTTTTGTGCATAACCTTGAATTTATACACGAATGGCTTCATGCGCTACCTTCTATAGTTGCTGAATTTCTAACGGGACTAACTGTTGGCTTTGTTTGTTTGCCTATCGTTATGGGGTTTCAGAGAGTTTGGAAAAAAGTTAGGAATTAGTATAAAAAAAGCCCGCAAGTTAAACTTGCGGGCTTTTTTTGATGGAATAGAATGTAATTACATTTTATCGATCTCATCTTTTAACTGCTCTTTTGTCTTTCCAGTTTTCTCCTGAAGTTTTCCAAGCATTTCATCAAATTTGCCTTCGCTATAGGTCACGTCATCATCTGTAAGATCACCATAACCTTGTTTGAATTTACCTTTCACTTGTTTCCACTTACCTTCTAACTGATCGTTGTTCATAATATCTAATTTAAGTTAAACGAATTATCTAAATCTATAGTCAAATTTAGTATTTAACCTGAGTGTCAGTGAACGCAAAAAAATTCTATTTTGATACAAAACACACCCATACATTATGATATTATGAAAAAAGCGGCATCTAATAGAGAACCGCTTTAATACAAATAATTAAATTACAATTAGTTACATTTCAGTAGCTATCGTTGATGTCTGTGCTTGTGCTTTATCCTGTGATTTTCTACTACGCATCCAGAAATAAAGAATGGTGAATAGAATAATAAGTGCACCCGGAAAAAGTGTCAACTTCTCCATTGTATCCTGTCCTGCTACAAGTACCAATTCATCACCAGTTAATCCTCTTTCTGCGGCAGCTTCAAGATCGCTATCGATCCATCCTCCAATAACAGGTTGTACTGCGCCGGTCATAAACATGCCGATAGCGCCAATTACAGACATACCCAAAGCTCCACTTTTAGGAATTTTTTCAGCTACAAAACCAATCATGTTAGGCCAGAAGTAAGCTACGCCCAACGCAAAACAAACAGCAGCCGCATATGCCATGGCTCCAGTCTGTGTACTAAAAAGATAAACACCGATAGTTGCCAATACCGCTGATCCCAAAAGAACTCCTGTTTGATCGAATCTTTTTACGATATCACCACCAAAATATCGGGCAATAGCCATCAATCCGGCAGTTAAGGCCAGTATGATCATAGGATCAGCACCACTTTTTGCAAGAATTAATCCGACCCACTGATTAGGTCCGAATTCGGATATGGCAGTGAGGGTCATGCAAAATGCGATAAATAGAAATATTGGGGTGACCATTGTGGATAAATTGCCCTTCAGATTAACGGCCTCCTGAACTTGTGCATTCGGCCATTTTTGGCCGAAAAATAGGTAAGCATAGATTAAAGTTGGGATAACGAGAATCCAAATTTGCGTTTCCCAGCTTAGACTGGCGTCGGTCATGAAATCAGAAAGCAAGCTACCAATAGCTATACCCCCAGGAAACCACATATGGAAACGATTGAGCATTTTACTCATTCTATTTCCCTTGTAAGCATCTGCAATCATTGGATTA
>DRGL01000028.1 GCA_011050085.1 Pricia antarctica | reverse complement strand
AGGCAAATTGATTATGTGTTAGGGGAATGGAACGAGGATGAAAAAAAAGAACTACCAGAACGCTTTGAAAAAGCTTCTGCGCTCATAAAATCCTTTGTGCTAGCAGGGGTCAATATTACTATGAACGAATTTAATGGTACTTAAAAAGTGAAGTTTCAAAGGCAGTTTAGGATATTTTGTATGGATTTATCACCAACGAATTAAACTTGCAATTAATATACTTTAAAATCTAAGACACCGGTATCGGAGGTGTTGCCAATCATGTCGGTGGTAATAACCTTCCAATAATAGACCGTATCGGAAATCACGCCGACCTTTTGCGTCGTCTGATCGACCTCTGGTGAAGCTATCAAAAGATTTGGTGGATTTTCGGTCGAGAAAAAAATGCTATAGCTTTCAATGTCTTCATCAATATCGGAAGACGACCATTGCAATGTAATTTCATTATTAATATCCTTAAATACGGTCGCTCCCGATTCAGGTGCAATAATCTCTGCCGGGAACGGTACATGATTAGTCTGTGAACCAGGACTATATAACGACCAAGTTTCACTCGTTGCCGTCTCTATGGTTTGAGTATTCTTTGAAATTACGAACCAAGAATAGGGTGTCCCTTTTTCTAAGGGAATAGTAATGGTAGCACTGCCAGTAACTTTCTCGACGGCATCGCCTGTAGTCAGGTTTCTTACCACCACTTCATACTCCTCGCTATAATTAGCGGGCTGCCATCGAAAACGAACTAGATTACTAGTGCTACTGGAGCTTTGTACCGGAGTACATTCCGAATTTCTGGCGGGCTCGGTCAATACCGCTTTTCCAGGTAGATTCGGTGGGTCTTTTTTGCATCCCGAAATCAGTAATATTCCCAACAAAAGAAAAGTAGCCGCCCTCATCGTTTTATCACTTTTGTGGTTCCTTTCGTGTTTTCTCCCTCAAACTTGACGATATATACCCCAGGTGGAAGCCCTGTAAAGTCAAGATTCACCTGATTTCCTTGAGGTGCATAGGTATCCTTTTTTACCAATTGGCCATCCATCGTAAAAATAGCAATAGCCAACTGTTCTTCAACGGCACCCAAAAATAATTGAGTAGTACTTACGAATGGATTTGGATATGCGGAAGGACCAGAAGAAATTAGAAACTCGTCTTCGTAAACACCTTGGCACGTCTGATCGGTTGACACCTTGATATTATTTTTTCCAGTAGAAAGATCTACAATGATTTCAGGGCTTTCGGTGCGTAAAGTCTTTCCGTTTACCGAGATGGTATATACGTCAGCACCTTTCATAGAAAGTATGACTTGATTCCCACTCTCCGCAATTTTAGAGCTTACACCCAAGGGTTCCGGCTCGGTAACCACAACATCAACGCAATAGGTTTCGTACGCGATTTCGCCATTCTTACCATCAATACAAACCACATAGGTGCCGGCCGCGAGGTTGGTTATTGTATAGGCATTGGTAAAGTTCTCTGTAATCGTAGTTCCGTTTCCGAATATGGTTATACTATACGCGACATCGCTTAACAGAAGTGCATCTACCGTAAGCGAGCCATCATCGTTGTTGCGGCAGGACAAACTTTCTACCGAAATCGAAAAATTATCGTTTGGAAATCTATAAACGGGGCATCCCGACGTATCAACTTCGGTACCTTGGGGAGTGCCTAAACACAAGTCGTCTCCATCGTCGAAAACACCGTCTTGATCGGCATCGGGTCGAAAATCGCCCTCGACACAGACATCTAGTGCAAAGGCCTTTAATGAACCACCATCTCCCGCTGCAATATCGTGAATTTCCAAAACCCAATCCCCTAAAATGGATTCTCCAATAAAAGAACTTAAAGCGCCTGAGGGCCTCACTGTTCCACCAATACCAACGTTAGAAGTGGCACCGCAAATAAAGTCGTTCGCATCATCGTCAAAAACTGCATTGATATTTTTGAAATCCCCACACGCATTGGCTACCAAGGTGACCGTAGTATTTGCGGGCGAGGTCAGAGTAATCCTTAAATCCTCCAGAAAATTATGGTCAATATTCAAATTGACATTAAGGTCTGCAATCTGTAAGTCTTCAATAAATGATATGGTCGAAGTAACAGTGGTTTCGCCTACCGATGTGATAGTCTGTGGAAGGCCGAAAGCCGATTTCGAATCGCAGGTGAATGGAATGGTAGTAAACGAAGATGGGCTACCAAAGCTTCCCTCACCGCAAGCATTCAAAGGCTTTATCCTCCAGAAATACGTGATGTCATTTTCAAGATTTTCTCCGGTATACGTATTGGAAAGTACGGTTGCCGCTTCCACTATATCCTGAAACGCCACATCGGTTGCGATTTGAATTTCGTAGGATGTATAGGATGGATTATTTTGCCATTGGAAGATTTCCGTAGTGGAGGTATCCGATGATGCATCCACCGGTAATTCCAAACTAACTTCTGGAAAATTAGCATCGAAAACGGACAGACGAAGACTGATTTGTTTAGTCAAACTTACTGAAGTGGCCGTCAGCAAAACATCGTAAACCCCTTCTGGAACATTCTCGGTATTTTCAAGGAGGATAGTTACCGGGGTATCCCCTTCTATAACCGTTGCAGGGGAAAATGAAACGTTTAAACCTACGGGGGCATTGGCAATGCTAAAACTTATCTCTTCCTGAAAATTGAGATAAGATTCATATACAAAAGGGATATTGAGGGCTTCTCCTTGACATACTTCGTAATCAAGATCTGAAATATTCAGCACAACTTGCGAGGCCTCAATGGTAAAATCGGAAGTATTTACCGCGAGAAATACGTTGTCCGCCGCTTTTACCATAACCCGTGCTTGAGCAGTTGGTAACCCCGGAACTACAATCTGCTGCGAACCATCGTTACTTACCCCTTCGGCCAGAACCTCTGGAAAAGTGAGTCCACCATCGGTGGAGAGTAAAATGTCAACGGTTTTTGAATTAACCGGAGCCACATAGGTTCCCGCGATATCCCAAACGATTTCATGTGTCTCTCCGGCCACATAGGTTTCCCCTTCCGCTTGAGATGTGACCAAGAAAGGTCCTGCATTGTTGGTCACCGATACCGTGGTCAATTCTGAAACGACCTGACCAGCGCCGGCTGCATTATCTCGCACCGTAAAGGCAAAGTTAAAGTCCCGAGCCACATCGGAAACGGTCTCCCAAGCTGAATTCAACGCGGGATTGGTCTGGGTAAGGCTTCCGTTAACGATTCTGGAGAGCATCGGGAAATAACGTTCCGTCTTTGCACTAGGCGGTCTTGACCTAAAATTCGCACCATTCGGATTATCAGGCCCAAAAGTGTTTCTTTTGACGATGCCATCATCGATCTGCTCCCAGGTATACGTAAGTACGTCGCCTGAGTTGGCATCGGTCGCAGCACCGTTCAAGACAAATGCGGTTGATTTCGGGATTACGTACGAATCAAGTGGATTCACGATAGGAGGGCTATTCGTTATCGAAACCACTTCGCCACAGGTTTTGCCCATTAGATTTGTAATGATTTGATCAATACTGATATAATGAAAATAATCGTCTCCGTTTAGGGCAACATTATCGCTATCGGTTATACCTGCGTAGCCCATAATCGTGGTACCACTACCCGGCTCTACTTGCACATTTGTGCCTTCCCATTCATAAGACCAGCTGTGGTTTGCGCCCAATTGATGCCCCATTTCATGGGCTACAAAATCAAGATCGAAAATATCGCCCTGAGGGTTTTCACTAGAGGAATAGGCACTACCCTTTCGATTGTCGACACAGATTGCTCCGATAAACCCTGCATTTCCGTTGTTTCCACCTTTGTGCAGCACATGGCCAATATCATAATTGCCCTCTCCTACGGTCTCGGTCAGCGCTTGCTGACCTTGACTGCCCAGAGCGCCCAATGCGCCCGAGAAAGGGTCGGTCAAGGGGTCTGTATAAATGGCTGCATCCGTGCCGGACACTAGCTCTAACCTCACTGCCAAATCAGTTTCAAAAACCTCATTTACTCTTGTAATAGTTGCGTTTATAGCAGCCAAGGCATCGGCCACTGTACCACCGTGAAATGCGGTATACTCGGCGGAGGCGGTTATCGCTAACCGATACTTACGGAGTACTTGTCCATCTACGGGCCTGGCGGTCAGATTTCTGTTTTTATCGGCCGAAATATCTTTTGTACTGCAAATAAAATCAGCACTTGCAAGGTTTTCCAAATCTCTACTATACATGATATAATCATCAGCGGAAAGCTTTTGAATATAACTAGTACTACGGCCATCGGTATAAATAAACATAGCCTGAATACCTTTCGGAGAAACACTGAACCTAACCCTTGTTTGAGTGCCATCGGTGCTATGGCCCGAGTAGGATTTTATTTGAGGGTATTTTTTGGAGAGGGTCGGTGAGAGTACGGGAGTTTCGACAACCTTATACGGTGTAAGCGTACCCTGATCATTTGGAAAATATACGATTTCAGAACCTTTGCCCGTTACTGAATGCAAAGCGGCAATAAAAAGGTCCTCCTCAAAAGACAAAACTTCGCCCTTATCAACATCAAAACGAGCGGATATTTTTTTTATAAGCATATTTCGAACCGACTGACGTTCCCAATATTGACCCTGTGCAGCGGCGTAAAAGGAAAGAAATACTATGGTAATTGAAAAAAGTAAGCGTAATTTTGTCTGCATCCAGGGGGGATTATCCTGTCCCAAATATAAGTCTTTTTATTATTTCAAGTACGTGGTTACAGTCCAAAGCATCTCCAAATACGATGAACTCCATCCCACAGCCATTACGATTGGCACCTTTGACGGTGTGCATATCGGACATCGAAAAATTTTGGAGCGCTTGATGAAAACTTCCGAAAGGGTCAATCTGAAATCTACGGTACTTACTTTTTTTCCACACCCGAGAATGGTATTGCAAAAAGATGTCGATATCAAATTGCTGAACACCATAGGTGAAAAGTCAAATATATTAAAGGAAATGGGGCTTGATCAGCTAATTATCCACCCTTTTACGAAAGATTTTTCAAGGCTTTCCGCTACCGAATTCGTCCGCGACATACTCGTAAACAAATTGAAAATCAAAAAAATCATCATCGGCTACGACCATCGTTTTGGCAGAAATCGCAATGCAAATATTTCTGACCTCAGAGCTTTCGGTACTACGTTGGATTTTGAAGTAGAGGAAATATCGGCCCAAGAAATCGATGAAGTATCCGTAAGTTCGACCAAAATCAGAAAAGCCTTGAATGACGGTGATATACCTACTGCCAATGCTTATCTGGGCTACCACTACATGCTAACCGGAAATGTTCTAAAAGGAAAGGGACTGGGAAGACAAATCAACTTTCCAACAGCTAACTTGAACATTCCGGAGAAATATAAACTAGTTCCCAAAAACGGGGTCTATGCCGTACAGAGCGAACTCTTCGGTAAGACAGTTTATGGTATGATGAATATCGGCTATAATCCGACCGTATCCGGGGATGGAAAGGTCAGTATTGAAGTCCACTATTTTGATTTTGATGAAAATCTCTATGGACAGGAAATACAAGTAGATATTCTGCACCGCATACGTGATGAACACAAGTTTGCATCGGTCGATGCCCTTAAGAAACAATTACAGAAAGATAAAAAAACTTCGCTTTCGTTAATCTCAAAGTAAGATGCTAAATCGTTTTCTTTTTACGAAAATCGATAATTCACCTTTAATTATTTTCCGGATATTTTTCGGATTATTAGTTGCATCTGAATGCTATGGTGCCATTCTTACGGGATGGATCAGAAGAACTCTAATCGAACCAAAATTCACCTTCAGTTTTATAGGTTTTGAATGGCTGCAGCCGCTACCCGGAAACGGCATGTATTTTTATTTTTTCATTATGGGCAGCATGGGCATCTTAATTGCGCTGGGCTATAAATACCGATATAGCATGATTGCCTTTACCTTGCTATGGACCGGTGTGTATCTAATGCAAAAGACCTCGTATAACAACCATTATTATTTATTGATACTCATTTCAGCGATGATGTGCCTGTTTCCGGCCCACAGAAGGCATTCTTTAGATGTTAGGCAAAATCCCGCGTTGAAAACCGATGCCATGTACGCTTGGGTAAAGTGGACCATTATTTTACAACTTTTAATCGTTTACGTTTATGCCGCTATTGCCAAATTATACGGCGATTGGCTCGATTTCGGAATTGTACGTATTCTAATGCTTGGTAAGGTTAATTTCTATTTGGTCGGAGATTTGCTGCAACAACCTTGGGTGCATAAAATTATCGGTACGGTAGGCATTCTTTTTGACTTGCTGATTATTCCCGCTCTTCTTTACAAACAAACGCGTAAAATAGCATTTGTCATATCCATCTTTTTTCATTTATTCAATTCCTTTATTTTTCAAATCGGCATATTTCCATACCTCTCATTGGCATTCACGGTTTTCTTTTTTGAGCCGGAAACGATTCGAACAATATTTTTCAAAAAGAAAAAGCCCTATCGGCTGACCATGGTAGAGGCACCCTCTTACAAGCCGATACTTTATGTAATTGGTGGCCTGTACTTTCTGGTACAATTAGCGCTTCCACTACGCCAACATTTTATAAAAGACAATGTGCTTTGGACGGAGGAAGGCCATCGGATGAGCTGGCGGATGATGCTTAGAAACCGCAGTGGTACGATTGAGTTCAAGGTGGTGGAAAAAGAAAGTGGAACAACGAAAATCATTACAATCGATGACTACCTTTCAAAAAAACAAAGGCGCCGTATAGCGGCCTATCCTGATTTTATCTGGCAGTTCGCCCAACACCTAAAAAAAGAATATGCCGAGAAAGGCATCCCTATTTCCGTATACGCGATTAATTCAAGAGTCAGTATCAACGGTAGACCTACACGCGCATTTATTGACCCCAAAGTTGACTTGGCAACTGCAAAATGGGATTATTTCCGGCACAATGACTGGATACTACCTAGCCAACTTAGCAGTTCAACAAAAACAAATTCCCATATCAATAAGCCTGACTCGAAAAGGTCAGCGCCGCAATCAGCCTCGGAAGCGAATGATGATACCAAGGTTGATCCTTAATCTGAAAATCGTATAATTTCTCAAAGAGAGTAAGTTTTTAGAAGCTAAGTCTACTAACTGTAGAGCATCGATTGACATTAAAAAATTCCGTACGCACTGCATGAACGTATTGTCGCTCACTCACGACATCATGAAAAAGAAAGCCCCTCAGATTAGCATCATAATCCCCACACTGAACGAGGCGATTCGAGTTGGGCCATTGTTAACTTATTTACGAGAGCATAGCACTGCCAAAAACATACGTGAAATTCTGTTGGTTGACGGTGGCAGTACGGACAATACAATAGAGATGGCCTCAGCTTTCGGGGCAAAACCTTATACGGCTGAAAAAGGAAGGGCGAAACAAATGAATTTCGGGGCTCAGATGGCAAAGGCTGAAATACTTTATTTTTTACATGCGGATACGCTTCCGCCACACGCATTCGACACTTTAATTATCAATGCGGTATGCAAACAACAGGAAGCTGGCTGTTTTCGATTGAAATTTGATACTTCTAATTGGTTCCTTTCCTTTTTTTCTTGGTTTTCAAGAATCAATCTTAAAATTTGTCGGGGAGGTGACCAATCCCTTTTCATAACCCAAAGGCTTTTCAGAAAGACCAATGGTTTTAACGAAGAATACGTCATATACGAAGACACGGAGTTTATCGGCCGTTTATATAAAAAATATACATTCAAGGTTTTACCTCAGCGTGTTATTACCTCGGCCCGGAAGTACAGAATAAAGGGAACTGTGAAATTACAGTACCACTTCGGCGTCATCCACCTGAAAAATATGCTTGGAGCGAGTCCTGAAGAGCTGTATGAATATTATAAACGAAAAATAGCTGTCTAATCTGTGAATTATCCATACGACTTCTTTCTTGAATTCTTGTACCCGCTTCCTTTACGGCATAAAAAGATGTTCGGTGTCGATGCATTTTACATCCAGGAAAAAATCGTTTTTGCGCTTCGAAAAAAAGAAACTGCGCCAGAGGATAACGGCATTTGGATAGCATCTAAAAAGGAACACCACCAACGACTAAACCATCACATCAGCGGCCTACGAAATATTAAAACCTACGGCATTAAAACTTGGCTCTTGCTTGCGGAAGATTTTGAACAATTTGAAGAAGCGGCCCATAGTATTTCGGAACTGATCAAAAAAAATAGCGAGCTGATCGGTAACCTGCCGAAACCTAAAACGTAGCAGAATGTCAATTTGAGCCACAAAAGTTTCCAGTAAAACAAAAACACTTCAATCGCATGCTTATCTTTACGATAAATTCAGATTTTATGAGAAAAAAAGTTTTTATTCTTCTGCTGACTCCATTGATAATGGCTCTAAGCTGCGGAGAAAAACAATCGCAAATAAAAGATTCCAATGCTGAAACAACGAAGCCCCAAAGCGAATTGGCCATAGTTCCTGAGAATTGGATTGAAAACCGTGTACTAAAGGCCAAAGAAAAATTACAGTTGAGCGAAGCCGGAAAAATTGTTTGGGATGCCATGGAAGCCCATGGCGGACTATCAAATTGGTTTGCAAACGGTCCCATTTCGTTTCATTTTGATTATAAGCCTTTAGATGGCGGCGAGCCCAGAAACACCTATCAAACCATTGATACTTGGCGAAGTCGGGCCAGACATTATTCTGCCGTTGATTCGACCCAACAATTCGGCTGGAACGGTGAAGAGGCTTGGTTAAAGGCTAAAGACAGCACTATATTCAATTATAATACCCGTTTCTGGTCACTTACACCCTATTTTTTCATGGCGCAACCCTTTGTACTCGAAGGGGAAGGCACCAATCTAGAACTTTTGAGCCAAGTGGAATTTAAAGATAATCTTTACCATGCGATCAAGGTCACTTTTGATGCAGGTACCGGCGATGCGCCCGATGATTATTATATTCTCTATTTCAACATCCGATCACGGAAACTCGAGGTCATACGGTATGTCGTTTCCTACCCCGGTTATTTTGAAAAGGGAAAACACACCCCCGAGAAATTTATGGAACTTTCTGGTGAGCAGACTGTCGACGGCATTACGTTTCCAAAAAAGTACAAAACCTACTGGCTGACCGAAGAGGATAAACCCGGGGAATATATCACGGACATTACACTTTCGGAAATAAAATTTTTACCGGAGTTGGAGTCGTCCTATTTCGAGGTGCCTAAAGATGCTAAAGTATTAGAGGGGCTGTAATGGAAGTAGTGGCAGATGATAATTCGAATTGAGTTTATCTTTTAAAGGTTAGGCTAAGCTATAAAGCAAGTCCAGTTTTTCAACGGGAATGACAAAATTACACATGACTTTTTAAAAATTACTCGGCCGAAGGTTTAATAGAAAGGTTACCACTGATCACCCTCATAATCTAGCAAAACACCTTCAGAAATCCATTTGGCAAGGGCCTGGCGGTTTTCGTAAAACAAAATACGCCGCTGATCTTTTTTATTACGAATGTTGCCCACTTCGATGAATGTCATGGCCGGACGTGTTTTTTTTACCAGATATAAAGATGTCCGGTCTTCAAATGTACCTGAGTAAACCCGATTGGGCTGATACTTTTGATAGTTTTTCTGAAACGTTTTATGAATACTCTCCGCCAGTTTTTTTCCGTTCTTACTATTTTCGTGATGGTAAAAAAATACGTCGATATTCTTCCCGACACTTCGGCTATCAATATGTGTGACAATTAATCGCTGATAGGCACCCCTGTGTTTTTCATAAAGTTCATTGACAATATCTACCCTTTGCTTCAGTCTTTTTACTTGGTTTAGAGGAATTGTTTTATTCAAATAGGCGACCTCATCGCGATCAAGTTTAAGAATACGGTCGTCGCGAATACCATCGTTTTCGTCACGAATAATAACATATACCATGGCACCGTGCGAAATCAATTCCCGCGCTAAACGCAATGTGATGTCATATGCATATTCATCTTCGGCAATCGTATTACCACCAAATTTGGCCATAGCACCCGGATCGGGTCCGCCGTGACCAGATATCAAATAATATATCGTGCCAGCAAGCCGATCACTTTTTATAAGTACCGTAGAATGCTCTTTCCCTAAAATGGGAATTTCCCTAGTTTTAATGTTTTTAATTTCGGATGTTTTTCTTTGGATAGTATCCACAACCGTAACCGTATCAAGTTCCGCTGGAGGAATTCGATATTCACGACCTGCATACAGATGTACGCCATCGCGAAGGTTGTCAACGTTCATCGCTATAAAATCATCATAGCTGGCATAAGGGTCGACCCCCTGTTTACGCAAAAGAGATAAAATACCATCCCCCTTTTGAGCAATAACGGTCTGTAATGAATCTTGCGCAAAGCATGACATTGACATCCCCATCACTAAAAGTGGGATGCAACATTTACAAATTCGAAAGAAGGGAAACGAATTCATTCAAGATTAAATTTCAAACCAAAAATTCAACCAATGCCTAATACACATCGATTTCAGTACAAAATTAAAGAACGCTTCCGTAATTTTGAACCTGCTACGTAAATTTAGTTAACTAGATAATCAACAAAGCCATCCTTTAAATAGATAGGCAAACCGAATATGAAAAATATAATTTTAATCTTGTGTGCGATACTACTCGTATTCGTATGTTCCTGTAATACGGGCGGAAAAAAGAATACGGATACATCCGATGAAATGGGTGTTGCTACCCAAAAAGGGAATGCTCAATCAAAAACAACGACAATGGACAAAGCCGACAGCTTAGTGACAAAGACCATTGCGGCCCACGGAGGCGAACTTTACGATACGGCACATTATGAATTTAAATTTAGGAAAAACAGGTACACTTTTCACAACAAAAAAGAGGGCTATATCTATAGTACTACGAGTCAAAAAGATGGCAATGAAATCCGTGATGTGCTCGAAAATGGAACCTTTAGCCGAACCATAAATGGGAAGAATACCGAACTTTCGGAAAAGGATATTACAAAGTACACAGAGGCCCTGAATTCAGTTATCTATTTCGCCACCCTACCCTATAAACTACAAGATGCTGCGGTGAACAAATCTTTCGAAGGCCGAACAACTATCAAAAATCAAGAGTATGATATACTTCTCGTTAGCTTTGATGAAGCTGGTGGCGGTACTGACCATGACGATACCTTCATGTATTGGCTAAATTCGAAAACGGGCACGATTGATTATTTGGCCTATAGTTATGCTACCAATGATGGTGGAGTAAGGTTTCGGAGTGCGTATGACCCCAGAACAATAGCCGGCATTCGCTTCCAGAACTATATCAATTATGAGGCACCACTCGGCACACCTTTGAAAAAACTTCCAGAACTTTATGAAATGGATGAACTTAAAGAATTGTCAAGAATCGAGACCGTTGATGTTGTAGCGTTAGATAAATAGAAGAACACTTCCCATTTTGATTTGGATTGTGGTTTTGGATTTATTTCCGTGTTTTAGAATACCGATCTATTTCTATGTAAACTTCCTGAAATATTTTTTGGTCATTCCGTTGCCATAATCTATTCCATAAACGACATTGTTAATTGGTTTATGCAAAAATCCCAAAACACTCCTTAATATTGCTTTTAGTCGTCCCCTTAAACCACATCCTTTCCTAAAGGAATTTCGCCGTGAGCCGCTAGGTTCAATATTTTTTATAGAATTCACGCAACACCTTTTCTGCGGGCTTGTTCTGCGGAGTGAACCGATTGTCTTTTTCGCCTCCAGATTTTTTATGGTCGACAAACCACTTCCAAACATAGCCTCCCGCGAACCAGTCCTCAGTCCAAAATTCTTCGAGAATCGCTTGCGTGGCATTCGCTTGTGAAATTAGGTTAACAGGCTCTTCATGCCGATCCACCAACCAAGGTTTCCAGGCATTTTGGTCCATACTACGATAGCCGAATTCCGTAAATAGAACCGGGGTGGAACAGGTACTGTATAGTGATTTGATTTTTTCTTTATGATCTTGCCAGCCCGCTTTCAACAGAGCCACGGTAGGGGTTCTTTCTTCCGAGAGCGGAAAATAGGCGTCGATACCGATATAATCCAAATCTTCCCAGAACGGTACATTTGGGTATTCGTCCCAATTTGCAGCATAGGTTAATTTGCCACTGTAGACTTTTCGAACTTTAGCAATGAGGCTTTTCCAAAAGTCAGGACGCATCATCACAAATTGCTCTAATTCTGTACCAATGCAGAACAGTTCAGATCCTGCGGTTTCCGCTAACCGGGCATAGGTTAGGATAAAATCCTCGTAAGACTCTTCCAATGCTTTCCAGTTCGCTTCCGAACTCATTTTTAACGTACCCGTAAACTCGCCCTTCCAAATCCAAATTTGAGGCTTAACCATGGTTTTAATACCATTTGAATGCAAAAGTGCGATGTATTGCTCCGCTCCTTTTGCGGTCTCACCAAACCATTGCCGCTCTGTGTTGAAAATAATTTCAGGAGAACTTATCTCCTTGATAAAACCAAAAGGCATAATTGCCGCATGATTGGCATTCAAACGTACGACCTCTGCCACATGTTCTTGAACGACTTCTTCTCGGGAGGCAACAAAACTAACACCGTTAATCTTTTTAGATTCTTGGGCAACACCATATAATTGGAACAGACTAAAGACGATGAGGCCTATATTTTTCATGTATGCTTATTTCTAGGACCCTAAAATAGGCTTTATTTTTTTCACTTCGGGAGTTCCCTACTTTACTCTAAAAAGATGTTCTCAAACTTTATGGAATTGCATTAAGCAGTCTAAAACACATTCAAAAAATATTCGATAACATCGAAAAGTGCCTATATTTAAAAACTAAACTACTGCACAAAACTTAGAAAAAAACATTCCCGAATCAAAGTCTTATATGATTGCTATAAGATTAAGGCAGCTGATAACTGAAACTTAATTTCATGACCGAGAGCGAAATAATTCTGGAAGGAATTTGTTTTTTCTAGCATCGTGAGTATAATGCCCTATTATAAACAACTTTTAAAAACAGTAGATTTTGTTGAAATAGTATAGCTTATAAAACACTATTAATTTTCAAATAACAGCTAGCAAATGTTCCGTATTTAGTATCGATTGCAAGGCACGTAATTACCTTTTTGATTGTGAATTAAAGCTCAGGCTGGCGTCGGAAAAATCGCCGAATAAATGTTTCTATTTATGGAGTTTAAAAGTCGACTACTTTAGTAAAATTATTTCCTCAAAAATTATTAAAAACATGTACTATTCAATCTCGTTCAAGGTCCAGTCGTAGGTATAAAAGGATGTCTCCGTGTTCTCAGGCAACTTATTGATACGATATGTATTGATGAAATCAACAAGAGTTTGTCCGTTCTTGGTAAAGTCTTCGTTATACCATTCGAAAATCTGGGAAATTTGCACTTTGTTTTTGTTGATTTTGATGAAATTCGGATTGTTCAGAGCCAACTTGGTCTGCGCTTCCAACTGTGCATCCAAGGTTTTGGGCATATAAGCTTCATCGATTATTGGAGGACATCCCAATCCGGCACAAACCAAGACAAAGTGAAACCGTGGTTCCGATGGAAAATTCTTTCGCAAAAGTTTGTTTTCAATATCGTTCAGGGTAATATCCTTTCCGCCAATATTACATTTGGCCTCATCGAAAAACCCACTAACCTCAAGGGGGGATTTCACAGGGTAATTTTCAACAATGGATTTAATGACCAGTAAATTATACCCATTGATCCAGAAGGCCTTGTATTCCGCCGCATTATCTTTAGTTACCGAAATTCCCTTTGATATCTCGACCAGCGTGTTCAGCTGGGCAGGATTTTCTTTGATAGCCCGATAATCAACTCTTCCGTCCTTAACGTAGGTTTTGAAGAAACTATCGGCCTTCGCAAAAAAGTCAGATGGGCTTTGAGAGCGTCCTACTTGTGTCGAAAAGAGTATAACCACGAACATTAGTATTGCGTATCTCATAATCCTGTTTTCTTGATTGTGTTATTGCATGAGTCGAGAAAGGCCTCAAAACCCTACAAAACTACCTTGAATTTAGAAATTATTTAAATTTTATAAATCAATAATTTACGTGTTCGTAATCGACCATCAAACACATCACAAAGTAAAATATTTAAAACCGTTCTAAATTACCATCGTCGATTAAGTTATTACCTTTAGATGCGACAGAAGCCTAACCTACCGTAAAATTTTATGGAACACATTGTCATTATTGGAAACGGAATTGCAGGGGTTACGGCAGCAAGACACATCCGAAAACTATCCGATAAAAAGATTACAATCGTATCTGCGGAGTCCGATTACTTTTTCTCGCGCACCGCCTTAATGTATGTATACATGGGCCACATGAAATTCGAGCATACACAACCCTATGAAAATTGGTTTTGGGAGAAAAATAGGATTTACCTTATCAACGCCTATGTTTCCAAGGTAGACCATGTTAACAAAACCTTGAACTTGGGGGACAATAAAAAGTTGGCCTACGACACCTTGATTATTGCCACAGGTTCAAAGCCAAATAAATTCGGATGGCCAGGGCAGGATCTAAAAGGCGTTCAGGGTTTATATTCAAAACAGGACCTTGATGAAATGGAAGTCATTGCGCCGAACAATCAGGTCTGCAAACGGGCAGTGATAGTGGGTGGTGGACTTATTGGTATCGAAATGGCAGAAATGCTACGAAGCCGTAATATTCCTGTGACTTTTTTGGTCCGTGAAGACAGTTTTTGGAACGGCGTACTACCCGATGGCGAATCGCAAATGATTAATGAACATATTAAGGCGCATCACATTGACTTGCGCCTCGGTGCTGAATTGGGTGAGATTCTCGCTGGTGAAAATGGTCGTGCCCGCGCAATTACCATTAAAGGAAACGGGGAAGAGATAGCCTGTGACTTGGTCGGACTAACTGCGGGTGTAACTCCGAATATTGACTTCCTTAAGAATTCCGGCATCGAAATTGACCGTGGTGTAAAAGTAAATAGGTATTTGGAGACAAATATTAAAGACATCTATGCTATTGGCGACTGCGCCCAACAACATGAAGCTATAGGTAATCGCAGACCCATTGAGGCAGTGTGGTATACGGGCCGTATGATGGGTGAAGCCTTGGCGCAAACCGTATGCGGTAACAGAATAGCATACAATCCCGGACATTGGTTCAACTCCGCCAAATTTTTAGATATCGAATATCAAACCTATGGATGGGTTTTTAGTACCGAAGGCAAAAAAAACTATGAAAGACATTTCCACTGGCGACATGCCACCGAGAATCTCTGTATTACCATAGCTTTCCATAAAGATTCCAAGCAATTCTTAGGTATCAACACATTTGGCATCCGAATGCGGCATGAAATATTCGACCGTTGGTTGACGGAAGAGCGTCATACGGATTACGTAATTGAATACTTGAAAGATGCCAATTTCGACCCTGAACTCTATTCAAAATATGAAGGCAAAATCGTCTCAAAATACAATGTGGAATTTGGAACCAACATTTATCCAAAGAAAAAAAGTTGGAAACGGATTTTTAATAGCGCTTAGCCAATAAGGAAGTAAAAGCATGTCGAAGAAAATAAAAATTCTGATAAGAAACTGCTCGCATTCACAAATGCCACAAAGAATTACGTACTAATGAAAACAATTAAATATAGTGGTCTAGTCGTTTTCTTAATAGGCCTAGGCATATTTACCATCTTGCCCTTAATTGGCGCTTACCGATTAGATCAAAGCAACTTCGATGATATCGTCAAGGATAAAGACTTTAATAGTGAGCTGTTTGTTGAAGAGATTAACAATAACGTGGTCGGGAAAGAATTTAATGGTATGATGGGCTTATCAGCTGAAGTTAAGAAATCTCTCAACCAAGCTAATGCCCAACATCGAGAAAATAAAGAATACGACAAGGTAATCTACACCTCGGGCAAAGATATGGCGGCCTTACTAGGAAAGGCTTCGGGTACTGGATTTATCGCTCAAAATAAAGGAGTAATGTGGTTCTTGACCTTTGGTTTAGGGATTATCGGAGCATTACTATTCATTCTGCCGAACGTCATTCTCTTAGGAAAAGCGGGTATAAAAAACGATGGTATCTATCATCAAAATTCTACAAATCGCGGTTGGATTGCTTGGGCGGTTTTTGTTTTTTTGGTTTCCTTTTATCTGGTTCTCTATTTTGCGCCACAATTTGCTGTAAACTGGACCTATCTCGTAGACCCGATAAGTGAAAGTCTAAGTGGCAATCCCGCCGGACATTGGTTCGTTTACGGTTTTATGTATTGCACGGTTATGACCGTGATGGCGGTACGTATGTATATCAAATATCGTCACAATGTCTACCAAATGGTGCGTACTACCTCGGTATTATTTTTTCAAATTGTATTTGCCTTTTTGATACCTGAGATAATGGTGCGCCTGCAAATGCCCTACTACGATTTCAAGAATATTTTTCCACTAGATTACGATTTCTTTTTTAGCTGGAACTTAAACGAATTAATGAGCAGCGGCGGGATCGGGCTTTTTATCTTGGTCTGGGGCATTGCTTTAACCTTAGTTGCCGTACCCGTTATGGTCTACTTTTTTGGCAAAAGATGGTACTGCTCCTGGGTGTGTGGATGTGGCGGTCTTGCTGAGACCCTTGGGGATCCCTACCGCCAACATTCCGATAAATCACTTTTCGCTTGGAAGGTCGAGCGTTGGCTGATTCATGGGGTGCTAGTTTTTGCCGTTGTGATGACGGTGATGACACTGTATAGCTTTTTCTCGGAATCGGGTACCGTGATGGGTATAAAGACCCAAAGCGTTCAAAATGTTTACAGTCTGGCTATTGGTTCTATCTTTGCAGGGGTGATAGGCACCGGGTTTTATCCTATTTTCGGCAATCGGGTTTGGTGCCGTTTTGGCTGCCCATTGGCCGCTTATTTAGGATTTGTACAACGGTTCAAATCTCGTTTTCGAATAACTACGAACGGCGGCCAATGTATATCTTGCGGTAATTGTTCTACCTATTGTGAACAAGGAATCGATGTACGTGCCTATGCTCAAAAAGGCGAAAATATCGTACGTTCTAGCTGCGTCGGTTGCGGTATCTGTTCTGCGGTATGTCCAAGAGGCGTACTAAAGCTGGAAAATGGCCCCGAAGAAGGACGCATTAATCCGACCGAAATTTTATTGGGTAATGATGTCAACTTAATGGATTTAGTCAACAGGAAGTAAATTACGGAACTTGTCCAAAATTATTCATTTGAAAAGTTTTCTTAGTTAAAATCGTTTCACCTTATCCTACTTGCTAAAAGAAAATGTCTGGTGTCATCCTTAGATACAATAGAAGATATTTAGACTTCCACTCCCTGGTAAGTAATCATTCTACAATGCGACAAAGTAGAAAAGTATCCCACGATGTTATCAAAGCTATTTCTTACTATCACACTCTTTATTTTCCTCGGAAATAAATCCGAAGAAAATAGGATGTATTATAAAGAATATTATACATCTGGAGAAATGAAAGCTGAAGGCTGGATGCAAAACGGGGAAAAGACGGCTTTTTGGAAGTACTATCATTCCAACGGCACATTATCCGAAGAAGGTCATTACAACAATAATCGGCGGGTTTCATATTGGAAATTTTACAACCTCAAAGGCATACTTGTGGAAGAAGGCCACTACGAAAACAATAAAAGAAGCGATTGGTGGCTTATTTACAATGATTATGGAGAAATACATTACAAATGCCAGTTTAGAAATGGTAAGAAAAACGGCTATTGCCTAACTTATAAAAATCAGGAATTAGCATCTGCAATAAAATACACGAATGGAGCAAAAATCAAGGAATGGTTCAGTTATATTAGTTTCATGAAAGAGAACAGCTTATCAGATCTTAAGTAATGACCGAAGAACCTACCACTGAAGCCATCATCAAAGTAATTATTCCCGCATACAATGAGGGTGATTCTATAGCATTTGTAGTCAATGAACTACCAGATTGCGTTTCTGAAATAATTGTTGTTAACAATAATTCTTCGGACAAAACTGCGACGAATGCCCTATCAGCGGGAGCTACGGTGCTGAACGAAAATAGAAAGGGCTACGGTTATGCCTGTTTGAAAGGAATGGAGTACCTATCACAACAGTCCAAACCACCCGATATTGTCGTATTTATCGATGGAGACTATTCAGATTATCCAGAAGAACTCGATAAGGTGGTAGCCCCCATCATAAAGGATCAAAAGGATTTTGTTATTGGTGCTAGGGTAAAACGTCTTCGGGAGGATGGCAGCATGACGCCACAGCAGATCTTCGGAAATTGGTTGGCCACATCTTTAATGAGATTGTTTTTCGGAGCAACGTTTACCGATCTTGGGCCGTTTAGAGCTATTCGATATAATAAGTTGTTAACACTTAATATGGAAGATAAAACTTACGGATGGACGGTGGAAATGCAACTTAAAGCTATTAAAAAAAAATTGGCATACGTCGAAGTTCCAGTACATTACAAAAAAAGAATAGGCGTTTCAAAGGTGTCGGGTACAGTAAAAGGTAGTATCTTTGCGGGCATAAAAATATTAGGTTGGATTTTCAAATACAGCATAAAGTGACATGGGATTAATTATATCATACATCATTCTCGCCCTTTACAGTATCGCTCTTTTATTGATATTTTTTTACAGTTTGGCCCAACTGAATCTACTGGTCAACTACTTAGGTTATAAACGAAGAAATCAGACCGCACCAAAATTCAATCTTCTCGACCCTAAAGAAATTCCCTATGTAACCATTCAACTTCCCGTTTACAATGAGGAATATGTAATGGAACGATTGCTTGAAAACATCGCCAAAATCGAATATCCTAAAAGCAAGCTTGAAATACAGGTCTTGGACGATTCTACAGATGAATCTGTTATAGATACTGCCAAATGGGTCAGTGAACTACAGGAAACGGGATTAGACATTCAACATATTCGCCGTTCCAATCGCCAAGGTTACAAAGCTGGCGCACTTAAAGAAGGCCTAGAGACTGCAAAAGGAGAATTCGTAGCAATTTTTGACGCCGATTTTCTACCAGACAGTGATTGGTTGAAAAAGACGGTTATCTATTTCAAAGATCGAGAAATCGGTGTGGTACAGACGCGATGGGGACATATAAACAGGGATTATTCTACCTTGACCCGTATTCAGGCGTTTGCCCTCGATGCACATTTTACTTTGGAACAGGTGGGCAGAAATGCGAAAGGTCACTTTATCAACTTTAACGGTACCGCTGGTATATGGCGCAAGGAATGTATTTTAGACGCAGGTAACTGGCAAGGTGATACCCTAACCGAAGATCTCGACCTCAGCTATCGTGCCCAGTTAAAGGATTGGAAATTTAAATATTTAGAGGATGTAGAAACTCCAGCTGAACTTCCCGTAGTAATCAGTGCCGCGCGTTCACAACAATTTCGTTGGAACAAAGGTGGTGCGGAGAATTTCCGAAAATCTGTTATGAGCGTGGTTTCTGCAAAAAATATTTCGTTCAAGACGAAATTTCACGGTGTAATGCACTTGTTGAACAGTTCGATGTTTCTTTGTGTTTTTTTGGTATCCTTATTGAGTATTCCGGCGATGTATATTAAAGCGCTATATCCTCAATTCGATATTGTTTTCTCAATGCTCAGCTTCTTTGTACTTAGTACGATTATCTTATTTGTTTGTTATTGGTTTACCTATAAAAGCATACAGGGTAGCGGTTTTGATAATTTTGTAGAATACATAAAAATATTCTTTACCTTCTTTTCAGTGGCCCTAGGCTTCTCATTGCACAATTCGATCGCCGTTTTGGAAGGACATTGGGGAAAACGCAGTGAGTTTGTCCGCACCCCTAAATTCAATTTAAATAATATCACAGATAGTTGGAAAGGAAATAAATACCTAGCTAAAAAACTATCACCGAATATGATTTTAGAGGCCTTGCTTATGATGTATTTCCTCTTTGGTATGTACAGTGCCATCCCACTTAATGATTTCGGACTCTTTCCGTTTCACCTTATGCTCTTTATCGGTTTTGGCTTTGTATTTACCAAATCTTTGACTGCACGGGCGTAAGACCAAGCGACTAATTTTATTCCTTTTTTAATAATATTGAATGACCTCACTAGCCATATCAGTAATGTGGGATTACTCTTTTTCCTGAAATTAAATTATCTGGCTCTTTCACACTACCCATTCAAAATATAAATTTTGAATGAAATCCTTTCCTGTTCACAACTCCCGCTTTAAAGTATATCGAGTATGTTGTAATGAAAATACCTATTTCGATTCGTATAGACTCTATTCTGAAAAAACCGTACGATTAAGTAGATATGGATATTGAAAGAAGTGCTTATAAAGTAACATTAATAACATTTTGAATGTTTGCGACAGACTTACCGTCCTCCAACTCCTCTATGAACACGTCAAAGGTGTATTTTTAAGTTTGCTGTATACCCTAATTTCCATAAAACTTTTAAAGGGAGACCACAATCTAGAAAGCTGGATAGCATTGCAATAAATTTTAATTCCCCCAAAACCCCTAAATTCGCTTGTTAGAAATATCAAAAGCCAATGCCAAACAAGCTTACCACATATTTAAAGCTCCACAAAGTACCTATTGCCTTGGCTCTATTGAGTATAATTTTCTATTATACCTTTGCTTACCATCTGGTGCGAACCGATTTTATTAAGCTAATTTCCCTTTTCCTCGCGCTGTTTTTTCTTTGCCTCCGTATTATCCAGTTTGAAAAGTGGAACCTGAAATTCCTGCTGGTCATTGGCATCCTTTTTCGGTTGGTATTTCTGATGGCCGAGCCGAATCTTTCACAAGATTTTTATCGATTTATTTGGGATGGCCATTTAGTGGCCAACTTCATTAATCCCTATTTAGAAGTCCCAGACATCCTTATCAATCAAAATGATCTTATCATTCCAAATGCCCAAGAGCTTTATAATGGTATGGGCGAACTTAGCGGAAAGCATTATAGCAATTACCCTCCACTAAACCAGGTTATATTCGCGTTGGCCGCGTTGTTCGGAGGAAAGAGCATTATGGGTTCGGTATTGGTCATGCGCAGCCTAATTATTTTAGGGGATATTGGCATATTTTATTTCGGAAGGAAAGTACTAAAGCACTTCAATAGACCCCAACACTTAATTTACTGGTATTTTCTAAATCCACTAGTTCTCATAGAACTTACTGGTAATCTTCATTTCGAAGGTGTCATGCTATTCTTTTTCGTTTGGGCGATATACCTTCTGTCCCAAAAAAAATGGATGCTGGCAGCCGTCCCATATGCATTATCAATAGCTGTAAAATTAGTGCCATTGTTGTTCCTTCCCCTGTTTTTAAAACACTTGGGGCTTAAGAAAAGTTTAGTTTTTTATCTATTGGTAAGCGCAATCTGCCTGATATGCTTTATCCCTTTCTACTCTCCCGATTTCCTTGGAAATTACTCACAGACCATCGGATTATGGTTTAGCAATTTTGAATTCAATGCCGGGATTTATAATGTAATAAAACAAATTGCCATTGCCTTCGACGGAAAACCGTGGGAAATTATAAAAGTCTATGGTAAAATTGTTCCGCTATTGACGGTGTTGGCCGTATTGGGACTCACTTTTTTGCGACAGAATCAAAGATTGGGGACACTACTTACTTCCATGTTGTGTGTTCTCACATTATACTATTTTTTATCGTCCACAGTGCATCCCTGGTATATCATATTTTTAGTATTGCTCGGTGTTTTGACAGAATACCGGTTTGCAGTGTTGTGGTCCGCAGTAGTAGTGCTCAGTTATTTTGCCTATTCCAATCCCGCCTTTACCGAAAACCTTTGGCTTTTGTCCATTGAATATATCGCTGTATTTGGATTTTTAGCCTACGAAATCTTTAACTCAAAGGGGCAAAAACCAATTTTTCGTAAAAAATAAAGGTCAATCGTTGTAGTTTAGATGTATTCTTGTACATTTGAAACGCAATGAAAGGACAAATTTATTTTATAAGCATGAAGAGCAACCTCGCTCCCCTTCGTCCATTTTCACCCCGCCGTCGTCGCCCGTAAGGGTACTATAACTTCTATGGGAATAGGTGAGTCCATTTCCGCACAGCTCGAAAATCATTTTATTTACCGATAAACTACCATGGCAATGGATATTATAATTGCTAACGAAACTCATTTTAAATACGCCAATGATATTTGCGAAACTATAGCCGAGTCGGCCAAAGTTCGCGGTACCGGAATCGCCAAACGAACCCCCGAATATATTCAGAAAAGACTGCAGAACGGTAATGCGATAATCGCTTTAGACGGTGATAAATTTGCAGGATTTTGCTATATAGAAGTTTGGGGTCATGAAAAATTCGTGGCTAACTCCGGTTTGATCGTACATCCTGATTACAGAAACCAGGGTTTGGCCAAACAAATCAAGAAGCGCATTTTCGAACTATCCCGTAAAAAATTTCCGGATGCCAAAATTTTTGGAATTACTACCGGTCTTGCGGTCATGAAAATGAACTACGAACTCGGTTACAAGCCGGTTACCTTTTCTGAACTGACCACCGACCCAGAATTTTGGAAGGGCTGTCAAACCTGCAAAAATTTCGATGTGCTGACCCGCACCGAACAAAAAATGTGCCTGTGTACCGGTATGTTGTATGACCCGAATGCCAAACCAAAGACGGAAGTCAAGAAAAAGCCCGATAGTAAAGCATTTCAGCGGTTAAAAAGTATAAAGGAAAGCTTACTCTTGAAGCGGAAACCGAAATAGCCTAGAAGCCATTTCCATCGTTTCTACATTCTTTAAAAAGTAAAATAGTTGTTCCGAAAAATTATATCAATTCTCGTCTCCACGGAGATTACAAAATCAAAATATGAAACTAGTACTAGCTTACAGTGGCGGATTGGACACCTCGTACTGTGCCAAATTTTTATCTAAGGAAAAGGGATATGAAGTGCATGCCGTCAGCGTTAATACCGGCGGATTTTCAAAAGAGGAAATCGCAAACATTGAAGAAAAAGCCTTAGAATTGGGCGCAAGTTCGTATACCTCTATCGATGCGGTTCAAACTTTTTATGATAAGGTGGTCAAATACCTCATCTTTGGAAACGTCTTGAAAAATAACACCTACCCTTTATCCGTTAGTGCGGAGCGCATCGTTCAAGCTATTGAAATTGTAAAGTATGCCAAAAGTGTTGGTGCCAAATACATTGCCCACGGTAGTACGGGCGCCGGCAACGATCAAGTGCGGTTCGATATGATTTTTCAGATTATCGCCCCCGAAATCGAAATTATCACACCAATTCGAGACAACACACTATCAAGGGAAGCGGAAATCGAATATTTAAAGCAAAATGGTATTGATTACCCTTGGGAAAAAGCTAAATATTCAATCAATCGAGGCTTATGGGGCACCTCAGTGGGCGGAGAAGAAACCTTGACTTCGCTGAAGCCCCTACCCGATTCAGCTTATCCAAGTCAATTAGAGGAAAAAGCGCCGTCCGAAGTTAAACTGACCTTTACGAAAGGCGAACTGGTCGCCATAGATGGAGAAGCAGCGTCTCCCGTAGAGAACATTATTACGTTAGAGGCCCTTGCTTCCAAATATGCCATAGGGCGGGACATTCATGTAGGCGATACGATTATCGGCATCAAGGGTCGGGTGGGCTTTGAAGCGCCGGCATCGCTTATTATTATTAAAGCGCATCATTTATTGGAAAAGCACACGCTCACCAAATGGCAACAATTTCAAAAAGAGCAACAAAGCAATTTTTATGGGATGCTACTCCATGAGGGAAACTATCTTGATGAGGTTATGCGGAATATTGAAGTCTTTTTGACCGATACCCAAAGAAATGTTTCCGGTGATGTTTTTGTGTCGCTACATCCCTACCGCTTCGAACTCAACGGCATTGATTCAAAACATGATTTGATGAACGCCTCTTTCGGAAGCTACGGCGAAATCAACAAAGGCTGGTCGGCAGATGACGCAAAGGGTTTCATAAAGATTTTATCGAATTCCGGAAAAATTTATAGCCACGTAAATGGGAATAATGATTAAAGCAGGAATAATTGGCGGTTCAGGATACACCGGTGGGGAACTCATACGCATACTCTTGCACCATCCCGAAGCGCAAATCGATTTTGTTTTCAGCACGACCCGAGCGGGGAAGAAGGTAACGACTGCTCATCCTGACTTGTTAGGAGAAACAGATATGGAATTTATTGGAAATATCAATCCCGATGTCGACGTTGTATTTCTGTGTTTAGGACACGGTAATTCATCGAAATTTCTAAAAGAAAACCAGTTTTCAAAAGCGACAAAAATTGTAGATCTAAGCAACGATTTTCGATTACGGGCCGATGCTGTTTTCGAGGAAATGAAGTTTGTATATGGTCTGCCCGAACTACAAAGGGAAGCTATCCGTAAAGCAAATTATATCGCTAATCCGGGTTGTTTTGCCACTACGATTCAACTGGCGTTGCTACCCTTGGCCAAAGCGAAACGCTTATCTGGTGAGGTACACATTAATGCAGTGACAGGAAGTACTGGTGCAGGTGTTAGTCCGTCTGCCACGTCACATTTCAGCTGGCGGAACAATAACCTAAGCTGGTACAAACCCTTTACGCATCAGCATATGGGCGAGATCAATGAAAGTCTGAAATCACTACAACCTGATTCCGGAACACTGTTTTTTTTGCCCAATCGCGGGAATTTTACAAGGGGTATTTTAGCTACTGCCTATACCAAATTTGAGGGAAGCGAGCAGGAAGCTATCCATTTATACAACGAATTTTATAGTGACGCAACTTTTACACATATATCCGAAGAACCCATTCATCTAAAACAAGTGGTTAATACCAACAATTGCCATATCCATTTGCATAAACATGAAGACATTCTGTTGATTACTTCGATTACGGATAATCTCCTGAAAGGGGCATCCGGACAAGCGGTCCAGAACATGAATATAATGTTTGGATTCGAAGAGAATTCGGGATTGCATTTAAAGGCGGGCGTTTATTAACCTTACAACTAAACCTATGAAAATAGCCATTATCGGCACCGGAAATCTTGGCCTATCCATCGCTAAGGGAATATTAAATTCCAACGGCGCTACAACTATGTATTTGACCAAGCGGAACCCAGCTGAAATTCAGGATTTCGAAAAATTTGGTAACGTTACAGTGACCTCCGATAATCGTAAAGCGGTCGAAAATTCGGATATTTTAATTTTTGCGGTACAACCCAGCCAACTGGAGTCCGTTTTGCTGGACATAAAAGACCTATTTACCGAAAAGCATGTGGTCATCTCGACGATAACCGGATTTAGCATTGCCAAAATGGAAGCTATCATCGGATCGGAGCATAGCATCATCCGCAGTATGCCCAACACGGCGATTTCCGTGGGACAATCCATGACCTGTATCTGTAGCAACGAAAAGGGCAAGAAAAAAATAGCATTGGCCAAGGCCATTTTTAATAGGATGGGACATTCTATGGAAATTCCCGAACCCCAGATGCAGGCTGCTACGGTCATCTGTGCCAGTGGTATAGCTTTTTGGATGCGCCTGATCCGCGCCACAACCCAAGGTGCGATACAATTGGGCTTCGATGCCAAGGAAGCGCAAGAACTTGCCATGCACACCTGTAGTGGTGCCGCAAGCTTGCTGATTGCATCAGGTAGCCACCCCGAAGCGGAAATCGATAAGGTGACCACACCAAAGGGATGCACGATTCAGGGGCTCAACGAAATGGAACATCAGGGATTGAGCTCATCGCTGATTCAAGGCATAGCGGCTTCCTATGAGAAAATAAGCCGTATTCAGGAAGGGCAATTGTAATATGAAAAGAGTGGCCAGTTGGCTAAAAATAAAGTAAAAAATACGTTTTAATGGAACTATTCGATGTGTACCCCCTGTATGAGGTGACCCCGGTTTCCGCAAAAGGCATTGTCGTAACCGATGACAAAGGCCAAGACTATCTTGATTTCTACGGTGGTCATGCCGTAATCTCAATCGGACATTCACATCCACATTATGTGAACCGACTAAAAGACCAATTAGACAAAATTGGCTTTTATAGCAATTCGATACAAAACCCCTTACAAGTAGAGCTGGCCCGAAAATTGGGGGAGCAATCCGATTGTGAACAGTATAATCTATTTATGTGCAGTTCTGGGGCCGAAGCCAACGAAAATGCCTTGAAAATGGCTTCCTTTGAAACTGGGAAAGCGCGCGTAATTGCATTCAATAACAGTTTCCATGGTCGCACATCGGCAGCGGTCGCGGCAACGGACAATCCGAAAATAAACGCCCCTATAAATCAACAGCAAAAAGTAACCTTTTTGCCATTTAACGATACTGAAGCTCTTACAAGAGAAATCGAAAAGGGCGACGTTTGCACCGTAATTTTAGAAGCCGTCCAGGGCGTTGGAGGGCTCGACGAACCCTCTACCGAATTCTATAGCACTATAGAGACACTATGTAAAAAACATAAGGTAATTCTAATTGCCGATGAAGTTCAGTCCGGTTTCGGGCGTACAGGGAAGTTTTTCGGATTTCAGCATCACGGCATTACGCCCGATATCATTACGATTGCCAAAGGTATGGGCAACGGATTTCCGGTTGGGGGCGTTCTGATTCACGAAGATATCAAAGCTTCTTATGGGTTATTAGGAACCACTTTTGGCGGAAATCATCTAGCCTGTGCCGCCTCAATGGCCGTTTTAGAGGTTTTGGAGAAGGAAGGATTGATAGAAAACGCCAAACATATGGAAGGCTATTTTAGGTCATTGGCTGCAGCAATCCCACAAATCAAACGGGTCAAAGGGCGTGGATTGATGTTAGGGCTAGAATTCGATTTTGAAGTCGCCGATCTCAGAAAACGTTTGATTCACAACCAACATCTTTTTACGGGCGGTGCCAAAAATAAATACGTGCTTCGAATACTTCCGGCATTGAACATTACAAAGAAGGATTTGGATGTTTTCTTTGAGGCATTGAAAGCAGAATTATAAAGGATGAATAGATGATTAATCTCTTTAGCGAAAGATAGGCACGGCAAGAATGTGAGAACCCATCATTAAGAATAAATTATTTTCACCTTCGCTGGAATACTAAAAAATCAACCATTGAAACGTCGCATACTTTTAAAAATAGGTTCCAACACCCTCACCAAACAAACGGATCAAATTTCCAGAGGAAAAATTGAGGATATCGGGCGGCAGATTTCCATGCTCAAAACCGACCATGAATTTATCATCGTCAGTTCTGGTGCCATTGCCGCGGCCAAGCAGTTCGTAAAATTAGAGCATAATGGTGAAGAAATCAATGTAAAACAAGCCTTAGCGGCGATTGGACAACCGCATTTGATGCGGATGTTCCAAGAAAGTTTTCGTGAATTGGGACTTTTTGCGGCACAATGCCTATTGTCATATTCCGATTTTGAGAATCCGAAGTCAAAGGCGAACATCAAAAATACGATTGACGTTCTGGTATCGAACAACTTCATCCCAATTATCAATGAAAACGATACTGTAGCGGCAGATGAAATACAGTTCGGCGATAACGATAAACTAGCCGCTTTGACCGCATCATTGCTACAGGCCGATTTACTGATTATCGCAACGAATACAGATGGCATTTACACCAAAGCTTCCCTAAAGGACATCCATCCTACCACAATACGTTCCATATCCGACATTAATTCGTTGGCGAAGGAAGTGGGCGATGAAAAATCTTCGCACGGAACTGGGGGCATGCAATCAAAAATCGATGCTGCTACGATAGCGCAACAAGCTAAAATAGAGACTTGGGTGGTAAACGGATTGAAAGATAATTTCATTTTCGATGCCATGAACGGCAATATCGAACACACCAAAATAACCGTATGAAAAACTATCTATCAATAAAAGATATCGATGACTTACCTGGTTGGGTTCAAGAAGCCAAGCAACTGAAAAAAAATCCTACCGCCCATAAAGATATGGGCTCCGGAAAAACAGTATGCCTCCTCTTTTTCAATAATAGTCTTCGAACCCGTCTTAGCACACAAAAAGCGGCCATGAATCTGGGGATGGAAGTCATGGTCATGAACTTTGGGAACGAAGGTTGGGCCCTGGAGTATGGCGATGGTACCATTATGGACTCGGGTACTTCAGAACATATCAAGGAAGCGGCAAAGGTGGTTTCGCAATATTGTGATATTGTGGCCATCCGCGCTTTTGCAACGTTAAAGGATAAGGAAAAAGATGAGGCAGAAGAAGTGTTGAACGGCTTCAAAAATTATGCCTCGGTTCCCATCGTTAATATGGAGAGCTCGGTCGGACATCCTTTGCAAGCTCTTGCCGACGCCATTACCATATCGGAAAATAACATCAAGAAACGTCCTAAAATCGTATTGTCATGGGCGCCACATCCAAAAGCCCTGCCCCATGCCGTGGCGAATTCATTCGTGGAAATGATGCGCTTACAGGATGCCGAATTTGTAATCACCCATCCTGAAGGCTATGATTTGAACACAAGCCTAACCAAAGGATTAACCATCGAGAACGATCAGAAAAAAGCCTGTGAAGATGCCGATTTCATTTATGTGAAAAACTGGAGTAATTATTCCGATTACGGGAAAGTAGTGCTTCAAGATCCGAAGTGGATGATGACCGAGGATACCTTGGGCGATGCCAAGTTCATGCACTGCCTCCCCGTGCGAAGAAACGTGGTCGTTGCCGATGCCGTTTTGGATGGCGGGCAATCATTGGTTATCGAACAGGCAAACAACAGAACCTATGCGGCGCAAATTGTTTTGAAGAAATTATTGGAAAACTAATATGAAACTCAAAAACAAAGTCTGTATCATAACAGGTGCCACTAGTGGTATGGGAAAGGCCGTTGCCCAATCGTTTTCGAAGGAAGGTGCCAAACTGGTTCTTTCAGGTCGAAACCTTGATCGGGGCAATGCTCTTGCTGCACAATTGCCGCATTCCGTTTTTATGGAAGGTGATGTCAGTGAGCCCTCTTATAATGAAAATCTTGTAAAAGCGGCAATCGAAAATTTCGGACAATTGAATATATTGTCCTTTAATGCGGGTATGCTTGGTCTGGGAGACGTTGTAAATCTTCCTGAAACGCTCTGGCACAAGACATTGAACGTAAACCTAAGCGCCATTTTTTATCTTTGCAAAAATGCCATTCCACATATTCAAAAGAGACCGGGAGGTGCTATAGTGATTAACACCTCTATTGCGGCTTTCAAAAGCTTTCCGAACCATCCGGCCTATTGCGCCAGCAAAGCAGCGGCGGTAGCCTTGATGAAACAGATGGCGGTGGAATACGCGCCCGACATACGCATTAATGCAATTTGTCCAGGACCGGTCGACACTCCCTTTTTATGGGATTCGGCGAAGGCTTTTAAAAATCCCGATTCCGCTGTGGAAGACGCTAAGAATGCGACCTTGCTCAACCGATTGGGCACACCGGAAGACATTGCTAAACTGACCTTGTTTTTAGCATCCGAAGATGCATCCTGGATTACGGGATCGTCAATGACTATTGATGGGGGAATTTTAAATGCCTAGTATGAAACCAATCTTATCCATTATAAAAATCGGCGGAAATGTCATCGAAAATAAGTCGGAACTATCCAAATTCTTGACTTTATTCTCAAAGTTGGATGGCTTTAAGCTTTTGGTACACGGCGGAGGTAAAAGCGCCACGGAAATCGCTAAAAAAATGGGCGTCGAATCCAAAATGATCGGTGGCCGTCGTATTACCGACGAAAAGAGTCTAGAGGTCATTACCATGGTGTACGCCGGATTGACCAACAAAAATATAGTTGCTGAACTGCAGGCCAATAACTGTAACGCTATTGGAATGAGCGGTGCTGATGGAAATGCCATTCAAGCACACAAACGCCCGGTAAAGGATATAGATTATGGCTTTGCCGGTGATATCGATGGTATCAACGATGGATTGCTAGCACATCTTTTGACATTAGGGCTTACGCCCGTATTTTGTGCAATGACCCACGATGGTAAAGGGCAACTTTTAAACACCAATGCGGACACCATCGCTTCCGAATTGGCAATCGGGCTCAGTACACTTTATGATACCACCCTCTATTACTGTTTTGAAAAAAACGGGGTATTGAAGGATGTTACAGATGAAACTTCAGTAATCAGGAAAATTGATACTGAAACCTATGAAGCACTTCTCGATCAAAAGATTATTGCAGATGGTATGCTTCCGAAAATGACGAATTGTTTTCATGCCTTAAACAATGGCGTGGGCAAAGTTTGTATTGGAAATGTGTCTATGTTGGAAAAAAATGAAAATCCGTATACAACCTTAATCCTGTAACAAATAATCTCCAACAATCTAAGCACCTCGCAGTGTACGATGATAATTAAATGATGATGGATAAAAATCAACTGGCACAGAAAGCCCTGAATCTACTGGAACAGCTCATTTCCATTCCATCTTTTTCCTCGGAAGAAGACAAGACCGCCGATGCCATTGAAGATTGGTTTAGGTTTTTTGATATTCCGTTTGAACGGGAAATAAACAATGTATATGCCGTAAACAAATATTTTGATGAAGGGAAACCGACATTATTGTTAAATTCCCATCACGATACGGTCAAACCGAATTCGGCCTATACCAAAGACCCGTTTTATCCACATATCGAAAACGGGAAATTATACGGACTTGGCAGTAATGATGCCGGTGGGGCCTTGGTATCCTTAATCGCTACTTTCACTCATTTTTATGCCAAAGAAAATCTAAGCCATAATATAGTTATGGTTGCATCAATGGAAGAAGAAAGTTCAGGGGATAATAGCTTACGTGGACTTTTACCTAAGCTTCCTAAAATTGATGTAGCCATCGTGGGCGAGCCGACCTTGATGCAACTGGCTATCGCCGAAAAGGGCTTGGTCGTATTCGATGCACAAGTGAAAGGTACGCCTTCGCACGCCGCGCATCCCAATGATGACAATCCTATTTACAATAGCATTGAAGTTCTCGAATGGTTCAAAAATTATAAATTTGAGAAAGCGTCGGAAGCTTTGGGCGAAGTAAAGGTAACGGTCACCCAAATCAAGGGAGGCGTTCAACACAATGCCGTACCCGCCCAGGTTGATTTAGTGCTGGATGTTCGGGTCAATGATAAGTACACGAACGCCGAAATAGCGAAAATCTTAAAAGAAAAAGCCCCTTGTGAATTGAAAGAACGTTCGCTGCGTTTGAATTCGTCCTCAATCGATAAAAACCACCCACTTGTACAATCAGGTATTGCCCTGGGTAGGGAAACCTATGGCTCTCCTACCTTATCCGATCAAGCTGCGCTGACCTGTCAGAGTTTAAAACTTGGGCCAGGAGATAGCACGCGATCGCATTCTGCCGATGAGTTTATCTACGTTGAGGAAGTGAAGGAAGGAATTGATTTGTATATTCGGATTCTTGAGGGATTTTTATAGGGTTGATCTGATATTCTAGAAACGTCCAAGGCATAACTTGGTTTTTGAAACTAGGCCCGAAAAACGAATCGCGTATACATTTAAAAGAAATATAAAACTTCTCCCGTCAAGAATTTATACTAAGCGTTGACAATTTAACGGGAAATTAAAAAGAATCATTTTGAAACTCTGGGACAAAGGCTTCAGTACCGACAAAAAAATTGATCATTTCACCGTGGGTAACGACCGCGAATTGGATCTTCATCTTGCGAAATACGACGTAATCGCATCTAGGGCGCATGCCAAAATGCTTGGTGAAATTGGAATTCTATCGAAAGCCGAAACAAAATCTTTAGCTGATGAACTGGATAACATCGGCGCAGCTATTACTAACGGAGATTTCGTCATCGAGGATTCCTTTGAAGACATGCATTCCAAAATCGAGTATTTGCTTACGGAGAAATTAGGGGATACAGGGAAGAAAATTCATACCGCACGTTCACGAAACGATCAGGTATTAGTGGCCATGCATTTATATTTGAAGGATGAACTTACCGAAATCAAAGTACAGACCAAAACGCTGTTCGACCTTCTACTGCATCTAGCGGAAAAACATAAAGATATATTACTGCCCGGTTATACCCACTTGCAAATTGCCATGCCCTCATCTTTCGGATTATGGTTTTCGGCCTATGCGGAGAGTCTTATCGATGACCTCTATTTTATTGAAGCCGCGTACAAGATAGCCGATCAAAACCCCCTAGGAAGTGCAGCAGGTTATGGAAGTTCATTTCCCATCGACAGAACTTTTACGACCCAAGAAATGGGTTTCGAAACCATGAAATATAACGTGGTCGCAGCTCAAATGGGCCGTGGAAAGGTTGAAAAGGCCACAGCCTTTGGTATGTCTAGTATCGCTGCAACCCTATCAAAAATGGCGATGGACATCTGCCTCTACATGAGTCAAAACTTTAATTTTATTTCTTTCCCCGACGAATTGACAACAGGCAGTAGCATTATGCCGCACAAAAAGAATCCCGACGTATTCGAACTCATCCGTGGTAAATGCAATAAACTGCAGAGCATACCGAACCAGTTGACCTTAGTTATCAATAATTTGCCTAGCGGCTATCATAGAGACCTACAATTGGTTAAGGAAATTATTGTTCCGGCCATTCAAGACATGAAGGCCTGTTTGGAAATATTGACCTTCAGCTTTAAGGAAATCAGGGTTCATAGGAATATTGTCGACGATTCAAAATACGACTATATGTTCAGTGTAGATACGTTGAACGAGCTTGTACAAAGCGGGATGCCCTTTCGAGATGCATACAAAAAAATGGGGCAGGAAATTCAGGAAGGTACCTTTACGCCCAAACGTGATATCGAACATACCCATCAGGGTAGTCTGGGGAATTTGTGTTTAGACAAGATTCAGGAGAAAATGGACAAAATTTAAGAGGATAATGATTGAAAGAAAATTTCTCATACTAGCGCTATTGGTCGCTTTGTTATCTGCCGTAAATGCCCAGGACACTTACGAAAGAAACGCATCGGCAGACGTTCAAAACTATATCTTCAATCTAGGCCTGAACGACTCTACTGATCAAATACAGGGTGAAGCAGAAATTACCGTTGGTTTTAATACCAAACCGGAAGCTTTCGCATTAGACCTGATTGGCGGGTCGGAAACCTATGGGATGACCATCGCCGATATTTTTGAAGGAGACGAGAAGGCAAACTACACTTTTCAAAATAACAAAATCAAAATCGTTCCATCATCGGATTCGACACGAACGAGAATCTATCGTATACAGTACCAAGGTACTCCCGAAAGAGGTCTGGTCATTGATACTACAAAGTTCGGAAAGCGTTCATTTTTTGGTGATAACTGGCCTAATCTGGCGCGACACTGGCTGCCTGCAGTAGATCACCCGTATGATAAGGCTAGCATTGAATTCCGAATAACCGCACCCGAACACTATGATGTTGTCGCAACCGGGGAAAAAATCGAGGAAAGCAGCTTGAATAATGGATATAAACTTACCGTCTACAAAGAACCAGCTCCCGTAGCAATGAAAGTAGTAACCATAGGTGTTACCCAATTTGCCAGCAGATTGGTTGATGAAGTATACGACATTCCGGTCACCGCATGGGTCTATCCTGAAAATCGATTGGAGGGTTTCTCAGACTACAGCGTAGCATCGGAGGTACTGAAATACTTTATCGACAATATTGGTCCGTATTCCTACGCCAAGCTGGCCAATATGCAGGCCAAGACGCAATGGGGTGGTTTGGAGAATGCGGGTACCATAGCGTATTTTGAAAATTCTGTTACCGGAAAAAATGAGGTCGAAGGCCTTATTGCACATGAAATTGCCCATCAATGGTTCGGAAATTCGGCTACTGAAAACGATTGGAACCACGTTTGGCTCAGTGAAGGATTCGCCACATATTTTGCAATTCTTTACCAAGAGAATGTCTATGGTGACGAAAAAAGAAAGGAAGAATTAGCGATTGATCGCAAAGAGGTTTTCGAATACTACCTTAAAAATCCCTCCCCTATCATCGACCAAAGCATAACCGACCCTTTAAAAGTCTTAAGCGTAAATACGTACCAAAAGGCAGGCTGGGTATTGAACATGTTGCGCCATAAACTTGGAGAAGGTGTATTTTGGGAAGGCATCCGTACCTATTATTCAAAGTTTCAAAACGCCAATGCGATGACCGATGACTTTAGAAAGGTTATGGAAGAGGTGTCCGGAACAAATCTCAAAGCCTTTTTTGATCAATGGCTTTTAATAAAAGGGCAACCCGAAATAAAATGGGACTGGACCTACCGCAATGGCAAAATTGACATCGCCATCGACCAGATACAAGACCATTACACATTTCAATTTCCTTTGGAAATAGGGATTGTGTGTAATGGTCAGCTAAAAATCAATACGCTGCAAATTGATAAAAAATCTACTAGTTTTACAATTCCTGCCGCTAGTAGCCCTGACGCTTTAGTACTCGATCCAGAGTCTTGGTTATTGTTCGAGGAGAAGAAATAAACCAGTATTATATGCTACAATAGCATTCCCTCCATTTCATAATAGTATAGAGCGCTTCTTTTTCCATTGGATTAAGTGCTATATGAAGCCGAATACTACTCCCAATCTAGCCTTTCGGACATGTTCCGCTCGACGAACTGCGCAAAATCATCGCTGACCTACATTAAAATCCATTTCACAACAAAAAGTTTTTGAAGGCGGCACAACGCTCTATTTTTGAGGCATATTGGATTACCTACACAACTAAAATCCAAAATAACGTCCCAAATCATGAGAAGAATAGTCCTACCTATTCTATCGCTCTTGGCGGTAGCCTGCAGTTCAGAAATCGATGAAGTAACGTTCGAGGAAGTAAACGAAGAGTTTACCGTAGTTGGTACCCCAAACCATTCGGCAAAAAAAGAATCTCCTGAAAATCCAACTAAAACAGCTACAAACCATGCCCCGGTTTTTGAGCAACAATTATTTGGCATTACCGAACATTCCAAAGCAGGGAGTTCAATCGGGTTTCTAAACGCTAACGACATCGATGAGGATACCGTTACCTACCACCTAGAATCAAATATAGATATCGATATCGATGAGAATACGGGTGAACTTAGGGTAGGCGCAAATTTAAAACTGGATTACGAAACTACACCAACCATACAATTTTTAGTGTCGGCCTTTGACGGAAAGTTTATTACGGAAAAGGTGGTGAGCCTAAATATTCAAGACGTTGACGAAGTCGCCCTTTTATCCAAAGAACAAAAAGAACTGATTTCCTATTTTCAATACATCACATTTTGGAAGGGCCCAAGCCATACCCCGAACAGCATTAACCAAAAGTGGGAAAGCGATATGAAAATTCACCTAAGTGGTAATATCACATCCGCTTATAAGGACAACGCAGAGGGGATAATCTCTCAATACAATACGCTATTTGCAGATGGTGATTTTAGGATTCAATTGACCGAAAATCAGGATGAAGCCAATACTCAAATCTTTTTTGGTACCCAACAAGAAGTAGAAGGGGTATGGCCCGATATGTATAATATAATCAGAAATGGCAACTATAGCGGATATGCAATGACGCCCTCACACAATGCGGTATTACTATCGAGCAGAATTTGGATTTCAAACCCCATCGAAGTTCTTCTCAAACACGAATTGGGTCATGCCCTAGGTTTTGGGCACTCGAACAAATGCGAAGATGAGCACAGTTTTCTTTGCTCACGAATAAGTGGTCAAAACGATATACTTCCCATTGAAGCCGATATCATTCGATACCTGTATCACCGAGATGTTCCCGCCGGTTTATCGGAAACTGAAATTGAAGCCGTCTTAGCCAACATTATAATCAACGAACACTAATCACTTAACTGTCTATCCTATCAGATATTATAATGATTTTGACCTAACTGTGATACTAATTTTAATACTAGGATAACTATATGAATGAAGCAGTATACGCTACGGAAAGATCAAATACGTTTACCCTAACGGATATAGTTCCGTCCATTTAGTTCTAAACTGGATATAGACATGAAAAACTTGGAATTTTACATTGTAAAATAGTAAAGAGCATACTATGGATAGTTCGTTCTTTGACATTTTACCATATCCTGTTTTGGGGTGTTAAAGTTTGAATGCTTTTAATTGATCATTCCCAAATTGACCACTTCCTGATCGGTAAGATATCGCCAATGGCCGCGAGGTAAGTCTTTTTTAGTGAGGCCCGCATAGACTACACGGTCAAGTTTTACGATTTCATATTCCAAAGTCTCAAATATACGGGTCACAATCTTATTGCGCGAACTGTAAATTTCCATACCTATTTGAGTTTTTGGGGCATCGGTCACGAAACTGACATCTTGCACCTTGACTACTTTCTGGTCAACCAAGACCCCTTCTTGTATTTTTTTTAGATCGGCACTACGCAAAGGTTTGTTCAGTTCAATATGGAATATCTTTCGGAGGCCATTTTTAGGGCTGTTCAAACGCTTTGTAAGGTCCCCATCATTGGTGAATAGTAATAAGCCCGTAGTATTTTTATCCAATTTACCGACCGGTTTCAATTCAGTATTGGTAGCCTTTGATATGAGTCCGACTGCAGTACGGTTACCGTGCTCATTACGTGCGGCCGTAGTGAAATCTTTAGGTTTGTTCAACAGCACATATTCCTTTTTTGCAGGATTTAAAAGTCGTCCATCGAAACGGACCTCATCGCTGCGTTTTACCTTATGGCCCATTTCAGTGACCGGCTTTCCGTTAACGGTAACACTGCCAGCGCTTATTAGCACATCTGCTTCCCGTCGCGAACAGACTCCCGAATTGGAAAGATATTTGTTCAGGCGAATCGAATCGGGGTCGCTGGGGCGTTGATTAACAACGTTGCCTTTTACAGGAGCATTACCACGTGCATAGCTCTTTTTCCGAAACGTACCGCCCTGACGCCCTGATGATTTTTGACTACCATCCGTTTTAGACCTACTGGAAGACCCTTTGCTTTTGTTGGACTCTGACCTACTCATGTTTTCTATTTTTGCAAAGGTAATAAAGCGTTTTAGATGTTGTGCAGATAATACCTTTAATCCATCTTGATACCTAATTTCTATGTAAACCTATTACCTAATGTTCTGTGTTGGAAATTTGAATGTAGAATTCAGAACCGATCAGTCTTTAATTCTTTTGACTGAAACTCTATGGTAAAGCATTACTCAAAAGAAACCGTAGACTGCCGCTCACGATTCACGATCAATTTAGTGACGTCGGGCCGAGAATAATGACCTACTGGGTCAAAGTTTTGCCGCTCTTCGTACACGCGGTTAAAATCAAGAGCTTTAAATAATAAGCCTTCTTTATGTAGAACGGGCTCTAGAATCCACTCTCCATCCGGGCCACATATACACGAACCACCATTGGCCAGAACGTCGGGAGCTTTTTCCAATAGTTTCTCGATATGCGGTGTCGCATCCGGAAAATCTTCCTTTTTCATCAAAGAGGACACTGAAATAACGAAGCTCCGAGATTCCCTTGCAATAAAACGGGTTATATCTTTAGTATTATGGTCACTACCGGGCCAAACGGCAACGTGTAAGTTTTCGCCTTGGCCGTAGAGCGCGGTTCGGACCAAGGGCATCCAATTTTCCCAGCAGTTGAGTCCGCCCACCCTGAACTTTTTAAGCGGGTGAACCTGTAAACCGTTGCCATCACCGCTAGCCCAGGTGAGACGTTCATCATAGGTCGGTTGCAGTTTTCGGTGTACAGATTTGATGCAGCCATTGGTATCAATATACACCAATGAGCAATACAAACTATGACCTCCCCTATCTTTTGCGCGTTCGATAATGCCTAGATAAATGGCTATACTATGTTGCTTGGCCAATGCGCAGACCGAGTCTAGTTCACCGGCTTCTATTTGAATGGCGTTGTGGGCGTAATGTGCATGAAGTTCTTTGTTCACTCTGGAATTCCATGCTGCGCCATCGGTCAGTGCCAACCAAAACGGATACCCGGGCAATACGCCCTCTCCAAAAACGATTAGTTCGGCATTTTTATTTGCCGCATCCTCTATGGTAGCTTCAATTTTTTTTTAGTGTAGCCTTTTTATTTAACCATACCGGCGCTATTTGGGCCAAGGCGACGTTCAGTACATTTTCCATCCTATAATAATTACAATACTTCCCCCTATAAATTACTCCGTTTTACAATATGACGAAAGATAGATTTGAAAACGGAGAAAATACGGCCAACAAATTAGATTGGCGAAACAGGAATTAAATGGTAGATACTGCAGCGAGGTCTTCTGTATTACAATATCCTATTTAAAACCAAATCTACATCAATCAATAATATACTAAAGACCCCTACCACGATAATCAGCTTTAAGATATTATGCAGCCAAACGTAATGCTTTTTGGTACCTGACTTTAGCAACAATATGAGAAAGAGCAGCAAAAATAAAACACATCCGATAAAATAATAGTGCATATACCCGACATCGAACTTAAGAATAAGTAATAGCGAAGGTATTAATGTGAGCAAAACCAGAATCGATATCAAAAATTTCGAAACATTGGCCCCGTAAAGAATTGGAATGGTCTTATAGTTCTGTGCCAAATCACCGGTCATGTTCTCGAGATCTTTAATCATTTCCCGAGACAAAATAAGCAGAAAAAGGAAAATTGCGTGTACAAAGATGACGGTATCAAAATTCTTATAATAAACGAAGACCGCAAAAAAGGGAGAAATCGCTAAAATCGCCGACACAAAATTGCCTAAAAAAGGAATTCTTTTCAGCTTGTGAGAATACAGCCAGATACCAAAAATATATGCGGAAAAGAAAACTACAGCCCGAAACGAAACATAACTTGCCCCAAGCACGGATAGAAAATTGAGCACAAAATAGGTTGACAGTTTAAAACGTTGGCTCACCAATCGGTCTAACATGCTCTTACGTGGCCTGTTGATCAGGTCTTTTTCAGCATCGTAAAAATTGTTTATGATATACCCACTGGCGATTACCAAAGCGGAGGAGACCACAATCATAAATAGGTTCAAATCGAAAACGACCTGCCGAAGAGGTAAATCAGGTGCCAAAATATAAATGGACGCCAAATATTGGGCCAAAGCGATGATGAGAATATTGTAGCCGCGAACGACTGAAAACAAGCTCAACAACTTTAAAAGTATGAGTCTGTTTTTTCTACTCAACATGTAAAAGGAAAATTCTAGAAGTTATAGACCACCTCTAAATTGTAGTCTTTCAAGGCCTTTTTAGCCTTATCGATATCTTGGGTAAAGCCTAAAATATAACCCCCACCGCCCGAGCCGCAGAGTTTTAGATAATAATCGTTGGTATCGATACCGGCTTTCCAAAGTTCATGGAACTTCGCTGGTATCATCGGCTTGAAGTTATCTAGTACCACGTGCGACAATTGTTTCAGGTTACCGAAAAGTGATTTAACGTTACCATTCACGAAGTCTTCAACACAGGCATCTGTATGTTTGATAAACTGGTCTTTGAGCATATTGCGAAAACCCTCTTGTTTCATCTTCTCCATGAACAATTGTACCATGGGGGCAGTTTCTCCGATTATGCCACTATCCAGCAAAAAAACCGCACCTTTTCCGTCTAAATTTTGGGAAGGGATACTAGTAGACTCAATATCTTCTTTGGAATTAATCAGGATAGGGAGGCTCAGGTAGCTGTTCAGGGGATCAAGACCTGAAGATTTTCCGTGAAAAAAGGATTCCATTTTTCCGAAAATTAGCTTTAACCGCAATAATTTTTTACGGGTCAGATTTTCAAGCACCGTAATCTTGTCCTTAGCGTATTTATCATAAATAGCAGCCACCAATGCGCCACTGCTACCTACCCCATACCCTTGTGGAATAGAGCTATCGAAATACATACCAGAGGAGATGTCGCTTTTTAAAGCCTCGAAGTCAAAATTGACCAAATCGGGACTGTTTTTATGCACTATTTCAAGGTATCCTGCGAACTCACGTAAACTCTGGTTCGACTTTTTTGCCGTTTCGGATGGATCTTCATCGGTCTTCAAGGCACCTTTAAAAAAATTATAGGGTATGGAAAGTCCTTTGGAATCTTTTATAATCCCATACTCCCCAAAAAGCAGAATTTTTGAATAGAACAAAGGCCCTTTCGTCATGATAGTCAATTACTTTGCAAAGATACTACATTTCAGTCTGAAATTATATCAATATATTTCTTATGCAGATAAATTCGATATCAGGTCTATAGCTTCTTAGCCCCTTGCCCCGTTCGATCACAAATGTGCTTTTCATTCTGACAGAATTGAAGCAGCTCGTTTTCGATGAAAGCATATACTATTTTCTTCTCGTTTTCCGGATAGAGTATATGAACATTGGCACCTGCATCTAATGTAAAACAGACGTGCGTATTTGAAGCCTTCCGAAAGGTCCATATCCGATTGATGATTTCCAGTGTATTGGGTTTCATCAAGACAAAATAAGGATGGCTCGTCATCATCATGGCGTGTAAGGTCAATGCCTCGCTTTCAACAATTTTTATAAATTCATCTAAATTTCCATCGGCCAGAACAGCCTGAAAGGTATCAAGATGCGTATGGGCCTGCGCAAAACGCTGCTCAGCAAACGGGTGGTCGTACATCAAATCATGGCCTACGGTACTGCTCACCTGCTTTTGGCCTTCATCGACCAATAAAATAGTATCTTGAAAATTTTCGAATATAGGATGGATTTTATAGGGATAGGGCATACCATATAAATCGGAGCTTCCACTTATATTCAAATGGGCGCCCCACTGCACTAAAGGCCCTTCAATACTTCTGCAGGCGCTACCGGAACCTAGCCGTGCTAGAAAGGATGCTTTTTGATTGAAAAATTCCCTGGTCATGTCTGGGCTGAATTCCTTTTCCAAGGACATGAGACACAGAGCAAGGGCACTCATTCCAGAAGCCGACGAGGCAATACCGCTACTGTGGGGAAATGAATTTGACGTCTCGATTCTAAAATGATATTCCCGCAAAAAGGGAAGATATATTTGAATACGCTGAAAGAACGTCTCGATTTTTGGTTTGAAACTATGCTTCGGTTCACCTTCGAAAAAGAGGTCAAAACTATATTTGCCGTCAGACAAATGCGACTTTGAAGCTGTATCTAATTTTTGAAAATAGAGCGACGTATCCGTTGCGCATGCACTTAACGTAAAACTGATGGAAGGATTGGCGGGAATCTGGTGCGGCTTTTTACCCCAGTATTTGATTAGCGCAATGTTGCTAGGGGATTTCCATCGCACCGTACCGGTATCTTTTTGGGATGTATATTCAGATGGAAGAAAATCTTTCTCGGTCATTGCATCGAAATTTTTACAAATATAGTTTTTAGGTTTTGTAAGTAAAGCCCTCAGAATAAATTACTATTTTAGAGGATACGAACCCTCGGAAACATTTCGTACGGAACAGAATTACCAAAACTGACCCTTTGAAAAAAAAAGAGACCTATATCTTTTACGCCGTCGGTATTTGTCTGGTCACTGGCCTTTTAGCAGGGTTTGCAACCGAAAGTTCTGTCAACGATTGGTACACCACCTTGAACAAACCTGATTTTACCCCACCGGGCTGGCTTTTCGCCCCAGTTTGGATTGTACTTTATATTCTAATGGGAATCGCTGCTGGTTTAGTATGGGCCAGAGGATTTTATCATCGCTATGTCAAGAAATCATTATATATCTTTTGGTTCCAACTATTGTTCAACGGTGCCTGGAGCATGGTCTTCTTCGGTCTTAAAGAACCATTTTTAGCACTTGTCGTTATTTCGATTTTACTGGTTTTGATCGTACTGACCATCCGATCGTTCAAGGTTGTCAGTAAAATGGCAGCGTTACTTTTGGTTCCCTATCTGTTGTGGGTATGTTTTGCTACCGCCCTAAACTATAAAATTTGGGAGATGAACTAATGCTGAATATTCGATGCTACGAAAACAACGATTATGAAATAGCAGAATATTAAAAGGCTAACCGTAAGTTGAAAACAGTACGCTTTGCCAATCGACTCCGGTATTCAACTTATATATTCAAATAGGGTTTGAAAAACTGAACTGTTGATGGCTAATCCGTTGCCATCTCCCATAATTTCATCATGGTTCCATAATTGCGTGTAGTGGCTTCAACTTTTAGTTTTCGCTCGACCCTATTATTGTTGAGCTTTGCCCTGCCATAACCATTGCGACAAAGCAGATACACGCATTCGCTTTTTACTAGAAAATCCTCGTTGTCATAAACCTCCTTTTGAAAGGCTGCCACCTTTTCCTTTTCCGGTATTTTTTGTAACAAAACAAAATAAACCAGTTTATTTGCAATCGCTTCCGAATCATTGTAGGGATTACTTCGGATAATTTCTTCAAAACTCGTTTTTGACTTCAAAAGCACAGGAACTTCGAATGCGAATGTCTCTTGTATCTGTTTTTTAATTTTTTCCTCTAAATATGATATAGTATTATATTGCTCTTCTGAAGTGAAAACTACATTGCCACTTTGAATGTAAGTAGTTACATTTTGCAAACCCAAGCCTTCCATCATCGTCTTTAGCTCGGCCATTGGAATTTTCTTTTGGCCGCTGACATTGATACCTCTTAATAATGCGATATAGGTTTGCATTGGGTGATTTTGAAATTTTAAACTATACGAAAAGCTTAAATGTAAGATTAATTACTAAAATCTCGAATTCACATTCGAGTATAGCCTTAAAATGGAATAGTTAAAAGATAAAAACATTCATTTAATAGTCTTACGGAAATCTTAGAATTCATTCTTTATCATGTATAGCTGATAGATTTTTAGCTCTACTGTCTAAAGTGTATTTTTAATACAACGGATAATTTTTTCGTTTAGCTTAATTTTGAGCCTACCCCCACAAGGCAAACTCGTGGCTGCAGGGAAAATTAAATACATTAATAGTGTATAACCTATTGTTAAATGATTTTAGGGTAAGCGTATTGTTCAAGACTGATGATACAAAATTTAAATATGCTGCTATCAAAACGTGTGTGATAACACCTAGGATAATTTCCTTAAAAGTTTATAAACTACCTTGAGAATTTTAATTACAACTATATGCGCTATCTGATTATCTTACTGGTCATCCTCAATATAACCTCTTGTAAATCGAAGATAAATATGAGTAATTCCGCCAAAAATGTAGTTGTTGCCCATCGTGGCGCTTGGAAAGCCCAGGGACTTCCCGAAAATTCCATCGCCGCTTTGAAAAATGCGATTGCACTAAAATGTACTGGCTCGGAATTCGACGTGCAGATGACGGCCGATGACATTCTTGTGGTCAATCACGATGATAGCTTTAACGGATTGCCCATAGCGGAAACCGCTTATTCTGAATTAGCTGTACATAAACTTTCTAACGGCGAAAAGTTGCCTACGCTTCGCGATTACATACAAGCTGGGCTTGAAAATAATACTTCCACTCGGCTAGTATGCGAAATAAAGCCTGCAGAAACCAAGGAGCGGGGAGAAAAAATGGCCGAAAAAACCATCGCACTTGTCAAAGAACTGAACGCCGAACAAATGACGGTCTATATCAGTTTTGATTATAACATCCTAAAAAAAATAGAAGGACTCAATTCCAATGCGCATACCCAATACCTTAATGGTGAAAAATCCCCAGAAGCATTAAAGGAAGATGGTATAGACGGGGCCGACTATCACTTTGAGGTATTTCGTACACATCCTGATTGGATTGCGAGCGCCAAAAAAATCGGTATAACCTTAAACGCATGGACTGTAAACGACCCAGAGGACATGGATTGGCTGCTCGATGAAAAATTCGATTACATCACTACGAACGAGCCTGAACTACTATTCGAAAAAATTGAAAAACGCTGAGGTTCTACGTTTTATCCGGATAATTAAACTTATTAGAGAGAGATGATGAGAATTATATTACTACTATGTTTTATGTGGATTATTAGTATGTCCTGTAACAATACTGAAAAAACACGGCAAAAAGAATCCATTGAACCTAAAGAAACTGACAAGAGCTACCAACTGGTCTGGCAAGATGAATTCGACGTTGATGGAAAACCCGATGCAACCAAATGGGGCTTTGAATACGGACGCATTAGAAACCAAGAATCACAATACTACACCGACAGCCTTAAAAATATCCGTGTAGAAAATGGCCATCTTATCCTAGAAGCGCACAAGGAGCAAATAGAGGATGCTTCCTATACATCAGCGAGCATCACTACTCAAGATATTACCGAATGGACCTATGGGAAGTTTGAGGTTCGCGCAAAATTACCAAAGGGCAAAGGTATGTGGCCCGCCATTTGGATGCTCAGCGAAAACTGGAAGGAGGTTGGATGGCCCGAATGCGGCGAAATTGACATTATGGAACATGTTGGTTACGAAAAGGACACCATTTACGGTACGGTACATACGAAAGCCTATAATCATGTCATTGGCACCCAAAAGGGAGGTAGCGTTTTTATCGAGAATCCATACTCTGAATTCCACAACTACTCGGTAGAATGGTCGCCCGAACAGGTTAATTTTTTCTTGGACGGAAAAATGTACCAGCAATTTCAAAACGAGCATAAGACAATGGCTGAATGGCCCTTTGACCAAGACTTTCATCTTAAACTGAACATTGCAGTAGGAGGTAGTTGGGGAGGTGTGGAAGGTATCGAAGATGGGATATTTCCACAACAGATGGTGGTCGATTATGTTCGGGTATATCAATTGAACTAAAGAATTGTAGTTGTAGCCGAAGTACTTTTATTTTGAAAGTGCTTTTGCTGATTTAAGCCACTAGCAAAGAATTATTCTTAAGTTGAACTGTTATTGCCTAATTTCTCGCTGCTATGGCCTGCGCGACAATATATCCGCCCGTCCAAGCATTCTGAAAATTGAATCCACCTGTAATAGCGTCAACATCGATTACCTCTCCTGCAAAGAATACATCTGGTAGAATTTTACTCTCGAAAGTCTTAAAATCGATTTCCTTAAGATTTATGCCCCCTGCGGTAACGAATTCTTCCTTGAACGTACTTTTGCCATCGACCAAAAATTCACCTTGGGTTAGCTCTTGGGCCAGGTTTTCCAATTGAATTTTAGTAACATCTGCCCATTTTTCCGCTTTGTCAATACCGGATGCCTTAACAAGATTTGTCCATAGACGTCTTGGTACATCAACCGCTTTGGTACGCAAAACAGTCTTCTTTGCCTCCACCTCCTTAATTTTCATAAAAAGACCAAGTAAACCTTCAGCACTATATTCTGGTAGCCAATTCACCCGAATCCGAAAGCGATAGTTCAAATTGTTCAATAATTTGGCGCCCCAAGCAGACAGTTTTAAAATAGCAGGTCCGCTCATACCCCAATGTGTTATCAACAACGGACCTTCGGAAGTGAGTACTGATTTTTCAGATTCTTGGCTTTGGAGCTTTATGGTAATTTTGGGTTTGAAAGTTTGTTCGAGTACATCGATAATTGCAAAGGTGCTTACGCCTTGTATACCGTCGATGCGCTCGTCTTTAATATTAAAGGTAAATAAAGAGGGTACTGCCGGTTCTAGGGAATGCCCCAATTTTTGCAACAGCTTCCATATTTTAGGATTACTTCCTGTTGCGACCACTATTATTTTTGAGTGATAGATGTGTTTAATGGATTCTACTTCCCAAAACATCGCTTGTTCTTCATCCTTAGTTGAAATCTCTTGCCCAGAATTTTTACCGCGACGAATATCAACTACGGCGCTGTGCCGCAAAACTCTTACTCCCAATCGATCGGCCTCGCTTAAAAAACAATCGATAATGGTCTGCGAAGAATCAGAAACGGGAAACATGCGCCCATCGGATTCAATTTTCAGGGGAATATTCCTTTTCTCAAAAAAGGCCATGGTATCTCCGCTGCAATAGGTATGAAATGGTCCCAATAGTTCTTTTTCGCCCCTTGGATAGTTTTTGACCAACTCTCCGGGATCGAACTCGGCGTGCGTAACATTACATCGTCCGCCCCCGGAAACCTTGACTTTACCCAAGACCTCCTTACCGCGTTCAAGAATGGCAACTTTCAGATCGGGGCGTGCTTCGGCAATATGAATTGCGGAATAAAATCCCGCTGCCCCACCTCCAATAATGAGTACGTCGAACATTATTGGACTTTTAATATAAATGATTCCAAAGGATTAATATCAATCCGTACCTCGCCCCTACCGTTCTCGACCTTCAATGTATGTTCGCTTTCAAATAATACATCTTTAAGTTGATGGTTTCCTTCGGATATCCCCCATTTCTGAATGACATCTTCAGGGATTTTTAACTCAAAGCCGAATGTATCGTTCGCATCAAAGTTAGACACGATAATCAACCGCTCATCATCAGACCATCGCACATAAGACAACACGTGATGGTTATACCATTCGGTATTGTCTTTATTATAAAAATGGATGTCTTGATATTCACCCATCAGCGCATTACTTTCTGCGGTAAAATTGAGTAGGCGCTTGTAAAACTCCCGCAAATCAGCCTCCTCTTTGGTCAACTGTCCACCATCAAATTTTTTATCATTGACCCAACGCTGGTGGTGTGGCACCCCAATATAATCGAAGATGGAAGTGCGGGTTGGGCTTCCAAAACCTGCGTGTTCCGCCGCGGGCTCACCAACTTCCTGACCGAAATAAATCATGACCGGGGCTGTGGTCATCGTGGCGGAAACGACCATGGCCGGTTTTCCCTTCTGTGCGCTCCCGGCAAAATCGGGACTGGCTATACGCTGTTCGTCATGGTTTTCAAGAAAATGTAGCAGATGATGTTCAATATCTTGCGTTCCCCTTTTAATTATGGGGATATGATCCGTCCACCCATCGCCTTGCATAATGTTCTTCAAAGAATCGTACATTTCTACCTTGTCGTAGAGATAGTCCATTTTTCCCCTTTGAATATAATTGCGATACTGATCTGGGTTGTAGACTTCGGCTAGCAAAAAAGCATGTGCATTTTTCATTTTAATATGCGAATTCATATAGCTCCAGAATTCTACCGGTACCATTTCGGCCATGTCATATCGGAAACCATCTACTCCCATTTCGAGCCAGAAAAGTGCGATATCTTTAAACTTCACCCACGAATTAGGTACATTCTTATCTTTCCAAAAATCAAAATGGGCCACATAATCTCTCGCCTCAAAACCATCAGGAAGATTGTCGAAATCATGAGAGCCGTCAGGTCGCACCCCATAATTAATTTTTACCGTCTCATACCAATCGTTGAAATCGGGTTTCGCCATGCGGGAACCATTACCCGTCCATTTTGCAGGATTTTCATAGAAATTTGAGTCATCCATCGGATTATTTTCCCCGCCCAAGGGAGCATATCCATCGCGCCAATCCGGTACTTGAAAACTTTGTCCGGGTATATAGTAAAAATTATTGTCCCTCGCATACTCTACCGAGGTATCATCGGAAGCGCCAAAGGGCTCTTTGCCGTCGGGCGTAGATGTACCTTCATAATTACGCGCGACATGGTTGGGTACAATATCAATGAGTAATTTGAGTCCGGCCTTATGTGTGCGTTCGATCAGCGCCTTGAACTCTTCCAAACGATTTTGCAGATTATCCGCCAAGTCCGGATTTACATTATAGTAATCTTTTACTGCATAAGGCGAACCTGCCCTACCTTTTACGATATCAGGATCGTCGTTCGAGATTCCGATTTCTGTATAGTCACGAATAACGTCATGATGTGGCACGCCGGTATACCATATATAGGTAGCACCTAAGTTTTTTATTTCGTTAAGGGCTTTTTCCGAAAAGTCGGAAAATTTCCCCACTCCGTTCTCTTCAATAGTTCCCCATGGTTTGTTAGTGGTGTTGGTATTGCCAAAAAGCCTTGTGAAAACTTGATAGATTACTTGCTTTTTTTCCTTTTTGTAGGTTTCCTTCATCTTAATAAGCTCTTTGCGTTTGCTCTCTGATTTGCATGCTAGTGCCAAAATCAGAATACTCACAACGTATAGTGTTTTCGACATTTATACCTCAGTGGCGGTGTTCGGGGTTAGCAGCAGTTTCTGTCCATTAACCCGAATCGACATTTCTTCCTTGCCATCCAATAAAAATTCCGACTTCGTCTTTTGAACCGTAACTTTTACTATGCGATTCCTAAAATTAATTTTGAACGAATAGGATTTCCATTGATCTGGAATTCGTGGGGTAAACGATAACTTATCATCCACTATACGCATACCGCCGAAACCCTCGACGATACTCATCCAAGTGCCGGCCATGGAAGTAATATGTAGCCCTTCATCAACCTCTTTATTGTAATCATCGAGATCGAGTCGTGAAGTACGTAGATAAAACTCGTATGCCTGCTGCATCTTATCTAGTTTCGCCGCTTGAATGCTATGTACACAGGGCGATAAAGAAGATTCATGTACGGTGAACGGCTCGTAAAAATCAAAATGCTTCCGGAGTTCTTCCGTGGTGAAATGATCTTCGAAAAAGTAGAAACCTTGCAACACATCGGCCTGTTTGATGTAAGGTGAGCGCAATATTCGATCCCAACTCCATTTCTGGTTGATAGGTCGCTTTGCGGTGGGCAGATTTTCGACGGTAATCAACTCCTTGTCCAAAAATCCGTCTTGTTGCAAGAAAACCTTATGTTCTTCGGAATAGGGAAAATACATGTTATCGGACACTTTCTTCCATTGATCGGTTTCCCCAGTTGTCAATTGCGTTTTTCCAATGATACGTTCATACTCCTGCGGCAATCCATCCATCACCTTGGTCAACTGCTGTAGGGTATATTCTATACACCATTTTGCAATATAATTCGTATACCAATTATTGTTTACATTGTTTTCATACTCGTTCGGGCCGGTAACCCCTAAAATGACATATTTGCCTTTGGCTTGAGAAAGGTTAGCCCTTTGATGCCAAAATCGAGCAATACCGATTAATACTTCAAGTCCCATTTCAGGAATGTAGGAGTAATCGCCCGTGTAGCGATAATAATTGAAAATGGCAAAGGCAATGGCTCCGTTACGGTGTATTTCCTCGAATGTAATTTCCCATTCGTTATGGCTTTCCTCTCCGTTCATGGTCACCATGGGATAAAGTGCCGCCCCATTTTTAAAACCAAGTTTCTGGGCATTTTCGATGGCTTTTTCCAAGTGGTCGTAGCGATATTGTAAAAGGCTGCGTGCCACCTTCTGATTTTTGGTAGCCATATAAAAAGGAATGCAATAGGCCTCGGTATCCCAATACGTACTTCCTCCGTATTTCTCGCCGGTAAAGCCCTTTGGACCAATATTCAATCGTGAGTCTTTGCCCAAATAGGTTTGATTCAATTGAAAAATATTAAAGCGGATGCCCTGCTGTGCCTTGATATCACCTTCAATGGTGATATCGGCCATTTCCCAAATTTTGGCCCACGACTGCTTTTGTAAGTCCAAAAGAGCATCAAAGCCCATATCAAGTGCCTTGGTTAAGGATTTTTTTGCCGCCTCTACCAATTCGGATGGTTTGTGATTTCGAGAAACTGTGTAGCCCCCAAACTTATATAAGGTCAACGTATCACCTTTCTCGACAGTCTTTTGATACAGATGGATAACTTTAAGTTTTTCTTTTTCTTCGGAAGGATTTTCATTAAGATTTTGCCCATTCAAAAAAAGTTGGGATTCCATAAACGTACAGACCTGAAAATTGGTTTTTAAGGTTTTGGATTCAATAAAAGCCTGATTACCATCCGAGATTAATTCGGTCGTTTCCCAAAATTTATCATCCCAATTCGTATCTTCATTGGTTACACCACTATCTAAATACGGATTGATATGTATGTCAACCTTACCGGATTCAGGCGTTATTTCGAAGCGGATGGCTCCGACTTCATCAATATCAAGGCTTAAAAACCGGATGGCCTTGACGGAAACAGTTTCCCCGGTAGGCAAAACGGCTTTAAAAGAGCGACTGTACCATCCTTCCTTCATATGTAGCTCCCGCCTAAAATCGGACACCGCTGTACAGGTGTTTAAATCCAGTGTTTCGCCATTTATAGAAATATCGATACCAATCCAATTTGGAGCGTTCAGCACTTTGGCAAAATATTCGGGATACCCGTTTTTCCACCAGCCAACACGTGTCTTGTCAGGATAATAAACGCCAGCAATATAGCTTCCCTGAAAAGTTTCACCGGAATAGCTTTCCTCGAAATTCGCCCGCTGACCCATGTGGCCGTTACCATGACTAAAAATACTTTCAGACGATTTTACTCTTTCTTTATCGAAGCCTTGCTCGATTATGGACCATGGATCGGGGTGTAAATACTCTTGCATAGTTTAAAATGATATTAATGTTGAGTTTTTCGTCTAATGCCGGCTATTGCATCAATCCTTCTAAAAATTCTTTGCTAATCTCGGTAAAATCCTTGAAAACATAATCGGCATTTGTAAGGGTTTTCGAATCGCCGATTCCAATACTGGTCATACCCGCGGCCTTGGCTGCTTCTATGCCCGCGACAGCATCTTCGAAAACAATACAGTTTTCAGGTTTGGCATTCAGTTTTTGTGCAGCTATTAAAAATACCTCCGGATCCGGTTTTGCCTTTGTAACATTTGTTCCATCGACAATTACCTTGAAGTAGGGCAAGAGATCAACTTTTTCTAAGATGGGTTTGGCATTTTTACTGGCCGAACCAAGGGCAAGGGGTACTTTTTTCCCTTTAAGATAATCCAAAGTCTTTTGCACGTCCGGCAAAATTTCAGAAGCATCCATGTCTTTGATATAGGCGAGATAATCCTCGTTTTTTTCGACCATCCAAAGGTCGAACTGTTCTTGCGACGCTTCCACCTTTCCGATATCCAATAATATTTCTAGACAACGTTTTCGGCTTACACCCTTGAACAGCTCGTTCTGTTCTTTGGTAAATTCAAAACCAAGGGTATTGGCCAACTTTTTCCAAGCGAGGTAATGATATTTGGCAGTATCGACAATTACGCCGTCGAGGTCGAAGATGATAGCGGTTGTATTCATATGATTAAAATTAGGATAAGAAAATTGGTAAATATAGTGATGTATCGATTAAAATTGATTGGAAGGTAGTCAGGCTTCAGTTTTTTTGAAGTCTTATGAAGTTAGATATAAAAGGCGAGATTTTTAAATGTCTTAGTCTTATATAGCATTGTATAGCTGCCTAGCACTACCTACTAAGGTTGCGTTTTCAATTAACGGTTGACTCCCTCTCTATAATAGTGGCTTCTACGATTTCAGTACGATATGGTTTCTCAACGTCCATTTCTATTTCGATACGCTCAATAAGCATTTGTGCAGAAATTTCTCCCATTCGCTCACCATGTTGCGCTATAGTAGTTAAGGTAGGTTGTACAAATTTGGATAGAATACCATCTGTAAAACCGATAAAAGATATATCCTCGGGAATTTTTAATCCCATTTTCTGGACAATGGCCATACATTGTACTGCAAAAATTTCATTGACGCAAAGTACGGCGTCTATTTTTGTAGCGGCGAAGAACTGCCTTATCTCATTTTCATTGATATCCCTATAAGGAAGAATGAGTTTTAGAGCTGGGTCAATCGGAATACCCGCTTCCGATAAGGCGGCTTCGTAACCCTCGGCCCTCTTTGCACTGACGTTAAAATAGCTTTCCGTCGTTACCAGAGCTATATGCTTTCGCCCATTGGCAAGAAACTTATTTACCGCTTGGTATGAAATTTCAGTATCGTTTAAAATCACTTTATCACAGGGCACATGGTCATCTGCCCGGTCGAAGAGTACTAGTGGAATTCCTTGTTCCGTAATTTCCAACAGATGATGGAAATCCATTTTCTGCTGGGTTTCAGCCGATAAGGACATAATAAATCCGTCGATACTGCCATTGGCCAGTAACTCGGTATTTATCACTTCCTTATCAAAAGATTCATCAGAAACGCAAACAATAACATTGTACCCCTTCTGATTAGCATACTTTTCAATACCCCTGAATACAGTTGTAAAAAAATAGTGAACGATGTCAGGTATAACAACACCTATATTTTTGGTTCGTTTATTTTTGAGGCTCAATGCAATATTGTTGGGCCTATAATTGTATAATTTGGCAAAGGCTTGAATTTTTTCCTTTGTGTCGCGCCCAATTTCTTCACTGTTCTTAAGCGCTTTGGATACTGTTGAAATGGAAACTTCGAGTTCACGGGCAATATCTTTCAAAGTGATTTTTCGTTTCAAACTGCGTCTGATTTTGAATAAGTTAAGGAATACCTAAATCAATGAAAAGTTAATTTACCTCTTTATTTAACAATTCTGATTTCCGCTTCGTTAAATTATTCCACACGATGTAAATTACAATCAGGTGAAAATATCCTATCTTTGAAAAAAATTGACAATTTCATATTCTGAATCGTTTTAATTGCCAAGTCCTTAAATACCGCTGTAATCGATTATCAGTATGCACTTTTAGATAAAGTTATCAACACGAAACCGTTTTCGTAAATCATGTGCAGCCACTTAATCCGTTTGTAACGATATTTTTGTATATGTTTAACCTTTGTATCATTTTAACTCAACTCAAAAACAACTTTTATGAAGATTACACTAATTAGGAACCTGATGTTATTTGGGGCATTCATATGCTTTGGATTTACCCAGGCTCAAGAGATATCGGGAACAGTTTCCGATGCCACTGGCCCTTTACCTGGCGCAAGTGTTGTAGTTAAAGGCACAACCACGGGCTCACAAACCGATTTTGACGGTAATTATACTTTAAATGATGTGCCCGAGGATGCTACTCTAGTATTCAGTTACATTGGGTACGCCAACCAAGAAGTCGCCGTGAATGGGCAAACCAATATCGATGTAACGCTTCAAGAAGATGCACAGGCGTTGGATGAAGTAGTTATTATTGGTTATGGTCAGACTACTATTAAAGATGCGACCGGTGCTGTATCTGCAGTCCAATCTGAAGATTTCAATAAAGGTATAATAAGTTCACCAGAACAGCTGATTCAAGGTAAAACGGCAGGCGTACAGATATCACAGTCTAGTGGAGAACCAGGTGCCGGTATTTCATTGCGAATTAGAGGTACTGCATCTGTCAGGGGAAATAACAGCCCTTTGTTCGTTGTCGATGGCGTTCCGGTATCTAACGAAAGCGTATCTGCAGATGGATCTGATGTCGGCGTTGGATCAAGCGGCTCTAAAAACCCTCTGAACTTTTTAAACCCCAACGATATCGAAAGCATGAGTATTTTGAAAGATGCTTCCGCCACAGCCATATATGGTTCTAGGGGAGCTAACGGTGTTGTTGTCATCACCACGAAATCTGGAAAAGGTGGTGGAAGAGAAGGTCAATGGGGCTTTACCAGCAATTTGAACATTTCCGAGGTGGCAAATAAATTTGACTTGTTGAGTACTGAGGAATTTGTAGAAAGAGGCGGTGCCGACCTTGGTGGTTCGACCGACTGGCAAGATTATGTTTTTAGAACGACGGCTTCGACCGATAATAACTTATCATATTCCCAAAATTACGGCAGCGGCAATGTTAGGGCAACTTTCGGCTATTCTAAGCAATTCGGTATCATTGAAAATACCGATTTGGAGCGTATTACAGGAAGAGTTAATGTAGGCCAACGGTTTTTTGACGACAAATTAAATCTTAATTTTCAGGGAACCGTTTCGAGAATCAATGATAAAAAGCCCTTTATAAGCAGAACCGCAGGTAGTAATGGTGATTTATTGGCCTCCAGCTATTACGCCAATCCTACGCTCAATGCTAATCCTTTGGCAAATACAGATCCGGACTTAAATCCTGCCAATTTATTGGCCTTTTACGATGACAATACCCAAACCGATAGATTTCTTGGAAATCTATCGTTGGAATATGCCATTACAGAGAATTTGTCCGCAAAGGTGAATTTCGGTCTCGATACTTCCACATCCTCACGTGCTCAAGTGGCCGGCCCATCATTACTTGGTTTGGGCAATGGTGTACAGGATAACGGACGGGCGGCAGTAAGTAATTTAGATACAGAAAACAGGTTGTTAGAACTAACTTTAAACTATACCAAAGAATTCGAAAATTCTAATTTGGACGCATTGGTTGGGTTTTCCTATCAAGACTTTAATAGATCAGGGGAAAATCTGTTAGGACAAGGTTACGGGGGCTCTGATCTGAATGCCATTGCCCGAACAACCCAAGAAACCTTTGATGCTACAGAAAATCTTGCTAGTAATTATCAGGGCTATGGTATCGGTACTTTTCAGGATAATACCGATGCAGGAAACCAATTTAGAATTTTGAGCCTGACACCAGGTGTAAGCGACACAACACTGCCTTTACCCAGTATTCCAATCGATGCTTTTAGGGCAGACACTTTTGATTTTACGGATGAATTGCAATCCTTTTTCGGAAGAATCAATTACACACTTTTAGACAAGTATTTATTTACCGCTACTGTAAGGGCCGATGGTTCTTCAAAATTTGGCGGCAACAATAAATATGGCTATTTCCCATCTGCCGCCTTTGCATGGAAACTCAATGAAGAAGGTTTTATAAACGAAGAAACAGTTTCAACCTTGAAATTAAGGCTAAGCTGGGGTATCACCGGTAATCAAGATGGTTTAGGTTATGGAAATTATCTGAATAGAACAAGATGGAACGGTTTAGGTGTTTTAAATAATTCACAGTTAACAACTCCTGCTACTTCTGAGGTAGCATTTGCAAATCCTGATTTGAAATGGGAGTCGACCGCACAATACGGACTGGGAATCGATTTCGGTTTCAATAATGACCGTTTTAGCGGAAATTTTGATGTATATCGAAAAGAGACGACCGATATTCTCTTGAATTTACCTGCGGTACAACCGGCTACAACCCCCTTCGTTTTTCAAAATGTGGATGGTACGCTGATAAATCAAGGAGTTGAATTGGGTCTGAATTACGATATCGCAACTTCTGAAGATTTTTATTGGAACGCCAGTTTCAATATTTCATATAACGAAAATGAAATAACAGATTATAATGGTCCTACCATTCAGGCAGGTAACCTATATGGTCAAGGTCTTACAGGCACCACTTCTCAGGTATTAACGAATGGCAAACCAATTTACACCTATAATTTGCGCACCGTCGATGAGAACTTTAACGTAGAAACGGATCCGGAAGTCCTCGATAAATCGGCGTTACCCAAGATTATTTCAGGTCTATCAACCAGTGCGAGCTATAAAAACTGGGATGCATCCTTATTCTTTTCCGGTCAATTTGATTTTTACGTTTATAATAATACGGCCAATGCCTTATTTGCTTCGCCGCAAATCGGAAGTAGAAATAATTTGAAAAGTGTTGTCGATGAAGGTGTCGTTTTATCCGCAACAAACCCTAGCACTTATTTTCTGGAGAAAGGCGATTTTGTTAGATTACAGACCGCGTCGATCTCTTATAATGTTCCTTTAAGCGGAGATGGACTATTCAAAAGTATGCGTTTGAGTGCTATTGGCCAGAATCTATTTTTAATTACTGATTACAGCGGTTTGGATCCAGAGGTCAGTACAGACAACATTCCAGCCAACGGTTTACCTTCTGCTGGAATCGACTATCTCTCATATCCGAGACCAAGAACGTATAGTATCGGATTTAATGTCACATTTTAAAGTAAAAAAAAATAATTATGAAAAATATATTCAATTACGTGTGCGTAACGCTTGCAATAAGCCTTGCACTTTCATGTACCGATTTGGAAATAGAACCCACGGATTCGCTTATTACTACAGGTTTTGCGGGAGTTGCTGATGCTGAGTCGGAAGTTGCCAATATTCAAAATATCATTGCGAACGGTAATTTGGCAACTCAAGATGGCCTTTTCGCTATGAACGAAGTATCTACAGACGAATATTTTGTTCCTACGCGTGGAACAGACTGGGGGGATAACGGGAGATGGTTAGCTTTGCACAGGCAAACTTGGAACGCAGAACTACAAGACATCGTCAACACTTGGCGAGAACTTAATAGCGTTACCATAAATGCTACCCGGGTTATTAACCCACGAAGTACCAATACTTCGGATGGAAATATCACAGAGATAAAGGCTGCAGCCCATTTTTATAGAGCTTGGTCAATGAATTGGATATTGGATATGTGGAGACAAGTTCCTTACAGGGATGTAAATCTACCCAATAGTGCCATTCCTGAGGTATTGACGGGGCAAGCGGCCATAGATAGCATTGTATCAGATTTGAACATCGCTATACGAGACCTGCCGGATGTTACTTCCACTGATGCGATATCTTTAAAATCGTCTCCCTCAAAAGCTACGGCAAGACATTTATTGGCAAATTTGCATTTGAACAAGCACGTTTATCTTGGTACAGAACCGGATGCTGCAGATATGCAAATCGTAATAGATGCAGTAGACGAAATAGCCTCAAATGGTTACGCGTTGGCAGCACCTGGAGATTTCTTTGACATTTTTAGGCCAAGTAATGATGTGGAGACTATTTGGTGGTCACCATCGAGTACTGAGTGGAGATCTTGGCTTACCCTTCACTACAATCTAAATTCTCCCGATAATACGGGTGGTGGTTGGAATGGTTTTGTGACACTTTCTGAGTTCTATCAATCTTTCGAAGGGGATCCCGACACAAATTATCAAGGTGATGGACAAGAAGAACGCAGAGGTTTTGTACCGGATCCAACAACAGCCAATGCCGATAATTTAGGTATCGGTTATGGTTTCTTAATTGGACAACAATACGAACAAGATGGCACGCCGTTAACTGCAAGAGATAATGTTGGTGCTGTTCCCTTGGTATTTACGAAGGAGGCAGAGAAGCCAGAATATACTGCACCTGCCGATAATGCGGTGTTAGAAACTGCGGGAACCAGAATGTTAAAATATCATCCCAATGAAGAAGGGGGGCATGCCAGAAGACATATCATAAGGTATCGCTACGCCGATGATTATTTAATGAAAGCAGAAGCCATGTTCAGAATGGGTACTGATGTGACCGCAATGATTAACGAACTTAGAACAAATCGGGGCGCATCTCCCTTGACCAATGTTGGGGAAGCCGAATTATTGGCTGAACGCGGTAGGGAAATGTATCAAGAGATTTCTAGAAGACAAGACTTAATTCGATTCGGTCAGTATACAAGGGCTTGGCATTTGAAAGATGCTGGAGATGACCATTTAGAGATATTTCCAGTACCCTTAGCTGATGTTCTAGCAAATCCGAATTTGGTACAAAATCCTGGTTATTAAAATTATTTAGTTTTTAAATGATTAAAAGGTCCTGACAATATATATTGTCAGGACCTTTTTTTATGCTTAAAATTCATGTCAATATCGTGGTTAGTTCGGGATGAGAAGCCTATATATACGGTTTCCGAGTTATATGTATATCCGAACGCATAGATAAAAAGACGGGTAGGTAATTCTCGAACATTTTCACGGAGTTTTTTGCCATATCAAAACAAAAACGATAACTTGGCTTTCCACTTTTAACAGCTCCAAATATATGTATTCCATCGGTTATGACATTGGTAGTTCTTCCATAAAAGCGGCACTGATAGAGACTGCCACAGGCAAAAGCATCTCAGTTGTCAGCGAGCCCAAAATCGAAATGGAAATGACTGCTTTAGAAAATGGTTGGGCAGAACAGCATCCCGATGCTTGGTGGACACATGTTTGTAAGGCTACTCAATCATTGATAACGGGTAACAATATCAAAGCTTCCGATATAACTGGCATTGGCATTTCTTATCAAATGCATGGCTTGGTCGTCGTTGATAAAGACGGAAAACCGCTACGGGATTCTATCATTTGGTGTGATAGCAGAGCTGTTGAAATCGGTCAAAAAGCTTTTGATGACTTGGGAAATGAAAAGTGTGCGGAACACCTTTTAAACTCTCCGGCGAATTTTACTGCTTCGAAACTAAAGTGGGTAAAAGAAAATGAACCCGATACGTATGCCAATGTCTACAAGTTCATGCTGCCTGGAGATTATATTGCGTATAAACTAAGTGGCGAAATTAACACCACCATATCTGGCCTTTCCGAAGGTGTCTTTTGGGATTTTAAGTCCGAATCGATATCCGATTGGTTGTTGGAGTATTACGGAATTGATGAGAATTTAGTCCCCAAAATTGTTGATACGTTCTCATCTCAATCCAAGGTTTCTGAAAAAGGGGCATCCGAATCGGGTTTGAAAGAAGGTACCGCAATTTATTATAGGGCAGGCGACCAACCGAACAATGCCCTATCCTTGAATGTATTCAAGCCAGGTGAAGTAGCCGCTACTGGAGGTACATCTGGAGTTATCTATGCCATTACCGATAGTCTATCCGTAAAAGAAAGTTCTAGAGTCAATAACTTTGCCCATGTAAACTATACTACGAATACTACCAGAATTGGAAAGATGGCCTGTATAAATGGAGCAGGCATTATGTACCGGTGGCTCATGAACAATCTCGACGTATCGGATTACAACGAAATGAACGCGTTGGCAAATACTGTACCGATAGGATCAGACGGAATCACAATACACCCCTTTGGTAATGGCGCCGAACGCGTATTGAATAATCGGAGTTTAGGCACTCGAATGGCAAATATCAACCTCAATAATCACGGTAAAGCCCATTTATGCAGGGCAGCCTTGGAAGGCATCGCCTTCGCCTTTGTATATGGCATGGAAATTTTGAAATCTGACGGTATTACCGCTAGTGTTATTCGTGCTGGTAACGATAACCTATTTCGCTCAGAGATATTTTCAAATACCATATCAACGCTTATAGGACAAGAAATAGAAATATATGACACCACAGGAGCTATAGGTGCAGCGCGTGCTTGCGAATTGCATAAGGGAGATTTCGAAACTTTCGGCAAAAGAATTATGGAGAATGACTACGTGATGGGTTTCAAGCCATCAGAAGTATCGCATGACTATGAAGCGGCCTATAAGAAATGGAAAAATGAACTGGAAATAATGCTTGAAAATACCTGAAATCTATTTTGCTAAAGCCGATGAAAATGGTTCGGTAAACCTAGAGTTTTTTTAATACCAACAAATACAAGAAAGTTATTTCTCCTTTCGGGAAACAGCGACAACAATTAAAACATTCGTAACACTAAACAATTATAAAAGATGGCAGTACTAGGAGAAAAAGAATATTTCAAGGGAATTGGCGAAATCAAATATGAAGGCAAAGATTCCGACAATCCATTGGCCTTTAAATGGTATAATCCTGATCAGACAGTTGCCGGAAAAACCATGCGCGAACATTTTAAATTCGCCATAGCCTATTGGCATACATTCTGCGGCCAAGGTGCCGACCCTTTCGGTCCTGGAACACAGAATTTTCCCTGGGATGCACCAAGTGACGCTGTTGAAGCAGCCAAGGCCAAAGCTGACGCTGCTTTTGAGTTCATCACTAAAATGGGATTTGATTACTTCTGTTTCCACGATTTTGATCTTATTCAAGAAGCCGCGACCTTTGCAGAATCCGAAAAGCGATTGGCTACTATCGTTGACTATATCAAAGGAAAGAAAGAGGAATCTGGAGTGAAACTTTTATGGGGAACCGCCAATTGTTTTTCTAATCCTAGATACATGAACGGTGCATCTACGAATCCGGATTTTAACGTCTTGGCACGCGCAGGCGGACAAATCAAGTTGGCTATAGATGCCACTATGGCATTAGAGGGCGAAAATTATGTTTTTTGGGGTGGTCGTGAAGGCTATATGTCTTTATTGAGCACCGATATGAAACGTGAACTTGATCATATGGGCCGATTCTTGGGCATGGCCCGGGATTATGCCCGAGGTCAAGGTTTTAAAGGTTCGTTCTTGATCGAACCTAAACCTATGGAACCGATGAAGCACCAATATGATTTCGATAGCGCGACCGTAGTTGGATTTTTACATCAATATGGTTTACAGGACGATTTTAAATTAAATATCGAGGTCAACCATGCAACTTTGGCCAGCCACACGATGCAACATGAATTGGAAATTGCCGCCGCTCACGGCATGTTAGGTAGCATCGATGCCAATAGAGGCGATTATCAGAATGGATGGGATACCGATCAATTCCCCAATAATGTGATGGAGGTAACCGAAGCGATGCTGGTATTCTTGAAAGCCGGCGGATTGCAAGGCGGTGGTGTTAATTTCGACGCGAAAATTCGAAGAAATTCCACGGACATGGACGACGTTTTTCACGCACATATCGGCGGTGCCGATACCTTTGCCAGGGCATTGCTTACAGCGGATAAAATCATCACCTCCTCTAATTACGATGACCTTCGCAAAAAACGCTACAGCTCTTTCGATTCAGCGAAAGGTAAGGATTTTGAAAACGGGAAACTGGAGTTCAAAGACCTGTATGAAATCGCCAAAGAAAATGGGGAGCTCGAATTGCAAAGCGGTAAGCAAGAGCTATTTGAAAATATTATCAATCAGTACATCTAGAATTATCATTTTCAGTTACAAAAAAAGGAGCCACACGAAACTGTGGCTCCTTTTTTCATTTCTTATGAAATGGAAATACTTGAAAACTAGTGCTAACGAAATACAAAGGTTGAAACCATAAGACTACTTCGCAAAATAAACGTAAATACCAATTACAATAACGCAAACCAAGATGCCTACTTGGTTTACGTAGCGATAAGGCTTTATATCAACCTGTTTGCTATATTCAAGTACAAAAGCTTCTTTTCGTGGCCATATCTTTCCTATAATCAACATAATTAACATATTAGCAAGAAAGAGAATGGCCATAACATGCAGATAATGCGGATAGGCTTCCGCCTCTACCAAACCTAATTCAGTAGGGTCGGTTATGCCTGCAGCTTTAGCGGCTTCCAATGCATTTTCCTTAAGGCTCGGCCCGACTATGAACTGACTGACTATATAAAGTAAGGAGCCTGAAATAATACCAATTTTAGCGGCAATGGCGGGAACCCTTTTAGTTAAATATCCTATTACGATAATTGTAAATATGGGGATACTATAAATACCATTTATCTCCTGCAAATAATTAAACAGACTTCCTGCGTCTTTAATAAGTGGTGCTATGAACATGGCAGCTAAGGCAAGGCAAATACCAAATATTTTTCCATATTTAACCACCGTCCTTTCCGAAGCTTCCGGATTGATATGTTGCTTATAGATGTCAATTCCAAAAAGCGTCACGGAACTATTTAGTACACTATTGAACGAACTCAAAATGGCGCCAAAGAGCACTGCCGCAAAAAAGCCTACCAAAGGTTTTGGTAGAACGGCACGCACCAGCTCGGGATAGGCCAAATCGCTTGATGCCAATCCGCCATCAAAATAATGATAGGCAATCATACCTGGCAGAACCAATATCAATGGTCCCAAAATCTTTAAAAAAGAGGCCAATAATAATCCTTTTTGACCTTCTGCCAAGTTTTTGGCTCCTAGGGCACGTTGAATAATTTGTTGGTTAGTTCCCCAATAGAATAGCTGCACCAACATCATTCCGGTGAAAATTGTTGAAAAGGGAACTTCCTGTCCAGTTTCACCCGTAGAATCGAATCTTTCCGGATTGCTAGAAATCAGCGTGTCCAATCCCCCTAAAACACTCCCATCACCAATGGCCATCAGACCGAAAACAGGAATCATAATCCCACCAATAATTAGTCCTATAGCATTTATACTATCCGACACAACAACTGCTTTCAAGCCTCCGAAGACAGCATATATCGAACCTATTATACCAATCCCCCAAATGCAGATTACTAATGCCACATTATCCGAAACATCTAAAAGTGTGGGAACATCGAACATGCCACTGATAGCTACAGAACCGGAATATAAAATAACGGGCAGAAGCACAACCACATAACCAGTCAGAAAAAGCCCCGAGGTAATCGTTTTTGTGGCTACATCAAATCGTTTCGCTAAAAATTGGGGCACTGTGGTAAGACCTTCTTTTAAATAACGGGGCAATAAAAATATGGCCGTTACTACCATGGCTATGGCAGCAAGGGTTTCCCAGGCCATGACCGACAATCCGTCTTTATAGGCGCTACCGTTAAGGCCAACAATCTGTTCCGTTGAAAGGTTGGTCAAAAGCAATGACCCTGCGATTACCCCAGCGGTAAGGCTCCTCCCACCCAAAAAATAACCATCAGAGGAATTTTCATCAGTCGTACGGGTAGCTAAATATGCGATAACGGCTACCAAAATAGTAAAGCCTAAAAATGAGAGTATTCCTACCATATTATGAATTGAGTTATTTCAGCGTTAAATATATCGGATTATTTGATGAAAATTCAATTCGGAGCACATATTCTATCAAATATTAAATGATTTGGATAGCGTTTGACGTCTTTCATTTTCAGCCTCTTTCGCAATGAGTCTTTTGTCAAACTATTTAAACCATAAACTACACGAGAATTATCGTATTACTATATACACTTTGCGGTTTATAAGTGGATAAAATTATCATTTTCTAATTCAAAAATTTTCGCACTATGTTTAAGGTGTATCCTTCGAAGATTAATTAACGAATATTTCTAAGTTAAAGGGGGCTGAACCATTAGCTTAAAAAAACCCGCATATCAATACAGCCGCTTTTAACATATTTAGGATTGGATGTCGGTAAATTCAAGTGAGTGAAAGAGTACAACTAGGCACATATCGATTAAAACAGCGACCGTTACCCTAATAGTAAATAAAGAACAATTTTAAATGGAATATCGCCGTAGAAATTAGTATCATATCTTCAAGATTAAAGATGCTGACTTTCTACTAAAAAATCAAACAAAAGTCTACAGAATTTTACCGTAAACTACATCACTCACATCAACGGTAATCGTTACGCTTTTAAAGATTTGTTAATTGTAAGAAGAACTTTGAAATTAGCAACCGATTGGGTAGGACGGACGCTTCTCATGGTCTAATTTTGCAAAATGATAGAAACGGAAGCCTAATATTGACTAAAAATCAGGACCTTGACGTTTTCGGAAAATATTCGTACGATATCATAAATCCAGTTAGGTCAGAAGAAGAAGAACGACGTAGGCATGAACCAGTGTGCCGTTTTTTTGGCTAAAGACTAATACAGAAATATGACAATTTTTAAACAAATTAAATATTTTACAATCTTAAGCTTGCTTCTGTTGATGGTTTCCTGTACTTCAGAAAAAGAGGAAACAACTGACAATATTGAAAAAAAAGAAACGTTGTTCACGTTACTTCCATCGGAAGACACCGGTATCGACTTTATAAATGAGGTCGTAAACCAAAAAAATTTCAACATATTTGAATATCGTAATTTCTATAATGGTGGCGGCGTTGCAATCGGGGATATAAATAATGATGGTCTAGCGGATATCTACCTTACCGCCAACATGGGCGGTAACAAACTTTTTCTTAACAAAGGGAACATGAAGTTTGAGGATTTATCTGAAAAAGCAGGTGTCAAAGGCAATAAACCTTGGTCTACAGGTGTAACTATGGTTGACATCAACGGAGATGGCTTTTTGGATATATATGTTAGCAATGCAGGAAATATGGAAGGCAACAACCATGATAACGATTTATACATCAACAATGGAGATTTAACATTCACCGAAAAAGCAGCAGAATACAATTTAGACAAATCAGGATTCACAACTCAGACTTCCTTCTTTGATTACGATAAGGATGGTGATTTAGATGCCTATATTTTAAACAATAGCAACGTTCCCGTAAACAGTTTGGGCTATGCCGAGCAACGTAACGTTCGTGCGCAAGATTGGGAAGGGGTACCCGATATTTTTAAAGGCGTAGGTGATATGCTATTGCGAAACGACAATGGTAAATTTGTGGATGTCAGTGAGAGCTCTGGTATTTACGGTAGTCTAATTGGTTTTGGCCTTGGCGTAATAGTGAGTGATATCAACCAAGATTTTTGGCCTGACATCTATGTTTCGAACGACTTTTACGAACGTGACTATCTCTACATCAACCAAAAAGATGGCACCTTTAAAGAGGAGATCAAAGACTGGACCTCACATCTCTCCCTCTCCGCTATGGGTGTCGATGTGGCAGATATAAATAATGATGGTAATGCCGATATTTTTATAACAGATATGCTTCCTGAGGAAGATCAACGGACCAAGTCCGTGATGGAGTTTGAAGGTTATAATGTATTTAAGCTTAAGCAGAGCAAGGATTTTTATCAGCAGTATATTCAAAATACATTGCAACTGAACAATGGAAATGGTACATTTTCGGAGGTAGCATTTCACAGCGGTATCGCCAAAACTGATTGGAGCTGGGCTGGACTTCTTTTTGATATGGATAATGACGGCCTTCGTGACATCTATATAACTAACGGAATCAACCACGACCTCACCGACCTCGATTTTGTAGATTTTTTTGCTAACGAAATCATGCAAAAGATGAAGTCGACGGGAAAAAAGGAATCTATAGACTCGATAATCCAAAAAATGCCAATAAGACCTCAGTCTAATTATGCCTATAAAAACAATGGGGACATTACTTTTGACAATGCATCCAAAGATTGGGGTCTAGAGCTACCAAGCTTCTCAAACGGCGCCGCCTATGGCGATTTAGATAACGATGGCGATTTAGATTTAGTCGTTAATAATGTAAATATGCAGGCTTTTGTATATAAGAATAGGACGAACGAACTGAGCAACAACCATTATATTAAGCTTAAGTTCGAAGGAGATGGAAAAAACCGGTTTGCTATTGGGGCAAGTGTAAAATTATATTATGCTCAAAATGTGGTCTTTCAAGAATTGAATCCCTCAAGAGGTTTTCAGTCATCTATGGACTATGTAATGACCATCGGTCTGGGAAAGAACGATAAGATTGATTCCCTTAGTGTCATCTGGCCCGATGACTTTACACAAAAATTAATCAACCTTGAGGCCAATCAAATGTTGACGCTGAAACGTTCTGAGGCTACTAAAAAGAAAGTAATTCCTAAGAAGGAAAATCACAAAACACTCTTACAGGAAATCGATAATAAAGAATTGATTGCGCACATAGAAAACAACTATCGGGATTTCGATCATGAAGGCTTGATTTCAAAACTAATATCGCAAGAGGGACCGGCACTTGCGGTCGGTGACGTAACCGGCGATGGCAACGATGATATTTTTATAGGTGGAGCGGCCGGAAAAGCGGGTACGCTTTATATCAACAATGGTAACGGTAACCTAGATAATAGAGTTATAGAATTTGATTCAGGTTTAGAAGACACGGCAGCGGCTTTGTTCGATGCAGACGGCGATGGGGACAAAGACCTGATGGTCGGAAGTGGAGGTAATCAATCCACTGAAAGTAAAACGTATCGTGCTCGTCTATATCTAAACGACGGCGAAGGAAATTTCTCAAAAGCTCTACAAAACATCCCTTCGGCCTTCACCAACATTTCGGTCATCGCTCCTTACGATTTTGATCAAGATGGAGATATCGACGTACTGATCGGGTCACGGAGTGTAGTGGGAACTTACGGTATTGATCCAGAACATCTTTTCTTGGAAAACAAAGGAGATGGTACGTTCGCCGATGCCACCGAACGTTTTGCCTACGATCTAAAAGATGCCGGTATGATGACCGATGCCCTTTGGGTAGATGTCGATGGTGACAATAAAAAAGATTTAGTCACAGTTTCGGAATGGGGTAGGCCCAATATCTATAAAAATTCCGGAAGACGTTTGGTGAAGCTTTCCACATCGCTTGATAGCCTCTATGGTTGGTGGAATACCATCGAGACCAGCGATCTCGACAATGACGGCGACGCTGATTTCATTTTAGGCAATCAGGGTAGCAATGTATCCTACAAAGCAACTGTCGAACAGCCTATGAAATTATTTATCAATGATTACGATAGTAACGGTACTCTTGAACAAATCATAACTCATAATCATGATGAAAAAGACTATCCGCTTCATCAGAAAAGAGAGCTCATTACACAAATATCCTCGTTGAAGAAGCAGAATTTGAAAGCATCGGAATATGCCAAAAAAACAATCAATGAACTATTTCCGGAGTCCATTTTCAAGAATACAATTGTTAAACAGGCCAATACTATGGAGTCGGTAATAGCAATTAATGAAGGCAACGGGAAATTTATCATTAAAAAATTACCGTCTCGGGTACAATTTTCATGTATTTGCGGTATTAGTTGTGCCGATGTCAATCAAGATGGTTACATTGATTTGGTCATGGGTGGGAACAATTTCGAGTTCAAGCCCCAATATTCACGCCTTGACGCCAGTTATGGCCATGTGCTTTTAGGAGATGGAAAACTAAATTTTGAATGGCAGGATTATGGGGAGAGCGGATTTTTCATCAAGGATGAAATCAAGCATTTAAAACAGTTTAAAGATAAAGACGGAAAGACCTTCTTGATTGCGGCCATCAATGATGGAAAGCCTAGGGTTTTTGCATTAGGCAGATGAAACGAACATACATCCATATCATCACGATTTTGCTCCTGGTCTCCTGCTCAGAAGAAGGTTCTCTATTCAAAAACCCATCTTCCAATGAAACAGGAATTGACTTTGAAAATACACTTACCGAAACCGATGACCTCAACATTCTTGACTATCTCTATTTTTACAATGGTGGTGGTGTGGCCATTGGCGACGTCAACAATGATAGCTTGCCCGATATTTTCTTTTCAGGTAATCAAGTTAAAAACCGTTTGTACCTAAATAAAGGGAACCTAAAATTTGAAGATGTTTCAGAAATGGCAGGTGTTACCGGTAATAGTTCTTGGAACACGGGTGCAGTTATGGGTGATGTTAACGGTGACGGTCTTCTTGATATATATGTATGTGCCGTAGTCGGAATCAATGGTTTTAATGGCTTTAATGAACTGTATATCAATAATGGCCCTTCTAAAGACGGAACTATAACCTTTACGGAAAGTGCCGCAAAATACGGCCTCGATTTCGACTCATATAGTTCGAATGCCGCCTTTTTAGATTTCGACCGCGACGGAGACCTCGATATGTATCTTCTTAATCACGCCGTACATTCGCAAGAATCGTTTGGTAATGCCGATTTGCGTTATAAAAGAAACTATCAAACCGGGGATAAATTACTACGTAATGACAATGGAAGATTTATCGATATCAGCGAGGAAGCAGGCATCTATGGCGGTATTAATGGCTATGGGCTTGGTCTGGCAATATCAGATTTCAACCAAGATGGCTGGCCGGACATCTATGTAGGCAACGATTTCCATGAAGATGATTACTATTATCTGAACAATCAAGATGGCAGTTTTACCGAAAGTGCCAAGGACTACTTCGCACATACTTCTCGGTTTTCTATGGGTAACGACGTTGCCGACATCAACCACGATGGTTGGCCCGATTTTATTTCGCTTGATATGTTGCCCCAAAACGAGACCGTATTAAAAACTTCTCAAGGTGACGATAATATTCAGACACAAAGATTACGGACTGAAAAATTCGGTTATCGCAATCAATTTACCCGAAATATGCTCAATATCAATCAACCCAATTCTACCTTTTTAGAATCTGCTTTACTAAGTGGCGTAGCGGCAACGGATTGGAGTTGGAGTGCCCTATTCGGTGACTACAATCAAGATGGCGAACAAGACATTTTTATTTCTAATGGTATTCCCAAACGGCCCAATGACTTAGACTATATTAATTTTGTAAGCAGCGAGCAGATTAAGTCTAAAATGAACAGTACCAAATTGATGGACCAACAAGCTTTAAATAAAATGCCCTCCGGTAAAACCTATAATTATGTTTTTAAAGGAAACAACGATTTAACTTTTGATGATGAGTCTGGAAAATGGATGGTCAAAGACACCTTGGTATCAGGTGCCACGGCTGTAAGCGACCTCGATAATGATGGTGACCTTGATGTGGTCACCAATAATCTCAACGGTAAGGCTTCACTTTATATCAATCAAACGAATGAATCGGCAACCTATTTGAAATTACGTTTCAATTACACAGATAGCAATAGGTTTGGTATCGGAACTAAGGTATTTTCTTATTTAGATGGTGTTTTGCAGTATCAAGAGTTATATCCGGTCAGAGGTTTTCAAGCTTCATCGGAACCGATTATTCACTTAGGATATGGGAAAGCGAAAAAAGTGGATTCGCTCAAAATAATATGGCCCAATGGGAAGTATCAGCTATTGAAAGATGTCGCTACGAACCAAACTTTACGTTTGTCCCAAAAAGATACCAAAATATTCGATTACCACACTTTAATACCTAAAGCCTATCCATTATTTGAAAAGGTTGAAGGTAATTTAGGAATTGATTTTGAACATGAAGAAGACAACTACACCGATTTTAATAGGCAAAAGCTGATTCCATATCAACTATCAGACAGAGGGCCGGCTACAGCTCTAGGAGACATAAATGGCGATAATAAAACCGATGTTTTCTTTGGCGGCTCGAAATTCAAGCCCTCAAAGATATATGTGCAGGCCGATTCTAGCTTTATCGAACGCACATTCCCATTTATTGCTAAAGATTCTATTAAAGAAGATGTTGCCAGTAGTATCGCAGATTTTAATGGCGATGGAAAAAACGATTTAATTGTAGGTTCCGGAGGTGCTGATTTTTCAAAAAACATGCCTCCCCTACTCGATTCCTATTACATACAAAATGATAGTACCTTTGTACTGGGGCAACTTCCCGACACCTTTGAAAATGCTTCTATTTTGGCACCCAGCGATTTCGACAATGATGGCGATCTAGATATATTTGTTGGTAATCAAACGGTTACCGGTGATTTTGGGAAATTGCCGAATTCTTTCTTGTTAAAGAATGAAGGCGGTCGTTTTAGTATACTTGAGAACGAAGCCCTACAAAACTTTGGAATGGTTACCGATGCTCTTTGGAGCGATTTTGATGGTGACGGACTCGATGACCTTATCGTAGTAGGCGAATGGATGGCTCCTATTTTCTTCAAGAACCAAAACGGAAATCTAAGCCAAACGGCCCTAGTCGGTAAAGAACTTAAGGGCCTTTGGCAAAGTATTGCTCCATTTGACATTGACGGCGACGGCGATACCGATTACCTACTTGGTAATTGGGGGTCAAACTCAAAATTCAAAGCCTCTGAAAAATATCCGCTCAAAATGTATTACGGCGATTTTGACGGAAACGGACAGACTGAAACGATTACGGCTGTCGAAAAAGAAGGCAAATATTATCCCTTGGAAAACTTAGATGGTTTGGCATCCCAAATGGTTGACCTTAAAAAGAAATTCAATTCCTATGCCTCATTTGCGGGTAAGACGGTAGAGGAAATTTTCGATGAGAAAAGGTTAGAGCTTTCAGAAGTTAGGGAAGTCAGCGAACTGCGGTCAGGCTTTTTGAAAAACGATAACGGTAGCTTTAGTTTTGTTCCTTTTAAAAACGAACTACAGATTGCACCTCTAATGGCGTTCGTTTCCCATGATTTTGATGGGGACGGGAATTTAGAAATACTTGCTGCCGGCAACTATTTTGGGGTTAAACCCTTTTACGGTCGATTCGATTCATTTCCCGGCGCCTTGATAAAAGATGAAAATAATGTAATTTTGGGGTCCCGAATAGGTTTGAGTTTAAGCCAAAAATCAGTACGGCATTTAAATATTATGTATCATAAAGACCAAGCCTATCTATTGGTCACGATTAATAATGATAGCGTACAGGTTTATAAGATAAATTCTAAACATGAAATTCTAAATTCCCAAGCCAAAACGAATAATCTCAAATAAAACGATGAATAAGATAGTTTTTTTTCTCTTGATGATTATAATCATTGCCTCTTGCAAACCTTCGCAAAAAGACGAGCCCATTGTTGTCACTCCCGAAGATTTTCATGGATCTATAGACCAGGTGACCGAAATTATGATTCATGATATTTTCTCGCCACCGGTGGCCAGTCGTATTTTTGCCTATCCGAACGTAGCGGCCTATGAGATTATCGCTATGAAGAGCGATGATTATAATTCTTTGGTAGACCAAGTGCACGAACTTACCCCTATTCCAAAACCAGATACTACTCAAACCATTCAATATGAGCTTTCGGCCCTTGTTGCGCACATGGAACTTAGTAAACGTCTGATTTTCTCGGAGGATAGAATGGAGGCCTACCGTGATAGCCTATATAATATTTATGAAGAAAAGAACCCTTTACTATTTAAGGCCTCGAAAGACTATGGACTAAAAGTCGCCGATCATATCGGGAAATGGATGAATACCGATAATTATCCTCAGACAAGAACCATGTCGAAGTTCACCGTGAATGTCGACGACCCTACACGCTGGCAACCCACTCCACCTTCGTATGCAGAGGGTATCGAACCGCATTGGAGCGAGATAAGGCCATTTGCCATAGATTCGGCGCAGCAGTTCAAACCCGCTCCACCTCCAAAATTTTCGATGGATGAAGGTTCCGATTTTTACAAGGAGCTAAAGGAGGTCTATGATATTGGTAACGAGATTACTGAAGAGGGTGATAGTTCAGAAAAGATTCAAATGGCGCAATTTTGGGACTGCAATCCATATGTTTCGGTAACCCGAGGACATTTGATGTTTGCCACCAAAAAAATAACTCCCGGAGCACATTGGATAGGTATTACTAAGATTGCTGCCCGAATGACAGACAGCGATTTTGACAAAACTGTTTATGCCTATACAAAAGCATCCATTGCCATGGCCGATGCCTTCATTAGTTGTTGGGATGAAAAATACCGTAGTAACCTCATTCGCCCAGAAACCCTAATCAATCAACATATTGATGATAACTGGCAACCTGTTTTACAAACCCCGCCTTTTCCTGAGTATACTAGTGGACATTCGGTGGTCTCGGGAGCCGCATCTGTTACGCTTACGGAAATTTTCGGAGATGATTTTGCCTTTGTCGATGATACTGAAGTACCATATGGTATACCTATACGAAGTTTCAAGTCATTTCGCCAAGCAGCTGACGAAGCTGCCATAAGTCGTATGTATGGTGGTATCCACTATCGCTCTGCCATTGAAGTCGGTGTAAAACAAGGCCGCGATCTCGGCAGTTTTGTCATCAATAAACTCAAGATGAAAGCAGATAAAAGCGTAGCCGCTACTAACTAAATATTGGTTCTACTCTCAAACATGGAATCGCAAAACATGTAGTAATGAATTTGATTCCGACCCCCTTCCAAACCATCAACGAGTAAGAATTGATTTGAGGCAATAGCTATTCAAACATCAAGCAATTATATTATATGAGTAAAAAAATAGGCCTAGTATGTGTGGCCGCACTCTTGATAGGCTTGATCTGGTATCTTTTTCTCAAGCCCCATGATTATGTTGTTAGATTTAAGACAAAGGCACTGCCCGGCACTATTAATCAAACCATCAAATCTTGGAGTAAAAGTATTGAAAATGCTAAATTTTTAGGACAAGAGAATATTTCAAACCTTAGATATCAAATTTCGTTTAAAGATTCGCTTAACACATATCACTGGAAAATACAAGAAGAGAACGATTCTATCTCATTGGTAAAAGTCTACGTTACAGATAAAGACCATAGTCTAGCCCTTCGTATGGCCATACCCTTTTCGGAGACCGATTTCGAAAAGCGAACAAAAAAAACGGTAGCAGCGTTTGCGGAACAGTTGCAAGACCACCTCAAAAATTTCAAGGTCAACATTATTGGAAGAAGCGAAATTCCTGAAAAATATTGTGCCTGTGTTCCGCTGAAGGAGACTCAACTCAACAAAGCATATGGCATGAAGCAATATTACTCCTTATTAAGCAGTACCATGTCAGGCAAAGATATTGTGCTTGATGGGAGCCCTATGTTAGAAGTGGAACATTGGAATTTGCAAAACGATAGTATTTCCTATAATTTTTGCTTTCCTGTCATAGCATCTGCGATTCTTCCGGAAAGAAAAGGTGTTTTTTACAAGAAGATAAAGAGACAACAAGCTATTAGGGCAGTCTACAATGGAAACTATATTACTTCGGACAGGGCGTGGTACGCCCTTCTCGATTATGCCCATAAAAATAATATTGAGGTCGTCGCAAAACCCTTGGAGATTTTCAACACTAACCCTAACTTAGGCGGGAATGCACTTGAATGGGAGGCTGAAGTATATTTGCCTATTAAGGAGTAATCGATTAACTGTCACCTAAATATCCTGGAAATAGAATCAAAACCCGAATCCCAATCCGAACGAAAAACGCAATCCGTCTTCACTATTAAAAAGTGCGACCCGGGCAGAAAGAATATCTGCACCATTTAAGAAGAACCCTCCACCATACGAGGTATGCCAGATATCAGAACGCTCAGAAGGTTGCCAAACCCTTCCGTAATCAAAGCCTCCGTAAATACCCATGGTTACCGGTAACAGTTCGGTACGCACTTCCCGGAGACTAAAACGAATATCTGTACGCTGATCAAATGCTTTTTTCCCGGTAAATCGTTGATTTCGAAATCCGCGTAAGCCATCGAAACCTCCTATACTGGCAGCCTGATAAAATTCATAATCGTCGCCGATGTTGAAATGGGCCTTCCACTTTGAGGCTAATACCAATCGGCCATTAGGTATCAGTTTATAATCCAATGAAAACGAGGGAACGATATAGCCAAAGTTAGCCCCATTGTCCAGATTCGTTTTGTAGCCGACCGATAAGGATGTAGCCATACCCATGGTCGGGAAAGCCTCATTATCGAAATTGGCATAGCTATACTCGGCGTTCAACCCAACGAAAGAATTACTGCTCTCTTCACCATTATCAATATAGAAAGAATTGATAAACCGGTCTTGGGTTTCCTCGACCTCTATTTCCTCATAGATAACACCAGTCTTAAATTCGGCACCCAACGGCCAGCGATATATTAGTGATGGGGCCAGTCGAAACGTCTGCAACCGTACGCGATTGTAATCGAAACCAAGGTCATCGTCAAGATTTTCGGATTCGTTGCCGAAGTCGAAAAAGTTGATGCTGAAATTGGGACTAGTAAACCGAGCTGCCGTCTCGAGGTTCCAGTTCTCAAAAACATGGGCGTACTCTCCGCTATAACCCAATTCAAAACCACTGGTCGCGAAGTAGAAAGCCGCATCGAGTTTGTGCTGTTGGGTAAACGGGTTTTTTCTAAAACCCTTGTAAGTGTACGTATTTTGAAAGCCTATTTTCACACCGTCATCGGGATTGTAGCCAATAGTCGGCAGCAACATATTGCTAGAGTTACGTAGTTCTAATGGTAGATAGGTGTTTGTCTCGTAATCATCCGTAAGACGTACTTTTGCATTCTTGGTCTCTGTAAACGTATTGTCTTTAGACCGATAATCGTAAACGGCGATATTACTACCGTTTTCAAAATCGTAGATGTCATTGTTCTGCCCCCCAATCAATCTTGTTTTTATCGGACTTCGGTTTTCGCCGTTTACCTCGAACCGATCATCGTCATCAAGACCATATACCCAGATTTCTTTGGTATCAGCTTTATCGAATTTCTTCTGAAAGAATAGCTTTTCCTTTTTTCCTTTAATATTACGAAACACCTTAATTTCAGTTTGATTTGAATTTAGAACATTGATTTCGAACCAATCATCCTTATCGGTACCGATGACCACGGCATACTTGTTCAACACCCTATAATAAGTCTTGGCGGTTTTTTCCAGGTCGGCCAATCGCGACACTAATTTTCTCTTAATTTCTGGGATGGTTTCATCCTGCACCTCTTCGGGCATGGTGGACAAGGCCTTGTCAATGGCTTCATCGGTCAAATTTTCTCGGATAAAACGTGCCTGCTCTTCCCAATCTTCGAGTGTGGTCTCTGTAAGCAAAGCCATGTCGAGCACATAGGTCTTCGGTGAAGAATTGAATCCTTTTACGTTGCGTATTTCATCATTGAAACCCTCCATGAGCCGTAATGCGGGAACGACCCGGGTAGCAAATCGCATCAAAAAACCATCGCCATGTTTCGAAAAAGCCATATCCCGATCACGGGGTACCGGCTTATATAATATTTTACCGGACTCCTTATCCTTAAACTCCGCCCAACGCCATTGGTCTACATGGCGATCCCAATCGCCAATGGCCATATCGAAAAGACGCGCGCGCAGGTATAACTTTGTATCGACATCATATTTCTCGTCATCGCGCAGGTCTTCTAACATAGTATCGGTACTTTTCAGGTCGTCGGAATACCCAAAACTTTTTAGATTACCATGCCCATCACCGGCATGTTCTTCCAATAGATACAGTTCATTACCAAAGTCTTCGTTAAAATCTTCCAAGGCAGGTTGTTTCGGAATGTAATACAATTTCGGATTCGTGTGGTAAAGCCCGATGGCGTCCGATAGTTCACCCATGGCCAAAGCGGCATAGGGGTGTGAGCCAGTGTAGAAATCTAGTAAAAGTTTCTCGGTAAAGGTATCATCGAAATCACCTATAACAAATTTGTTCTGAAAAGCCATGGCTTGTAGATACAGCTCGGCATCCTTTTTTAGGGCACGCATGACGTATTCGCTACCGTTCTTAGCTACCAGTCGTAATGATTTTGACTGATGGCCGCCACCCGTATGTAATGGTTTCAAACCTCCCATAAGCGTATCAAGTAGAACAGTAGGTGCAGTTACCTCGGTCGCATAATATTTCCTGTAACGATTGCCCCATAGCCATTTGAAAAAACGGCTCCTCTTTATTTCTTCTTTGGAGTAGATGTTCGCTTTGGCTGTCGCGGGAAAGGTATTGGGAAACTTTTCTTCATAAATGTTACTTTTTGGAGGCAATACCTCTGTGGTGAACATAAAATCTTCTTTCGCATCGTCTTCCTCGTTTACAGCGAAAAAGTCGACTTGCGCCGATCCATCCGAGTAAACTTCCAGAATGGCATAGCCCCTTCTTCCAGTAGAGAACTGGGTTCCGTTCAACAGACGGGTGCCGTCCATTTTCGAACCTGCGCCGCTTACAATTTGCGGAGTATTGTCTTCTACGATATACTGTAAGGCATGCTCGTGACCTGAAGCCAAAATTAAATTTTCGGAATATTGGGCCAAGGTGATAAGCCTTTTTTTCATCTCGATATACCGACGGTTCTGTTGGTCTTCGCTAGAAGCTCCGGTCGTTTTACGTAAAATGTTTATTAAGGTACCCAGTACAGGAACAGGTCCAATATTTCCCTTAGGATAAAAATTCTTCCTAAAGGTAAACTGGCCACCGTGCTGACCATAAGTGAACATAGGGTGGTGCATGGCAATAATGGTAGTACGTTGACGATTGTTTTTGATGGCATCCTCGAGCTCAAGCCAAAATCTATTTCGGCTTTTGATATCACAATGATTGTTAATATCGGGCCGCTTGTTCCAATTGGTCAAGTACCATTCCGTATCGAGGACAATAATGGCGATGTCGTCATTGACCTCGATAGTTTTAATAGGACATCCGTCTTCCGGAAAAAAAACCTCTTCGCTGTTAAGGGCTTTCTGAATATACTCTTGTTGTCGTTTGAGACCAACTAAGCCTTCTGTGTACCAATCGTGGTTACCTGGAATGAAGAAGGGTTTGCCTTTAAAATTCTCCAAAGTCTTTAATTGGGCATCGATATCGTTTTTTGCGCGGCGATACGATTCGGTAGAATCTTTAGGGTCAGGCATACCCGCGGGATAAATATTGTCGCCCAGAAAAATGGCTGTACTGTTCGCATCGGCACTGTCAAGTTTTTTCTTGAAGAGTTTGAGGGCATCTTTCATCCCTCCCATCGGAGATTGACCTGCATCACCTACTAGATAAACGGTATGGGAGACCTCTTTTTTCGTAGGGGTATCGACCTTGATCGCACCTTCAGCGTACTTGGCTTTATACGTGGCACAGCCCGTAAAAAATAATAGTATCCATAGAAAAATAAATAGTTTTTGTTTCATGATACGCTCCAACATCTAAATTTTGTAATTTGGGATATTATTAAATGTGAACCCCTATTAAGCACGTCGATTAAACTTAGTGTATGTCCGACCTTATTGAAAAGACCGAAGAATTTGTTACCAACCTGTTGTCCAAAGAACTAGATCCTAACTATCTATACCATAATCTTAGGCATACCCAAAGGGTTGTCAAAAGTACTAAAGAATTGTTTGACCATTACCTTCTAAAGGATATTGAGAAAGAAGAATTGGCCTTGGCGGCTTGGTTACACGATACCGGATATACCCAAGGCCATGAAAACCATGAAGCCGCGAGTTGTGAAGTTGCCGAAGAATTTTTGGGAAAACAAGGTTGCGACGAAACGAGAATTAAAAAAATTAAAAGCCTAATCATGGCTACCCTAAGGGATTATGAGCCCCAAAATCTACAGGAAGAAATCATTCGTGATGCCGATGCCTCGCATTTTGGGTCTGATAGTTATGTAGAAACGTCGGATCTCTTGCGGGAAGAACTTTCAAAACTGGGTATCGCTGAATACACCCCGGGTGAATGGCGCGAGATGAATATCGAAATGTTTCGTACCGAACATCGTTTTTACACTCAATATGCGCAAGACCAATGGCAAGAGGGAAAGGACGATAATTTGCAGAGCCTGGTCAAAACCAAGCAAAAAATAGCGAAAAGGGCGAAGCGTGAAGAAATGAAGGCCCGCTACAAGAATAAATATAAAGACCAGAGCCCAGAACGCGCTATACAGACCATGTACCGCACAAGCATGCGTAACCATTTAAAATTAAGCGATATTGCAGATACAAAAGCGAATATTTTACTTTCAGTAAATGCTATTATTATATCATTAGTTTTGGCCAACCTAATTCCAAAACTAGACAACCCATCCAATGACTATCTAATTTATCCCGCCGCTATTTTCGTGCTGTTCAGCATCACTTCAATGATTATGTCGGTGGCGGCAACGCGACCCAACGTTACTGGTGGCGAATTCACAAAGGATGACGTCAAGGCAAAAAAAGTCAACCTTATCTTTTTTGGTAATTTCCACAAGATGAAGGTGGAAGATTATGAATGGGCAATGCAGGAACTAGTCAAAGATCAAGGCTACATTTATGATACGATGTCGAAGGATCTTTATTATTTGGGTGTCGTACTGAACCGTAAATATGCACTTTTACGCTGGACCTATACCATATTCATGATAGGCATGGTACTTTCCGTAATCGCATTTTTTGTGGCACTTAAGTTTTACGGTCCCGAGCGAATTATCGAATTACCTACTTAAAAAAATTCGGATGAAACCTTAGGTTGAAGTTAACTGCATCATCGTAAATACAAATGAAATTAAGTGCTCCCTGACAAATAATTCGAAAGCTTGGCACAGAATTTAACAATGTAACAATTATGTTACTAACCTTACATTGTAAAAGAGAGTAAACATTACTACCGTTTACTCGATACCGAAACTCGAATATATTCTGATTGTTGATTGGCAAGCCTAAGCGGTTATTCTTTCAATGTGGCCATAAGGTCTTTGTAAGTATATGTTTTTTGTGAAGCCGTATCTTCATTGGATTGGTAGAGTATATCCGCACGAATTGCTTTTAACCCGGCAACACCTTGTAAACCTTCAAGTTCTATAATTTCTACCTTACCAGTGAAATATCCCTTTGATTTCAGAAATTTAATATAGCGCAGATATTCTAGCTCGTCTTTTTTCTGGGAGTACACAATAACCATTTTCCCCGGCTGTGTAAGTCGTTCATCGGTACCTTTTACAAATGATTTATCAATACGTTTCTTAATTATTTCGTACCGTGCATTATAGGTACCATCAACATCAAACCGCTTTTCGTCCATTCTAAAACGAATAGAAAGTGAAGTGTTATATACTAAAATAAGCGATGCTACATCTAAAGGTACTTGTAACTTGGGCTTGAGCTTATAGTGCTCATTTTCCATCTCGCACATAACCTGCATCTGCCACAATCGTAGATTATTTAAATAAATCTCGTTAAAGCTATCATCATCGACAATCGATTTACCGATGTACATATTATGTTCAACGCCATCCGTCTTGTATCTTTCAAAATAATGTGGAAACATTGCCTGTGCAACTTCCTGTTTTTTATCAATTAAAGCTGCTAATTTTTTATTGACCAACATCACGCTCTCGTCATAATTTCTGCGATGGTCGTAATAAGAATTGGTACCCATATCGATTGAGGCCTCATAGGCAACTACCGCATCTTTAAAACCGCCGTTCGACTTTTTAAAATGATCAAAAACTGGATGAATCTCGTTCTGTACAAAATTGAAGATACCTTGTTCACTATTGGTATCAAGGTTTTCTTTTATATCCTCGATATGGTTGTTTACCCTGAACATCAGCTCTTCATATACGGTAAGCCTAGTTTTGTTACACACGGCCATTAGTATGCTATTAATCTCTGATAATTGTATCATGAGGTCGCGTTGCACAGCTAGGTTTCTGGCACGAGAAGAATCTTTTATATCTATTTGCCCATAAAGGGGATAGACATCCTTAAAAACGATTTCAGCAAAGGTAGGCTGACCACCCTCTAATTCTTCCTTAAAAAAAAGTTGAGCCTCTTCTTCGAAGCGCCAGTGAACGGATTCGTGTACCGATGTACATTCATTCTGAATAATAGCATCAATCCGATTTTCTTCTTCTGCCTTTGAACGGATAATTGCTGAAACGATAAAGGGCATAACAGTATCTAACTTATTGGCGTTTACGCTGTTCAAACTGTTTGCTTCGGTAGATACAAGCTCTAAAACCCCTAACAATCTACCATTATCTGCTATAGGGGCAAAAATGGCACTTTTAAACCCCTGATCCTTTAGATTTTTGTAAGGTTGTATTCCCTCTGATTTTTTGAAATATCTATCCACATCTGAGATGGCGAAGTAATTATTGTCGTTCAGTAGTTTTATGTACGCTTTTTGGCAAAGCGCCTCTAAGCAAGGTTGGGCATTTTTCTCTTGCAAGATGAAACTCTTCATGCCAGTACCATATGTACGTTCGAACCTGTTTTTCTTCTCATTATACGCCACAAACCCAGCTTGTATCGTCGATAAATTGAAAAAGGACTTAAAGGTCTCCAACAGGTTTTCCATGAAATTCTGACTATCTCGACGGTTATTGGAGATAAGGCTAGATTTTATTTCGGATATAGAATGTTCAACGGTTATATCGAACATATTTGATATTACAAATCCCTTGGCAATAAAGCTGTGGGGCGGGAATTTCTCTTTCCAAAGCCTCACATCGTCGAAATTATCCAAAAGTTCGTCAATATCTGTCTGTGTTAATACCTTGGATTTTTCCGTAGGAAGTATTTCCATAAAATCGGCATTATAGAGAATCCGGTAATGCCGCATAACCCCGTTCGCATCTGGAATATCATAGAAAAGGGGGCGTTTAAAATCAAATTTAAATCCGTAATGGGTATTCAATATGACCGTGCAAGCAACAATGTACATTTGGCCTGCAGGCATATTGCGCAACTCGGGAGTAAAGCTTTCCCCTCCGGCATTTAAAAGTATATTCTTGAACCTTGCCGAAGCGTTGAAAATGATATCGTCGAAAGGAAGGGATGCCGCTTTTATTTCGTTATCGGTAAGTACATTTGGAAACACATCATGAAGTATATTTTTAATTACTTCCTTGTGTTCCTCTAACAGGGCATCATCGCCAAAGCCATCGCGAAGTTCAGGGTATGGGGCTTGCGCCTTAAGAATACGTTTAGCCTTATTTGCTAAAAAAACATCTTCACTTTGAGCCATGGCATCGTACTGCCGCAACAATTTGTCAAAGCTGATCAGCTGGACTAAAGGAGAATCCTTTTCGTTTGTAGATATCATAGCTTTTCTAAGTCGTAAAAATTAATCTAAAGTTACAAAAGAAAATAGTAAGGTATCTTATAATGGATGGCCGACCTAAAACTTCGGTATTTGACTTGCCCCTCTCCTACTCGCAATTTGTTGCAAGTAATTCAGCTCATAATGTCTATCATTAAAATCAACTTTTATACGAGCTCAATATTACGTATCAACTTCAAATTATTAGATGGTGGTGACCCAAAATTTCTAAGAATTGATGGCAGTTGGCTCGCAAAGTCCAAGATACCATAATTGAATATTATTTTTAATAACACTTCAAACCTATAATAACGACACCATGGTTCATATGGCCATAACATTTGCTTTAGTACCTTAGCATTTCCGATAAATAGTGAAAATGTCTTCGAACTTCCGCTTGTCGCGTGCTTTTAAAAATGCTAAAAGAATAGCTTTTGATGACAGCTCGAAATTCATTCTCTTTAGTGATTGTCATAGAGGGGATAATAGTTTTGCAGATGATTTCGCCAACAATCGCAATATCTACTATCATGCTCTCAATTTTTACTATAAAGAGGGCTTTCAATACTTTGAGCTGGGCGATGGTGACGAACTCTGGGAAAATGTCCACTTTGAATCGATCTTCGAGGCTCATAAAGATGTGTACGGACTCTTAAAGAAATTCCACCTAGATCGAAAATTACACATGATTTGGGGTAACCATGACATGGTATATAAAGATCCCAAATATGTCGATGAGCATCTCAGTAGATACTTCGAACCCATAGATGGGGAATCAAAGGAATTATTTGAAGGTATTACGTATAATGAGGCTATCCTTTTAACGCATCAAGAAACACAACAAGAAATTTTTCTGACACATGGCCATCAAGGTGATTGGTGGAACTATACATTCTGGCGATGGAGCCGTTTTCTGGTACGTATACTTTGGAAACCACTTCAGATTTGGGGTATCGCAGACCCTACGAGTCCCGCAAAGAATTATACCGAACTCATTAAGATTGAAAGACGTATTAAAAAATGGATATTAAAGAACGACCTTTTGATTACGGTTGTAGGCCACACCCATCGCCCCCGGTTTCCTGAACCGGGCGATATTCCCTTTTTTAATGATGGCAGTTGTGTGCACCCCAGAAGTATTACAGGAATAGAAATTGAAGCTGGCAAAATATCATTAATAAAATGGCATATCGCCACTACGGAAGATGGAACGTTGCGGGTAGTTCGCGTACTGTTGGAAGGCCCTCAAAAGCTCATTGACTACAAAAAGGCTAAAAGCTAAAACAGATAGTAATCTTCTTAAGTTCAATCCTTCAAAAACATCTAAGAATTGTAGTATATGTATGTTTTGTTTGAGCTTGAAGGATGTGAAAATATTTGATATGCATCTAATTAGCATAACAATTTAATATTCCAGATTTCCAATTTTTTCACCAAAGCTTTCTGACATAAAAGTACATTTAAATCGAGTTCGCCCTATTCAGATTGACAACTTTCAAATCTTCAAGGTCCATTTCCGGTAAATTGCATACTGTCTTGAGAAACGCTAATAGTCAAGACGAAATTCAATATTCAAGCATTCCGTCGAAGATGTACACTAGCTTAATGTCAGTAGCCTTAGTTTTCTAAATTCGATTTTCTAACCAATTTGAGCCTTGAGATCGGTTAGGCTGGCCCTGGCCTTAAATAAATACGTTCCAAAAAATAATTACAGTGTCCGACAACCGTTCCTTCCTAAGGAATGTAAAAGAGACCACACCTGACTATAATTATGTTTTAAGAAGAAAATCTACTTGCACTGGTACTTTAGCAAGAAAATCAAACACAATACCGTCAAATTATTTCTTTCTGCTTACGAAGATATTGGTTTTCATATCTTACCCTAAAAACAGAAAAATGATTACTTTATATGAGTTTTAAAATATTTCTTCGCAGTTTTGGCGTTCTTGCCATCCTCTTAACCTTATTCCCGTTTATACCGGTAGACCATTGGTCAATACGTATTTTCGACTTTCCGCATTTGCAATTAACCTTGCTAACGCTGATTGCCTTACTAACCTATTTTCTAAGGTTTGATTTGAGAAATGCACCGGATTATCTTTTTGTCGCAGCTCTTACCGGCTGTTTTCTTTTTCAAAGCTATAAAATCTATCCATATACCGCATTTGCAAATCATGAAGTACTTAATGCGTCCGTAAATGCTTCGAAGAGTTTACGTATTTATACAGCGAACGTGCTACAGAAAAACGATGAAACCAAAATCTTGCTGAATGACGTCAAAAAACATGATGCAGACTTACTTGTCTTTACTGAAACAGATGAAAAATGGCAGCGTATTCTGGGCGAAAAATTAAATAAAGAATACAGATATTCCATACAAGCACCAAGGAACAACACGTACGGAATGCTACTTTTTTCAAGATACGAACTGTTCGATAAAGAAATCCGATATTTGGTCGAGGACACCATACCTTCCATTCATACCAAATTAATACTCCCTTCTAAAGATACCCTTCAATTGTTCGCCATTCATCCGGCGCCACCTACGCCACAACACAATCCATCTTCCGTAGATCGGGATGCCGAGATGATGAAGATTACAAAGTTGACCCGTAGTTCACATTTGCCGGTAATAGTCTTAGGAGATTTTAATGATGTTGCTTGGTCGCAAACAACCGCTCTTTTTCAAAAGGTGAGCGGACTTTTAGATTTACGTAAAGGTAGGGGCTTCTATAGTACCTACAACGCAAAGACCTGGTTCATGCGCTGGCCACTTGATCATGTTTTCACTTCACCGGAATTTCGGGTGAAACAAATAGCTCTGGGTGAAAAGTTCGGTTCTGATCATTTTCCTTTTTATACGGAGCTCAGCTTTGAACCAAAAGAGGCAAGTGATCAGAGACTGGACCCACCAAATGAAAAAGATATAATGAAATCTTTTAAACAGATTGAAAACAAAGAAGAAGAAAAAGAAAAATAACAAGGATTGCTTTGTACTTTACGTTTTAAAAACCAAAACTGTAGTCCAGGTCACCCGTTATCATTAAAAGATTTTAAATAAAGAGCCAAGCTGTTACCATTCGTCGTAATGTAAAAGTCTATTTAAAATTATAAATACAGCCACCGCATGGGTAAATATCAAATCAAGGTCTTGAACCTAATAAACGTAATTCATAGTATAAAGAAGTATGTCGAAGGCACTCGATAAACAATTTTCATTATACCTCTACTTGATTTGACAACAAATTACTTCACTAAAATTTCTAAAGACCGCCGCTTTTCCTATATTGGCGAAAACGGAAAAAATGATACCTATTGAAGTGAACTCGCTACCCATTGCCGAAGTGATGAGTGATATTTCCGATGCCTTCGACACTACTTTTACCGAAACCTGTGAAGAATATTACCTTGATATTCCCAGTCACATTGGCGAAGGTTACATTCGAGGAGTCAATTTTGATGGCGGCATGGCCATTCTACAATACGATTGTCTATTTTTCCAGGAGGTTGAATTTCAATTCACCGTTGACGAGACGCATCCCCTGAAATTTTTATACTGTTTAAAGGGAAATCTCAACCATAGGTTTGAGAATTCAGATGAAATTCACGACATAGGCCAATATCAAGAGGCTATCGTTTCTAGCGATTTTTTCAATGGACACATTCTGCGTTTCAAGGCCAACATTCATACGGTCATCAACAGCTTAGAAATAACAAGAAAACAATTTCAAAGAAAAATAGGATGCGATTTGGTCACTATGGATCAAGATTTACAATACCTATTTAACGATATCAAGGCGGAGAAAAAGTTTTACCACGACGGCTTCTACAGCTTAAAATTGGCGGACCTGTTCAGGGAAATGCAAGCTTTTAAAGGAAAAGATTTGTTGCGAAAACTTTTTCTGGAGGGAAAAGCCTATCAAATGCTGACCGAACAGATTCTGCAATATGAAGACGATTTAAACGATATCAGCAACCGCAGTATTCTACGTCAATCGGAGGTTGCACAGATTGGGAAAGCTGTCCAGTTTATCAAACAAAACGTTTCAGAACTGGACACAATAGAACATATTGGTTTAGAAGTCGGTCTTAATGCGAACAAACTCCAGGAGGGGTTTCAAAGCCTGTATGGCACCACGGTAAACCAATATATTCAAAAAACTAGGTTGAACCTCATCAAGGATCTTATTCTGAATACCGATTACAGTATCTCTGAAATAACGGATAAGGCCGGACTTTCGAGTAAAAGTTATCTTTCTAAAATTTTCCGGGAAGAATACGGTACTTCACCATCCGACTATCGAAAACACTATTTAGAATCCCTACTCAAAAAAAAAGAAGCCAAAATATAGATCGTTAATTACTTACTATTGAATAGAATACTTCCATTTAATTTATAATTAACAAATTACCGTATGGTATTGACAGAATGCCGTTTATCTTGGAATATTTCTAATCTAATGGAAATCAAATTATTACATTTACCTATTATAAATAATTAAATTTAAGTTATGAAAGATATAGTATGGTTGATAGTAGTAATTCTTGTTATTGGATGGCTAGTAGGATTTATGGCCTTTCCCGCTGTGGGAGGTATTATCCATGTGGTTTTGGTGATAGCGGTAATTTTAATAATTTACAAATTGGTTACAGGCCGAAAGGTGTAATCCAATAATAATATTCTTTAAAAGGCCTCCCATGCTAGGGAGGCTTTTTTTATGGTATATAATTTTAACCAAACTTTCTCTAATAATTATGGATAAAAACCGTTAAAGTGTTTATCCAGAAATCTATTGATAGCATATCGTGTTGTACCATATTAAAATTAGAGTTTTGGTATATTTGCCCATAAAATGAAAATGAAAGCCCTACCCACCTTACTCTGTATTCCTGATATCAGTGGTTTTACCCAATTTATGAGCGATACCGACTTTGAACTTAGTTCAAAAGTGATTCCCTCGTTGTTGAACAATATTATCTATTCCAATGAAATTGGTCTTAAGATTTCAGAGATAGAGGGTGATGCCGTCTTGTTCTATCGTTCAGGAGAATTACCCCCTTTCGATGAACTTATTTCGCAGTGTAAGCTATTCTACACCCAGTTTTACAAGCAGCTGGAAACATTGAGGAAAAAGTATAGCAGTAAAAAAGACGCTGTGAAGATTCCAGATATACTCGGTTTGAAAATCGTACTCCATTTCGGGAAAGAAATTGGTGTCGTGCCTGTAGGTAAAATGATAAAATTAATGGGTGAAGATGTAATAATTGCCCATCGCTTACTTAAAAATGACATTCCAATCAAAGAGTACATCCTAATTTCCGATGAGCTAATTTCAAATTATAAAAAAACAGCGAAAGATGGCCAATTCGAATGGGCAGAACTAAAGAAAAGCCATATAGAAGTAGATCATGTGGGAACCATAAATTTCCATTACATTGACCTTGCTCCTTTAGTATAAATAAATTTAATCAAAAATTTTAAATACCACATTGGAAAGAGGGGCAACGGGCTTTTTTAAATTATTCAAAGCTTTGTAATACTTCCTACAGCTATAAATAATTCCTACTCAAATCAAGACATCGCTGAAGCGTCATTTGTTTTATTTACCAATACCCTACGCTTCATCCTCACCCGACGTTTTGGCTTCATATTCTTAAATTCTTCAAGGTCACGATTATTATTTAATTGCCTATAGCATTCGGGCATAGTTCCTCCCAGTAATAAAAAGAGCAATCCCTTTAATTCTATGAACGGATTTGGCATTATACCTATTTCGAATATACGTTCTAATAGTTGTTCATTATTTTGATCAAGGCCCTTAAGCTCAAAATTAGCTTTAGGTTGGCTAATGGGATATTCACTGGAATGATTGCTTGCTATATGTGACAGTAAAATCAATCTGCACTTTTTCCCCTTTTTGATATGTAAGTTGAGCTGTCGGGTATCACTATGAAAATAAAGTGATTCGTTTACCATTAGACTCAATTCGTCCTGTTTTTCAGAACCTGAGATAAAAACATTTCCAGATTGAAGAAATAAGGAATGAAAAAAGGAATCAGGACCTCGGCCTTCCAAGGGAAACGAAAAATCCTTCTCTGTGTCAATGTCGAATATGAGGGAGCATGTATATCTATCCATCTGAATCCATCGAACAGTTCCACCAGAATGTTTAAGGATTAGACCATATTTCTCAACTTTCAAATCGCCTTGAAGCGTATCAGAAATATTGGATAAAATTTCGAGCTTAGATTGGATTATCGATTTAGCAATCATCTTATATAGGTTTTAAAGCATATGTAAAATTAGTACTATATAATTATATATTTACATAAAGTTATCTTTATGATTCGGTAAAATCTATTAAAAATGTAGCTCATTTCGCTAAAACTATAACACAAATGCCATACTAGTTTAAAACTACTATTGAATAATATTTCATTACGTTCTAAATTGTCAATCTAAAGGATTGGCATTGGCTTATGTGATCCTAATCTTCCAAGATTTTATTTCAACACAGTAATTATTATACGTAACAAAAGCAGGACAAATACTGACTAATAGCCAAAGTCAGGATAGTTGACGTTTGGTAATCCTTATCGCTTTAAATATTACAATAATCAGCAAAACTGTTTTTAGCACACTTTAACACAAGATGTAAGGGGTATTACGAACGGATCAACTATTTAAAAAGACGAGTTACCTACTGTGGCATTAAAAAGAGTTATTCCGCTACCTACCTATACCTCCAAATTTCTACTTTTACAAGGTATAAATATGACATATAATGCTCAAAAGAACACTTTCCATTATTCTGATAGCTTTACTTTTTAATTCTTGCTGGAAAGATAAAAGTCCAGAAGACCTAATCCGCCTTAAGGATAAATTCAAATCGACCGTTTCTTCTTTTGAAAATAAGAAAGAAACGGCCAACAAGAATGTAACGAAAGGTTTGGAAACTTTGAACGCACTTAAAAGCGCATTAGAAGAAACCAAAAATGAAGACAAGGAGTTCGCCAAGGTTTACGGTGATTGGGAAAAGGTAGACAGGCGCGTAGAAAACCTCAACAAGGAATATGAAGACTTAAAGCAGAAGGCTACCGATCTCTTTACGGCAATGGAGACTCAGACCAATAGTCTAAGCGATAAAACTGCTAAAAAGACCTTGACAAACGCCATCGGAAAAGCCCGTTCGGAATACAACGCCACTTTGGTCAACACGGCGAAAGCCATTGATAAATTGAGATTGCTACACGGTGATGCCGTAGAAGTAGTAAAAGCCCTAGAGGTTGCCGCCGCATTAAATTCTTTCGATAATATTAACGACCAAATGAAAAGTATAGAGGGCCGTGTTGATGGTATTATGGAAGAATTGAACGTTGCCGTTATAGAAAGTAAAAAATTATACGAAAAAAAGATTACGGAATTGGACGATGAGATGCCTTTACCCTAGTAGCTTATAATCCCAATATTTTCGCGTCAACAAAAAAGGTAGTGTTCACATCGATTTCGTGATCTTCGTTGATAACCTCGTCGGTAACGGTATTTAAGCGGAGGTTAAATTCGTCTTTTTTAATATATTCTTTCAAATCTATATCCAGTACGTCTACATCTAAGATAGCGCCCGCATTTTCTGGTACATCTTTTTCGGCAATTTTGATTTCATCGAGACCATCTGCAGAGATGAACACTTCGACCGAGTTCAAAAAACTAAAATCGGCAGCGGTAGGCGACGTAATCACCATTTGCAATGCGGTCAATTTAATTTCTTCAATAAGGTCTTTTCGCGTGTCGTTGACTTCGAACTTTGACTCGGAATTTGTTTCCATGTCGGGGGTAATCATATTAAAAGGTAAGTTGATACCAGTTGCACCTGGAACGACGACCTTACTATTGTATTCAATATCGAACTTAGTAAGCTCATCAATTTTATCACAGCTACTGACTGTGAGAAGAATGCTTAAAATTAGAAATAGGTAACGCATTACTAAAGAATTTAGGGTTGTTGGATAATTGACTAACGCAGATAAGCCCGATATATTTGATACAGTTCGGAAAAAGAAAATCAATTCCATTCCATTCAATCTTCCGACAGTCGATATTCGAAGCTAGGGCCATCGCAGGGTACCCATGACCCATTCAGCAGTATATTTCGCCTAATAGATATCCGCTCTTCCCTACTACAACTTGCACGCAGTTCTTCGCCAGTTGTAAACAGAAGGTCTATGGAGGTTTCGCCCGATGAATCGTTAACAGTAAAAGAGCCTGTTGCTTGACTATTGGCTCCATCTTTATAGTCTCGAAATTTCAAGAAGGTGCTATCGGGGTGAAAAATATAGAATTCTTGCCATTCGAGATTGTCGCCAGTTATTGCTGATGAGAGCGGCCAAAACGAAGTAATAGCGACCAGTTTCCATTTTTGAGGAACATCTTGAAATTTAAACCCATCTTTCTCCGAACGCTGCAAATCGGTACTATCGGTTTCATCATCACACTGGGTAAGTAGCGTTGTAGCAAATAGGGCAAAAATGATGTATTTAATCTTTGGAATAGCTTTTTATGTTTTGAGTCCTACAAGTAAGATTCAAAAACATCAAAAGGTTGCGTGCTAAATCACAATTAATACAAAGTAATTTTTCTTACCCCGCTGCAATAACACGTATTTACCACTGATCAAGTCAGCTTGGGTAATGAGATATTCAGCATTGACCTTTTCTTTGTTGACAGAAATGGAGTTCTGTTTCAGTTCTCTTCGAGCCTCACTGTTCGAACCTAAAAAGTTCGTCTTGTCAGCAAGGGCGCCGATCATATCGAGTCCGTTCTTGAGTTCCGACTTCGCGATTTCAGCCTGTGGCACGCCGTCAAATACGTCAAGAAACGTCTTTTCATCCAGTTTTTTCAAGTCTTCAGAGGTAGATTTTCCAAAAAGGATGTTGCTTGCTTTTATAGCATTGTCCAAATCGTCTCGGGAGTGTACCATAACCGTGATTTCTTCGGCGAGTCGCTTTTGGAGAATGCGTAAATGAGGAGATTCATGATGCTCACTAATTAAAGCATCAATTTCCGGCTTGGTGAGAAACGTAAATATCTTAATGTATTTATCCGCATCTTCATCGGAAACATTAAGCCAGTATTGATAGAATCGATAAGGAGAAGTACGTTCGGCATCAAGCCATATATTTCCGCCTTCGGTCTTGCCAAACTTGGTACCATCGGCCTTGGTAATCAAGGGACAAGTTAGGGCATAGCCTTTACCATTACCGATGCGACGTATCATTTCTGTTCCTGTGGTAATATTGCCCCATTGGTCGCTACCCCCCATTTGCAAACTGCAGCCGTGATTTTGGTATAGATGGAGAAAATCATAGCCTTGAACCATTTGGTAGGTGAATTCAGTGAACGACATGCCTTCCTTAGCCTCTGATGATAAACGCTTCTTAACGCTATCTTTGGCCATCATGTAATTGACGGTTATATGCTTTCCGACATCACGGATAAAATCAAGAAATGAAAAGTTCTTCATCCAATCGTAATTGTTCACCAAAACGGCGGCATTTTTTTCGTCATTGTCAAAGTCCAAAAAACGGGACAATTGTTCTTTCAATGCCTGTTGATTGTGCCGCAACGTAGCTTCATCCAAGAGATTACGTTCTGCAGATTTACCGGAAGGATCACCGATCATACCGGTAGCCCCACCAATCAAAGCATACGGCTTATGCCCGGCCAGTTGAAAATGTCGCAATAGCATGACCCCAACCAAGTGGCCGATATGCAACGAATCTGCGGTCGGATCGATACCCATGTACGCCGAGCGCATTTCTTCCAAAAGGTGTTCCTCAGTTCCGGGCATTACGTCGTGTAGCATCCCCCTCCATTGTAATTCCTGTATAAAATTTGAAAGCATGTAGTGTCTAGTCTTTGATTAAGATGCAAATATCCGAAAAAGATTTGCACCGCTCACTTTAGACATGAGCACATATACATTGGTTTCCTACTTTGCTATTGCCTAACTTTGAACTATGATTTTGGTAACCGGAGGAACAGGATTGGTCGGTGCGCATCTTTTACTAAAGTTGGCAGAAGACGGTCATTCGGTTAGGGCAATTCACAGAGAGGGAAGTAACCTCCAGAGAGTCGAAAAAGTATTTGGTTACTATCGAAAAGACGCCATGGCACTTTTCAACAGCATCGAATGGATCGTAGCCGACATCAATGATATTCCCGCTCTCGATATTGCATTTATAGGCATTACGAAAGTATACCACGCCGCCGCATTAATTTCGTTTGACCCAAGCGATGAAAAAATTCTTCAGAAAATCAATGCTGAGGGTACTGCAAATATCATAAACCTCTGCATTGCCCACAGCGTTGAAAAGCTGTGTTATGTCAGCACCATAGGAACCATCGGCAAAACTTTTGATGGAAAAGATGCAACCGAAGAAACCCCATGGTCGCCCTTAGAAGCCAATGTATACGGGCGTAGTAAGTATGCAGCGGAAATGGAGGTCTGGCGGGGATCGCAGGAAGGCGTGCCGATTGTGATGGTAAATCCGGGCGTAATCGTCGGTCCAGGCTTTTGGGACAATGGTAGTGGTGCAATATTCAATACCGCCCAAAAAACTTACGGCTACTATCCGCCGGGCGGAACCGGATTTATATCGGTGCACGACGTCGTGGCAATGATGCAGCAACTTATGGCATCATCAATAATGAACGAGCGCTTTATCGCCGTTGCAGAGAATTGGACCTATCATAAATTATTAACCGAAATTGCTGAAAACTTAAAAATCAAGCCACCCACCAAAGCCTTAAAATTTTGGCAGCTTGAAGTCGGCCGTTGGTTCGATGGCCTAAAGAACCTACTTTTCAAATCCGGAAGGACATTAACTAAAAGCCATATTCGTTCCCTAAAAAATCAACAGATTTATGAAAACCGGAAAATTGTAAAAGCGCTCAGCTTTGAATTCCGTTCCCTAAAAGATGAGATTCGATTCTGTTCCAAACTATTTAAGGAAGAGAATCCTTGACCATAAGCGTGTCTGCCTCCTTATTATTTTTTTCACGTTCCAGTCTCATTAGACTATCCCTAACCTCCTTGGCTTCCTCGACCGCTTTTAATTTTTGTTCAAGTTTTAAATCTACTTCTTTATACATCCGCTCATATTCCCCCTTTGGTAAAGAGGCATAGTAATTATCGCTTTCGACAAACTGAAGGCTATCAATATCATGTTTCCTGAATACATACGCCATAGGCTCGATATCATTGTTATACAGCACCGAGATATTGGTAGATTTTGCTGCATTAACGAGTGCCAAATCCATCAAAACGGAAACCATCTTATCTTCAGGGATAAGGTTGTCAGGTTTTTCAACAAGATTTTCTGTACAACAAACCAAAACGAAACAGAGTAAATAGAGATATCCTTTAATCATGGAGTAAAGTATTGTGCTTTTCGCTTCGACATTACATTAGGAACTAAAATCAAAAGACGTCTCCTATACCCGATAGCTATTTTTTTTATCGATTAAAGGTCAACCGCTTGGCGTGCCGCTCTTCTGAGAACTTCCCATTATTATAGGCCAAATGCCCATTGACAAAGGTATGCGTAATTTTTGAACGGAATGTAGCATCCTCAAAAGGTGACCAGCCACATTTGTAGGCAATATTTTCTTTGGATACTTGCCAAGGGGAGTTCAGATCAACGGCCGTCAAATCTGCATAATAGCCCTCCCTGATATAGCCACGTTTTTCTATTTGAAAAAGAATGGCAGGATTATGGCACATTTTTTCCACTATTTTCTCTAAGGATAGTACACCCTGATGGTATTTTTCTAAAATTGCCGGTAAGGCATGCTGTACTAGAGGCCCACCAGAAGGAGCTTTGGTGTAGACATTATCTTTTTCGGTCATAGTATGGGGCGCGTGGTCAGTGGCTATAATATCAAGCCTATCATCGAGCAAGGCTTTCCAAAGCTCTTCGCGGTCATCGGCTGTTTTTACGGCAGGGTTCCATTTGATTAAGGTGCCCTTGGTATCATAATCAGCGTCGGAAAACCAAAGATGGTGGATACAGACCTCGGCCGTAATTTTTTTATCCTTTAAAGGGATGTCATTTCGAAAAAGATTGGTTTCCCTGCCGGTGGATAGGTGAAAAACGTGCAAGCGTGCGCCAGTTTTCTTTGCCAGTTCTATCGCTGTTGAGGATGACAGGTAACAAGCTTCGGCACTCCGGATTTCAGGATGGTATTTAATGGGAATATCGTCTCCATATTCAGATTTGTATTTAGCCAAATTCTGTTTGATGGTCGATTCATCTTCACAGTGGGCCGAAATCACCATTTCGGTATTCCGAAAAATACGTTCGATGACCACCTCATCATCAACTAGCATATTTCCGGTAGAAGAGCCCAAGAAAAGTTTTATGCCTGAACAGGCATTTTTATCCAATCGCTTGACTTCCTCAAGATTATCGTTGGTACCGCCAAAAGGAAAGGAGTAATTGGCGAAAGAATTTTTGGCTCCCAATTCGAATTTCTCCTCTAGCTTTTTTATAGTTGTCGTCTGCGGATTAGTATTGGGTTGCTCCATGTAACTGGTGATACCTCCGGCAACAGCAGCGCGGCTTTCGGATGCGATATCCCCTTTGTGGGTGAGGCCGGGCTCCCTAAAGTGAACCTGGTCGTCAATAATACCGGGCAAAAGATAGTTCCCTTTCAAATCGAAGACCTCGGCAGTCGCGTCTGAAATAGCGGTACCTATTTTAAAAATTAGGTCATCTTTTAATAGCAAGTCAGCTTCAATAATGTGGCTTTCATTTACAATCTTGGCATTCTTAAGCAGTATTTTTCCCATATATACATTCTTTAAAATCCATCACGATGAAAGAGACTTCTAACCTTCATCATAAAAACCCCAAAAATCGCTTCCTTAACAATCGAACCGGTCATTTTAGACTTTCCTCGAACCCGATCGCGAAATATAATAGACACCTCTTTAAGGTTATAATTCTTAAGATAGGCCCTAAATTTCATTTCGATCTGAAAAGCATATCCTATAAAACGAACGGAATCAAGGTCGATACTTTCTAGAACATAACGCTGATAACATAAGAAACCAGCGGTTGGATCGTGAATACGCATACCCGTAATGATTTTCACATAGAAAGAGGCACCGTACGATAACAATACTCGATACAATGGCCAGTTTACTACGTTGACCCCTTTTTTATACCTTGACCCAATAGCCACATCGGCCCCTAAAACACAGGCCCGATACAAACGTTTCAAGTCTTCGGGATTGTGCGAAAAATCAGCATCCATCTCGAAGATATAGTCGTATTTTTTGGCAATCGCCCATTTAAAACCATGAATGTACGCGGTACCCAATCCAGATTTTTCTAAACGGGTTTCTAAAAATAAGGATTCGGGATATTCCGTTTGCATTTCCCTTACCTTTTCAGAAGTACCATCAGGTGAATTGTCATCAACAACCAGTACATGAAAATCTTTGTTCAACGAAAAAACCACCAATAGTATAGCCTCGATATTCTCGATTTCATTATATGTGGGAATAATGACCAGGCTGTCGGACATCGAACGGGTGACTTTTTGCGAATATTAAAAGGAAGTATTCCGGCAAAAATAAGGTTTTAGAACTGTTAAGAAAACGCTGACCCTTGAATTAAGAAACTTTTATATACAGCTCATTTAAGAATTATATCATTTTGTAACGTACAAGTAACGGAAGCATAATTTTACGAATCGGTTTTTAAAAGAGAATCACTTGGCAATCGGAAATCTTAATTGATAGGTATTTGAATAACAGAATTCGTAATTTTGATCGTTGTTAGATGTAAAAGGTAAACAACCTGCCCAAAATGAATTCGAAATTACCCCGAATTTTCTTGCTCTTATTAGGCGTAGTTTTGACTATCAACCTATTACAAGCGTATTTTACACCATTAATATTCGATGAAGCTTATTATTGGCATTTCGCCCAAAATATGGCTTGGGGTTATTTCGACCACCCGCCCATGGTGGCGTTTATGATTAAATTAGGGAGTTATCTTTTTGAGGGGGAACTAGGTGTTCGATTGGTGGGATGTATTCTTTCGGCGGGTACATTTATCGTCATCTGGCTATGTATCGACAATCCGAAGAAGAACGATTATGTCTTTCCTTTTTTTGTACTGATCTTTTCAATGGCGCTATTTAATGCCTATGGTTTCTTTACCCTTCCCGATACGCCCTTATTGTTTTTTACGGCTCTGTTACTGTATGTCTACAAACGCTTTCTTCAAGATACATCATCTCGATGGGCAATTATCATGGGTATTGTCATGGCCTGTCTTATGTATAGCAAGTACAATGCGGCCATCATCATCATTTGTATCCTGCTCTCTAATTTGAAACTTCTAGCGAACAAATATGCTTGGCTATCGATTGTAGTCGCCCTGTTCTGCTATATCCCTCATTTTATTTGGCTGTACCAAAACGACTTTGTCACCATAAGCTATCATCTTTTCGATAGACCGAATTCACCTTATAAATTTGAAAAATATACCGTTGGCTATTTTGTGAACCTAGTGGCCATCTTTGGGCTCACTTTCCCTTGGATATATCAGTCCCTATTCAAGACGCGGGCATCCGACACCTTTACCAAGGCCTTGCTCTATCTAACCTATGGCGTGCTCATTTTCTTTTTTATATCAAGTTTCAATCGAAGGGTTCAGACACAGTGGATTATCGTAATTGCCATTCCCTTGGCCATTATCACCTTTCGGTACATGATGAAAAATGAAGAGACTAAGCGATGGATCCTTCGTATCGGGTTAGTAAACATTGCTATCATACTATACCTTCGGGTCGGATTGATTTACGAAGAATTATCTCCCATTTATTACGAGACCCATGGTAATAAAGAAGTTGCTTTACAAATGAAAGCGGAGGTAGGCGACACCCCGTTGGTCTTTATAAATTCGTATAGAAATGCGCCCATGTTCGCCTTTTATACAGGCAATCCGACATATTCATTGAATGATGCCTACTATCGCCGCAATCAATATTCGATCGATGACTCCGAGTCAAAAATTCAGCACCAACGTGTACTATTTTTCAACAGAAACGCGAAGAATGCCAAGATTTCATTCACAAAAAGCAATGGTGGCCAATTTCACGGGGAGTATTTCGATGACTTCGAATCTTTTCGTAAACTTGAAACTATTGTCGAGGGACCAATTTTATTGGATACCGTCAATAAGCAAACGCTCAAAATATATAACCCATACGATACCCCCGTAGCGCTGAAAAAATTACGTTTTAATGTGGTATATATGACAGCATTTAAAAAAATAGAAAATGCCATATTAATAGATCCTAAACCTGTTGACGAAAAAGTTTTAAACTTAGCGGCCAACGATACCACCTATTTCACCTTTTCCTTACCACAACCGAAAATGACAAAGCCAGCCTTTCTTAGGGTAGGTATTTCCGACAACAATTTGCCCTTTGGAATAAACGGCAAAAACACGAAAATTTCATACTAATGGACCCCATTCTAAGAACGGCAGACACCCCTGACTGGATTACCATTCTATTATTATCAAGCATCATTTTGCCCGTTCTTGCCAAAAGCTTTTTCTACGGCAGATTTCTGAATTTTATCATACTTCCCTTTAACAATAAATACATCTTTATGTATAATAAAAAGGAAAAATTGATAAACTGGTTTCATGTATTCTTCACTCTTTTTCAAATTATCAACTTTTCACTGTTCGTGTTTTTAGCAGGTAACATCTTCTTTGAGACTGCTGAAATAACGGGATTTTTCATGTATCCCCTGATTTTAGCCAGCATTCTGGGATTTATTTTCCTTAAAGTGATATTACAGCTCGGTAACGGATTCATATTTGGCTCGAACAAGACAGTAAGCGAACTTATTTTTAAAAAATTATCATATCTAAACTATACGGGAATCATCATGTTCATAGCCAACCTCATTCTGGCATACGTCGCAAATGACTCCATCATTGTAGTTTTCGTGGCCATTTTCTTAATTCTACTGATTAATGTAATTGGCTGGGTAACACTCTTAAGGAATCATCAAAACTTCATTACCAGTTACTTTTTCTATTTTATTTTGTACCTTTGCGCACTTGAAATTTCACCGATTATCATTATTGGCAGTTACCTAAAAGAGTAGATGTATTGGGAAAGCCGTATCATTCCCTTCGAAAAATGGTAAGCTCAGAATGATAAGTGGTTCTCAACAGCCACAGGTGTATATATATTGAGAAAATCTACAAAACTCAAACACACATAGATGAAAGTCAAAACGATTTTAGTATCACAACCGGAACCTAAGATCGAGAACTCGCCTTATTCCAAGTTGATAGACAAGGAAAAGGTAAAAGTCGATTTTAGACCTTTCATTCATGTTGAGGGTGTAGACGCCAAGAACGTACGTCAGCAAAAAGTAGATTTGCAACACTATACTGCTATTATATTGACAAGCAGAAATGCGGTGGACCATTTCTTCAGAATTGCCAAGGAAATGCGTTTTAGCGTGCCCGATAGCATGAAGTATTTTTGCCAATCAGAGGCAGTCGCCTATTACCTCCAAAAATACGTCGTATATCGAAAGCGAAAAATTTACGTAGGAAAACGTAATTTTGAGGAATTGATACCCCTTTTCAAAAAGTATAAGACCGAAAAGTTTTTATTGCCTTCTTCAGATGCCCTAAAAGATTCCGTACCGGAAATATTGGACGGTTTGGACATTGAATGGAAACGCGGCGTTTTTTACAAAACAGTTATCAGCGACCTTTCCGACCTTCGTGATGTATACTATGACGTGTTGGTCTTTTTCAGTCCTTCTGGAATAGAATCGCTTCTACAAAACTTTCCGGATTTCGATCAAAAGGAGACCCGTATTGCAGTATATGGCAATTCTACGATAGATGCAGCCACCGATGCGGGACTTCGAATCGATATCAAAGCACCTACGCCCGAAACACCTTCTATGACTATGGCGCTTCAGCGTTACATCAACGAAGCCAACAAGCGACAACCATAGGATTAATTAACAGGAGCGTAATATTTTTATAAGCTTACCAACTATTTAGCGTGACGTGTAAATCTGTTGAAGTGAACCTTGTATTTCAACAGATTTTAGCGCTTCACTCGTGTTTTTTTAAAAAGCATACCGCTGTGGTCCACCACGTCGTATCTCTTCACTTGCAAAAGCCTCAAATTTTTTGAAATTTTCCCGAAATGCGTTGGTCAGTTTAAAAGCTGCTGTATAATACGCATCATCATTATTCCATGTTGTTCTCGGACTTAGTACACTCGTTGGCACCCCAGGGCATGCTCTAGGTTGTGCCACGCCGAATACGGAATGTATGTGGTAGTTGTCGTAATCGTATAGACCTAAATTTCCGTTCAATACCGCATTTATCATTGCCCTTGTATATTTCAATTTCATTCGTGTACCGACACCGTAGGGCCCACCTGTCCATCCCGTATTGACCAACCATACATTTACGCCTGCAAGCTTCATTTTTTTACTGAGCATCTCTGCATACTTGGCAGGGTGTAAGGGCATGAATGGCGCACCGAAACAGGCTGAAAACGATGGAATAGGTTCGACAACACCCGCTTCCGTACCCGCTACCTTTGCGGTATAACCAGAAATAAAATGGTAGGCTGCCTGAGCAGGGGTCAACTTCGATATAGGTGGCAATACGCCAAACGCATCGGCCGTAAGAAAGAAAATGTTCTTAGGATTTTTCCCTAGGGACGGCCTTTGAACGTTTTCAATGTGATAAATAGGATAACTTACCCTTGTATTTTGAGTGATTGATGTATCCGCATAGTCAACATCCCCATTTTCATTAAGGACCACATTTTCTAGAAGAGCCCCTTTTTTGATGGCGCCAAATATCTCCGGCTCATTTTCCTTAGATAGATTGATGACTTTCGCATAACAACCGCCTTCAAAATTGAAGACAGCATTCTCATTGTTCCAGCCATGTTCGTCATCACCAATAAGTTTTCGGGATACATCGGTAGATAAGGTTGTTTTACCAGTGCCAGAAAGGCCAAAGAATATGGCGGTTTCACCATTTTTCCCAACATTGGCTGAACAGTGCATCGGTAAGGTACTCTTTGAGAAAGGAAGAATAAAGTTCAATGCTGAAAATATTCCTTTCTTAATCTCCCCTGTATAACCTGTACCGCCAATTAAGACCATTTTACGGGTAAAGTTCAATATGGCAAAATTATGTTGCCGAGTGCCGTCAACATTGGGATCAGCTTTAAAGCCCGGTGCATTGATCACGGTCCATTCCGGCTCAAAATGCTTTAATTCTTCATTCGTTGGTCGAATGAACATATTGTAAGCGAATAGATTTGACCAAGGATATTCGTTTATAACCCGGATATCCATTCTGTAATTATGGTCGGCACAGGCATAGCAATCCCGCACATAGAGCTCTTTTGTGTTCAAGTAATCAATGACCTTTTCATGAAGGGCATCGAATTTTGAAGGCTCAAAGGGAATATTAATATTGCCCCACCAAACGTTATCGGTAGTAATGGCATCCTTAACGATAAATCTATCTTGGGGCGAACGTCCAGTGAATTCCCCAGTATTTACCGCCAAAGCTCCCGAAGAAACTTCCTTCCCCATTTTCTTTTCCAAAGTTATGGCATGTAGTTCTGATGCCGAAAGCTGGTAGTGAATATTGGAATGCATTATTCCAGAAGAAGCTAGCGATACAGATTCGGGACTTTTTTTCGAATTATTCATTTTTTGGCATTTTATAACGGCTAAATTATCAAAAATAAAATTTTAATGCGCTTTTTTAAGAATTATCTATTTAGAATACTTAAAATATTTATATCCTAAAAGAGTCCATCCTAAGATTAAGAACAAGCCACCAACAGGCGTTACGAAACCGATGATTTTGAAATCAAATGATGTAATCGTATTCGTGGCCAGACCGTAGATTGAAAATGAAAAGAAGAAGATGCCTATTATGACACAATAAAATATCCACTTTTTCTGACCTTCAGGCACAGCATTCACATTCGCCAAAACCAGCAAAAGTAGCGCATGGTACATCTGGTAGGTAACCCCTGTCTTCCAAGTTTCTAGAGCATCTGCATCCACTAGCTTTTCCAAACCATGTGCACCAAAAGCGCCGAGTACTACAGCTAGAATACCAAATACAATCCCTGATAAAAATATTGTTTTGTTCATAACTTTAGCGTGCCTCTTTTTTATAAATACAACAATCAATACCTTCGTATAGCGTTCAACCAATTGTTACTGTAAAATTACAAAACCAAATGCAACGTAGAATTTTAGTTATCGGAGCCGGCAAATCAACTTCATACCTGTTGGATTACTTTTTGGAAAAAGCAGCGGTGGAAAATTTACATCTAACCATCGGTGACCTCAACCCTGCAGCTATAGCGGAAAAAATTCAAAATCATCCGCATTGTACCGTGGTATCTTTAGATATTTTAAATGCTACTGATCGAAAAAGGGCAATCACCAACACCGATATTGTGGTTTCAATGCTTCCGGCATCCTTACACATAAATATAGCCCATGACTGCATCGCGCTTGACAAACATCTCGTCACCGCTTCATATGTAAGCGAGGAACTCAAGACCTTGGACCAACAGGCCAAAGGAAAAGGTTTGGTATTTATGAACGAAATCGGACTTGATCCAGGCATCGATCATATGAGTGCCATGCAGATTATCGACCGCATTCGAGAGAAAGGGGGTAAGATGTTATTGTTCGAGTCTTTTACAGGCGGACTGGTTGCCCCGGAAAACGATAACAACTTGTGGAATTATAAATTCACATGGAACCCCAGAAATGTTGTTGTGGCCGGCCAAGGCGGAGCAGCCAAATTCATTCAAGAAGGCACCTATAAATACATTCCATATCATAAACTTTTTAGGCGTACTGAATTTTTTGATATCGAGGGCTACGGCAGGTTCGAAGGCTACGCCAACCGCGATTCGCTGAACTATCGGGATGCCTATGGCCTGCAAGATATTTTGACCCTCTATCGTGGTACCATGCGCCGAGTAGGTTTTTCGAAAGCTTGGAACATGTTCGTACAAATGGGGATGACCGATGACAGTTATCGCATCGAGAACTCCGAAGGAATGTCCTACCGAGAGTTTGTCAATCTCTTTCTGCCCTATTCACCTACCGATTCCGTTGAGCTAAAACTACGACATTACCTAAAAATCGATCAAGATGATAGTATGTGGGAAAAATTAGTGCAACTGAATCTTTTCGATGCACAAAAATTCATAGAACTACCACATGCCAGCCCTGCCCAAATACTACAAAAAATATTAGAAGATAGCTGGACACTTCAAGATGATGAAAAGGATATGATTGTCATGTACCATAAGTTCGGTTACGAACTGAACGGTCAAAAGAAACAAATTGATGCGAATATGGTGGTAATTGGAGAAAACCGAAGCCATACAGCCATGTCGAAAACAGTAGGTTTACCTGTTGCCATGGCAACCTTATCGATATTGAACAAGAAAATCGTCACGCCCGGGGTGCAAATTCCCATCAATAAGGAAATATATACACCCATTCTATCAGAACTCAGCCATTACGGTATTGTGTTTAAGGAATACGAAGTGCCTTACTTGGGGTACAACCCTGACTCGGTAGCGAGTTGAGTGTCTTAAACGCCCTAACCAGTAGTTAAAACGACCCGAAACCTTCGAATTTCATGTAATCTGACTACTTTTACTGCAAAATCGAAACCTAAACCATGAAATCCAATAACGAAAAGATCAAAATTGACGGAACGGATAAGAAAATTTTAAGGTTTTTGATGGCGGATGCTAGAAAACCGATTTTAGAAATTGCCAGAAATATAGGAATCTCAGGAGCTGCAATTCATCAAAGGCTCAGAAAATTGGAATCATCGGGATTACTCGCCGGATCAAAATTCATCATTGATCCCAAAGTTATGGGCTATACGACTATGGCGTATATAGGTATATATCTTGATAAGGCTATGAGCAACCCCGCCGCCGTAAAACAACTGGAAAAGATTCCTGAAGTGCTTGAATGTCATTATACCACAGGCAATTGGTCAATTTTAATAAAAGTGCTTTGCAGGGATAACGAGCACCTTATGCATGTATTGAACAAAGATATTCAGCAAATCGAAGGGGTTTCTCGAACCGAAACATTTATTTCGTTGAACCAACAAATAGATAGGCAAATTACCATATAAAACTAAGCCCCAAAGTTTGGACAATGGGGCTTACCAGTTTTTCCTTTTAGAAGACTAACAATAATGAAGGAATATCACCATCTACCTAAGCTTTCAATCTATTTTAATAAAGCGTATTCTTAATCCCTTCCTCCAAAAACTTGGAGTCCCCAATACACTAAGGTTGCCAACGAGCCGATTGCCGCAACCAAATAAGTGCGCGCTGCCCATTTTAAGGCATCTTCAGAACCCTTATATTCTTGTGGCGTAACGACATTCTTGGTCTTCAACCAGGCCAGTGCCCGATTACTGGCATCATATTCTACCGGCAAGGTTATAAAACTGAAAAGAGTGGCCAGACCCATCATGATAAGACCGGCAACAGCAACCCAATATCCGAAACCGACTCCGGCTGCGGCGCCGAGCATGAGTCCACCGAACACGACCCACATTGACATGCTCGAAGTTATACTTACTACCGGCACCAATTTAGAGCGTAAAGTCAACCATTCATAAGCTTGGGCGTGCTGTACTGCATGTCCGCATTCATGTGCCGCAACAGCAGCTGAAGCCGCATTACGCTGATTGTAAACACTTTCACTAAGATTTACTGTTTTATCTTTCGGATTGTAATGATCCGTCAACCTACCGGATGTAGAGACTACCTTTACATCGCGAATACCATTGTCAGAAAGCATTTTTTCCGCGATTTCAGCACCGCTCATCCCATTTTGCAAATGCACATTTGAATAGTACTTGAACTTGCTTTTAAGTTTACGACTTACTAGCCAGCTGATTAGGGCGATACCACCAATCAAAATATAATATCCCATCATAATTTTCTCATTTTAAAATTTCAATACAAACCCTAAAGTTACTAAAGATTCCCGTCTTTCCTTTGACGACATTCAGCAGGATACTTTTTAGAAATTGTTGTATGCTTTTATTAAGTTCGATTAAAAACTGTTTCTAATGATTTTGATAAGCAAAAACCTAGCCATTTTAAAAGTGCTAGGTAGGAACTGACATAATGTACTTCTGAGAAGTGTTTTGAAAGACTACTAGCAATTATTTGTACTTCAATTTGAGAACCAGCATGACGAAAAGCAAAAGTGCCGTAAAGGCATTGGCCAAAGTCACTGGAAAACTTTCGATCAGAATGCCATAGCCACACCACAATACCACACCGATGAACATAACAAGGTACATCGTCAACGAAATATCTTTGGTCGATTTTTGCCTCCATGTTTTATACACTTGTGGCACAAAGGCAGCAGTGGTCAATGTGGCGGCCACAAGGCCCAGAATTTCGATGTAATCCATGATTTTTTTTTACCCTACAATGTTTACTATTTTTCCGGGTACTACGATTACTTTTTTAGGCGTTCTACCATCAAGTTGCTGCTGGGTCTTTTCATGGGCCATTACGGCATCTTCGATCTGTTGTTTGTCTAAATCCAAAGGTAGCTCCATCGTAAAGCGCATTTTACCATTAAAGGAAATAGGATATTTCTTACTGCTCTCCACTACATATTTCTCCTTGAATTTCGGGAAGGGTGCTGTTGAAATCGATTCGGCATGCCCCAATTTATGCCATAATTCTTCGGTAATATGCGGAGCGTATGGGGAAATGAGAATGGATAAGGGTTCCAAAATTTCTCTGCTTGTACAGTTTTGACCTGTCAGTTCATTGACACAAATCATAAATGTGGACACCGAGGTATTGAAGCTGAAATTTTGGATGTCATCTTCAACTTTTTTTATCGTTTTATGGAGGATTTTAAAGGATTCGTTAGATGGTTCGGAGGATGTATTTACCCCGTTTACATTATCATCTGAGTTTATGTCCGTAACTTTAAATTCCCCGTTCGGGCCACTGTGATAGAGTTTCCAAAGTTTTTTAAGGAAGCCGTGCACACCAGTTATGCCCGCCGTATTCCAAGGTTTGGATTGCTCTAGCGGACCGAGGAACATTTCGTACATACGCAGGCTGTCGGCACCATATTCTTCACAAATCGCATCGGGATTAACGACGTTGTACTTGGATTTGGACATTTTTTCGACTTCGCGGCCTACGGTGAAGTTCCCATTTTCTCTTAGATAATGAGAATAACTATAGTCAGTTTGCCAATTTTTAAATCCATCAATATCTAACTTGTCAGAAGAATCTACCAAATTAACCTTAGCATGAACTTTGTCAAAAGAGACAGAAACAATTTCCAAATCAATTTTGTCAGAATTATAAACTTCCAGAAAATCACGAACCTTTAAAAACTTATTATCACTAAATTTTATAGATTCCTTTTCACCTAATTCCATTTTGACATAATCGAAGGAAACAAAAAGTGAATGGAAAGATTTAAGCATTCTATCAAAACCAATTAAATATTCTTCCACGTTTCCAATAATATCAGTTTGTTTGAAGGAAAGTCTTAGTCTATATACTAAAGCACTAGTCCCCGTAATCATTCCCTGATTAATCAGCTTTTTAGCAAACTCATCCACAGGCACCAATCCCCTATCAAACATAAACTTCTGCCAAAACCGGCTGTATAATAAATGGCCGGTAGCATGCTCGCTTCCACCGATGTACAGATCCACATCTTGCCAATACGTAATGGCATCTTGTGAATAAATTTCATCTTCATTATGCGGATCCATGTACCGGTTGAAGTATTGGGAACTACCGGCCCAACCGGGCATGGTGTTCAATTCCAACGGAAAAACCGATTCACCATCGATCAACTTAGTTTCGACTACAGCCGATTGCTTTAGATCCCAAGCCCATTCGGTGGCGTTGCCCAACGGCGGCTCTCCGGTTTCTGTTGGCAGGTACTTTTCGACTTCAGGAAGTTTTATGGGCAGATGTTCGTCCGCAATCATTTGGGGCATTCCATCGACATAATATACCGGGAAAGGTTCGCCCCAATAGCGTTGTCTGCTAAAAACAGCATCCCGCAGACGGTAATTTATTTTCCCTTCGCCTTGACCCAATTTTTCAAGCTCGGCGATGGCTTTTTTGACCGCTTTTTTATAGGGCAGTCCGTTTAGGAAATCGGAATTCGTAATAACGGTCTTCTCCTTATCCGCAAAAGCTTCTTCCGAAATATCGATGCCCTCAAATATATTTGGGATGTCGATGCCAAAGTGCTTCGCAAAGTCATAATCCCTTTGATCACCGCAGGGCACGGACATTAGCGCTCCTGTACCATAGCCGGCCAAAACATAATCCCCAATCCAAATCGGAATCGGCTCTTTGGTAAAAGGATGCTCGCCATAAGCACCGGTAAAAGCTCCTGTAATCGATTTCACATCGGCCATCCGATCGCGTTCAGAACGCTTGGCCGTCGCTTCGATGTAGGACTCAACTTCATTCTTTTGCTCAGGAATAGTTATTTTGGTTACAAGTTCATGCTCGGGGGCCAAGGTCATAAAGCTGACTCCGAATATCGTATCGGGTCTTGTGGTAAATACTTCGATGTTAAGGTCCCCTCCTTCGGCGGGGGCCAGGGGGAGGACCCTGAAGCTAACACTGGCCCCTTCACTCCTCCCTATCCAATTTGTCTGCGAATCTTTTAAGGGTTGCGGCCAGTCAATGGTATCAAGACCATCGAGTAGCCGTTGGGCGTAAGCAGTTATGCGCATCATCCATTGAGTCATTTTTTTACGCATGACCGGATGTCCCCCACGCTCTGAAACACCGTTGACTATCTCATCGTTGGCCAACACGGTTCCTAAAGCGGGACACCAGTTCACATCGGCATTTGCGAGATAGGTGAGTCGGTATTTCAACAAAAGCTCCTGTTTTTCCCTATCTGTAAATGCCTGCCATTCCTCAACAGAAAAAATGGGGGTATCATCATCGCAAACCGCTTTTACTGCAGCATTGCCATCCTTTTCAAAAGCGGATATCAAACTTTCGATCGGTTCGGCGGTATCGGAATCTGTATTGTACCACGAATCAAACAGCTGAATGAAAACCCACTGTGTCCATTTGTAATATTTGGGGTCTGAGGTTCGGACTTCCCGGCTCCAATCGAAAGAAAATCCCAATTGATCCAACTGCCTGCGATATCCCTTTATGACATTATCCCGATAATCTGCATCGTAAATCGTGACCGGTTTACTTTTATCGATTAGCGCCTCATTATTGATACTTTCATCCTCATCAATATATTTGGATAAGATATTTCCCTCATCGTCTAAACACCCCTCTATATTAATTTCCGTCGTGTTTTTAGGATGCTGCCCGGTCTGGATGGCGTACTGCTCGGCGGGCAATCCGAAGGAATCGTAGCCCATAGGATGCAGTACATTAAAGCCTTTATGCCTTTTATAACGCGCATAGATATCACTTGCGATGTATCCCAAAGGGTGGCCTACATGAAGTCCGGCTCCGGAAGGATAGGGAAACATATCCAAGACATAAAATTTCTTCTTATCCGAAGTATTATCGGCTTTGAAAGTGCCTCTTTCGGCCCAAGTTTTCTGCCATTTTTCCTCTATATTCCTGAAATCGTATTGCATGTATCGTTATGTATCTAAGGATGTTCGGCAAAAATAAGTTTATTCGATTTACTTTCCTAAATTTGCGCCGCACTGCACAACACCTATGGCCAGATCTTTCGAACAATACCAAAAACAGAAACTGATATCATCGTACTTCTCGGTAGTATTAAGTATTGCTTTGGTTTTATTCCTACTGGGAATTTTAGGATTATTAGTGGTCAACACCAAGAAAATGGCCGACCATTTCAAGGAGCAGATAACCATTTCTATCTTTTTAAAGGACGAAGCAAAACAATCGGAAATCGATCAGCTGCAAAAAACCTTGGTTTCGGCAGACCACACCAAAGCGGCAACTTACGTTTCTAAAGAAGAAGCCGCCGAAAAACACAGTGCTGAAATCGGAGAAGATTTTCAAGATTTTCTAGGGTATAATCCCTTAAAAAATTCCATAGACCTACAACTACGGGCTGATTACGTCACCCCCGAAGAAATCCAAAAAATAGCAGCGGGACTCTCAGAAAAGGCTTATGTTGAAGAAGTGAGTTACGATAAACCGTTGGTAGGCCTGCTCAGCGAAAATGTAAAGAAAATCAGTTTTTGGATTTTGGTCGCCAGTGGCATATTTACCTTTATCGCCTTTTTACTCATCAATAGTTCAATTCGCCTCTCCATCTATTCCAAACGATTTATCATTAAGACCATGCAAATGGTAGGTGCAACGAAGACCTTCATTAGAAAACCCTTTATTTGGACAAATGTTAAGTTGGGTATGTTAGGGGCGGTTATCGCGATGTTGGCACTTGCTGCCTCGCTATTTTATCTGGATCAGACCTTTCCGGAGCTAGAACTATTAGCTGATATTGAAGTACTCGGATTACTCTTCGGAAGCGTTTTTTTATTGGGCATATTGATATCGCTAATTTGCACCTATTTCGCCACGCAGCGCTTCTTGAATCTAAGAACGGATGCACTTTACTATTAAAAATAGTGATTTATCTATAGCATGAAGTTTAGTTTCTTAAAACTATTTCGGAAGAGTTTAATATGCCTTAATTCCAATACATCTTATACCGGATACGTTTAACTTTTTACTACTTTTACCGCATGGCAAAGAGACACCCAACAAAAACGGACCAGCAGACGAATCAGGAATTTATATTTCAACAAAAGAATTATATGTTCATGTTCATTGGTATCGCCTTTATCGCATTGGGCTTTATCTTGATGAGCGGCGGCGGCACAGAAGACCCGAACGTATTCAATGATGAAATTTACAGTTTCCGTAGAATCAGATTGGCTCCTACTTTAGTACTCATTGGTCTTGGTATCGAAGTCTACGCAATATTGTTGAACCCCCACAAGAAGTCATAAGCTTTGGATTATTTACAAGCCATTATACTTGCCATCATAGAAGGCATTACAGAATATTTGCCCGTCTCTTCTACAGGGCATATGATTATCGCATCGTCTTTTTTCGGTATCGCTTCCGATGATTTCACGAAACTCTTTACGATTGTCATTCAGCTCGGAACCATTCTTTCGGTAGTAGTTTTATATTTCAAACGCTTTTTTCAGACTATTGATTTTTACTATAAACTCTTGGTCGCCTTTATTCCAGCCGTCGTACTCGGACTTTTATTGAGCGATGTCATCGATTCGTTACTTGAAAATCCGATTACAGTGGCCATATCATTGGTGATTGGCGGATTTATTCTGCTAAAGGTCGACGATTGGTTCGGTGATGCCGAAGAAACGGATATTTCGTATGCCACGGCCTTTAAAATCGGAATGTTTCAGTGCTTGGCCATGATACCGGGTGTTTCTAGAAGTGGTGCCAGTATCGTTGGGGGTATGTCCCAAAAATTATCGCGTACAGCCGCCGCCGAATTCTCTTTCTTTTTAGCCGTACCCACGATGTTCGGTGCCACGCTAAAGAAAAGTTACGATTACTATACTGCAGGTTTTACGTTGACCGATGAGCAAATAAACCTTTTAATTATCGGTAACGTTATCGGTTTTTTAGTCGCTCTTTTAGCCATTAAGACCTTTATCGGCTACTTAAGCCGAAATGGCTTCAAGGTCTTTGGTTATTATCGGATTATTGTCGGTATCGCGCTACTTTTAATTCACTTTTTTATACGGCCGCTGACGGTTGTGTGATTTTCGTTAAGAACCTACGCTTTGAAAACCAAGGAAGACTTCCTAAATGGCCAACTCCTCTTAATTGACAAACCATTAGGCTGGTCTTCGTTTCAGGCAGTCAACAAGCTCAAATGGGCCATACGAAAGAAATTCCAACTCAAAAAAATCAAAATTGGGCATGCGGGTACCCTTGATCCGTTAGCCACGGGACTTCTATTGGTATGCACTGGGAAGTACACTAAAACAATTAACGAACTACAAGGTCAAATAAAGGAATATACGGGCACGATTACCCTTGGCGCCACCACTCCATCGTACGATCTGGAAACTCACATCGATAAGACTTTTTCATTGGATTCCATTACGGAAGAAATGATAAAGAACGCCGCATTACAATTGACAGGCGATATCGAACAGCGTCCCCCTATTTTTTCCGCTTTAAAAAAGGATGGCAAACGCTTGTATGAATATGCCCGGGAAGGAAAAGAGATTGAAATAAAAAAACGTTCGGTCACCGTTTCGAGTTTTGAAATTGTCAATCTAGAGCTACCAGAAGTCCATTTTAGGATAGTTTGCAGTAAGGGTACCTATATACGTAGTCTGGCACATGATTTGGGGCAATTATTGGAAAATGGAGGATACCTATCAAAACTAAGAAGAACCAAAATAGGCGGTTATTCCGTAGATAATGCGATAGATCCTATCAAATTTGCGGATGAGCTTCTCAGCTAGTGAAAAGCATACAGTTTGAAAGACAGCTAAAATTTGTACCCTACTGCAGCGACAATAAAAGATTACCCTATGCTTTAATACTTGGCCAAATTCAGGATTTATTCCTCGCATACCAACTTAGGCTTGTCAAATTTTATTGCTAATTTTAAAGAACTCTTTTAAAAACACTCTTTTGCGTTCACTTCAACGAATTATTAAAATATATCTAATCGATTTCGGTTATATGGTCATGAACCTTAACCGGAAGCAATTATCGCTTTTGATAACCTTTTTTTCAATGGCCATAGTGGTTTTGTGCCTCTATAACGTTCATTTGGGTAACGAAGAAAAGGTAGACGAGTATGTGGTAGAAATGATGTTGCAAGAGGATGTAGAAGAACTCGAAAAGCAAAAGGAGGAGCTCGAAAAAAAACAGGAAATAGACCCTATTAAAAGCCATATGGCCTATAATGATGCTATGGAGGCCAGTAAGGGCAACCCAGAGGATTTCAAAACTTTGGAGGAGCTTATGGAAGAAAGGGAGGCGGCCGCTGAAAAAGATGATGAACCCACTGATCTTTCAGATGGTGAATATGCCGAGCGGGTAAAGGAGATTAAAGAGAAGCGTCAAAAGGCCAAACAACTTTTAGGGGAAAAAGACGCTAAAAAGAAAGAGTATACCAATAATCTCGCCAAGCGTCGTACCTCGGTATCCTATTCATTGATCGACCGCAGCAATTACCGTTTGCCTCCCCCTATTTATACCTGTATAGAGGGTGGCAAAGTAGTGGTCAACATAGAAGTTGACGGTTCGGGCAAAGTTATTGATGCTGATTTCAATGCCCGAAGTTCCGATACCTCCAATGGTTGTTTGGTAGAGAATGCAGTGGCCTATGCCTTAAAGGCAAAGTTCAGCTCGCATCAAAGAAGCGCACAACATGGCACCATCACCTATATTTTTCAAGGTAAAACGCGATAGATTTCTTAAAAAAATTTAAAATCCCTCGAAATTTCTATTTGCAAAAACACCTAATAGATTCTACATCTTTCCACCTATAGGATTTGTTGTTATTTTCGAATAGTATCAGGGTGCAGCCAGCTTAATTGCTAACTATTGAATAGGAAGAAGCCCAACAATCTCCTGAAGCGTAGTCTGTCCCTTATCCTGATTATACCAATGTTGTAATTCTTCCTTGATATCCGGCAATAGCTCACCATACTTTTTTTTATGATCTAGCACCAACTTGGCAGCGGCTTTTGGTCTAGGACCCCAAGTACCAAATACTTCATAATCGGAACCGAGCAAAATCAATTTGGGAATCGACATAGCTCCATGGGTCAAAAATTGATGCATCAGTTCGGTATTTTCATCCCTCCATAGTACCCGAAAATCGATATCATCATTGATTTCCGCTATCTTGTTCATGACTGGTACCGTCGGAGCCGCATCACCGCACCAGCTTTCGGTAAGTACCAACAGCGTTATAGGTTCAATTATCGATTCGATTTTAGCAACAGTCTTCGCGTCTATCGTAATAGTTTTGTCAAAGCGTTTCATACGTCTGTCGTTCAGCACAGTGTAGTCGGCCAATGCCTGGTTCTGCTCTGGTCCGCTTGATTGCCCTTCAACTACGAATTGTGAAACTTTCTTACGATAATCACTATAGGATATAGCTTTTGACAATCCCTCAATAATCAGCGCTTTCGTTGTCATATCTGTCCTCTGCATTGTAATTGAAATTTTTAGAATCTTCAACCCAAAATTAATCAGATTAAATGTATTTGAGTAATTTAGGATAGCTTGGTAGGATGGTGTAGCTTAAACTTACAAATCTTTAAAATTCAAGGCCCAACTATGGAAAAAACAAGATGTGGCTGGTGCGCCGGTGATAGCCTTTACGAAGCCTATCATGACAAAGAATGGGGCGTACCCATAAAAGATGATGATACGCTTTTTGAATTTCTAATCTTGGAAACGTTTCAAGCCGGATTAAGCTGGATTACCATTCTTCGTAAAAGAGAAAATTTCCGAAGTGCCTTCGATAATTTCGATTATACAAAGATTGCGGAGTACGATGAAGCCAAAATAAAATCCTTACTTCAGAATGCGGGAATAATAAGAAACAAATTAAAAATTCGTTCTGCCATTACGAACGCCCAAGCTTTTCTTGAAGTACAAAAAGAATTCGGTTCGTTCAGTAATTACATTTGGCGTTTTGTGGATGGCAAACCGATTAAGAACAAGGTCATTAATTATAAAGATGCCCCTGCCACCACTGAAATTTCTGACGCCTTGAGTAAAGACCTAAAAAAAAGAGGATTTAAATTTGTTGGAAGTACAGTGGTGTATGCCCATATGCAGGCAACCGGACTTGTTAACGACCACCAAATGGATTGCTTTAGATACCACGAAGTCTAAAGTCATATTCAACCACAACGGTTTTCAAGGATAAAACTATACTTTGTCCAGAATGGCAACGTAAAATAGATTCATTAATTATCGTGAGCGTTTCGGCTAATTCGATTTTTCAATACATAAAATTTTACAGGCTAGAGTTTCTTTTTAATAAATCGATAAAACTATTTCTCGGTATTTCAGACGCACCCATACGTTCTAAGTGTTCGGTATGCATTTGACAATCAATCACCTTGTAATTTTTGGCCTCTACATCTTGAGCAAGTCGTATAAATGCAAATTTAGAAGCGTTGCTGACCGTACTGAACATACTTTCACCACAGAATATGTGGCCGATATCGATACCATAAAGACCACCCACCAACCGTTCGTTTTCCCAAACTTCGTAGGATGTGGCATAGCCTTTTTTGTGTAGTTCAATATAAGCATCTATCATCTCAGTAGTAATCCAGGTACCATTTTGTCCGCTTCTTTTAATATGTGAACATCTGTCAATTACATTTTCAAAACAGGTATTGACCGTCAGTTGAAACTGATCACTGCGCAGCACCTTTCGCATGCTCTTCGAAATTTTAATTTTATGGGGATATAACACCATTCTAGGGTCGGGGCTCCACCAGAGAATAGGGGAATCTCTATCGAACCAAGGGAAAATTCCACTTTGATAGGCTAGCAAGAGGCGTTCCGGAGAGAGGTCGCCGCCCACCGCTAAGAGACCGTCGGCATTCGCATTTTCTATGGGCGGGAAAATTAATCGTTCGTCAAGAAGAACTATGGAACTATTGCCTTTTTTAGTATTCAAAAAAACTATTTTGTTTAAAAGTAAAAAAAGCAGAGCAGTTTATGTCAAATACTAGAAAAGCTTGAAACTATACAAAATTATATAGTAAACAAATTCTATATTACCCTTTCTGATAGACTACTACAAAATATCGGTTTCAATGATTTTTTTACGATCCTATATTTTTCTAGAATGAAATTAAATTCGCGCTGAATGCATTGAGAAATGTTGTGAAAATACTTCTATAAATCAGCGATTTATAGAGTCTACCTATAAAAAATCCCAACTTCACCAGCGCCGAGCGTAGCAGAAGTTGGGACTATGTTTAAACTATAATATTTAAAACGGCAAATCGTCGTGATCTTCTTCGTTCAGATTATCGACAGGTGCAAACGCTTCACTAGGTGGCGCAGGTGGTGCTGCATTGCCACCCTGTGCGGCCTGTATGTTTTCAATGCGCCAGCCCTGAATAGAGTTGAAATATTTAACTTCGCCCTGCGGGTTGGTCCACTCCCGGCCGCGAAGATTAATACTGACCTTTACGTTTTGACCTACGTTATAATTATTGAGTAAATCGGTCTTATCTTGAACAAACTCGATGGCAATATGTTGCGGATATTGTTCATCGGTAGTAATCACTACTTCACGCTTTCTAAAACCGTTATTGCCGTACTCTTTAGTTTCTTCGATTTTTTTAATTTTTCCTTCTACTTCCATGACTATGAATTATATGTTAACTAAAATTTGAATTTTTAAAATTAGTAGAATTGCGGTAATCAACCTAATTAATTAACCTCAAGTTATCACAAAAAGCCAACAAGAAAGTCTACTTTTTTATATGCTAAAAATGCTAGCAGTTGAAATTACAAATAGTTCGAAACGTTTAAAATAATACCTTCTGAATTTTGGACAAAAGCACTTAAGACTTATAATTAATCTTAACGCGAAGGCCATAATTAGACTAAAATTATTGCTCTCGTCGTAATAAATAGTTTCGAACGCGTGCCTTTGATACCTAAACTAATGTCAGTCATAGGGTATCTCGATATTACCTCGAATTTCGAGGGAGTTATGGAAAAGGCGATTAGATTGATTGATAAAAACATTTCTGCGGAAAGATATTTTAGGGTTCTATATTAGGGCATTACATTGAAGTAAATGACGACGGAACTCCATAAGTTGCTCATTTGGTGACTCCCTATCAATAAATAAATTCTTAACGCCACCATAACCGAACTTATGACCAATTTTTCGATGACATGCAACGTGCTAAAGAGATCCCTTGCGAAGTCGCCGAGCATACAAATTTATAAGGCTCAACGCCTTATCGCTATATAAGCATACGTGTTGGGATGCTTCCGGTATCTCTTTGAGGATATCCATTTATGAACCCACAAACCAAAAGGGCTAGAAAATGGATAGTTTTTTGTTTTGCGTAGGGCTGAAAGGTGATTATTTTTTTATCATATAAAACTTTACATCCAAATAAACCCTAAGAAATGGTTTACCCTTAGAATTCAACCTGCAAGCAGAGTTTTCCAAGCGGAAAGAATATCGTTTTGCTTTAAATAGTCTTGCGCTTTCAGCTCTAATTGCCTCCGCTCCCCGCCGCTTAGTATTGAGCGTAATTCTATGTGTGACGCTACAAAGTCCGCGATTTTCTTTTCATCCGGAATTTCTTCGACATTGGCCAACATACCCAAATCATTCCCTGTGAGAACCTTGCTTTCTCTAATGTGCGCAGGAATAGCGTCAAACCCAACCCCAAGCTTCGATAGAGGTTTTTGCACCTCGAATAGGCCTTTATTTGCCCTGCTATACCAATTTCCGCCCATACGGGCCACCTGATCTATCTTATGAGGTTCTATATTACCGTTTTCGTCCAAGACATCGGTATGAACGTGGATTTTAACTACTTCCGAAAAGATAAGATTTCCGGCACCACCTTCTTTGCCCAAAGCCTCGACTTTGGTTACTTTGCATTCAAACTGTACTGGTGATTCGGCAACGCGGTAAGGCTTTACAAAATCGGAATTTAACATAGTTAGTCCCGATTTTTTAAATTCATTGGTGCCTTTCGGATATTCAGCGCTTGAAAGGGACATCTGCTGTACCATTTCGTAATTAACAATATTTATAACTACTTCCATCGTATGAAGCACGTTCTGTAGCGTGTGTTTGGTAGTGTTGTCGCTAACCCTCCTCACCGGGGAAAAAATTAAAATCGGTGGATTGGCGCTAAAAATATTAAAATAGCTAAAGGGCGAAAGGTTAGGTCTTCCCCGTTCATCGACCGTACTGGCCAAAGCAATGGGCCGTGGACCGACCGCACCGACCAAGAAACCGTAGGATTGCGCCATAGATACGGAATCAGGAAGAATTGAAATCATTTCTTTTGTCATAGGACCAAAGATATCCTCAAAACATCAGGCACCCAATCCGATACTAAATATTTTTGTCTAGAAACTGCTTTCAGAAAGACAAACCCCACTTCAAGACGTACCATTGTCATGCGTTTTGCGTTATATTTGGAAAGAGCAAGTTCGAGAAAAAGTTTAAAGTAGGAGTTCGCCGAATGAATTTTACAACCAAAAAAAAATCTTCCAATATCGTTCTATTGATCGCCTCATTTGGTATCGTAAGCCTTATTCTTTGGAATACAAACAGTTTTTTCAAGAAATTTAAGGAAGAAGAGCGTTTGAAGATGGAAATCTGGGCAACGGCACAGTCAGAATTCCAACAATCATCGGAAGATTCAGATTTGGGTAATTTACACCTTAAGGTATTTCAGAACAATCGCTCGACCCCTATGATTTTGGTCAATAAAGATGGTTCGATAAAAACGAACAATATGCCACCTGACATTGCATTGGATTCTATTGAACTAAACAAACTGATTAAGAAGTTTGGCAATGAGAACACACCGATTTCAATTGATCAGCAGGGCGAACATTTGGCACGCCTATACTATGGTAACTCAGAAGTGCTTAACAAATTAAGGTATTATCCTATAGCGCTATTACTCATAATTCTACTTTTTGGAACGGTCATTTTCTTTTTCTTCAAGACCAACAAGGCTTCTGAACAGAACAAACTTTGGGCCGGTATGGCAAAAGAGACCGCACATCAGATAGGCACTCCCCTTTCTTCACTTTTAGGATGGAATGAACTGCTTAAGGCTGAAAATATTAACACCGAGATTACCCATGAGATTGAAAAGGATATCGACCGACTGCAAACGATAACAGAACGTTTTTCAAAAATTGGCTCCTTGCCCAAACTCGATACCCATGATATCGTAAAAGAAACTAAGGAAGCTTATGATTATTTAAAACTTCGAAGCTCCAAACTGATCAACTTCTCGTTCAATTCACAAATCGAGCATATGCCCGTTCTATTGAATCATGCCCTATATCATTGGACAATAGAAAACCTAGTGAAAAACGGAATCGATGCCATGAAGGGCAAGGGAGTTATAACAATCGAAATCCTAGAAGACGGTAAAAACGTACATATTCAAGTTTCTGACACGGGAAGTGGGATAGCTAAAAGTAATTTTCAGACGATTTTCAATCCTGGTTTCACTTCAAAAAAACGTGGGTGGGGATTGGGCCTATCTTTGGTAAAACGAATAATCGAAGAATACCACAATGGAAAAATTAAGGTACTTTCGTCTGGTAAGGGGGGAACGGTGATGCAAATATCCCTCAGGATAGCCGTTTGAAAGCGAAAAATTGGCTTTTAAATTCCTATCTAACAAGTATTAATAATTACCTTATTTTAGTGAACAGGTATGGCAAAAGAAAAACTGGTAACGATAAAGCAATCCAATCTGACAAACAATTGTCCGGAATGTTTTAACCAAGACTTAAAGTTGTCTTTTTTTCAAAAACATCGCTATGGAAAGCTTTCTCATAGAACGACCAACGAAGTTACCCATCAATTGGTCTGTAATACCTGTGGCTCTACGATTTATCCCGTAAAATGGACGGACGATATCGAACGAACATTTAAATATTATCAAAAAATGGTCGTGCCAGAAAAGTCTTCGTTACAGTTTACTTCTTTATTTTGGATTCTTATACTTTTACTGATAGTGGCCTTAAGCGCCGGCATCTATTTTTTGATTGCTGAAAAAATTACAGTTTAGATTTGATTTTTTCGGCAATACTGGTAAACTCCTCTTCGGTAAGCGTTATTTTATGCTGAAAAGTGGCATCTCCCATTTTGTTCAACGGAATCAAATGCACATGTACATGAGGCACTTCCAATCCGATGATGGTCATACCGACCCTTTTGCAGTCTATAGAAGCCTCAATAGCCTTGCCTACCTTTCTTGAAAACGCCATTAATCCCATATAAGTCTCTTCATCCAGATCCATAACCTTGTCGACCTCTATCTTAGGAATGCAAAGCGTATGACCTATTGCATTCGGATTGATATCTAGAAAGGCTAAGAAGTTATCATCTTCCGCAATCTTATAGGATGGAATTTCGCCGTTAATGATTTTTGTGAATAGGCTTGCCATAGCGGATTAATGTAATTTTCTGGTGATTTCTAAAATTTCAAAGGTAAGTTTTCCGTTCGGCACAGTTATCTCAGCGGTATCGCCGACCTTCTTGCCTAGAAGTCCTTTTCCGATGGGAGAACTTACAGATATCTTACCGGTCTTCAGGTCCGCTTCGCTTTCGGCCACTAAAGTATAACTCATATCCATACCGTTGTTTTGGTTCTTCAGTTTGACCGTTGAGAGTACCAAAACCTTCGAAGTATCAAGCTGCGATTCATCAATAAGCCGTGCATTTGATAAGGTTTCCTCCATTTTAGAAATCTTCATTTCCAATAAACCCTGTGCTTCCTTGGCGGCGTCATATTCAGCATTTTCAGACAAATCACCTTTGTCGCGCGCTTCTCCGATGGCTTGGGATGCTTTGGGCCGCTCTACATCTTTTAAATGATTAAGGTCGTCCCTTAATTTTTTTAATCCTTCTTTTGTGTAGTATGATACGTTACTCATGATAAACGCGTTAAAAAATTACAATGCACTGAAGAAATCATCCTCATCAGCAGGTTTACATTGATGCAATACAATAGGAAAATCCTCTATGTAGGCCACAGTAAACTCGGCTTTTTTAGAGAGGATTTAACGCAAATATACGTATTTTTTGATCACTTTTGTTGCCTAATATATATATGTCTATGGCCCGTATTTTTAGTTTGATAGTGGTATTGGCCTTGATTTCTTGTGACAACGACCGGGGGACCCGAAATCCGTATTTACAGGAAATAGGTTTTCGTTTTGACATGAATCTAAATTTACCTCTTTACAGTCCGTTAACCAATTTCGGCAATGCCGTTTTTGTTGGTAATACAGGTAGTGGCACCAGAGGCTTTTTCGTGATACAATCTACTATAGGCCAATATCGTGCATTTGAGGCCAGTTGCCCCAACCATGTGCCCAATGATTGTTCGACAATGGTACTTAAAGGCCAAACCGTTACCTGCTCTTGTGAAGACTATGAATATAGTTTATTTACCGGTCAACTGCTCAACCGCCCTGACGACGGCAATCGCTACTACGATATGCTAGAATATCGAGTTACGAATAGCGGAAATATCGTTGTAGTATCAAATTGAGACCACAGAACTGATTTTATACATGTAAATGGCCTAAATATTCCCAAGAATGCTGTCCATAACCCAACTCGTATGCAAAGCCGTTTTTCCGGTGGAAGGATGCGTTATATTATCCAGCAAATCAGCTTTTAGACTTTCAACATGAAATTGTTGTACGTGTTTTGGATGCTCTATACGAAGTCTTTGTTCGCCATTTTCGTTTTTCAAATAGATTTCATGCTCATCGAAAAGTGAAAAGCTGATTTTTCCTTTACTACCGAAAATTTCAACGAGGTCTATTCTCTCATTACTGCCGAAGTTCCAAGCTGCTTCACCAGTGACGCCATTACGGTGGGACCAATTGGCCGTAATGGCATCTTTAGCGGAATAAAGCCCTTGTTGGTTTTTCGCAATACCATACACTTCCTCGAAATCACCAAGATAATAGGCGAAAAGATTAAGACCGTGACTGGCCAAATCGTCAAAGTAGCCTCCCGGAGCCACTTTTGCGTCGGTACGCCAATTATACGATCCGCTCTTATCATTTTCACTGGGCGGCTTGGCCAATAGCCATCGAATATGTCGCACTTCGCCAATTTCTTTGGCATCGAGCCACTGCTTAATCTTAAGGAACCGAGGTAACGTACGCCGGTAGTAGGCGACAAAAAGGGGTAAACCCTTCTTTTCAAAAGCCCTATGAATCTCTAAGCTTTCAGCGTAACTAGGTGCCATAGGTTTCTCGATACAGCAAGGTTTACCGGCAGCAGCTACTTTCAATGCATATGCTGCGTGGCTATCTGGTGGTGTAGCAATATAAACGGCATCTACCTCATCGTCGTGTATTAGTGTATCGGCATCGGCGTAAAACTTGGCCACACCATGGCGTTTGGCATAGTCAGCGGCCTTTGCGGCATCCCGACGCATGACTGCTACCAATTCAAAACCATCGGTATTTTGATAGGGAGGGCCGCTTTTCACTTCCGTAACATCACCACAGCCGATAATTCCCCAGCGAATTTTTGATTTCATGTGCATATCTCAAAATTTAACGTGGTGCATTGTTTCAATAATCCCATTACTAATTCCATATTTAAAACAATAGATGTGGATAAAAGTAATGGTTCTATTTTGAAATTTGAATTAATCAGCATGCTTAGGTTTCAACTATGACGAAATCAATATCAATTTCAAAGGTTTACAACTTGATTATTAACCAGTGAAGCACCTAGCAAGGTATAATCTTCCAAACCCTTATCCTTCAACCATTCTAGGTATTCAGAAACCTTAAGAGGCTCTATGACGCCCCAAGTATCTTCATTACCATAGAAGGACCCTGTATATTTTTGGCTTTGAAGCAGGTTTATATCCCGATCGCTATCTGCAACGTGGGGCAACAAATGCGCAATAGCCTTTTCAGGGTTTGCTTTCGCATACAAAAAACCCTTTTTCGTCGCTATCAAAAAGTTTTGATAGGCTTTCCTATTCTTTACTACTTTTTTGCTATCCGCAAATAAGATTGGCGAATACCCATAGGGAATTCCGAAATCCTTCATCCTGAAAGTGTTCAAAGCTACCTTTTGGTTTTCCGCCTGAATGCCTTCCCAGTTCATGAAAATCCACGTAGCATTCGCAGAACCTTCTTTTAGGGTATTCCAAATGCCAAGTTTTTTAGGATATATGATATCAAGCGTTCCCATGCCACCATCATTTTTGATCATCTGCCGAACAATTTCGTCTTCATATCGTGCTTGATAAGATGCATATACCTTTCCATCCAATTCTTTGGGTGTACCTATACCGGAAGTTTTGAGACAGGCAATAGCACTCAAATCTTCCCTTAGCAGAGCGGCAACCGCAACGCCATCGAAAGGGTTCTTCTTTGTGCGATAACTGATAACACTTTCAAAGGGGCAAAGTGCAAAGTCTACTTCGCCCAGCTCTACCTTTTTTGCGGGTGTCTTGGCATAATCGTCCGATTCTGGAGTGATTAGGGTTACTTCGAGACCATAATCGCTATAGAAATTCAAGGCATTCGCCGTGAAGAATCCGGTATGGTTGGTATTGGCGGTCCAGTCTAGCGCAATTTTAATTTGTTCCATTTTCTTAGGTTTTTACGTGTATCGTATTCGATTGGCAAATGTTCAGAATCTCAGGGTAGCGCCTACCAGATAGTTAGTGCCGGCCTGTGGGTAATATCCTGCGCCCTCAAAGGTTTGAACACTCCCCGATGAATCGTCGTCAAAAGTGAAAAAATACCCATCGGAGACTACATCTTCATTGAAAATATTGTTGACCAAGCCAGAAAAGGTGATGCTTTTAATGATTTTCTCAAATTCTAGGGTATACGAAATATTAAGGTCGGTCTGGGAGTAGGCTTCTAAAACGGAGGCATCAGCGTCGATATTTCCTAAATATTGTTTGCCCACGTATTTTGACAAAGCGGTAATATTGGCACCTTCGAAAGGCGAATACATAAAACCGTTGCCCAACACCACGTTAGGTGAGTAGGCAATATTGGTATTTCCCAGCTCCTGCAAACTGCCATCACGCTCGAATACAAAATCAATATTCTTGTTGGTGCTTAAAGCCGCATTCGGGCGCCATTGAAAATTCTCCCCGAATAATAGAACAGCATCAAGTTCAAGACCGGCACGATAGCTGTCGCCTATATTTTCCCTTAAAGGGGCGCCGACATCATTCAACTCTCCCGTGAGAACCAACTGGTCTTTATACCGCATATAATAGGTATTTGCATTCAGTTGAAATTTAGGCGAGATGTACCGCCACCCCAATTCAAAATCGTTCAGCTTTTCAGGTTTGGGGCTTCCGTTTTCATAATCGTTACGGTTCGGTTCGCGATTCGCAACGGCATAACTGAAATAGAGGTTGTTGTTCTGGTTGAGGTCATAGACCAAGCCCGCTTTCGGATTAAAAAAATTGAACCTGTCATCTACCAAGCCCGTATCATCGCCACTGGCCGTATAGCCTACTTGTCTGTATTGCAAATCTCCATAAAGGCTAAGTTTATCGGTAACGCCATAATCGACCTTTGCATAAAAATTAAAATCGTTCTTTTCTGAATCATCGTCATAAAATCGGTCTCGTATCTCACTATCGGATGCAAACCTGGCCCAAATCACCTCGCCGAAATGTGCGCCTTCATACCGGTTCACACCGCCTCCAAAGATGAGTCCTAAGTTATCCTTTGAATAGTTAGCTGAAAATACGGCCCCATAGAAATCATTGTCAAGCCATCTTCTTTGAATAAGATCGGTTGTGTTTACCGTCTCACCATTGATAATAAAAGGATCGAACCCGTAATTGGAAAAGGCCTCATCTTCTTCGTATTCTTCAAAATAACCTCGGCCATGTGTGAAATGCAGAGCCATATTGGTACTCCATACATCGGAGAGCTGCTCGTTCCAAAGTAATTGGGCGTGGTCTTGCTTGTAATTGTCGACTTCATTATCGTAAAACCGTTCAATGCCATCTTCATCGGTATATTCCCCTGAAGGATTATACGTACGGTCACTTATCAATTGATCCGCAGATATGCCTTCCCAAGATTGGTAGGTTACCTCATGCCCTCCAAATAGTAAAGCTTTTATCAAGGTGCTCTCAGCTTTGTATGCCGCCTGTAGAAAGTACGATTTAAGATCTGACGCAGCACGGTCGACATAACCGTCGGACTTTATTTTTGAAAACCTTCCCGATATCTCAACATGGTCGTTTAAAATTCCCGTACTAAACTTGATATTATTGCGCAAGGTCTTGAAACTTCCAATAGATGATGAAATCTGTGCGAACGGCTCCTCAGAAATTGCATCGGTAAGCAAATTTAAACTGGCACCGAAGGCTCCGGCACCATTGGTCGAGGTACCAACGCCCCGTTGCAACTGTAAGCTTTCGGTCGATGAGGCAAAATCTGGCATATTCACCCAAAACGTACCGTGTGATTCAGAATCGTTGTAAGGTATGCCGTTAATAGTAACGTTGACCCGAGTGGCATCGCTACCCCGAACCCGTATACCTGTATAGCCAATGCCCGCCCCAGCATTGGACGTGGTTACTACTGCGGGTAAAAAGTTAAGAAGTACTGGGATATCTTGCCCCAAATTACGGGGAGCGATCTCATCCTTTTCAAGATTGGAAAAGGTTACAGGAGATGCTTTGGTAACCCGCACGGCCTGCACGAACACTTCGTCAAGTACGACTTTAGTTCCCTCTAGGGAATCGGTTTGTTGATTTTGGGCTGAAACGCCCATGCTAAGCCCGAAAAGAGCCGAAATAGTGAAAATAGTCTTCATCCGTAAAATATTTTACGAATAAAAGGGGCTATTATTCTAAGTTAGAATTGATTTTTTGCCCATCTAAGGACGCTGTATTTCCAAGCAGCATGCTACACTGATGTGAACATGCCATCCCTTGGCGGCATTACCCGCCCAGGTTCATTGGGTATAATCTCAGCTTCATCTTAAACTTGTTTTCAAGAACTCCCTGAATCAGTTTAAAATTTAGCACCCCTTTGAGATGGGCTAAAGGTAGTACTGTGCATTCGGAAAACATAGTTAAAAAGTATAAAAAATAGTATAGCCGCTCGTGGCTTGCACAATTAACGGTCTGTTATATGCCCATTATTTATTATATGATTATTTTTATCGGTAAGCACTTTGAAAAACCGATTTTCATGTTATCTAAATGACGAACGAATCTAAGAAATCGAATAATAAATTCACCTTGAAGATTGTCACCAGCTACCTGCTGCTGGCCTTTTTGGCAGGGGGCTTTGGTTACTTTCTCTATACGGAGATAAAAAGCTATATATCTAAGGAAACGGTAGGCGAAAACGATAAAAAACTTCTAAAGACAAGCGCTCTGCTCACCAAAATATATGAGGCCGAAAGCCTTTCGAAACTAGCGCTGCAGAGTAATATAGACCTCAATTTAGCGGCCTATGCCCAAAAGATCGAGCTAATTAAGACAGAAATCGATACCTTAAAGTTCTTAACCCAAAGCGATCAGCAAAAAATACTTCTCGATAGTCTTCAAGCTCTTCTAAATCGAAAAGTAGCCAACAACAGTGAATTGAGAGCCCTGAAAACAAAGAATTTATCAGACAATTCTATCGATAATGCGTTGAAGGAGTTTGAAAAAATCGAGGAATCCTTTGGCAAATTTTCCGCAGAAAATCTTTTCAATAATTTCAATGATTTTTCTCCAAAGGTGCAACAATCATTACGTGAGTATGCTTCTTTGATTAGTAAAAATGTACCTAAAAACGAAGATGGCTCCACCAACGCGGCTTACGTAGATTCGATATTAAAATTATCAAAAGCGAGGCTAAGAAGGGCCAAGTTAGATGAATCAAAATCGCAACGTTCGCTGGCTCAAAAAGAACTTGAGGTAAGTCGAAATGACCTAGAATTGTCACGCCAACTGCAAAATATTATTTCGGCTATCGAACAAGAGGTAATCGCGGCCACCTATAACAGAAATCTTAATCAAGAGGCAGCTTTAAAAAAAACCATCCGCATCGCCGGTTTTGCAGCGTTAATCGGCTTTTTTATTGTGGCCGTTTTTTCATTTTTGATTACAAGGGATTATTGGAAGGTACAAACCTACCGCACGAAACTGGAAAAGGAGAAAAAATTCTCTGAATCGCTATTAAAAAGTAGGGAACAGTTAATTTCTACCGTAAGTCATGACTTGCGTACGCCATTGAATACCATTGGAGGTTATTCTGAACTTTTGGAGAGTACCAGCTTGACCGAGAAACAAAAAGGATATATCAAAAATGTAAAATCGGCATCTGATTATGTGGGTAATTTGGTCAACGACCTATTGGACTTTTCAAAATTAGAGGCTGGAAAACTCAATATCGAAAAAGTGCCTTTCATACCGGCAAATCTTATCCAGGAAACCGCAGAAAATCTACAGGCATTACATATCCGTAAAAAGCTAAAATTAATTCTCAACATTGCCCCTGAATTGGAACAAACCGTCTTAGGCGACCCGTTCAGGTTACGTCAAATCTTGACCAACCTTATAGGCAACGCTTTTAAGTTCACTGAAGAAGGACATATTCAGATTGACGCAACCGCTGATGCCGGAAAAGGTAAAGCCTTAATTGCTAAAATCGAGGTTAGCGATACGGGCATCGGCATTGCCAAAGAAAAGCAATATTTGATTTTTAAGGAGTTTACACAAGCCGATACCGATACGGATAAAAAATTCGGGGGCCACGGGCTTGGCCTGACCATTTCTAAAAAATTGGCAGAACTACTGAGCGGAAACTTGAAACTTAGGAGTAAGCTCGGTAAGGGCAGTACATTTTACCTGCAGCTTCCCTTTGAGCTAACCGACCGAGTGTTGGAAAAGGATAAAGTTTTGCCATACATGGCCCCAAAGCTCAGAATGCTTATCATTGACGATGATACTTCGTTACTACATATGTTACGAGAATTGACGGAGAGTATGGGGATTACCGCCCATACTTTCACCAATTTTCTTTCCATCCAAGAAGATTCCCACTTGGCCTACGACCTAGTTTTGACAGATATACAGATGCCCCAGGTTACAGGTTTCGAAGTATTAAAACGACTTCGATCTGGTAAGTACGCGCATTATTCAGATCAGCCGATAATAGCCATGACTGGCCGGAGAGATTTAGTACCGGAATCATACACAAGTATAGGCTTTACCCAAGTACTTCAAAAGCCATTTACAAAAGGAGAACTTGTCGCCATATTGAAATTACTGGGTATTGCGACCGAAAAGAACACCGAAAAAGAGGATAGCGCTAGTGTCAAGGAACAGGAATCGAAATTATATAATTTGGATATTATTCATTCGTTTCTTGGAAACAACGAGGAGGCTATAGACGAAGTCCTACAAATCTTTTTACAGGATACCCACACCAACATGAAACTTTTAAACGAGACTGTTTCGGCCAAAGATTATCAGCAGGTCAACCAAGTTGCCCATAGAATGTTACCTATGTTCCGCCAATTGAAAGTGGAACTATCGGTTGCTATCTTAGAAAAAATGGAACTTGCGACTCCTGAAAATATGGATAGTTCAACATTGACCCGTTCCCTAGAAAAGCTAAGAGTTAATGTTGGAGCATTGGTTGACGAATTGCAAGAACGCCAAGTACTCGACTGAAGATTTACAGATCTAGTTTATAATGATTAATCTTATTATAGAGCGTTTTTCTTGTGACCTGTAATAATTTTGCAGCTTTTGATTTATTGAAATTTGTTTTTTTAAGGGCCTTAATAATTCTATCCTTTTCAAATTCCGATTTGGAAAAACCATCGGCAACAGATTCCTTTTCCTGTAACTGCAATACTTCTTTGGGTAAAGCTTCTACCAAAACTTCTTCGCCCGTAGTCAAAAGCACGGCCCGTTTAATAACGTTCTGTAACTCACGTAGGTTACCCGGCCAGTGATACTGCCTAAATACGTCCCATACTTCATCCGAAAAATTCAGTACTTGCTTATTAAGTACGGTATTGGCCTTTTGTAAAAAATTCTCGGCGAACAGCACCAAATCGTCGTAACGCTCTTCGAGAGAAGGTATTTGAATTGAAAACTCATTGAGCCGATGGTAGAGATCTTCCCGAAAAGTACCTGCTTCGACCGCTTCTGTCAGATCCTCATTGGTCGCGGTAATAATACGTACATCTACGTCAATTTCTTTTGTGCTGCCCACTCGCTTGATTTTGCGCTCCTGTAAAGCGCGAAGTAATTGTATCTGATTTTCATAGGATAAATTTCCAACTTCGTCCAAAAATAAAGTACCCTTATCCGCTGCCTCGAAATTCCCAATTTTATCTTCGACGGCACCTGTAAAACTTCCCTTGATATGACCAAAAAATTCGCTGGTGGCCAACTCTTTAGGTATGGCCCCACAGTCTACAGCAATAAAATTGAAACCTTTTCGCTTGCTACCGTCATGTATTGCCTTGGCGGTTACTTCTTTTCCAGTTCCACTTTCGCCGGTAATTAAAACCGACATATCTGTTGGCGCTACCAAATCAATATACTGAAGTAATTTTTGAGATGCCTCACTAATACCCTTAACAATTTTTGCGTTCGCAACCGTTGCGGTTGCATGAGCATCTGTATTCGTGCGCGTACTTTTTTCAACGGATACAACATCTGAAGTCACGACTGTTTTCGAAACTTGTTCCGAAACTTCAGTCTTTGCCGCATTATCAAGCACCATCATTATTTCATCGGGTGTAAAAGGCTTGGAAATATAATCGAATGCCCCTTTTTTCATCGCATTTACAGCGGAACCTACCTCGGCATACCCGGTCATAACAATGACCTGGGTTTTAGGATTTACTTTCTTGATATCACCCAATAACTGGATACCATCATAATCGGGAAGTCGAAGATCGGTAAGAATAAGGTCAAAGGTATTGGCCTCGAACTTCATCTTGGCATCGGGAGCGGTGAAACTAGTTTCCACTTCATAACCCCGTTTTGTCAAAAACTTTTGGAGCATTTGACAAAATGCTGCATCATCTTCAATAATCAAAAGGTTTGGCATATTATGTTCTTGTAAACAATACGTAAGTACGTAAAAATAACACAAGAAAGCCGTTTCTGTTCTAAATTTATCATAAAAGGGATATCATCGATGCTTTGTCGATGAATGTAGCTTTATCTTCCTTTGACATCCTAAAACAAAAGAAAGGGACCGTATGTATACGACCCCTTTCTGACCAAACCAACTTGATACAAAACAAATAATGTGAATTATTTACATTTCTATCCAATTTCCATTTTCATCTGCGTACAAGGTACCAGCTGTACCATCTTCCAATGATACTTCTAGTTTAAATTGATTCGCGTCATTTACATATGCCTTATCAATTGAGGCCGTTGGATAGTTTTTAGATACTGCTGCTGTTACTGACTCAGGAAGTTCTTCTGCACCAACTTCTGAAAACTCGCCTTGGCTAGCTTCAACTCCTACTTCTTCAGTAGCTTCAGTTGTAGACTCCTCAACAGCGTCAGTAGCTTCAGTTGCAGTTTCTTCAACAGCTGTTCCAGTTTCTTCAACAGCATTTTCTTCTTGAGCGAAAGCAGTCATAGTTCCTAAAGACAATACTGCAGCAATCATTAAATTTTTCATGATTATAGTTTTAATTTGTTATTGTTATATGTTATGAAATAATGATACCAAAAATCAATACATGAATTAAATAATTGATTTTCAATAATTTATATAGTATTGGATGGTTATTGTACTGTGTAATTTTGGGTACTTAATTTAGAAAGCGTGTAATTTATATACGAGAATAAATTCGTTTTCACAAAACGTTAATAGACTAATTATCAACGTTGAAACATTTTATTCAGTACCGTTTCAAACAGATTGAACTAAAACTAAGCGTTTTTAAAGTTCTATTTTACCTTGAAATTTATATAGAATAAAACCATAAAAAAAGCTCCGATAACCTTTCGGTCATCGGAGCTTTTAGAACCAAACTAATATCAGTTTGGAAGTTGTAATCTAAGATTACATTTCAATCATGTTACCTTCAGCATCCATGTACAATTCAGCTGACTCACCAGCTTCAGTAGTAACAGATAACTTGTACTGAGAATCTTCGTTCATTGAAGCGCTATCAATAGTAGCACCTGGATGAGCTTCTTCTAAAGCAGTAGTAACAGCTTCAGGAACTTCTTCAGTAGCTACAGCAGTAAAACCGTCTTGTGCAGTTACTTCTTCAGTTGCAGATTCCATAGCATCACTAGCTTCTTCAGTTGATTCTTCAACAGCTTCAGTAGCCTCAGTTGCAGTTTCTTCTACTTCTTCAGTAGCCTCAGTTGCAGTTTCTTCTACTTCTTCAGTAGCTTCAGTTGCAGCCTCTTCACCAGCTTGGTAAGTATCTTCAGCAGCATCAGTAGTAGCTTCAGTTGCTTCAGTAGCATTTTCTTCTACAGCTGTTCCAGCTTCGTCAATTGCAGTTTCTTCTTGTGCGTAAGCAGTCATTGTTCCTAGAGCAAGTACTGCGGCAATCATTAAATTTTTCATTTTGTGTAATTTTAATTATTTAATTTCTAATTTGTTTTGAACATCAATCGTTTTGATAGTCATAATGTATATAGGGAAAACAATGCCAATTGCGTAATTACACTAAACACCCCCAATATTAACTGATTATCAGATATTTATATAATTATAGATGCTTTTTTCACTGTATACCGATGTGTAAAATCTAAAAAAGTGTGTAAGATTTACACACTTTTTGGATACAATGGCAATGCATTACTAGTTTCACATAGCTTATCTAACTTGATGCACGGGTTTTAATAAGTCATTAACGGTTTTTACGGGACTAAATGTCTGTAATGCCACCTCTACAAATATCGTGTTCCAAAAAGCCATAGCACCGTTCCACAATCCTGGAAGCTCTAAAGCTTTTAGTTCTCTTCCATCTTTGGTCTTACCTGTTATAAAACCTTGCTTAGTGTCCACAAAGTTCATTAGGTCATACTTCTCACCGGAATAATTTTTAATTCCGCAGACCAAATCAACCGGATTAAAGTGTGTTGCATTATTGAGGATGTCGGCTTGTTCTGCATCGTCCATATTAATTTGGGCCGATTCTATAATTTGCAACGAAACATTGCCTTTTCCATCTCTTATCCAAAACGGACCTCCACCGGGTTCGCCCTCGTTCTTTACCATACCGCATACACGAATAGGTCTATTTATCTTATCCTTTAGTATCTCTATTTGTTGCCCGATATTGAAACCTGTATAGGTGTCTGAGAATTTTACGTTGAGTTTTTCTACCAGAAAGCTTTTGATTTCTTCCAAATGCCCAGTACTTAACTCGTCATTATCCAAAAGGCTTGCGTATTCAAATGCTTTTTCCTGTACCCTTAGCAATACACCCGCCAAAATTTTCTTACTATTGACAACGACTTCCGCGAACCTAGGTACAGTTACGTTATCGATATTTTTAATAAATACAATGTCTGCATCTTGATCGTTCAAGTTTTCAATCAATGCTCCATGGCCACCCGGTCTGAAAAGTACAGTACCATCCTCTAACCGAAAGGGTTCGTTATCCATATCTACGGCTAAAGTGTCGGTAGATGGTTTTTGATACGAATAACTTACATTAAATGAAGTCTGTGTGCTTGACGATACCCTTTCCTTACATCCGGAAAACTCTTTATTGAACATATCACCATGTTGTTCGGAGATAGTAAAGTGTAATTTTGCGGTGTCGCCGGTTTTCGCGTAAACCGAAGCTTCTTTTAGATGTTCTTCGAATGGAGTCTCGGTATGATCCCCATAATTATGGAACGGTAAAAGACCCTTAGGATAAAATCCGTAGTTCAGCGCGTTATCCGACATCATTTCTTTGACAAACAGATATAATTCTTCGTCTTTGGAAGATGCCTCTCCTTTTATCCTATTGTTTACAATGGTGTAAAATGGTAAATCGGAAAGGCCTTCTGAAAAGATTTTCATATCGGTATCGTTTGTACGTTCTAAATAGTCGTTCAAACTTTCTTCGGATGGATTGTAATCTTCCAAAAAATTGAAAAGGGCCCGAAACATTCGAGAGGCGGCTCCCGATGCAGGTACAAATTTAAGCAAGTCTGTTTCGGCCTTAGCCTTATCAAAGCGTTGAATCAATTCTTTTTCCTCTTCGGGCGTAAACCTTAGAATACCCTCCCCTACCGTAACGGCCTTTTCAAGTTGCACAAAAGGAATACCTTCTTTGAAGGTTTCGATCTGGTCGCGTACCTTTTTCTCGGATATTCCTTTTTTGGATAATAACTCTAAATCCTTTTTCGTTAATGTCATGGTGCTCGATTTCAAGTATCAGGTTCTGTTTCAAATTTAATGGGATGTATATCAGCTTGTCAATATCTTAATATCAATATGCTAGCATCCTTCTTTTCGACTGTTAACTCCGACCGCTATTAAGTATGCTTCCGCATCAGTTTATCTATTTCGGAAATAGCCGTTCGCAACCGTGTTTTTTTATCGCCTTTCAATATAATAAAATTCCGATGATGTAGCTCTAATGTTTCTTTGAAATAGGCGAACATTTTTTCCCTTTCATTGGGTTTGTCCCTCAAATCATCGCCCACCCATGGCATGTCTATATATGTCAGCAGATACAGGTCATATGTATTTTCAAGTGCATGCTTTTCCAATACGGGGTCACAATGCCCTATATAATATGCTTCCGAATACACCTTTGTTTCAAGCAGGTCGGTATCGCAGATGAGAATATCCGTGGCCTTTTTAGTTAGTTCGTTCTCTAACCCCATCTGCCCCTCGGCAATGGGTAGTAAATCGCTAGGTTCACAGGTCTTACGCTCGTCGTTCCATTTTTTTTGGAGGTACTCTCGGGCATACTCCGGTACCCAAACCGTATGATAGTGACGGGCCAGCTGTTCCGATAAGGTGGTCTTACCTGTTGATTCAGGACCAAACAGTACTACCTTAATAAGGTTTGAGGACTTTTGTTTAAACTTTTCTTCCATGCAAGATAACCGAAGATGGCAATAATAGTGAACAAGAAGTATTGTAGCGAAGTAAATATAAGTCCTTTATACCAATATAACGGAACAGATATAATATCCCCGATAATCCAATATACCCAATTTTCCAATTTCTTTTTGGCCATCAACCACATCCCCACAAAAAAGATGGCCGTGGTCAATGTATCAACGTAAGCCGTCCAACTATTGAATTTATCAAAATAGAGATATATGGCGCAAACAAAAAGAACTGTGCATATAAATAGGATAAGGGATTGTCTATTCTCTATGGATGTCGTTTCGGTAATTGGAATAAAATGGGAGTCATCAACCTTGCGCGTCCAGACGTACCAGCCATAGATACTCATTAAAAAATAGTAGGCATTGATGAGCATATCGCCCAAAAGCCCGAACAACAAAAGGATATATACAAATATCGCCGTACTGATAATACCGGTGGGAAAAACAAGGATATTCTCTTTCTTGGAATACCAAACACTTAAAAATCCGAAAAAAACAGCTATGATTTCAAGAACAACCAAATAAACCGCCGTGCCTTCGTACTGTGCAAAGATCCAATCAAAAATGGGGTTCATACGCGCTACGATCCGATTTCACGATTTTGAGATAGAGCAAGCCTTTGTCCATCAATTCAAATGCCGTTTTAATTTCTGTATTCAATACGTTCATAACGGCATCATACTCGCCATAGACTTGTGTGCTAAGCGGATTTTCTAAAATTGTCAGACCAGAATTCCTGAGTTTTTTGATGAAGTTTATAATATGTTCTTCAAAATCGTCTTGTAAGGGTGAAAATGTTAGTTCTACTGATATTTCCATTGGATTCTAATCTTTAAGAAAGTAATTTAAGATTGGCCTATGCCATAAACACAGGTAAAGCTATCAAACTCCAAAAAGGAGATAGCGAAGGATGACGTATCACCGTGGTACAAAATTTCGGCAGTGGTACTTTCATCCTCAAACGAGAAATCCTTTACGTTAATGTGATGCATAAAGCTAAGGCCAGGTTCGGCGTAGATTTTATACAATGACTCCTTGGCGCCCCAAACAATGGTCAACTTTCTAATTAGCGCATCCGTATTGGCTATGGTGCTATATTCTTCGATGGGAGTAAATTTGTGCGCGATGCGGAGAATTTTTTCTCGCTGCTTTTCGATATCTATGCCCACTTCGTTCTTAGAACTGACTATTATCCCCGTAAAATGATTTGAATGTGTGATGGAAATTTTGTTGCCATCCTTTAAGTGAGGCTTCCCCGCCTCATCGTAGTAAAGGTCATGATCTACATAACCCGCTTCGGCCATCAAATGCCGAATGCTCAAAAATGCCCTGCGATGCAGTTCAGACCTCATACCATCAATCCTTTTTTGACAATGGGGCGTTAACTTGATTCCTTCCGAAAGTTCAGACTCCGATTCTATCACCTTCCAGATGTAAATCGTGATGTCAGGGGTAACCGTTAATGTCTTGTAAAGTGGCATGGGAATTATATCCTTATTTAATATCTTCGCAAGGATTGGATTCTAGTCCAAACACATTCCCCTTTAACAAGGGGCGGTAACGAAAGTAAAAAATAAAAAGAAGATGGAAACGAAAACTATTGCATTTGTACCTTATAAGGTGAAGGATATCGCTTTGGCCGATTGGGGAAGAAAAGAAATTGATCTGGCCGAAGCTGAGATGCCCGGACTGATGGCACTGCGTGAAGAATATGGCAAAGAGCAACCTTTGAAGGGGGCGCGTATCGCCGGATGCCTTCATATGACCATACAGACGGCTGTGCTCATCGAAACTTTGGTAGCCCTTGGTGCAGATGTTACGTGGAGTTCGTGTAATATCTTTTCGACACAAGATCACGCCGCAGCAGCTATTGCCGCAGCAGGGATACCTGTTTATGCTTGGAAAGGTATGAATGAAGAAGAGTTCAATTGGTGTATAGAGCAAACCTTGTTCTTTGGCGAAGATCGCGAACCTTTAAACATGATTTTGGATGACGGTGGTGATCTCACGAATATGGTATTGGATGATTATCCCGAGCTAGCGGGAGCTATTAAAGGATTATCCGAAGAGACTACTACAGGCGTTCACCGATTATATGAACGTGTGAAAAAAGGGACATTACCGATGCCCGCCATAAATGTGAACGATTCTGTCACAAAATCCAAATTCGATAATAAATTTGGATGCCGCGAAAGTGCGGTGGATGCCATTCGCCGCGCGACCGATACGATGCTTGCCGGAAAGAAAGTGGTCGTTTGTGGTTATGGTGATGTCGGAAAAGGCACTGCAGCATCGTTCAAAGGAGCAGGTGCCATTATAACCGTTACCGAAATCGATCCTATATGCGCGCTTCAGGCCTGTATGGACGGTTTTGAAGTAAAAAGGCTAGAGAATGTAGTTGAGAAGGCAGATATTGTAATAACCACTACGGGGAACAAAGACATCATTCGTCCAGAACATTTCAAGGTAATGCGGGATAAGGTCATTGTATGCAATATCGGGCATTTTGACAATGAGATCGATATGGCTTGGTTGAATAAAAATTACGGCGATACCAAAGACGAAATCAAACCACAAGTAGATAAATATACGATCGACGGTAAAGACATCATTATTCTTGCCGAAGGGCGATTGGTCAATTTGGGCTGCGCTACAGGTCACCCAAGTTTCGTAATGAGCAACTCGTTTACGAATCAAACCTTGGCGCAAATCGAACTTTGGAAGAACAGTGATAATTATGACAACGAAGTTTATATGCTGCCTAAGCACTTAGATGAAAAAGTAGCGGAATTGCATTTATCACGTTTAGATGCCGAGCTTACGGAACTTAAACCCTATCAAGCGGAGTATATCGGTGTTGAAGTCAAAGGCCCTTTCAAGCCAGAATATTACAGATATTAAATTTTAGACCTACCTACAGGTTTAATAGAATTGAAACCCTTGCCCTATTGGTCAAGGGTTTTTTTTATGATTTATAAGTTCAAGTCTCCAATAGTAAAAGGGCAGAATAACCGTTGTAAGCTAAATAAATTTGTTTAATAATCTGCGATTAACCAAATGGTATTTATAGAACTCAACGTAAGCCAAAAATAGAGTTGGTTCTCGACTAACATTTAGCATTTATAGTATACTACTAGTCAACCTATGCTTATTTTTTTCATACGTAAACTAACAACCGATTGATAAACATAGGGTCACAATTATGATATGCTAGGCTCTGTTACGAATCCACCGTATCGAGGCTTTCCATTTTCACCCATCATAAACCATAAAAATATCCCCTAGCAAAAACGATACGCATCAAAGCAGGTTTATTAGGGTATTTACCGATGGCTTTTTTTGGAGAAAATAAGAAAGCAGAAAATTAATTAAATGTTTTTACATCAAAAATCTTTCCTCAGAAGCAAGTAAGGTCGCACGGTAGAAGAAGCCGTATGGTCAGCCGTAACTCTGAATCAATCTTGACAATCATTGACTACTCTATCCTATTTCTGAGCATAGAGGGAATCGTATCGATCGGGAAGCATGAATACGGAATTAAAGCTGTCACTTACAAATATGGATAATGCAGATTAAACAAAAAAAAGACCTTCTCAAAAGAGAAAAGGTCTTTGTATGATACTATTTAGAAAAGATTAAGCCTCGAGTGGCTCGATGGAAACAAAAGACTTTCCACCAGCTTTCTTCTCGAATTTTACAAGTCCGTCTATACGGGCGTGTAGTGTATGGTCTTTTCCAAGGTAAACATTCTCACCGGGATTGTGACGCGTACCGCGTTGTCTAACGATTATGTTACCGGCGATAGCGGCCTGACCACCGAAAATCTTAACGCCCAAACGTTTTGATTCCGAATCCCTACCGTTTTTCGAACTACCTACTCCTTTTTTGTGTGCCATGGCTGTGCGTAATTTTTAATTTCTAATTCTTCGCTGCAACTACGTATCGAAATTGCTACTTATTTTTTTCCTCCGTCAAGTTCGTCTTGCCACTTCTGCAGCTCATCCCATTTGCCATCAGCGGCCATTTGGGCTTGAGTTGGCCAAGTACCTGGATCTAAGTGGGCCAAGTTTGAACTTGCTTCAGTCAAAATTTCCTTGATTTTTTCGGGATCCATTTTCGCCAACTTAGCGAAAGTATTCACATCGGCACTCACAAGCGCCTCTGCAGTTTTAGGCCCGATGCCTTCGATTTTCTTTAAATCATCCTTTTTTGAAGACGATTTCTTAGCTGTCGACTTTTCGGCTTTAGGCTTAGAAGCTGCTTCCTTTTTTACGGGAGCCGCTTTCTCTGCTGTTACAACCGTTTTCTCAGCTGCCTCTTTCTTCGCTACTGGCTTTTCGTCTTTAGCTTCCGTTTGCTTGTCCGCTTTTTTCCCGCCTTTAAGAACGATACTTTCGATTACGATTTCTGTCAAAGATTGACGGTGTCCGTTTTTCTTCTGGTATCCCTTACGTCTTTTCTTTTTAAAGACGATTACTTTGTCACCTCTGAGGTGTCTAACGACTTTAGCTTCAACTGAAGCTCCGTCTATAGCCGGGGCGCCTATAGTGATGTCCGATCCGTCACCCGTAAGAAGTACGTTGCCAAAAGTTACCTTTTTGCCTTCTTCGGTCTGTAAACGGTGCACATACACTTTTTGGTCTTTCGCAACTTTAAATTGCTGCCCTGCCATCTCTACGATTGCATACATAATTATGTGTATTTGTTTGATTTACGACTTATTTTTTCAATAAGCGGATGCAAATATACACCTAAATCGCTAATGCACAAACGCTATTCTTAAATTTGGCCCATTTTTTTCTTCTCTTTTCGAGGTGTTTTGAACAGTTGCATAAAGGAAAGCGTAAGAACCAGTGAAGATGCAAACCCCATTATGGCCACGGTGAAGAATACAATGGCTTCAAAATCCCTAAAATCTTTGAACCACTGTGTGGTAAGTTGTTGTAAAAAATCGGGGTTGACTTCAGTGCTATACAAGGTAAAAAACAGAGTAAATATAATGGTTGCCAGAAAACCGGTCACAAGGCCCGCTGTGAACCCCTTCCCATAATTGAACTTATATTTTTCGCTCAATCTGAAATACTTGATAGCTTCGTAAATTCCAAACCCCGTAATTACACCATTGAAAAGACTAAAAAAAACATTGGTGTGCAAATCAAAGAGCGACAAAACAAGAAAATAGGCAATAAGGGAACCACTTGTCGCTATTCCGAATCGTATGGGTAGAGCAAACTCCTTTAACATAATTGAATTTTTTTTTAGGGAAGTTATCCAATTTATTCAAATGTAAGAAACTATTGGCTAAAATTCTTGTTAAAGGCATCAAGGCCGGGACAGTTCTCCGAAAAAAAGTATAATCTTGTAGACGTTTAAACAAATGCTACCTATTAAAAAAATTCAAAATGAAGAACACCATACTATTAGGATTAAGCTTGACTTTGTCTGCCATGGTAGCCACCGCCCAAGAGGTGGCATACGAAGAATATAATCTCGACAACGGGCTGCATGTTATTCTTCACCAAGATGAAACCGCGCCGGTAGTAACAACTTCGGTCATGTATCATGTTGGTGGAAAAGATCGTACCGAAGGTCGCACTGGCTTTGCCCATTTTTTTGAACACCTTCTCTTTGAAGGTACCGAGAATATTGAGAGGGGTGATTGGTTCAAGCTCGTCTCTTCGAACGGTGGAAAGAATAATGCAAATACCTCACAAGACAGAACTTATTACTATGAGGTCTTTCCATCAAATAATCTCGAATTGGGTCTTTGGATGGAGTCTGAACGGTTGATGCATCCTATTATAGATCAGGTAGGAATAGATACCCAAAACGAGGTGGTCAAGGAAGAGAAAAGATTGCGCTATGATAATTCACCTTACGGACAGCTATTATTTACGGTAGCAGAAAACCTTTTCGAAAAACATCCTTATAAAGACCCTAATATCGGCTACATGAAAGATTTGGATGCCGCGACCCTAGAAGATGTTGTTGCCTACAATAAAAAATATTATGTTCCGAACAATGCCGTGCTGGTCGTTGCTGGAGACATTGATATATCGGAGACTAAAAAAATGGTAGAAGATTACTTCGGCCCGATTCCAAAAGGAGCCGATGTGGTACGGAATTATCCGAAGGAAACGCCTATAACCACCGAAATCAACGCCAAGGCATACGATACGAATATTCAAATTCCGGCGAGTATAATAGCCTATCGCACTCCTGGTTTTACAGAACGTGACGCCTACGTTCTCGATATGATATCAGCGTATCTAAGCGATGGCAAAAGCTCGAAACTCTATAAAAAAATGGTGGATGATCAAAAACAGGCGCTTCAGGTAGGCGCCTATAATATCGCCCAAGAAGATTATGGCATGTACCTGGTATTTACGCTTCCGGTGGGCGAAACCCCGTTAAGCACCTTGAACACCGAAATTGAAGAAGAAATTGCCAAGGTGCGCGATAGTTTGATATCAGAAAAAGATTATCAAAAGCTACAGAATAAATTCGAGAGCCGATTTGTTAATGCAAACAGCAGTGTAGAAGGCATAGCCGGTTCATTGGCCACGTATTATCTGTTGTACGGCGATACCGAATTAATAAATAAAGAAATTGACATTTATCGTTCCGTTACCCGGGAAGAAATGCAGAAAGTTGCCAAAAAATATCTCAATCCGAACCAACGCGTAGTAATCGATTATTTGCCCGGCGAAGGAAATGAGCAGTGAAGGACTAGTCGATAAATTTTGGGCACTGCATTCTAAAATTGATGAATACCAACTTAAAAATAGTCGGGAACTTAACCTAATACATTAAACGCTGCTTAATTCCACTAAGGCTTTGGCCAAGAGCATTGTAAAACACATAAAAATGAAAAAAATATATACAACACTATTCGTTAGCTTCCTGATGCTAAATACGTTTGCACAAATAGACCGTAGCAAAAAGCCTGAGGCTGGGCCGGCACCCGAAATTAACCTCGAAGATCCGCAGACCTTTGACATGAAGAACGGATTAAAGGTCTTGGTTGTCGAAAACCATAAATTGCCGCGGGTTTCGATACAATTACTAATTGACAATGCCCCCGTTCTGGAGGGCGATAAAGCCGGTGTATCATCACTAACCGGAAGCCTTTTGGGGCAAGGTTCGAAAACTATTCCGAAAGACGAGTTCAATGAGGAAGTAGATTTTCTTGGTGCGCGAATCAACTTCGGTTCACAAAGTGCCTACACTAGCGCCTTGTCCAAATATTTTCCAAGGATACTAGAGCTTATGGCCGATGCCGCAATCCATCCCAATTTTATACAGGAGGATTTCGAAAAGGAGAAACAAAAAATGTTGACCAACCTGAAATCCGAGGAAAAAGATGTAAAAGCCATAGCCGGAAACGTTGCCGGTGCATTGGCCTATACCAAAGCACATCCTTACGGTGAATTCTCTACGGAAGAATCTGTAAACAAAGTGACTTTAGAAGACGTCGAAAAGTTTTACGCCAATTATTTTCTACCGGCAAACGCATATCTGGTGGTTGTCGGTGACGTGAAATTCAAAGAGGTAAAAAAATTGGTTCAGGAATATTTTACCCCTTGGACGAAAGGGACCCCGCCATCACTAGGTTTTACTAGTCCTTCGGATGCGCTGTACACACAAATTAACTTTATCGACGTGCCCAATGCGGTGCAATCTGAAATCACCGCAGAAAACTTGGTAGCGTTAAAAATGAAAGATCCAGACTACCTTCCTGCCCTATTGGCCAACGAAATTCTAGGTGGGGGTGGTGAAGGCAGGCTCTTTCTCAACCTACGTGAAGACAAGGGGTATACGTACGGATCCTATTCCGGTTTGGGTAATGATAAATACGGTCCCTCACGTTTCAGGGCAGTCGCCAGTGTGCGAAACGCGGTTACCGATAGTTCGGTCGTAGAACTATTGAATGAAATAGAGTTAATCAGAAAATCACCTGTAAGCAAAGAAGAACTTGAAAACACAAAGGCTAAATATACCGGTCGATTTGTGATGGCACTAGAAGATCCACAGACCATTGCCGAATATGCACTTGATATTGAGACCGAAGACCTTCCTAAGGATTTTTACAAGACCTATCTCGAACGTATTAACGCGGTTACCGTTGATGATGTACAGAAAGCGGCAAAGAAATACATAAAACCAGAAAAGACCCGTATAGTGGTAACGGGCAAGGCTAGTGAAGTGCTTCCCAATCTTGAGAATATACTATTCAACGGAAAAAAAGTGCCCGTCAAGTATTTTGATAAAAATGCAGAACCCATCGAAAAGCCGGAATCCGGAGTAGCCGCGATGCCTGAAGGTGTTGGTGTTGACGATGTGCTGAACAAATACCTCGAAGCTATTGGCGGCCAAGAAAAACTATCGGACATCGAATCATATGTCATGACCGCAGAGGCTGAAATGCAAGGGATGAAATTAAACCTTGAAATGAAAAAAACGGCGGACGGAAAGTTTATGCAAGATGTTGCGGTCGGTGACAACTCAATGAATAAACAAGTCTTCGACGGTAAAAAAGGCTACGTCGTGATGCAAGGTCAACGCAAGGATATGGGCGAAGAAGAAATCATAAAAGTCAAGGAAGAAGCTATACCTTTTCCTGAATTGAGCTATTTGTCCGATGCAACAATTAAATTTGAAGGCATTGAAACAATCGACGGTAAAAAAGCATACAAGCTAAAGTTGTCCGAAGAGAAAACGGCTTACTACGATATGGAAACCGGACTCAAAATTCAGGAAACGACCATGGCTGATATGGGTGGGCAACCAATGACCAGCACCATTAATTACCAAGACTATCAAGAGGTTTCAGGCATTCAATTCCCATTTACATTAAGCCAAACCGTCGGGCCGCAGCATTTTGATTTTAAGGTCAACGAAATTAAGATAAACGAAGGCGTTTCAGATTCTGATTTTGAGTAGAATTCATGGCAGCTAGAACCCAGATAAGTTTCGCATCTTTTAACCTCTACAACCTCAACCTTCCTGGAAAAGCTATTTATCAGGATACCGATGGCTGGAGTCAGGAGGAATACGACCGGAAAATCGAATGGGCAGCCACTATCCTTAAAACAATGCCCGCAAGGGTATGGGGGTTTCAAGAGCTTTGGCATGAAGATGCGCTTAAAGCCGTTTTTGAGAAAGCGGGCCTAGCGGATGATTATGATATTTTGACCCCGCCAAATCACAATGGCAGCAGAATTGTATGCGCCGCAGCAGTAGAAAAAGGACTTTTAGATGGCGAACCGGAGTGGATGGTCAATTTTCCTGAAAATTTCATTTTGCAAAGTACAGGAGATGACCCCCAGACGCCGGATATGAAAATCAGCATCGATAAATTTTCGAGGCCGGCTTTACGTTTTAGCATAAAACCTCGGGCCGAGGGAGAATCAATTTCTATATATGTAGCCCACCTCAAATCAAAATCGCCATCAGACATCTGGCGCGAGGGGTGGTACCGAGCGGATACCGATTTTTACAAACGCCATAGAACGCATTTGGGCTATACGATTTCTACTATTCGCCGTTCTGCAGAGGCTTCGGCCCTACGCATGCTTATTATAGAAGAACTTAAGGATACCGATAGACCTCTTGTTGTAATCGGAGATTTAAATGATAGTCAGCTAAGTAACACCCTGAACATTCTGACTGGTCAACCCAATTACCTCGTTAGCGGACTGAGCAAAGGGGGAACCGATACCGGCCTTTATACGGTTGCCACCTTGGAAGAGTACCGGAGCTTACGGGATGTCTACTACACCCATATCTACCAGAATATCAAGGAATCTTTAGATCATATTTTGGTGTCCCAAGAATTTTATGATGCGTCTAGAAAACGCATCTGGGCCTATAAGGGCATGGAAATCACCAACGACCATCTCAATACCGACAACCACAAACAAACCGGTACGTCAGACCATGGCGTCGTAAAGGCCACTTTTGAATATCGGCCCATTTAAAAACGCTTACGCCTAATGTTCCAAAGATTTTTTATCTATGGCTTCAACCTGTTTTTTATGTGAATTAAATTCAGTGTTAAAAGTCTATATTTGGTAAGGAGTTTCATCTGATTTCGCACACACTTAAAAGATTTCCTTTATTTAGAAGCAAAGCGATTGGTTTCATTTAAAGACCTATTTCTCATTTTTAAGTTCCGCCATAAGGCAAAACAAATTAATGACTAGACCATTAAAATAGGAAAGCCTAAAATATCGGTTGCCTAGCCAAAGTAATATGATTCCAAAATAAAACTGCACAAAAAAATAAATGCCAATTCCTCGACATCCGCTACTTCTAAAATCAAAAATCATGAAATCACATTTTTTTTACTGCCTATGCATTTTCTTTCTCTCACTATCCGCTTGTAAGGAGACACCAAAAGCAGCCCTTGAAAACGAAGAACCGCAAACTGTTATCAATGATTCCGCAAAGACGCGAATAGATGATGCCTTACAACAATTCGTAGATTCCGGGAATATCTCTGGCGTTTCGGCCCTGATTTATGAAAATGGACAAGAAGTCTACTACAATGCATTCGGAATGGCCGACCGTGAGGCTAAGAAACCGATGGACCGCAATACCATCGTACAGATTTATTCGATGACCAAGCCCATAACGGGTGTCGCCTTAATGACCCTATATGAAGAAGGTAAATTCGATTTAGACGACCCCGTATCCAAATACGCCCCTGAATTTGTAGATATGAAAGTGTACGCCGGCGAAGATGCTTCCGGAAAACCGATTTTAGAAGACCCTAAAAGGGAAATGACCATCCGTGACCTGACCCGACATACGGCCGGTTTTGGGGCTTCGGACGATACCGGACTCGGGAAAATAGTAGCTGAAGCAGATGCCCTGAACCGTGAAAATACCTTAGTACAGATGGCAGAAAAAATGGGTGATACGCCTTTGGCATTTAGTCCAGGAGAGCAATGGTTGTATGGCCCCTGTGTCGATGTCCAAGCTTTTATGGTGGAGCGAATTTCCGGCCAGCCCTATGCCGATTACGTGCGCGAACATGTGCTCGATCCTTTAAATATGAATGAAACCCGCTATTTTATTCCCGAAGAAGATCGAGATCAATTTGCCGCCCTGTATCGCAGAACTGGCGAAGGTTCCTTAGAACGTGATACGATTACCTACTCCAATTATCTTGAAAAATGGCCTATGACGCGTGGCGGATCCGGACTGACATCTACCGTAGACGATTATATGAAATTCGCCCAGATGTTAGTGCACGAAGGCAGCTTGGATTCCGTTACGATACTAAAACCCGAGACCATAAAACTGATGGCCACCAACCAATTGGCAGATAGCATCACCGAACGCCATTTTTTACCTAGTAAAGGCCAGGTTGGTTTCGGAATCGACTTTGCGGTTCGAACAGCACCACCAGCTTCTGCAGAAGAAAACTACGGCGTTGTCGGGGAATTCTTTTGGGACGGCGCGGCCAGCACCCTATTCTGGGTCGACCCTGTTAATGATGTAACAGCCGTGCTATTTGTACAGCTTATGCCCTATGACCAAATCGGATTGCATAAAGCTTTTCGCGACGCTGTATATGGTGCGTCTGCAAAAGAAAATTGAACCGAGAGGTCATTTGCGTATGCCATCACCGAATTCACGGATTTTCGGAATGCCGATACGGACACTAAAACTAAACAATCATTTGTCTTAATCTATAATTCTGAGCTGAGTTTTACTAATTTAGATTTCACTTAAATGAATACGATGTCCATACGAACTGCTTTTTGCCTATATATGTTGCTGGTGTCCGCAATTTCCTGTGCCCAGAATTCCGATTCCCTATTGTTAAAACAGAATTACGACCTACAGGAATACCGCATTCCCATGCGTGACGGGGCCGAACTGTTCACAGTGGTATATACCCCCAAGGATACATCTAAAAAGTATCCCATATTGATGAACCGTACCTGTTACAATGCATCCAATTATACCGATTATCAATACAGTAATTATCCTTCCAAATATTTGGTAGAAGACGGGTATATTTTGGTCTTTCAAGATGTTCGTGGGCGGTACATGTCTGACGGTACCTTTGATAACATGCGGCCAAACATCCCTGGAAACAATCCAAAGAACAAAACCGATATCGACGAAAGTTCGGATACCTACGATACGATAGACTGGCTGGTGAAAAAAATTAAAGGGAATAACGGCAAGGTGGGTATTTACGGAATTTCATATCCTGGACATTACGCAGCGGCCGGTTTGATCGATGCGCACCCAGCACTGAAGGCCTCTTCTCCGCAAGCACCGATTGCGGACTTTTTCTTCGACGATTTTCATCACCAAGGTGCCTATTTAGAAAGCTATACGGCCGCATTTGCCGTTTTTGGCTATCAAAAGGATAGTTTGACCCGTGAGCCTTGGTATACCGATAAATTGAAGCGCTTGTACGACAATCCCGCACCCGATGCCTATGATTTTTTTCTTAGGATGGGCCCGCTAAAGAACATCACCGAAAAATTTCATAATGATAATTTCTTTTGGAAACAGATAACGGAACACCCCAATTATGATGAGTTCTGGCAGAAAAGAAATATTCTGCCCCATTTGAACGACATCAAACCGGCCGTAATGACCGTAGGCGGATGGTTCGATGCCGAAGATCTTTACGGGCCATTGAACATTTATAAAACCATTGAGACTACAAGCCCAAAAGCCGAAAACACCATTGTCATGGGACCTTTTGACCACGGTGGCTGGGCACGGGAAAAAGGTAAGACCGTACATAACCATATCTATTTTGGGGATAGTATCGCTACCTTCTTTCTAAAGGAAATCGAGCAGAAATTCTTTGCCAAACATTTGAAGGCTGAGGTTTCAGATCCTCTGCCCGAAGCCTATATGTTCGACACCGGTTCGAAAGAATGGAAAACCTTCGACCAATGGCCACCCAAAAACATTGAGGCAGTAAGTCTAGGCTTCGGCAAAAACGGAAAGCTTAGTATTGACGGTCCCGTAGACGAGGCTGCTGAATTTGAATATACCAGTGATCCCAACAAGCCCGTACCCTACACTTCCCAGACCGAAGGTTTAACCTTTACCCCGCGCAGGTATATGTCAGATGATCAACGAGAAGCTTCCCGGAGACCTGACGTACTGACTTTTGAAACGGAACCTTTAGAGGCCGATAGAACCCTCGCTGGAGAAATCTTGGCCAAGCTTAAAGTTGCCATCAGTACAACCGATGCAGATTTTATTGTAAAGGTCATTGATGTCTATCCGCCCGACCATGAAAATTACGAGCATAATCCGGAGAATATTGTCATGGGTAATTACCAACAGCTGGTGCGCGCCGAAGTTTTCAGGGGAAGGTTCCGAAACAGTTTTGAAAAACCGGAGCCCTTCGTGCCCGGGGAACCTACCGATGTGGATTTCCGTTTACAGGATATTCTACATACTTTCAAAAAGGGACATCGTATCATGGTACAGATCCATAGCACCTGGTTTCCCTACATCGACCGCAATCCCCAAAAATATGTGGACAATATTTATGAGGCCAAAGCCGACGATTTTATAAAGTCCGACATCACGGTCTTTGGGTCGTCTACCGTTGAGGTTGGGGGTACGCAAGATTGCTGCCAGCCAGCTCCGTTTCAGGTGAAAGAGCAACAAATGATTAAAGACTAGAACCGTTTGTTAGAATTCAGGTTTCAAACATAAGCTTTTCATTATCCATTCTGAAGTGGAGAAGGAAACCAGGTATATCAGCTCTAAGGATATTTTATAGGATTGAAGGAAGGCCCTGTCCATTTTCTTGTCGATTAATCAAGGATATGGCAATCCGCAAACGATTATTATTTAATTGGTGAAAAAAAATGGTGAGGGCTGATCCGCACATCCAACCCCCTGAAAGGATATAGTACGATTTTTCCCAACTCGTAAAAAAATAGGTTGATAAAAACTGGAATACCGGTACTTTCAATAACAACGACATAAGATTATTTTCACAAGACACTTTTGAAAATTATCAAGGACAATATATCCTTAAATCCAAATAATTTATAAGAAACCAAGTAAGCGATAGCATCTGAAGACCGACTAAATTAGAGGTTGTCGAGCCTTAAAATATAGTTACCCAAAACTTTGCTAAAATAGCTACCTTAAAGAACCTTCTAGCTTTCATTGTATAAAAGCTGTATTAAAAGTAATTTTGATGCAGCTTTCTAATATCCCTCTATATGAAAAAATTAACGGTTTTAATCTTGATACTTTCCGGTGTAGTCATCAATGCTCAGCATACTATTTCTGGAACATTTACCCCAGCAAATGAATACAAGTGGTTGATTGCTTATCATCTCAAGGTAGGAGAACAGGCTTACACCGCTGATACCGCAGTCAAAAATGGGGAATTTAATCTATCCCTTCCCAAAGAGGCAGCACCAGGAACATATCGATTGGTATATGCCGTACCACAAGAGGAATTTTACTTTGACGTTATTTATAACGGAAAGGAAGATGTACAGTTGAATTTCGATATTGAAAGGGGGATATCGTTTAGCTCGTCTAAGGAGAACAAGTTATTTGAAGCCTATTTACGGGAAATCAATGGGGCAAAACAAGCCTTCATAAATTTTTACCAATCCGGGGAAACAGATACTGAAACTTATAAAAAGCTCATCGCTAGAGTGAGTACAGCCCAAAATGGCTATGAAAAGGAGTCAGAAGGCTTATTGGCCCATCATTTTATAGTCGCCAATCGCCCCTATATTCCCACAGCATATGAAACCAGTGAAATGTATGCCCAGCATAAAATGGAGGAATATTTCGATCATTTCAATGTAAACGATCCTGTTTTACAGGGCTCAGCCTTCTTGACGGACAAGCTGTCCAATTACGTTTTTACAGCCATTACTAAGGAAAAAATGGTGAAAGGCGAGAAAGAAAAAATTCTACAGCAAAATGTTGACAGAGTAGCTTCAGCATTGAAAGCTACCGATGCAATATATCGTTTCCAAATCTTCCAGACCATATATAATAAAGCGGCTACCAAGCGCTACAATATCACTGCCGATTATATATTCAATTCCTTTATAAAACCTTTGGCCCAAGAGACTGGTAATCAAAAAATAGTAAATGAAATGGAAATCCAAAATCATCTGCAAATCGGTGCCATACCACCTGAAATAACTTGGGAAGATGATAATACTACCAAGAGACTTAGTGGGATGGAGGGTGCTGACTACTACATTCTAGTCTTTTGGAGCAGCACTTGTTCGCATTGCCTAAGCGAACTACCCCCGCTACATGAAAGATTGAAGCAATATCCTAATGTAAAAACAATAGCAATCGGTCTTGAAGACGCTCAACAACCTTGGGGAAACGAATCGGCCAAACTATCTGATTTTGAACATGTGCTGGCACTTGATCATTGGGACAGCCGTTATGCCAAAATCTTCGATATACATAAAACCCCAACCTTTTTTATCTTGGATGCAGACAAAAGAATTGTCTCTAAACCGGAGAATGATAAGGAGGTAGTGGCATTTTTAAAGAAATAAACAGCCTGATTTAGAATTTTTTGGCTTAGCGTTTTTTACTATAAACCATACGTTTTTTATACCCTTAAGTCTTACAACGTCTTCAAATCTTTGATGGTCTTAAAGGCGACGTCAACTTGATTGTCATCAACCAAGATAGTGAACTCGTTTGTGGTCGAAATCACTTCGTAAAGCACGATTCCCTCCCAGGCCAATCGTTGAAATATAAAATAATAAATACCGGGTACAGATACATTTTCCGCAGGTAGTTTGACGGTAATTGAGGACAGGTTTTCCGCCTTTTGGGTACAGCGTTCATTTTCAAAAAGGGATTCAATAATAGTATCCAGGCTATTACTAACCACAATATTCAATTCATTCACGCCACGCGAAGAAGTATAAAATACTTCCTTGTTCTTGTTGACTTCCTCTAAAAGCTGTGTCTGATTTTCAAGAATCGATTCTGAAACCAAGAATGTAAAGTCCGTCAACGATGAGCGTACCGTGATTTCCCCAATATTCTT
>DRGL01000027.1 GCA_011050085.1 Pricia antarctica | reverse complement strand
CGGAGCGTTTTCCTTCTTTTTTTGTTTTAACTTTTGTTCCGCTTCATTTTTGAGGATTCGATATGATTTCATGGTTCCTGTTTTTGATTTACTTCCCATAGTGCCGTCGCTGTTACCTTTTTTTGTTGCTTTACATGTACAATATTCAGGCTTGGTAAGACGTATAAATAGTGGAGCCCAGCGGGAACGGTTTATGCCGTTGTCCAAGAATGAATGTTGTTGTTTTGCCGTCAAAAGAAGAAAACGGTGGCCGGTCGGGAGTAGGTCGAAAATTTCCGACCCTGAAGTATCCAAACCTCTTGAAGCGGAACAAAACGCAAAGGTGAATTTCGGTTCAAGCGGACTTTAGTTTGAATTTTAGAGGAAGTGTTGTCTAATCTGGTTATTAGGTAGGCCTATGGTTTTAGCCCAATATCTTATTAACGGATGGAAACCCTAAAATTCGGGCTAATGTCCAAGATTTTGGTACGAAGCGCTTTGCCCGTAATGGAGAGCAGCGCAATGGAGCGGCAATGTGCTGAGGGGATAGGTGCAGAGGGTGTCTCAAAGGTTCCGAACTCACAGTGCTGGGTAGTTGTACGATCGGTCAGTACGTTAAGAGAACTCGATGCCAAAGTTTCGATCAGGATTAGAGCTTCCCGTTTGTTCAGGGCACAGCTATTGAGGGGTAGCGTTTGATAAGAACCAAAACCTTGGTAACAAAGTGACTTGATTTCTTTATTCGACTTTTGAAGTTTACTAAAGCAGTTCGACAGAGATGTTTGGATTGATTTGTATTGTAATAGTCACTAATGTCTTGTCCGAAAGTCCCGTTCGGTATAGTTCATCAAATTATAAGTCATTGTTAAGTTAATTGTGACTTTCTGTTGTTTCTAGCGTCCGCATCCTAATGCCTTCTCCCTAGGTCGAATAGTACTTTTCTCCTAAAGTGCTGATCTTAATTTTAGATTATCGCATACTGTTCGGTCTAAAAATAGATTTACTGAAATCGGTCTAATGATAGGAATAAATCCATAATTTTGGAAATAATCCAATATATGAAAGTTGGTTGGATACGACTTTTTTAAAGACTATTGTCAGGATAGGGGAGAAGGTGTAATGCGCCGATGTTGGTTACTGGATGGAATTAGGACAACGTTCAAGAGAACTGGATGTGTTTGACGATTCTCTAGATAAAGAACGTGCCTTGGGTCGGTAGGGAATTAATACAGGTTGCGAAGCTGGGATTTCACGAAATTTCGATAGGGAGCCTAACATGGAATTGAAGATTACAGAAAAATTGAAAAGGGTAATAATCAAAAGTAGCTGTTCGAAACGGAAAATTATATGGAGAGAGCGATAGTGTACGTGGATATGCACGACTATTATATCGAATGTGAGCGGCTGTCCAATGCCTCGCTAAAGGGGCTTCCTCTGATCATCGGCGGGGGAACGAACCGCGGAACGGTAGCGGCCTGTTCCAAGGAGGCCTCAAGGTTTGGGGTACGTCGTTCCATGCCGACCGCATATGCCCTCAAACTATGTCCCGATGCCACCCTGCTCAAGGGGGATCAGGGCTCCTACACCAACAAGTCCGTAGAGCTTACCGAAATCATCCGGGAACATGCGCCGGTGGTCGAAAAATCCTCCATCCATTCCTTCTACCTCGATATTACCGGGATGGACCGCTTCTTCGGATGTTTTGACTGGACCAGGGAACTCTCCCTTCGGATTTCAAGGGAATCCGGACTTGATCCCTCCTGGGCGCTATCGGTCAACAAGACCGTGTCCAAGATCGGGGCGTTCGACACCACCCCAAGGACCCCGCGCAACATCGGGCAGGACATTGTAAAGCAGTTCCTGGACCCCCTTCCGATACAGCGCCTGCCTGCCCTAGGGGACGGGACCTTCCAGTTGCTGTCCCGAATCGGTATCCGGCAGATCGGCAAGATCTCGGAAATGCCGCCGACCGTGCTGCAGAAGATGCTGGGCAAACGCGGTGAAACGATATGGCAGCGTGCCAACGGCATCGACAGGAATCCGGTCGAACCCTACTCGGAAAAGAAGGAAATATACATGGAGCACGATTTCGAACGGGACTGCATCGATCTGGGTGCCATACGAGGGCAGTTGATGGCCATGGTGGAACAGCTTGCCTTCCAGCTACGGCGGGACGACCTGGTCACCTCCAAGATCATCGTAAAGGTAAAGTACAACAACCTGGATACCGAGACCAAGCGCTGCAGGGTCGGGTATACCTCCCTTGACCATATCCTCAAAAAAGAGGTGCAACTTCTGTTCCAAAAGCTCTATCATAGGCGTATGAGACTGGTCAAGGTCGGGGTCCGATTTTCCGATATCGTCCAGGGCGCTCACCAGATCAATCTTTTCGAGGATACGGCGGAGCTGCTTTCCCTGTACGGGGCGATGGATACCATCCGCAGAAAATACGGTGCCGATGCCATCGGGACCTCCTCCTCCTATTCGAAAAACATTGTACGATGAACATTTTCCTGAACTGTCATTCCTACCATAGCCTAAGGTACGGTACCATCCCCCTGGAGGATCTTGTGGACATGTCCGCCCACCTTGGGGTAGAAGTACTTGGCCTTACCGACATAAACACGATTACGGGCATATACGACTTCGTACGGATGTGCAGGGAAAAAGGGATTCGCCCGATCGTAGGTATAGATTTCAGGAACGGGGACGAGAAACTCTATACCGGACTGGCCAGGAACGTAAAGGGCATTGGCGAGCTCTGCGCTTTTTTGAGCGAGCACAACCTAGGGAAGGTTCCCTTGCCCAGGGTTGCCCCGGCATTCAAAAACGCGTACATCGTCTATCCTATTTCAAATGTGCCCGTACGGCTGGAAAAGAACGAGTATCTAGGTGTTGACGGCAAGGATGCCACGAAACTGGTACGTCCCATCTTCCAAAAGTTGCTGAAGCGCACCATAGCCTTCCGAACCGTCACCGTCCGCAACGAAAGGGAGTTCGGACTCCACCGGGTGCTCAGGTGCATCGACCACAACATCCTGCTGTCCCAACTACTTGAACATTCCCATTGCGATCCCTCCGAGATCATGGAAGTCCCGGGAACCATCGAAACGGATCTTGCCGGGTATCCCGGAATCCTACGCAACACCGAAAAGCTTGCCCGTCGCTGTAGTTTCGATTTCGATTTTTCCGTGCCCCGGAACAAAAAACTCTATACCGGCAGTAAGGAGGGGGACATGCTACTTTTGAGACAGTTGGCCGGTGACGGCCTTGTCCGCAGGTACGGGCCCAAGAACGGGATAGCGGAATCCCGCATGGAAAAGGAGCTCAAGGTCATCGGCGAGCTCAACTTCACGGGGTATTTTCTGATCACCTGGGACATCGTCCGCTATAGCCAGAGCAAGGGATTCATGCACGTGGGCCGTGGCAGTGGGGCCAATAGCATCGTCAGTTACGCGCTCGGTATCACCGATATCTGTCCCATTGAGCTCGACCTGTATTTCGAACGTTTTCTGAACGAGAACCGTAAAAGCCCACCGGACTTCGATATCGACTGGTCCTGGCAGGAACGGGATACCATATTGGACTATATCTTCAAGCGCTTTGCGCCCGGGCACGTCGCCTTCTGTGGGACCATTGTGGAGTTCAGGCACCGCTCCATAATGCGGGAACTCGGAAAGGTCTTCGGCCTACAGAAATCCGAACTCGACGCGCTATCGAGGAACGGCCTGATATCCAAGGGAACGGATTCCGTGGTGGACAGGGTCGCCGAGTACGGTGCCATGCTGATAGATTTCCCGAACCAGCGCAGCATGCATGCCTGCGGGGTCATCATCTCCGAGGAGCCGATAACCCGTTTTTCCGCATTGGAGATCAAGCCCAAGGGATTTCCCATCGTACAGTTCGATATGCACGTGGCCGAGGACATCGGTTTCGAGAAGTTCGATATCCTGAGCCAGCGGGGACTCGGCACTATAGCGGATACGGTCGAACTTGTACGCAGCAACAGGGGGGAGCAGGTGGACATAGGGAACCTGGCCCTTTTTAAGAAGGACCCGCGCTGCAACGCGTTTCTGGAGGTCGGCAATACCCTCGGATGTTTCTATATCGAGAGCCCCGCCATGCGGGGCCTGCTCAGACGCTTGAAATGTAACGATTACCAGACCTTGGTGGCCGCTTCCAGTATCATTCGGCCCGGGGTGGCAAAGAGCGGCATGATGAAGGAGTATATCTTCCGTCACAACAACCCGGACAGCTTCGAATACTTCCATGAGGTGTTCGAGGAATTTCTAGGGGACACCTATGGTGTCATGGTATACCAGGAGGACGTAATCAAGGTAGCGCTGCACTACGGAGGTCTCGAGGCGACCTACGGGGACATCCTCAGAAGGGCTATCAGCGGGAAATCCAGGTCCAAAAAGGAGATCGAGAGCCTGAAACATATGTTCTTCGAATCCTGCAGGAAACTGGGGCACAACGAAAAACTCAGTACCGAGGTCTTCAGGCAGATCGAAAGTTTTGCCGGGTATTCTTTCTGTAAGGCACATTCCGCGTCCTATGCGATAGAGAGCTACCAGAGCCTGTATCTCAAGGCCTATTACGGTCTGGAGTTCATGGTATGTGCCGTCAACAACGGGGGCGGTTTCTACCGACCGGAGATCTATATACACGAGGCCAAGCGTTCCGGCGGGACCCTGAACCTGCCCTGTATCAATACCAGCCGTGGCGAGACGGTCTTAAAGGGGACGGATTTCTTTCTGGGCTTCGGCCTTATCAAGGCGATGGACGATACCACGGTAGCGGAAATCCTGATGGAAAGGGACGCGAACGGTAGCTTTGCCTCATTGGAAAACTTTCTTAAGAGGACCAAAGTAGGGGCAGAGACCCTTCAGACCCTCATTTTTATCGGTGCCCTCCGTTTCACCGGCAAGTCGAAGAGCGAGCTTACCATCATGTCAAAGATGATGGCAGCGGGCAAGACGGACAGGACCCCTAGCTTGCTGATCGAGGAACCCGTTCAGGACTATCGCTTCCCGGAAATGAAGCGGAACATCATCGAGGATGCCTTCGACGAGATCGAGATCCTGGGCTTTCCGGTATCCCTTTCTCCCTTTGACCTGCTAAAGACCAAGTATCGGGGCGATATCATGACCGCACAGCTATTGGACAACAATAAAAGGACGGTTAGGATGTTGGCGTACCTGGTCTCGACCAAGCAGGTACCTACAAAGAGCGGCAACATGTACTTCGGTACCTGGATAGACAACCATGGCGATTATTTCGATACCGCCCATTTTGCGGGCTCGCTAAAGCTTTACCCGTTCAAGGGCGGGGGATGTTATCTGCTCCTGGGCCGGGTAGAGGTGGACTTCCATTTTCCGACGGTGGTCATCTCCAAAATGGAAAAGATGCCCTTTGTTCCGGACCCGAGGTACGCCACCGGAACGGATAGGGAATACAGGGTGCACGAGCGGTTGAAGGAGGATGTCAGCAGTACGAACAGGGCACCGTATCCACAGGAACACGAGATAGGCCTGCCCCGTTCAAGGATGGTATGATATATCGATAGGGACAATTATCTTCGCCATGTAGGACATTGCCTGCAAATACCTTCCTTAATTTTAAGGATTGTCCATCTATGGTTTAATTATTTTTTTCATACCATATGGTTATACTCATTTGGTCAGACAGATCGAAGTTTGGTCGAAGGGTAACCGAGACGGATCTATATAAAACATAATCTTGGAACATTCATGTGCTACGCAACTTCGTTACGAACCTCGGAAAAGGAAATAGAGGAGCGTTTTAACGCTACCCAAAATGTCGACTTTCTCTATGAACCTTACTTTTACCGATCCGGATTCGAACATACCAACCTGTTCATAATCCCGCAGGAATATCCCGAGGAGATTAATCCGGCAATGTGGGGACTTGTACCTAAACATGCCGTTAAAAATATAGAGGGTTTCTATAAGGACTATAATACATTGAACGCCCGCAGCGAAAAGGTCTTCAATTGTGTCAATTATAGGGATTCTATTAGGGAAAGGCGTTGCCTAATAATCGTCGACGGATTCTATTCACCACGTTATATAAATAGCTTGTCCTGTCCGTATTATTGTCACCTGAAGGACGATTCACTTTTCGCCTTTGCGGGAATATATTCGGAAATCGATGACGGGGTGTACAGCTGTTCGATATTGACCGTCGGGGACCACGGTTTTACTGTTAAGGCCAATAACGTAAGAAAACGAATGCCATTGTTATTGGAGAGCGAATTCGAGTATGAATGGCTTCGCAACGACCTTTCCGAGACGAATATAAAGGAACTGATGAGGGTCGGCTTTACCTACGATCAATTGGAGGCTTACACTGTTTCCCGTGACCTCTACAAGAAGGGCAATGCTAAAGATGGCCCTTGGGCTATTTCCAAAGTGGATTATCCCGGACTCGGTGGACAGCGGTCATTTTTCGATTGAGCACATATGGACTTTACACGGCTAAATGCGGACAGACTTTTTTCCGATGCACATAAATTGGATTATACCTCCCAGATTTCCCTACATCCCCAGTATCGGGAATTCCTGAATTTCTTTTCGGGGAAGGATGTAATCGATTACAACGACTTGGTAGTCGGGGCCCATATGGTCTACGGCCGTATGCCAACGATGCTTCGCCTGAATTTGGGGAACGCGGACGACGTTCTTCTGTTACTGAACCGGATCAAGAACGGAGCAGAGCTTACTATTGAAAATCTGAAAATGATGAACAATTCCATGGTCGGCCCTTCAAAAATGCTCCACTTCCTCGACCCGGAAAGGTTCGCCATCTGGGACAGTAGGATATTCAGGTATGTTGCCGGAGCCGGTAAACCTACACATATCGGTAAGGCCGTCAACTATTTTGAATATCTGCACCATGTAAACGGTTTGGTAGATGGGATTGCTTTTTTAAAGGTGCATACTTTTGTCCAGGGCCGAATGGGCGTAACCCACGATAGGTTGCGTAGCTTGGAAATCGTGATGTTCGAAACGGACAAGCAGGTTCGATAGGTAATTTTTTCTTCGGTCGTACGTTGTGTATAGGACAGACTGCGTCTAAATTTAATTTATGGACAGACCCACTCGATTGGGAATTATCGAATACAAGGACTATCTGGAGGCACTTCGTATCGTTAGACTTTACGGCAAACAGGTTTCACTTCACCATAACGATGTGCTTGCCGATATGGATTCGGTTTCCGGATTTCTAAAACTATCCCAGGATACCAAAATAAAGGACCTGCCCATTATGCGCCGCACGATGAACGTATTGAAGAGTGTAGACTGCCTTTAAAGTGCGAACAGTACTTTGGCAGATTTAAAAGATGTTTCGAAATCGGAACTTTCAAAAATTGAGAACTTAGGTAAGAGGACCATGTTCGAGATCGAGGAATTATGCCTTTATTCCGGTATCGATATGTTACCTTGATTTTTCTATTGTTCGTTCTATATAATTAAAATCCCCGACAATAAGAATTTAAACATCCGTGGACATATGTACTCGCTACTTCTTGTTGACCACAATTTACACTAATAAAATTATCACGGGCATTATTAAAGTTGCGGACACAATAAAAAATGGCGATTATCAGTTATAGTCAAAACCCAAATAATACTATAATATGAGCAAGTTTGAAATCAAAAAAGACAAGGCTGGAAAGTTACGGTTCAATCTGAAGGCCGGTAACCACCAGGTAATTCTTAGCAGCGAGGCATATAATACAATGGCTTCATGCCAAAACGGTATCGAGTCCGTCAAAAAGAACTCGAAGGATATTAAGATGTTCGAAATCAAAACCGCCAAGGACGGAAGCCTGTTCTTCAACCTTAAAGCGACAAACGGCCAGGTTATCGGGGCAAGTGAAATGTATAAATCCAATTCCGGCATGAGGAACGGTATCGCATCGGTTCAAAAGAACGCGACCATTGCTGCCATTAGCGATATTTCGTAATCTAATTCCGTATTCAATTTGTATAAGATCTGATCAATAGTTTTATAAAAGTGGCCGTCAATGGCCACTTTTTTTGTTTAGGAAATTAGACACTGCCTAAATTTTTTTCAAATAGTATTCTAGGCCTTACTACATGGAACTCGCTCCTTATAAAACTTTTATAGAGACTACTTATCTTTCGTCTCCGTGTCATGAAAACTATCTATTAACTCCTTAGAAATTCCATTAAGCGGCCAATGTTTTTCTCGATAAACTTTAGGGGAAAACGAATTATTGAAGTTTAATTAAACGTGGTATTGTTTGCACTATTTTTCTTATAATATAATCCTTCGGAATTTTTATTTTGTAATATTTAGATTCTTTTAATCAACTCTAAGTTTTACAAAAGGATTTAGTGAACTGTTTCGCCTAAAAGACACAAAGATTCCAATTATGTCAATATTTCTTTAAAAAAGTAATAAAATAGAAATAAAGGTGCAATCATCACTCATTCGAGAATCCAAACGGGCGCAAGCCAAGCTATCGGTTCTGCAGGTTCGGAAGAGCTAGCAGTTTCGCTCGGAATGCCCCAAACACGAACAAATAGAAATTTTTCTACTTCATCCTGTAGGAGAGAAACGTTCCAATGCACTTCATGCTTTGAGCCTTTGGCCTGGAAGGTTTTTAGGACCTTGTTACCGCTGGTAACAATATCAATTTTGGAAATACGATCTGATGCATCGGTGCTATCCGGGTCCTTTATAAAGATGTCGACCTCGTACTTCTTTGCCTTTGGGATTGTGGCTCCCATAATGGAATCATTAACAGCATATCTACATTCCAAATTTTTATCAAAGGTAGCATATGTCCTTCTTTTTCGCATTGCTTCCAATATATCCTTAGGGGTATTGCTTTCGGCAAGGACGAAGGTTCTTGAGTCAATCTCCTTAATGCTTGTATAATCGTGATTGTCCATTCCCGCAACGGGAGAAACTTTCCAGCCCTTTTCCAATGCGGCTAGAAATCCCGGATAGTGGGATTTGGTTTTATTGATGACCTCGAGTAATGTAATAATTTCGGTAATCTCATCATCACGATATTCCCAGTTGTTATATTGGTCTTCTGCGGGATGGTTGAAAGTGACCACGACGGGATTTCCGGTCTTTTCATTGTTCGGGTTTTGTTTCAGCCAGTTGTAAAAATACGGTATATCTATACCTGGCCTTATGGCATTGATATAAGTGGAAGGGCCGATAACATTAAAATGTCCTTTTCCGTTATCGCTATCATTTTCGGAATGTTCCACTCCCATAAAGGCGGTAAAATTTTCATCGGAAGCAATTTCCGCCTGCTTTTGGGCTATTATCCAAGCGGTATTGTTTTCGTAGGTAGGATAGAAGGCCTCCTCTTGGGAATGGTCAGTTACCGTATAAAAATCAAACCCTGTTTCCTTGGCTTCACTATAATGTTTTTCCGGAAGACCTTGGAACATTTCCCAATCCTTTTTCAAATAGGTATTAACGGGCCTACTTAGATACAGTGAATCGATAACCAAAATCTTGTCCCCCTTGACGAAACCTTCCTTTTTTTGCAAATGATTTCCATGGGAGTACGTGAAAATGCTGTGGGCATGGGTGTTTCCGCTATAGACTTGGAGGTTACCGAACGGTATTTCTTCCTTTTGAGAAAATGCGGCCATATACAAAAGAGTGCAGATACAGCTAAGCGTTATTTTGCAGTTTTTCATTTTTTATGTAACAAGAATTTAATTTCCAGAAAATATAATTGACTTATTTCAAAAAAGCTACTGAGTTTAATATCCAGGGTTTTGAACGAGTCGGGTATTGTTCAGTTCTTGAAGAGGTATCGGCAACACCTCATTTTTATCGGCTACAAATCCGGTACCTGCCAGTACAGTTGCCGCCCGGCCCGTCCGTACCAGATCGAACCATCGATGGCCCTCGGTGGCCAATTCGAGCCGTCTTTCCCTATAGATGTTTTCCAAGGTAGCCGTTACCGGCCCTAAGCCTACCCTGGTCCTAACGGCGTTCAAAAGATCCCCGGCCCTAGCAGCATCTCCGCCGCTCTCCACCAATGCTTCCGCTTCCATCAGATAGGTGTCCGCCAAACGAATTTCCACATAATTTTGGGTATAGTTCAACGGAGGTGGCCCCGCACCCTTATGTTCGAACTCCTGAAGTGGCGCATATTTTTGGATAAAATAGCCCGTATCCTCGTAACCTGGAAGATAATCTGATTCCCCAATAGCTTTGAGACTGTCCAAATTGGCCACGGTATCGGTATACCTTGGATCACCCTTGATGGCATCTACAAATTCGGTCGTTAAAGGGCACCCCGCCCAACCGGAATAATAATAGGGTCCCTTGTAGCTCCGCGGCCCGACCATCTTACTAGTAACAAAACCTTCGACCAACGAGGAATTTCCCCATCCCGATGCAGCAGTCGATGTATGGCCCCTTTCTAAGATCGATTCGGTACTGAATTTGTTGTCCGGCCTGAAAATAGTTCCGAATTCGGGCAATAATGCATATCCAAATCGACTGGTTCCGCCGGGCTCGCCATTTACGATAGCCAGCTGTTCGGCCGCTTCGGCCCATTTTTTTTGATAGAGATACACTTTTCCCAATAAAGCATGTGCTACACCTTTGGTCATTCTACCTCCTTCCGTTTCCTTGGAAACTTCGTCAGGCAATTCAGGTATGGCGATCGCGTCCAATAGGTCGTTTTCGATTTGAGCGTAAATCTGCACCGCGGGAACCTGCTCGACGTCATAAATCTCATCACTTTCGATAGGCTCGGTAAAGAGTGGCACATTACCGAAGATCCGTACCAGATCAAAATAATAATAGGCCCTTAGTACCTTCGCTTCTGCCGAATATCTTTGTCGGTCCTTTTCCTCGAACCCCTCAATGGCCTCATTCATTTTGGAAAGTACGGTATTGGTCCTTGACACTCCGGTAAAGTTGCGCTCCCAAAAATCCTGCTGTGGTCCGTTGGCCGCATCGATGGAAAAATCGTCCATTGTGTTCAGGTGCGGAACGTCGGAAAGGCTGCCGCCCCCGCCATAGGCCTCATCGGAGGCGGCTACGAAACTGGCAAAAGTGCAATACCCCGAACCGCGGGCACCCTCCCACGCCAAGGGGTCGTATGCCGCAACGACCCCGTTGAAAACTTCTTGAGGACTTTTAAAATAATTCGACTCGATTTGAATTGCTTTTGGATCGGTTTCCAAAAAGTCGTCTTGACAAGACCATGCAATCATTGCCAATACAGGAATGACTGCCCACTTCTTCAATTGATTGTTCATAACATCCATTTTTTTATACTATTAATAAACCAAATTAACGCCCAACATGATTGATCTGGCCTGAGGATAGATAGCCCTATCGATGCTATAAGAATCCCCTCCTATCTCGGGATCGAAACCGCTATAATCGGTCAAGGTGATAAGATTTGTGGCACTGGCATATAATCGCAGCCGGCCTAAACTTGAATTGTCCAACAACCTCTTTGGAAAGTTGAATCCGAACTGAAGAGTCTTTATCCTAAAGTAGTTACCTTTTTCCAAAAAGAAATCGGAAGGATTCGAAAAATTATTGTTCCCGTCCTGTAGGGATAAGCGGGGATAGACCTCAGATGTCCCAGGACCCGTCCATCTATCCATGCTGCGGACTTGCCAGTTTGCCGTGGGAATATCCAGTCTCCTGACCCCTTGAAAGATGTCGTTACCGGATACGCCTTGCCCGAAGACGAGCAGATCAAGGTTTTTCCAGTTCGCCTTTAATGTAAGACCATAGTTCCATTTTGGGATGGGATTCCCTATAAAAGTCCGGTCCTCTTCATCGATAATTCCGTCGTCGTTGCTATCCGTCCACCTGAAATCGCCGGGTACCGCATCAGGTTGAATGGGATTTCCGGAAGGTCCGACATAACCGGCTACCTCTTCTTCGGTCTGAAAGATTCCGTTGGTCTTGAAACCGAAGAAGGCACCGATAGGCTGTCCGACGGCGGTACGTGTTATAGGGTAGTTACTACTTTGCAATGTTGTGCCCCCGTCCAGAAAATCCTTTCCATCGCCTAAAAAAGTGACCTCGTTTTCAAGATAGGAGCCATTGGCCGATATTTCAAAACCGAAATCGGCCATTTGTTTTTGATAGCCGAATTCCAGTTCGAAACCCCTGTTTTCCATGTCTGCCACGTTGCCGAAAGAGGTTCCCGTAGCTCCGACATACCCCGGCAACTGAAGAGCCTGTAATATACCGTTAGTCTCCTTTCGGTACCAATCGAACGATAAGGAAAAATCCGATAGAATTTTGGCGTCGAAACCGAGGTTTAGCTGTGTTGTCTCCTCCCATTTCAAATCTGGATTGGCCGGGGCGTCAGGACTGTATCCGATGAGATAGTTGTCAAAGCCGAAAGAATAGTTTCTACCACCGCCTACGGTGGAAAGAAACCTAAAATTACCAAGAACATCGTTTCCGGTGACGCCGTAAGAAGCCCTTAACTTTAAAAACTGTACGGCATTCTCAAAGGGCCAAAATTCTTCCTTGGATATTACCCATCCCGCCGAAGCTGATGGAAAATAGCCGTACTTATTGTTTTCGCCAAAACGGGAAGAACCGTCTCGTCTGATCAGGCCCGTAAATAGATATTTTTCGCCGAAATTATAGGTCAGCCTGCCAAACAAGGAATTTACCCTATGCTGAATTCCCTCATAACCGCTCGCATCTATATCTTCGGCAGAAGTACTGTAATTTAGTGATGCCTCGTCAAAGGTTTCTACGGGCAAATTGAAATAGGTGACCGCAAGGCCGCTATTGTTGTTGTCCAAATAAGCACCTTGGCCCAAAAGAACAGTAAAGTCATGATTACCTAAAACTTTGTTATACGCCAAGGTATTCTCAAGGTTCCAATTGAATACCTTGCCCCGATTTCTACTGAACGATGTCTGGGCAACGTTCTGGTTGGAATTTAAATAAAAAATCGGCGTAAAAAATTCGCCGCCGGCGTATGACAAGGTTCCGCCCAGGGTAGAACGTAGGGTCAACCCTTCGATGGGAGAGATTTCCAGAAAAGCATTTCCCACTATATCATCGGACCAAGTGTAGTTTCCACGCTCGGTCTTGACGTAGGCCAACGGGTTAGTAACCTGCTGGGCTATATACGGGGATATACCATAAGGGTTTCCATTATCGTCCAGCACTACGGGTTGATTCGAATACGGGGTTTGTGACAAGACCCCCGGATCGGTCTCGATTATCGGAGTAATTGGATCCATCATAATGGCCGAACTCAAGGGGCCTCCGAAATTCGTATTTCCACCAACCCCACCTAAGGATTTTATGTTAGAATACCCAATGTTATGTCCCAAAGTCAACCAATCCTTGATTTTGTGAGTGGCATTTATCCTAATATTGTACCGTTTGAAATTCGATATTTCGGAAGCTACGATTCCGTCCTGGTTGTAATAGCCGAAAGAGGTGTAGAACGTCGATCTCTCGCTACCCCCGCTGATACTGAGTTCATTGTTCTGAACAACGGCCGATTTGTCGAAAATTACCTTTTGCCAATCGGTGCCCTGACCAAAAGCTCCCACATTGGAAAAAATGGCTTCCTCCCCCGAATTAAGGGACTGTTCATTGATTAATTGAGCGTATTGTGTTGCGTTCAACAGATCCAATTGATGGGCCGGGGCCTGTAAGCCATAATAGCCATTATAGGAAACTTTGAGGCTGCCAGACTTGCCCTGTTTGGTCGTAACCAAAATTACCCCTGCCGAAGACCGCGCACCGTATATTGCCGCGGAGGCGGCATCTTTGAGAACTTCAATCGACTCGATATCACTGGAGTTCAAATAATCGATTCCGCCCGTACCGACCACGACTCCATCCACCACGTAAAGGGGGTTGCTTGCCCCTTCATTCAAAGAGGTAGTACCTCTAATTCGTACGGTTGAAGCCACGCCCGGAGCCCCCGAAGTGCTGGCTACGGTAAGGCCGGAAGCCCTGCCCTTCAGTGCATCTTCTACCCGGGTCACCTGTTGGTTCTCGAGGTCGTCCGATTTGACACTGGATATAGAGCCGGTAACCACGCTTTTCTTTTGACTACCATACCCTACGACCACAACTTCTTCGAGCCCCGCTGCATCCTCTTCCAGGGTAATGTCGATTTCGGATTGACCGGAAACGGCAACCTCTTGCGTTTTGAAACCAATATAGGAAATTGTTAAGGCCCCGTTTTCATCGGCCAAAGAAATAGTGTAGTTGCCATCAAAATCGCTAGTTGCCCCGTTGGTCGTGCCCTTTTCGAGGATACTTGCCCCGGGCAAGGGTACTCCATCTACATCGACTACGGTTCCGGAGACGCTGAACTGTACAATGGGACTTGTCTTGGCAGGCCGACTTTTTTCTTTAGGCTTTTTCTTTTTCAAATAAATCTGATTTTGTAAAACGGAAAAGCTGATGTTCCTGTTATTGAATACATTATCCAATATTTTTCCGATAGGTTCGTCCTTTAAGGAAATGGATATCTTTCGTTTCAGATCAACATCATTGACCTTGTAAACGAACCTGAATTGTGTAGTGCTTTCGATTTCATCGATAAACCGTTCAATGGTTACGTTGTGTAAATCAACACTCGCCTTTGTATTTTGGGAATAGGTACTGTTCGCGTAGGACGTAAAAATTGCGGTCGTAAGAAACAGCGTTATAAATTTCATCTTTAGATTTAAATTACATTTAAGTCGAACGCTTCCCGAAGCCGAAAGAAGATTTTTCATATTTTTATAGTGTTAAGTTGTGGTCGATTTTTATCGATCGCTTGTTTATTTCGGAAAGTGTTCCAGCACTTTCCGATTTTTTATGGTGGTATAATTATTTTATAAATACTATTGGCATCATTTCTCTTAATAGATAGTTATGAATTCCCCTTTGATGGAATAATGGATGCCATAGGTCAATTTCAAATCTTCCAATACCTTTTCCAAGGTTACACGCCCATAGCTCGCGTTAAAGATTTCTTGGGCCAAACCTTTATTTTTGATAGAAATGGAAACATTGTAATGTCGCTCCAACCTTCTAAGCATATTTTCGAAGGACAGATTACGGAATACCAGCTCTCCATCCATCCACGAGGTGTAGATATCCGTCACCACGGGTTCCTTTGAGATTTTTCCATTTATCCGGTGAAAAGTCCCCATAAATCCCGGCTTCAAGATGGCACTGCTTTTCTTTTCAAAAATTTCTGTTTGAATATTCATCCCAACGGAACCTTCCACAAGTACAACATCCGTTCTCTTGTTTTCGGGGTAGGAAGAAACATTGAATCGTGTTCCTAGTACCCGTACGTCAAGTTCATCGGCCTTGACTGTAAAAGGATGTAAGGAATCTTTTGAAACCGCGAAAAATGCTTCCCCGTTCAAGAATACCCTCCTTTGTTGACCTTTCAAAAATTTGACGGGATATTTTAACGAGGTCCCGGCATTCAGATGGACCTGGGTTCCATCGGATAAAGTCAACTCGAACCTTTTTCCGTAGGGTACATTCAGCGTATTGTAAACGAGTTCCTCAAGATTTCCGGTGTCCTCATAGGTAATTAGAGATCCGTTTTGAACACCAACGATTTTTCCCGTTCTATCGATGACTTCTTTTTTCCCCTGCTCCTGCAAGACTTCTATGCTGCCATCTTCATGCTCTAGGGTAATTGCATCCGGCGAATGTTGAAATGGGGATTCTGATTCTTGCGGCTGCCAGAAATAATATCCACTGGCTATAAATCCGATAAAAATAGCGGCTGCCGAGGCATATCTCCACCAATTGTACTTCGCGGTATCCTTAATGGCTTTGTTAATTCGGCCGAATAGAGCCGTTCCCGTTTCCTTCTCGTCCCTATCGTTAAATAGCTCTGGTGAAACACCGGATTCGGCATCTCTTTCCAGCTCCTCCAGATATGAAATCTCGTCGGGGGAAGCCCGACCGTCCAAAATTTTACGGATAAGTATATCCAGTTCGTTCCCTGTCATAGTTACGGTTGTTATAAGATTATACCATAACCAAGGCAACACACCTATACGAAAAGCAAATTTTATGTGGAATTTTAATAAAAAATATTTAAAGTATTGTATATCAATACATTAAAAATAGGAGGGATAGTATTTCAAAATATGCCATTTTAGATTTTAGCACTTTGAGAGCATTGGAAATGTGATTTTCAACCGTACGCTTTGAAATATCCAGTTTTTGCGAAATTTCTTCATTTCTCAAGCCTTCGAACCTACTAAGTTCAAATACCTTTCTACATTTTGGGGGCAAATTATCAATTGCTTTCCTCAATGCCTCTTGGGTCTCTTTAAGGTTTAAGGAATCCTCTACATTGTTGGTGCAGTTTTTTAGACGGCTAGATAGTAGGTTCTCAAGTATCTTTTTTCTACTATTCGTATTCCGGAACTGGTTGTATGCTTTAAAGCGGACCGCCCTGAAAAGATAGGCTTCGATATTGTTATTCTCTATTTCATGTCGCCGCTGCCATAAGTCGATCCATACTTCTTGTAGAATATCTTCAGACAATTGTTTGTCGCGAAGTATGGCGTAAGACCGAACATAAAGTGGTTTCCATAAAATGTTATAAAGCTCTCGAAATGCCTTTGAATCAGAGTTCTTTATCTTTTGCATTAAAATCCTATGCGCAAAAACGGTTTTGGAGGAGGACATAAAAACAATCAATTTAAAAATGTACTACAAATAAACTGATTTTTGAAAGCGGTATATCCAGTTTACGATTAATTAATAATTAGTTAAAGTTAACAATTTATTGTCTAATTGGCGAAATTTAGCCACGGTTATAAAGATATCGATATATAACAATGTAGATTTTAAGAATTTATTAAAGCTCGTGTTTTATCACTTTTTAATATCTATTTAAAGCGTCATTTTCGAAATGTCAATTTTTGCTTATTAAATCAGGTCTCGGTATTTGTCATTAAACCATAATCTATCCGTGGCCGAACATATTGTTAACCGTGAATATGCACACACCTGCCAAAGGTCAAAAGTATTAAGAAATTAAAATTTAGAAAGGCATAGGGAAAGTTTCACTAAAAATGAAATTATAGTGTTATGAAAAAAAAAATAGAAAATCTATAAAAACTCGATCTTCAAAAAACTTTAATAATATCCTTAAGAATCGTCGTCCCAAAAGTTCAAATAAATTTTGATTAAATAGGTTTGATTAAAATGATCCCCGAATTTTTAGCCTGGAAGTTGAGTTGTAATTTAACCCTGTCAAATATGAAAGGAACAAAACAAAACCTGTATGCCGGCAGGCAGGTTCATTGCATCTTTAAAGGCCAAGGTAGCCATAGGTGCAGAGCCCTTACAACTTGAGGTTGATGGAGGAAATGGATGCCCATTTTCTGGAACACCCGTATTACGGCTGTGGAACTAATGACGGACCAGCTGAACCGCGACCTGGGGAATCGGATAAACGAAAAAAAGATCCGTAGGCTGTAAAGGTCATATAGCTCCAAACGGTATTTAGATAGACCAAGACGACCATTAAACGCCCTACGAACTATAAATACCCCTCTCTTTTGAAGGGCCTGAAGGTTGAACGTCCCGGTCAGGTCTGGCAGACCGATATAGCGTAATATCACAGTGCTAGGGGATTTATGTACATAAATGCGATAATAGGCGTATACAATAGAAGGATACTGAACTGGAGCGTTTGAAATTCCATGGACAAATAGTGGTGCATCTAACTATTGGAGGACACGAAAGCTGAACATCGCGCACCGGAGATACAAAACTCCGACCAGGGGTCCCAATATACGAGAGCCCAATATATCGAAGTGCTCAAAAAATTTGAGATCTGAATATCGATGGACGGCAAGACACTGGCATTGGACAACATTTTCATAGATAGTTTCTGGAAGTCGATCAAATATGGAAAACCTAAACCCTACCCACGGAGAAGTCGACCTATATCAAATGATAAACGTATACATTGAATTCTGCAATACTAAAGGAATATTTTTGGAATTAGGAGAAGTGCCATCGGACCTGGTGTATGCAACTAAGAGGATGGCATCATAATCAATTTAAAGACATATTTAAGCTATCTTACACATCGAGAGTATCGTAAACTTCATCTTATTGAGAAATAAAATTTTAATGAATTTTTACAATTATTTTGTCAAATTTATAATTTCTATTAGATTTAGCGAGAATTTCGTATTAAATATTATACTTATATCAAGATTTTAAAATTGAAAGAAAGTATCTCAACAGATTTAGAAAAAATTTTCAAACAACATTATGATCAATGGTGCTTACTATGTTTTACCTACCTACAGGACCGAATTGAAGCTGAAGAGGTTGTTCAGGATATCTGTGTAAGCATATTATTAAGTAATAAAGGAAAGGAAATATTAGATTTAAGAGCCTACATCTGTTCAGCAATAAGACACAAATGTCTTATTATTAAAAAAAGGAAAAGAAAGTTTGCGAGATTATCCGATAATGATATAATTATTCAATCCACTGAACAAACTTTAATACAAAATGAAACAGTACTTCAAATTTTAGCAATAATCGAATCTCTTCCAAATTCGACAAAAACCGTTTTCAAACTATGCACATTTGAAAGGCAAAAATATAAATATGTTGCTGAAACCATGGGAATATCTGTCAACACAGTAAAATACCACATGAAAAAGGCCTACACCAATCTTCGCAACAACATGGAAAAAATCTCATCTTCTTTAGTTACTGTAATACTTTGCCTTTTTTATTAAAAATATTTCATTTTTTCACTACCCTAAATTAAAAGTTTTTACCCTTAAAGATAATAGGATTATCTAAATCACTAATTTCTTCAGATGAAAATTATACAATTGGTCATTAAAAAATTTAAAATGACCATATCCGATGAGGAAACGAAAATCCTTGATAAATGGTTAAGTGATTCAGAAACGAATAAAGAATTATTCTTAAAATTAAAACACCTTTATCACAAAGGAGTTAATATTTCTGATTTGGAAAATATTGATGTTGAAACCTCTTGGAAAAAGGTCATGCAAAAATATGACCTTAAAAAAGGTAACCGTTTTAATTTACAGCCATTACTAAAAATTGCAGCAATTTTTACAGGTTTAATGATTTTAGCGATTTATGGTTATAATCAATTAACAATACCTTTTGAACGGACTGTAAAAAGTGATTTGGATGTAATCAGATTACAATTTGATAATGGAGAAATTCACTTTTTGTCCGTTGAGGGCGAGAAACCTATTACTGATGCTCAGGGCAACGTTATGGGCAAAAAAGAAGGCAATAAATTGAATTATCAGAATTCAAAACCAGAAGGAAAATTAATATACAACACTTTAACCATACCCTTTGGCAAAAGATTTGAAATCACATTGTCCGATGGCACGTTAGTACATTTAAATGCTGGTTCCTCCCTAAAGTATCCGGTAAATTTTCAAAAAGGGAAGAAAAGGGAAGTATTCTTAAAAGGCGAGGCATTTTTTGACGTTAGTGAGGACAAGTTAAATCCCTTTGTTGTAAGTACCTCAGGAATGGATGTAACAGTTCTCGGCACAGAATTCAATGTGAGCGCGTATCCTGAAGATTCATTTATAAATACTGTTTTGGTGGAAGGATCAGTGAGCTTAACTAGTAATGGAAATAATTTAGGAAAAGTCAATTCACCACTTTTGCTCAAGCCAGGTTTTAAAGCAGAGTGGGACAATCTAAGTGGAAAGGCAAATATTGAAGATGTTGACACCAATATCTATACAAGTTGGACTTCAGGCAAACTTATAATCAAAAATTTACCATTCAAAAACATAATCAAACGACTTGAACGAAATTTTAATGTTACAATCGAAAATAATTATAAAGAGCTTGACGAACAAGTATATACAGCATCATTCAATGATGAAAGTATTGTAGAAGTTCTAAGTTCTTTTGCCGAAAACAAAAAATTTGATTTTATAATTGATGGTGAAAAAATAATGATTAACCAACCTTAAAAATTAAGCCCATGATAAACAAAAATATGAAAAATGATGCTCCTATAGGACATTTGAAATCCTATAAACCAACTTTCAGTCTAGCCATGAAACTAACTACTATTCTTTTCTTAGTTTCAATTTTTTCGACACAAGCCAACACTTATTCTCAAAACACCAAGGTTTCCTGTAACCTTACCAACACTAAAATTACAGATGTTTTTGAAAAAATTGAGAAGGAAACTGAATACAGTTTTCTTTATAATCACAATGAAATTGACACCAATAGGCTAATTTCCCTAAAAGCTAACGATGAACCACTCAAAAGTGTATTAAAAAAATTATTTTCTGGTTCTGATATAACTTATGTAATTAGGGAAAAACAGATTATTCTCAAAAGAGAGGGATATACTAATGAAAAGGTTATTGAAAAAGTCACTAATAGGGCAGGTATCACCAAACCGGTTCAGGAAATAAGAGTTAGTGGAACTATAACAGATTCTGAGGGTGTTCCATTACCGGGCGCCAACGTACTAGTGAAGGGAACTGCAGTAGGTGTACAATCTGATTTTGACGGAAATTACGAGCTTAATGTTCCTGATGGTGGCAACACCCTAGTATTTTCCTATTTAGGCTTTAAAACTATGGAATTTCCAATTAATGGTAAATCTGTAATAAATGTAGTATTGGAGAATGATTCCTCAGCTTTAGATGAAGTTGTAGTTATTGGATATGGAGAAGTTCGGCGAAAAGACCTTACAGGTTCCGTAAGCAAGGTAAGTGGTGATGAGCTCGCAAACCTACCAGCGGCTAGAGTAGATCAAACCTTACAAGGAAGAGCTTCTGGGGTTCAAGTTTCTCAAATTAGTGGAGAACCAGGAGCCGCAACAACCATTCGTATTAGAGGGGGTAATTCTATTCAAGGAAATAATGAACCTTTATGGGTAATTGATGGTATTATTGTTGGAACGGATTATAACTTGAGTAATCTTAATACCAATGACATTCAATCAATTGATATCTTAAAGGATGCAGTTGCTGTTTCTATTTATGGAACTAGAGGTGCTAATGGAGTAATTCTTGTAACCACTAAAAGTGGATTAGGTGCAACTCCAGGTGAGCCGAATGTATCCATCAATACATACACAGGCTTACAATCAATAGTTACCCAAGTAGATTTTCTTGATGGACAAGAACATGCCGCCTATGCCAACGAGGACGCTGAATTTAGAGGCTCGGCCCTTCCTTTTCCAAATTTAGATAACGTACCTAACGTTGACTGGGTAGACCAAGTTACCCAAGCAGCTCCTGTAACCAATGTAGATGTATCTGTATCTGGAGTTTCAGAAAGTAGAAATACCAATTATTATATTTCAGGTAATTATTTCAATCAGGAAGGTTTAATTAGGTCTAGTGGAATTAAAAAATATGTTTTTCGTTCAAATATGGACATCAAACTATCAGAAAAATTCAAGGTAGGTTTTCGAATGAACATTTCTAGATTAAGGCAAGAAAATCCTAAATTCAATATAGATGCTTTGTATGTTTCAACTACTCCGAACAGGGCGATTTTTGATGATGCTGGTAATTTCACAGCTTTAGATCCAATTACAGATGGTATATCTCCTAACTACGAAGCTGACATTACATTAAGACAAAATCATAATCTTGTAACGAACATCTTGGGGAACGCTTATGTTGAATTCAGGCCATGGGAAAAAATAGTTTTCAAGTCCACGTTTAGTCCTGAAATTAATGATTTTAAACAAAATCGATTTAACCCTGGTGCATTACCCAATAATCTTATTATAAACAATGGTGGAGATGCAAGGGTGGACAATTCTTTGAGCGTTAGTTATATAAATGAAAATACAGTTACGTATAGCACTGATATAGGTGAAAAAGACCGATTGACTGTACTAGCAGGTTTTACGCTTCAAAAATCAGAATTTGAGTCTAGTATTTCCCAATCCTTTGGTTTGTCAAACGATGCTACAGGTTTTAATAACTTGGGCTTCGGAGCAGATCCGACTCGAAATAATGTAGGCTCTGGTTATAACTCTTTTCAACTAGCCTCTTGGCTGGGAAGAATTAATTATTCATTGAATGACAAATATTTGTTTACACTAGTGGGTAGGGTAGATGGTTCATCCCGTTTTGCACCTGGTAACAAATATGCCTTATTTCCATCTGGTGCTTTCGCTTGGAAATTATCAGAAGAAGAATTCATTAAGAATCTGGAGGTTTTTAGCAACTTAAAATTAAGGGCAAGTTTTGGTTTATCAGGAAGTCAGGCGATTCCCTCTTATAGAACGTTAGCACTTCTAGATGCGGCAAATACCACTTTTAATGGCTCTGAAAATCCTGGTGTTAATCTTGGACGTCCCGAGAATCCAGAACTTAAATGGGAAACTACAAAGCAACTTGACATTGGATTAGAAATGGGGTTTTTCGATAACAGACTTTCCATTGAGGTAGATTACTATAAGAAAGAAACAGAGGACTTATTGCTGAATGCCCAATTACCTAGACAAACTGGGTTTGTAAGTAAACTTCAAAATTTAGGGAAAATTGAGAATACTGGAATGGAATTCTTAATTAATAGTATTAATGTATCCAACAATAACTTTCAATGGTCAACATCTCTTTCATTATCTGGCAATAGAAATAAGGTTACCGATTTAGGGGGAGTTGACTTTATAAACTTGGCAACACCTGCTGAACAAGGAGGTACTGGTGCGCGACTAATAGTTGGTGAAACCGTACCGGTATTTACCGGAGTGCGGTATCTTGGAACTTGGAAATCACAAGAAGAAATTGATCAAGCGGGAATTGGGGGAAGTCAAGATGTAGGCGGTCCACGATTTGATGACACCAATGGCGATGGACAGATAAATGAGCTTGATTTTGTAGTATTGGGCAGTCCACAACCTGATTTTTATTATGGAATAGGTAATACGCTTTCCTATAAAAATATTGATTTGGACTTTTTCATTCAAGGTACTTCGGGTAACGAGGTGTTTAATAGCCTTACGCAAACTGCATTATTCGGTAGACCTGAACTAACAAAGTATAAAGAAACAGTAAATCGTTGGACTCCTGAAAATCCAACCTCAAATATTCCTAGAGCAGGAACAGTCGCCTCATTATCGGAAGTTTTTAGTAATTCGGCAATGATAGAAGATGGTTCACATCTTCGACTTAAAAGTCTAAGACTTGCTTACAACATTCCTGTAGATAAACTGGGAATGAAAAGTCTTAAGGGTATTAATCTATATATGGTGGGTACAAATCTTTTCGTTTTATCGGACTTTAGGTTGAAAGATCCTGAAACAAGCCAATTTGGCAAAGATAGTGACAACCTTTCTTCCGGATTTTCAAGAGGCCAATATCCTAGTTCTAGAACCATTTCCGTCGGGACTAAAATTCAATTTTGAATTTATAGAGAAACAACGTTTAGTTAATAGATTTAAAATAAAAAACATGAAACTTTTAAAAAAATATTTATTAATAATTATTGCCGTGAGTTTGTTTTTTGGATGCGACTCTTTTCTTGAGGAAGAACCGAGGGCGATAGTTTCTCCAAGTAACTTCTTCTCAACTGCAAGCGAATTTAATCTGGCCATCATTGGACTGTACGACACATACAAATTGAATTCATTACATGGTAAGATAGGTTTAGATCGCTTCTATGAAAATGGTGCCGATGTAATAGGTCCGAATAGGGTTTTTGGACAAGTAGAACCTATTCAATCCTACACATTGAGTGAAGGTAATATTAGCGCTATAGATCAAGGAGCGGGTGCTCCTATTACTTGGCAAGATCTTTATTCAATAATACTTAATAGTAACACGATTTTAGAACAATTGGCATTAAATGAGACCATAACTATTGGTGAAAAGAATAAAATTGAAGGAGAAACTTTATTTCTACGATCTTACGCATATTATCATTTAACAAATCTATGGGGAGATGTTCCCTATTATCGCGATAATTTACCTATTGCCGAAATACAGATACTCCCAAGATTCGATAAAACTACGATACGGAATGAAATTTTGGTTGATTTGCAAAGGGCTCAGGAATTTTTACCTAACTCTTACGAATCAAATGAGCTAGGAAGAGTAAGTAAATGGGTTGCTGCCACTGTTATGGTTAAAATTTATTTAATTCAGCAAAAATGGGAACAGGCAAGAGACAAAGCTGTAGAAATTATTAACAATTCCCCCCACGATTTATTAGATGACTACGCTGCAGTTTTTAATCCCAATAATGAATATAACCAAGAAAACATTTGGGAAATGGATTATGTATTAAATGTTAATCCAAATGACTGGCCAGATCATTTCACTCCACGAATTAGGGATGAACCAAAAGACCCAAAAAAACAGGACGAGTTAAGCAATGCATTAGCCGATAGAAATGAGGGCTACACAGGATATGGTCTTTCAATTGCTCTACCTGATTTTGCAAATAAATTTCCTTTAGATGATTTACGAAGGCCTATGAACGTGCAAACTGAGTACTTAGGTTTTGAACTCAATTTCCCTTATATACCGAAGATGTATAACTTGGATCAAATAAATTCACCTAGGGGGAATCACGGTGATAATAAGATAATTTTTAGAATGGCTGACGTTTATCTTATGGCAGCCGAAGCTGAAAACGAATTAAATGGTCCTTCAAGTGCATATCAATACATAAACAGGGTAAGGGAAAGAGCTTATGAACCAGACCAACCACTATCTGGTTTATCCAAGGAAGGTTTTAGGGAAGCTATTTATGATGAAAGAAAATGGGAACTCGGTGCAGAAGGGCATCGGAGGATGGATTTAATTCGGTGGGGTATATTATTGGATGTTGTAAAAAATACGGAATACCGTGTGTACAATCCAGCAGCGAACATACAACCTTATCATATATTACTACCAATTCCACCAGAAGAATTTATTTTGAATCCAGCATTGTTAGAATCAGACCCTACCAATAATGGATATAGATAGAAGAATGTTGGGTTAGTTTATTTTTAATTAGAGGCATTTCCTAATGGTCTTGCCTCTTTTTGAATGAAATTTCTTCATAATACTGACAGGGATATCAACTCAAATAGATTTATACATGAGGAACTTACTTATTTTATATATTTCATTAATTGGAACAATTTTTAATTCCTCTAAAGAAGATGTCACAAAAACAGAATCTGTAAATAACCTACCAAATGTCATCTATATTAACGTAGATGATTTAGGTTGGAAAGATTTAGGATTTATGGACAATGGCTATTTTGAAACGCCAAACATAGACCAATTTTCTAAAATGGGTATGACATTTACCAATGCCTATGCAAGTGCATCAAATTGTGCTCCAAGCCGAGCATGTTTAATGACAGGCCAATATACACCAAGACATGGAATTTATACAGTAAGCCCATCAGCAAGAGGAGAGGATTCAACTAGAAAACTTATACCTATTGAAAACACTGACTCCCTTAAATCTGATGTATTTACTTTAGCCGATCTTTTCAAAAAAGCAGGATATACTACTGGAACTTTTGGGAAATGGCATTTAGGAAAGAATCCCTTGGATCAAGGTTTCGATATCAATGTAGGAGGCAGTCTTAAAGGTAATCCAGGAAAGGATGGATATTTTAGTCCATATAAGATAGATAATATTAAAAATGGTCCTAAAGGAGAACATTTGACTGATCGTTTGACCAGTGAGGCAATAAAGTTTTTACATAAAAACAAAAACAGACCTTTTTTTTTATACCTCCCTTTTTATTCAGTTCATACTCCAATAATGGCTAAGGAAAAACTAATCCAAAAGTATAGACAAAAAGTCAACAACCCTTTGGAAATAGATGCGACATATGCGGCTATGGTTGAAACTATGGATTCAAATGTTGGTAGACTTCTTAAAGAATTAGATATTTTAGGTTTGGCCAATAATACTATGGTAGTATTTACCTCTGATAATGGAGGTATACGTTCAATTTCTCCCCAAGCACCACTGCGTGCTGGAAAAGGGTCGTATTATGAGGGCGGTACCCGTGTACCATGTATAATTCGTTGGCCTGGTAAAATAAATCCAGGATCGATTTCGGACCAACCAATTATTAATATAGACTTCTTTCCAACTTTTAAAGAAGTTTTGGGCATAGAATTAACCGAAATAACTTTGGATGGAAACAGTATTCTCCCCATCCTGAAAGGAGATACAATACAGTCAAAACCTATTTTTTGGCATTTTCCCATTTATCTCCAAAGCTATGATGAAGCTAAAGATGATGGTCGTGATCCTTTGTTTCGAACAAGACCTGGTTCCACTATTTTATTTAAAGGGTGGAAATTACATTGGTACTTCGAAGATCAGGGTGTAGAACTCTATTATTTGCCTAATGATCCTGGAGAAAGAAACAATTTAGCAGAAAAAGAACCCAAAAAAGTAGCGGGTTTAATGAAAAAATTAACAGATTGGCAGAATGATATAAATGCTACTATCCCTACAGAATTGAATCCTCTCTACGTATCAAAAAAATAAAAACTACTTATAAATATAAACAAAATGAATTTCAGAAAAATAATTGCATTCATTCCTATTTTAATATTACTAATGGTGATTTCCTGCAATGAACAGAAAAAGGAAATGATTTCAAATGAGGAAATCAGTTCGCCCAACATAATTTACATTCTTGCAGATGATTTGGGCTACGGTGACTTAAGTTGTTACGGCCAGGAAAAATTTGAAACTCCCAATATCGATAAACTAGCATCTGAGGGAATGCTATTTACCCAGCATTATTCCGGCAGTACCGTCTGTGCCCCTTCCCGTTCGGCGTTGATGACCGGCATGCATACAGGCCATACAGTTGTCCGTGGTAACAAAGAAATACAGCCGGAGGGGCAATACCCGATTCCGGACGACACCTTTACCTTGGCCGAGGCACTAAAAAAAGCAGGGTATGCCACTGGCGCGTTCGGTAAATGGGGACTTGGATTTCCCGGCTCGGAGGGCGATCCCCTCAATCAGGGGTTCGACACCTTTTATGGATATAATTGCCAACGCCTAGGGCATAATTATTATCCCTATCACCTTTGGTCGAACAACGATTCCATAATACTGTCAAAAAATGCTGAGGGTGAAAAAGGGGTTTATGCGCCTGAACTTATTCAAAATGAAGCCCTCAAATTTATTGAGAAAAATAAAGATAAGCCGTTTTTTCTCTATGTACCCTCTATCATTCCTCACGCTGAACTTGCCGCACCGGAAGAATATATGGAGAAGCACCGTGAAAAATATCCACCCGAAAAGGAATTTAACGGCGTAGATGAAGGACCGGATTTCAACCTGGGACCTTACCGCTCGCAGGTAGAGACCCATGCAGCTTTTGCGGCCATGGTCGACTTGCTCGACAGCCAAGTTGGCGAAATCATAGAGAAGGTTGAAAGTTTAGGAATTGCCGATAAGACAATTATCGTTTTTACCTCTGATAACGGGCCTCACGAAGAAGGCGGTGCTGATCCGGAATTTTTTAACAGCAACGGTCCTTTCAAAGGTGTTAAGCGCGATCTGTACGAAGGTGGCATTCGAGTACCTATGATCGTAAATTGGCCCGGAAAGATAAAACCGGGAACTAAAACCGACCATATATCCGCTTTTTGGGACGTACTGCCAACCTTTTCAAATATTGCAGGGGTAGACTTTCCCAATGATATCGACGGTATTTCGTTCTTGCCAACGCTCTTGGGGGAAATTGAGCATCAAAAGGAGCATGAATATCTCTATTGGGAGTTCCATGAAAAAGGGGGCCGTCAAGCGGTTCGCAAAGGAAAATGGAAAGCGGTAAAATACAATGTATTTGATCAGCCTGATGAACCCTTGGAACTTTATAACGTAGAGGAAGATTCGGGCGAGGAAAATGATGTAGCAACCGACAATACCGAAATAGTAGCGGAAATGAAAAAAATAATCGAAACAGCAAGAACCCCATCCGATGTCTTTACTTTTGACCAAGGTACATATTTGAACGTGGAATAATCCTTTTTCTTTTTTGAGCTAATTTTCAAAAGGAGGTTATGAACTTCCAAAATACCCTTTATTGATTTCAAACAAAACTTTTTAGATCGCCATTGAAACCACTCAGTAAAATACAAGAGGATTATAAAAAATGTTTCTTTTTTACATATTCGCGGCGACCCTTAGGGTTAGAAACAACCACAATCTTAGGAGGACTCTCTTTTAAGAAAGGCTTTCGAATTTAAAATCCGCCATACGACTAGATGCCGGGTTTACATTTGACTCATAAATTGTTTTGGCGGTCGACGGTTTTTGTGATCTTTCCGGGAAGATTTCTAAATCCAAGAATCTCCACGAGGAATTGGATCCCTAAAATTCAAAGCTTGAAAACTCGACCACTAGCGTCCATATACAACAAGTATTATTGAATATGGGATTTGGGTATTTTACAGCCAAAACTTGAAGGACCTGGAAGATTTGGGTCGGCCCTTTTCCCTTGTTAAAGAGTATTGGCTGGAGGTATACCCAGCGCCTTTTTCGATGTTCGAGTACGTGATTCTAGGTATAATATGGCAATCGATTTGCATATTGTGACTTGTCTTAACAATTAATTTAAAGTAGATACCGACCACGCTCTAGTCGATAAAATGATAATATGTTAAACTCTTTTTAATCATGGTTATAAACAAAAAACAGATTCGAAAAGGAGCTATCTTCACTCTAGCCGTTATGATGGCTGGGTGTATCAATGCCCAGGAAGTAACAAATACAACAAATAACTCCAAACTCCAAAAGCCCAACATTATCTTTATCCTGACCGATGATTTGGGATACGGGGATTTGGGAGTATTTTTCCAGAAACAACTGGCTAAGGACAATGGTTCGGGAATACCCCAGGAGTTTACCCCAAATCTCAATCAAATGGCTGCCGAGGGCGCTCTACTTCCGCAACACTATGCGGCGGCACCCGTGTGTGCCCCTTCCCGTGCCTCTTTGTTGCTGGGCCGAAGCCAAGGGCATACTAATGTTCGGGACAACCAGTTCGATAAGGCATTGGAAAATAATCTAACCATGGCTTCCATATTGCGCCAGGCCGGGTATGCCACCGCAGCCATCGGAAAATGGGGCCTGCAGGGTAGGTACGATAAGGCGCCGAACTGGACGGCCCACCCTTTGAACCGGGGTTTCGATTATTTCTTGGGCTATATGCGTCACCGGGACGGACATGAGCACTACCCGAAAGAAGGCCTTTATAGAGGTTCTAAGGAGGTCTATGAAAACCGCACCAATATTACCCCTGACCTCGACAAGAGTTATACCGCGGACATCTGGACGGCCGCCGCCAAGAAGTGGATTTTAGAACAGCAGCAAGGCGGAAACGCACATGAGCCATTCTTTCTGTACTTGGCATACGATACGCCCCACGCCGTTTTGGAACTGCCGACCCAAGCCTATCCGAGAGGCGGAGGCATAAAGGGTGGCCTACAGTGGACTGGGCAACCGGGGAAAATGATTAATACTGCTTCTGGCGAAATCGATTCCTGGATGCACAGGGATTACGCAAACGCCTTCTATGATGATGATGATAATCCCGCAACTGCAGAAAGACCGTGGCCCGAGGTATATAAGCGCTATGCCACGGGCACCCGTCGTATCGATAGTGCCGTGGGCGATCTTATACAACTGCTCAAAGATCTTGAAATCGATGACAATACGCTCGTCGTATTTACTTCGGATAACGGGCCATCAAGGGAATCGTATCTCGAAGGCCAAACCTACTCGCCGACCTTTTTCAAAAGTTTTGGTCCTTTCGACGGTATAAAACGTGATACTTGGGAAGGGGGCCTGCGCATGCCTACCATCGCGCTATGGCCCGGAAGTATTCCCGAAGACCATACCATACAAACGCCAAGCATTTCCTATGACTGGATGCCCACTTTTATCGAGATGGCCGGTATGCCCGCCCCAGCCCTATCCGATGGGGTTTCGCTCGTGCCTTCTCTCTTAAACAAGGGCAAGCAGCCCGCCAGCCATATCTATGTCGAGTATTTTCAGGGAGGAGAGACTCCCTCATACAACGACTTTCTGACGGAACATCGTTCACGAAAGCGTAACCAGATGCAAATGCTCCGCCTAGGAGATACCGTTGGTGTGCGCTATGATATTCGGAATCAAAACGATGATTTCGAAATCTATGATGTTGTCAAGGATCCACAACAAAAGAATAATTTGGCTAAAAACCCGAATATGAAAACATTTCAAAGAAAGCTGAAACATAGAACGCTGCAATCGCGCATATCCAACAATACGGCGACAAGGCCTTACGACAATGTTTCCGTTCCGGCCGCGGAACGGGAAGGAATTGAGAATGGTGTTTTATGGAAAGTTTATCAAGGTGATTTTTCATGGGTGCCAGAAATGCGTACACTTACGGCATCAAAAGAAGGTGTTGCCGAATTCCCCAAAACTGATATCGGAATCGAAAAAGCCTATGATGCCTATTATTTTGAAGGTTTTATAAAGATCCCGGAAGATGGTGCGTACACGTTCTATCTTACGGCAAACGGCTCTGGGTTGCTACGGATACACGATGCTGTGGTTATCGATGCCGGGCAGGAGTATTTCGCGAACTCGCCCAAAAGTGGAAGTATACAGCTAAAAGCAGGCCTGCATCCGTTTAGGCTGTATTATGTGAAAGAGAAAAACGGAAAGCCCGCTATTAATTTGGAATGGAGTGCGACTGAAATTAAAAGGGAATCAATTCCGGCAGATAGCTTTTTTCAGGTTTATAAATGACGCTTGGTATTGTTTTACGCTCCCAAATTGTTCCAATAAATTATGTACATAGATTGATTGAGTTCAAACCTTAAACGACCTGAAACTGAAATAGCCCTAAACTCAAATCTAGTGCAAAATCCGCAATAATAATATTCGGATAATATTATTAACTATGTGAATGCCTTATCTTTAATAAATACGAAAATGGTAAAAAAAGCCCTACTATCCATAATTTCATTTGCCCTAATAATAGTAGGTTGTGAAAACGCTGAGGATAAATCGGAAAGTAAGAAAATTGCCAAAGGTGAAGAACAAAAGCGGCCGAATATCCTTTTCGCCATTATGGACGATGCCACGTATTTGCATATGGGCGCCTACGGCTGTACTTGGGTAGATACCCCGAATTTCGATAGGGTGGCCGAGAACGGGCTATTGTTCAAAAGAACCTATGCCAACAATGCTAAATGTGCGCCGTCCCGCTCCAATATCCTCACCGGCCGTAATTCCTGGCAATTGGAACAGGCGGCAAACCACTGGCCAAACTTTCCGCATAAGTTCAAGGTCTTTACCGAGGTTTTAGGTCAACATGGTTATCAAGTAGGCTATACCGGCAAGGGTTGGGCGCCGGGCGTGGCCAAGAATGCGGATGGCAGTAAAAGGGATCTACTGGTCAAAGCCTATCAAGAAGAAAGGACAACGCCCCCGACCGAATTTATTAGCAACATCGATTATGCGGCCAATTTTAATGTTTTTATAAAAGAGGGTAAAAAAAGTAAAAAGCCTTTTTTCTTTTGGTACGGAGGAATCGAGCCCCATAGAGGATATGAATACGGGTCGGGGATCGAAAAAGGGGGAAAGCATGTCTGGGAAATACCCAATAAGGATCTCTATGATTTTTGGCCCGCCAATGATTCCATCAAGACCGATTTGTTGGATTACGCCTTTGAAATCGAATATTTCGACCAACAATTGGGAAAAATGCTGCAGATGCTGGACGCTTCGGGAGAACTTGACAACACCATTGTTGTAGTAACTGCCGATAACGGCATGCCCTTCCCGAGGATAAAAGGCCAGGAATACGAGTATTCCAACCATTTGCCGTTGGCTGTTATGTGGGCCGATGGGATAGAGCATCCCGGCAGAAAAATAGAGGACTATATCAGTTTTATCGATTTTGCGCCCACCTTTTTGGAAGTGGCGGGAGTGGAACAGTATGAAACGGGGATGGCAGCTATAACCGGTAAGAGTTTTGCCCCGTTTTTTAGCTCCTCCAATACGGTTATGGCCAAAAAAAAGGATAATTACGTCTTGATCGGTAAGGAAAGACACGATATTGGACGCCCCCATGATTGGGGATATCCCGTTCGTGGCATCGTTAAGGACGGTATGCTGTACCTGCACAATTTCAAGACCGATCGGTGGCCCGTGGGCAATCCGGAAACCGGTTACGCCAATACCGACGGTGCAGCTACAAAAACAGTGGTTTTAAATACCGTTTATAATAAAGAAATGGCCAAGTACTGGGAATGGAACTTTGGAAAACGGCCTCAGGACGAACTGTACGATATTTCCAAGGATCCCGATTGTTTGGAGAATTTGGCTTTTACCGAGTGCTATGAACCAATCACCAAAAAATTACGGGAAGAACTATATGCCAAACTGAAGGAACAGAAAGATCCCAGAATGTTCGGAAAAGGGGATGTCTTTGAAAATTACAAGTATGCGGATAAGGGAGGAGTCAATTTTTACGAACGATATCAAAACCATGATACAATCCTGAGATGGGGCTGGTTGAACGATTCCGACTTCCAGGATATATCCGATTTGGATTATATAGATAAAAAGATAAGGGATTAAGAAATTATAGATCCAGCAATGAAAAACTTTCAGAATATGGGATTCCGATTTTTATTGGGTATCTGTGCCCTCTTTTCCAGTACGTCATTCAACACCCAAAGTGCGGAAAGGAAGCCCCCGAACATCGTTTGGATTGTATCGGAGGATAATTCCAAGCATTATATGAAACTGTTCGATGACAATGGAACGGAAACGCCCAATATAGCCGCTTTGGCGGAGCACGGGATTCTTTTTGACCACGCATTTTCCAATGCTCCCGTGTGCAGTGTGGCACGGTCCACCATTATTTCGGGCTATTACGCTCCACGAACCGGAACGCAGTACCATAGAAGGGCCGAATACGTGCCCATGCCGGACTCCCTGCGCATGTTCCCGGCCTATTTGCGGAACGCGGGCTACTATACGGTCAACAACAGTAAGGAGGATTATAATTTTACCAAGGGCGACGATGTATGGGACGTATCCTCGAAAAAGGGAAGTTGGAAGGACCGCAAAAAGGGACAACCTTTTTTTTATATCCATAATATAGGTACAACGCACGAGTCCAGCGTACAATTTTCCGAAACGGACATGGAAGCTCATCCTACAAGAACAAAGGAGAACAGTTTCAAGGTACAGCCCAATCATCCGGACACCGAATTGTTCCGGTATACCAATGCCTATTATCGGGATAGGATAATCGATATGGATAAGCAGGTAGGGGAGGTCGTTGAGGCCTTAAAGGCGGACGGACTCCTGGAAAATACCTTTATCTTTTATTACGGGGATCATGGCGGGGTCTTGCCGGGGAGTAAGGGATACGTCTACGAGACGGGCCTTCACGTGCCCATGGTGGTCCGGGTCCCAGAAAAATATAAAGATCTGGTGGATAAAAAGATGGGTAGTAGGGCTAAGAGGTTTGTAAGCTTTGTGGATCTGGCCCCAACGGTACTCGACCTGGCCGGAATCAAAATCCCGGAACAAATGGACGGGAGGCCCTTTTTGGGAAATAACATCGACTTGAGAGCACTTCGGAACGATAACGTAACCTACGGGTATGCCGACAGGTTCGATGAAAAATACGATTTCGTCCGCTCCGTAAGAAAGGGCAAATACAAATACATAAGAAGTTTCCAGCCCTTCAATGTCGATGCGCTGATGAACAATTACCGGTACAGACAATCGGCCTATCGGGAATGGAAAACGCTTTACCGGGAGGGTAAACTAAATGAAACGCAATCCGCCTTCTTTAAGCCAAGGTCATCCGAGATGCTCTTTGATGTAGAAAATGACCCTTATGAGACCAAGAATCTGGCCCGGGATCCCGAAATGAGAACTACGGTAAAGAAAATGCACGATCTATTGCATACTTGGATCAAAGGAATGCCCGATCTTTCCCTGTACCCCGAATTTTATTTGGTGGAGAAGGCGCTCGACGACCCTGTGAAGTTCGGCAAGGAACACAAAAAAGAAATCAATGGCTATATAGATACCGCCGACCTCATGTTAATGGATTTTGGAACGGTAAAGAATCAGATCCGTTCACGGTTGAAGTCCAATGATCCTTGGCAGCGCTATTGGGCCTTGATCGTATGTAGCAGTTTTGACCAAATTGCCAAATCCCTTGTGCCCATGGCCCGGGAAATCGCTAAAAAAGATCCCGAGACCATCAATCGCGTAAGGGCGGCCGAGTTCCTCGGTCTAATCATGGTGGCAGATCCAGCCCCAGTGATGTTGTCGGCACTTTATGGCACCGACAGCCCCACCAAGGCTCTGCTTATTCTGAACTGCATGGCATCGTTGGGTTCTGTTGGAACACCCTATATATTTGATATCGCAACGGAAAAAATAAACCAAAAGGTTCGTGACGATGAAATGGTTAGATGGAGACTGGAATATCTGTTTAAGGGAAACCATAAATAAAATACTGAAAATTTTAGAGACGGGAAAAGTATATTACGCGTAGTAAACCAAAGTGAAATCATAAATCACAGATTGGATGCCAATCAGCTATAAAGAATTTTTAGAGGCCCTGCACACTGTTCGTAAATATCAACAACAGATTAAGGAGCATCATCTTGATATTACGGAAAAGCTGGACTCGATTTCGGTCCTTGCTACGGTTTCCAGAGACACCAATATGTAAAATTCCAAATTATCGAAAAGGACACTCCGTATTATGCTCGAATACGACAAAGTCGACACATATAAGGGAAAAGTATGCAATCTTGAAACCCTGTCCTTAAAGGTATTAGGTCAATGCAGGGGGGTGGGAATACAATGAATGAACGAAATAAAGGAATTATGCCTGTACACGGGCGTGGCTATCAAACCTTAAATCTCTGCTCAACGGAACCGACTCGCCCTACGCACCGATTGGATTTCCAAAAGTGGATTGCCGGCACGTAAGGCAATTATTGAACGGAAATACAAACTAAGGTTAAAGCAGAACATTTATCAACGCAACACCAGGAAAATAGAGGAATGCAACGAAGAAAATATATCAAGACAATTGCCCTTGGGGCATTTGTGCCCGGGCGTTCGACTTCGCATTTCCATTCAACATATTTGGAGAGAAGAGGAATTCCGTAAAAACCGATTTTAAGATTAATTGGTAGCATTTTCCGGACATAATTAAGATTCTTGTCTATAATACCGGGGCAACGGCATACTGATAAAAGATTCGCATTCAAGCACATTGCCTTTGGTGACGGCCCGCTTTCCGCTGAGCTTGATATGAGATATTGCCTTGTCTTTTAGATAATTTCAATTCTCGCAAACCTAACTCTGCACGGCTTTACTCCCGAACAGAACAAACAAAAACGTTCGATACTCCGCTCCCATTTTTTTTCTTAGTTCCCCGAACGCTTTGGTCAGATGTGCTTCCACGGTTTTTATCGACACCTTAAGATATTCCGAGATTTCTACATTGGTCAGTCCCTCCTTTCTACTTAGCAGGAAGACTTCCCTACATTTGGGGGGCAGCCCTTCGATTTCCTGGGTAACCCGGTCCATGACCTTCTCCCAAGAACTTTCGCTGTTTAATCGTACAACCTTGTTTAATGCCTCAAAATATTTATGTTCCAAGACCATGGTCGAGCGGTTCTTCTTGTACTGGTTGATAAATTCGTTGTAGACCGATTTGAACAAAAAATTCTGTAGTGAAGAGGTAATAATAGGCAGTTTCTTGCGCCTTTCCCATGTGCGCAAAAAGACGTTTTGGAGAATGTCCTGCGCTAGGGCATGGTCGTTGGTCAAGGTCAGCGCATAACCGAACAGCCTGCGGTCGTAAAGATCTACCAGATGGATGAAGGCCTTTTCCTCTCCATTTTTCAACCGTTCCATCAGTTCCGTTGTTTTATCTTTTTCCATATTTTGAACAGCATATATCGCATAAATATATATGATAAAACGAGAATGTGAAAAAAAAGTCAACAAAAAGTTAGGGTATTGCGAATTGGCTTTGTCTTAACAGTATAGACCAAATTGAATGATGGCCCCCGAAACGGAAAAACATCTCGTGAAATACCTTTTGAACGAGGCATCGGCAGAAGACCTGGATGCACTGTCTGATTGGATTTTGGTCGATAGCAACGAGCAAATTTTTGAGACTTTCGTCCGGTCGCACTACGAAACTACCACCACTATGAACGAACCGGATACGGATAAGATTAAAAAGGTACTGAAGAGAAGGATGATGAAGGATAACATCTTGCTCCGTCGCCGAAAAATCCCTTCGCTTATGAAATACGCCGCTGTGGGGCTCGTATTCTTAGCGCTAGGTTATTTTGTTCAACGGAATCAAACTATGGGCAATCATTCGGACAGACTCGTTCGAAAGCAAGAAGCCATCACCATCACCTTCGATAACGGAACCATCGAAAACTTAGATCCTTTATCGAACCGAAAGTTAAAAGATTCCCATGGAAATATAATCGGGAACCAAGAAAGGTCGAAGTTGACCTATCGGGAATCCGATGCCCCTTCTTCCGAAGGAAACAATTCAAAGAACTTAGTTTACAATACTTTGAAAGTGCCCTACGGCAAACGCTTCGATGTGATACTGTCCGATGGGACCCATGTTTTTTTGAACTCGGGAACATCGTTGCGGTATCCGGTTCAGTTTTTAAAAGAATCGGACCGCACCGTATTCTTGACCGGTGAAGCCTATTTTGACGTGGCGAAAGATAAGGGACATCCCTTTACGGTAAATGCCGACGAACTGGAAATTGAAGTGTTGGGAACCAAGTTCAACGTATCTCATTACCCTGAAGACAAATATAGTTCTACCGTTTTAGTCGAGGGGTCCGTAGAACTCCATAAAAAGAGAAAGAATGAGAAAAGCGCCGGGGGAACCATACTAAAACCCGGCTTTAAAGCCGAATGGGGGAAAACAGGGAAAACTATCTCGATAGAAAAGGTGGACACCGAAATGTACACCGCTTGGTTACAGGACCAACTTATTTTCCGCAACACACCTTTCCGAAAGATACGACAAGCTTTGGAACGAAAATACAATGTAAACATAACAAACATGAACAAGGACCTTGACGTGCAATTGTTCGATGCCACCTTCGACATCGAGACCATTGAAGAGGTGTTGGAGTCGATTAGCAAAAGCTACGCGATTGATTATAGTATAAAGGATAATGAAGTAATTATTAATTAATCAAAAACCAGGATATATGGAAATAAGAAAATGTTAAAAGCCTTTAATAAATACTAACTAGCTATAACTACTAAAACCAATTTAAGAACGCCAGATTATGAAAAAACTCTTTTATCTTGAGGGCGGTAATCCGCACTCCCTAAAAATGAAACTTACGGTATTTCTAACTATAGTTTCCATGTTCCAAATTCAGGCGAATACCTTTTCCCAGAACAAAAAAATCACCTTAGATATGCCGAATGCCACTGTGGCCGAGGTTATTCAAGAGATTGAAACTAGTTCCGATTTCAAGTTTTTGCTGAACAGAAGGGATGTTGATGTGAATCGTAAGGTTTCGATAAAAGTGGAGAACCAAAAAATCGCAAATGTCCTATCGGAGCTGTTCAGAGGTACCGATGTGGTCTATGACGTCATGAAGAAGCAGATTGTTTTACGGAAGATATCCGATAAAATGGATGCTTCCAAAAATTCGGAAGGGGACGTAAAGAACGAGATCAACCTCCAGTTTCAAGTGTCCGGTACCGTTACCGATGGAGATGGCGTACCGCTTCCTGGAGCCAGTGTTCTTGAAAAAGGGACTACCAACGGGGTACAGACTGATTTTGATGGAGCTTATTCTATAGGGATTGCTGATGCAAATGCGACTTTAGTATTTTCCTATATCGGGTTTGCCTCCAAGGAGGTGGTAGTTGACGGACAGGCTACGATTAACGCAGAGCTGGAGGAGGCTGCCCAAGGCCTGGACGAAGTTGTAGTGGTGGGCTACGGTACCCAGAAAAAGGTAAATGTTATCGGGTCTATATCACAGGTATCTTCTGAAAACATAGAGAACAGGCCGGTTACCCAAGTTTCGCAGGCCATTACTGGCCAAATGCCAGGGGTTACAGTTGTTCAGAGATCGGGCAGACCGGGTCAAAGTGGCGGTAATATCAGTGTTAGGGGGGTGGGTTCTTTCGGTGCAACGCCAGATGCATTGGTTTTAATTGACGGTATCCCTGGAACCCTAAACGATATTAATCCCGATGATATCCAGACCATATCTGTACTAAAGGATGCCTCCTCGGCAGCAATTTATGGGGCCAGATCTGCCAATGGGGTAATCTTGGTTACCACCAAAAGCGGTAAGGATGGTAAATTTTCAATAAACTACAATACCTACGTAGGCTTCAACAAGGCCACCGAACTACCGGAGTTCGTCGATTCTTGGGAATATGCCGAATTGTACAATATTGCATCTGGCAGTACTAGCTATTCCTCAGAGGATATCGAAAATTATAAGACACAAAGCGATCTTGACAATTTTCCTAACACCAAATTTTTAGACATGCTTTTCTCAAAGCAGGGACTTCAAACCTCGCATACCATAACGGTAAACGGCGGTAATGAAAAGAATAGTTATTATGTTTCCGCGGGAAATCTCCAACAAGATGGCATAGTTACCAAAAATAGTTTTAGTAGAAATACCTTTCGGATAAACCTTGTAAACAAACTGGGAGATAAATTCACACTGAGCTCAAGAATGTTCGGTTCGTTGGAAAAAAGGGAAGAACCTCAGGCGACTGCAAATAAGGGAAGCGCCACTAGTGATGCAGGAAGTTTTCAAGATCAGCTTATTCAAAATGCCGTACGATATCCGGCCGTTTTTTTAGGCCAGGCTTCCAATGGCGACTATGGCATTGGACCCGAAAGTGGTGGTACTCCCGTCTCCTGGATAAATTCAGCTTCTTATTTGACCAATCCCAGAACCAAGATGAGTGTCAACGTGAAGTTAGATTACGCACCGAATAAAGATTTGACATTTTCTGCTATCGGGGGCTATAATTTCTCACTCTTTGAAGAGCGAAACTATTTGGCTTCCCAAAGATTGAACGAGCAAGTGAACCTACCCCAATCACTGTTGAACCAATTCAGCAATAAGGAAATATTCAAGACATTGCAGTTTACAGGCGAATATTCAAAAGATTTCGAACTCCACGACTTTAGTATTTTGGCAGGCTATTCATTTGAAAACCAAGAATTCTCTTTTTTCAATGGCTATCGCCAGGATTTTGCAAGTAATGACTACACGGTTTTAGACCTTGGGAGTGCAGAGAACCAACAGGCCGGTGGCTACGACGCCGAATGGGCACTTCAATCTTTTTTTTCAAGACTGAAATATAGTTTTATGGAGCGCTACCTTGTCGAGGCTACAGTGAGGTACGATGGCTCTTCAAGGTTTCCCGAGAATAACAAATACGCCATTTTCCCATCTGCTGCACTTGGTTGGCGGATTTCCCAAGAAGGTTTTATGCAAGATATAACATGGTTATCAAATATGAAATTGAAGGCCTCATGGGGTATACTGGGAAACCAGAATATAGGGAACTATCCCTATCAGACTGTGTTGGCGTCGGGCAGAAACTACGGTATTGGCGGGGGTTTGGCCACAGGGGCCGCATACGAAACCTATAGAGATCCGAACATTAAATGGGAATCAACAGAGACAACGGATATTGGTATAGAAACAGGATTTTTTGAGAATCGCTTGACCTTCGACGCTACTTACTTCAATCGTAAAACTACCGATGTTCTTTTTCAACCTACATCAAGTGTTTCCGATGTTCTCGGTGTAGCGATAAGCGAAACCAACACTGGGGCATTAAACAATACAGGATGGGAATTTAATCTGGGCTATCGGGAAACTACTGGTAATTTTGGATATGGCTTTAACGGTAACTTTTCCATCATTCAAAATGAGGTCGTTACGTTAGGTTTGGGCAACGTCGAGCAACCCAACGGATTCGTGGGCAACGGTTCGGATCTCTTTATTGGTTACCCTTTACAAATGTATTATGGCTATAAGTCTGACGGTGTATTCTTAAACAATGGTGAAGTAGGTAATTGGCCGGATATGTCTGCGGTAAACCCGACAGCTCAAGCTGGAGACATCCGGTACCAAGACATAAGTGGTCCCGACGGGGTTCCTGACGGACTAGTCGATCCTACATACGACCGCACCTATTTAGGAAGCCGAATTCCTAAGTATACTTATGGAGCGAATTTTAACCTAACTTACAGTAATTGGGATTTATCGGTATTTATGCAGGGCGTAGCAGAGGTAAAGGGCCAATTGACCGGCTATGCAGGTTATGCTTTTTTCAATCTTGGTAATATCCAGCGTTGGCAGATGGAAGGTCGATTCGATCCAAATAATCCTGTTCGCAATCCTGATTATCCAAGGTTGGAAGTGATCACCAACAGCGGCACTGCAAATACCGTCACCTCCGATTTTTGGGTCATCGATTCCGGTTATCTAAGGGTCAAGAACGTACAGCTCGGCTATAAATTCCCAGTATCTGTGACCGACAGCATAGGCATTGACAATCTGAGGTGCTATCTGGGGGCAGAAAACCTACTTTCGTTTAACTCATATAGGCAGGGTTGGGATCCCGAAATTAATTCAGGAGGGTCATACTATCCTATCCTTACCACATACACATTTGGTCTCAATTTAAAATTTTAATTACATGATACACCGTAAAAAATATATAGATCGTGCTCTTTTTTCTAAATATCCACTGGTAATCATTACCCTAATGATATTCATTTTAGCCTGCGACAAGGAACTGGAACAATTTCCGAGCAATGCATTTGCAAAGGACAATTTCTGGACATCGGAGGCCAATGCGAACATTGCACTGGTGGGAGTATACAGGGGCGCCATAGAGTATGGGACCCAAGTCAACCCAACTGATTGGTGGACTTATTGTGGTATCGTTTTTATGGAATTTGCCACAGACAATGCCTATGATAGAAGGGGCGATAATTCGTCGCAAAACCGGTTGACAGATGGTACTTTGTTGCCGAATAATAGTGTCATCAATAGCTATTGGGAAGGATCATACAAGCGTATTACCATCTGCAACGACTTTTTGGAAAATATCGACAACGTAGATATCGATCGATCTCAAATAGATAGAATGAAAGCGGAAGTTTCTTTTCTGAGGGCTACTCAATATTTCTACCTTTCCCAATTTTGGGGAAGTGCTCCCTTGATAACTAGCACACTAACTCCTGACGAAGCGAATAATGTGGATAAGGCCTCCAAAGCTGAATTGATCCAGTTCACCATTGCTGAACTATTGGCCGCTGCCGAAGTACTGCCTTCCTTTGGCGCACTGACTCCCGATGAGGCCGGTCGTGCAAGCAAGCAAGCGGCCTTGGCTTTTTTGGGACGAATATACCTTGGCGAAAAGAATTTTACCCAGGCGGCAGCAGTTTACAAAGAAATCATCGATATGGGCGAGAATATCATAGACCCAGATTATGCCTCGCTCTTTACCCCGGCCAATGAAAATAGTAGCGAGAATATTTTCAGTACACAATATGTGGGTGGTCAGGCAGGCAATTCGTTGACGCAACATGCCTATCCTGCCATCGCGACCGGGTGGCACATTGTAAACCCAACGGGTAGCCTTGCCGATGCCTATGGCTTTGATGATGGGAGCCCACTATCGTACGATGACCCACGGTTTGACTATGATGATATGGGCTCCAACCGTGATCCGAGGTTCAGATATAACTTTATTTGGGACGGTAGCACGTTTGCGGGAAGAACCTATGTCTGCCATCCCGATTCGACGGCATCTGTCGATCAGTTGACCTATTCAAAGCAGGCGACCAGAACGGGCTATGGTCTTCGCAAGTTTTTTGACGAATCCTTTAGCGGCCAATTAATTTCCGATTACGGCGGTAATGTGCCGATAATACGTTATGCCGAGGTACTCCTGAGTTACTTGGAAGCCGAATTGGAAGCCGGCAACCCGATAACGCAGGGACTACTGGATCAGACTATCAATGCGGTTAGGGGGCGTCCCTCGGTTGGACTTCCCCCCATCATGGAGACCGACCCCGGCACACTGCGGCCTATTTTAAGAAATGAAAGGAGAATCGAACTGGCTCTCGAGGGCCAGCGATTGTGGGATATCTTCCGATGGGGTATCGGAGATGAAGTCCTGACAGGCGATTTTTGGGGAGCTCCCTTCCCGAATTCGACCCTATACCCTATAACATCCAAGAAAATCGACCCGCAGTCTCGATGGTATATAACATCGAAGAACTTCAGGGTAGGTGTTGACGATGTCTGGCCTGTACCGGAGTCCGAAGTGAACGTGAACCCCAAATTGGCCAACTAAACTTACATGAAATGGTTTTAAAAAGAAGAAGGTTCCTTAGAAATATCGGACTGGTCGTGCCGATGCTCGTCAGTCCTTTCAACACCATACTGGCCAATTATAAATTGGGCAAACATGCATCCAAAAAAGATTCGGATGTATCGTTCAAGCATCATTTCGGGAAAGCTTACGACAGGATATGGATTGGAAAATCCTTTTGGAGCGTACCCATGGAGGACTGGGGGATAAAGAACGACCGTCTTGAATTTTCGGGTACCATGAGAAAGGCCCGTTTGCACCTGTTGACCCATGTACTTAAAGGGGAGGGAAACTTTATCCTGAAAGGCGAATCGGGCCTATTGACACAAAATGGTGATAACGGTTCTGTTGGCTTCACGGTAGGTATAAAGGACGAAACGGATCCTGAGAGCATAAAGGCGGCCTGTTATTATGGACAAGGAGTTTCTGTGGGAATCTCGACGCAAGGGACCATGTTCATCGCCGAAAAGGAGGTCCAACTGCCTCCGGCGTTCGACTACCAAAAATTCGAATTGCAATTGGAGGTTTCGTCGGAAAGGACCAAAAACGAATTCCGGTTATCGGCCTTGGATCAAAATGGTCAAAAAACGGGAATGACATATAGATACACTGGGGAGCTCGAAGGCCTTATTGCCGTCGAGAACAACGTGTATCAAAAGGGGGGAAACACGTTCTGGTGGAACTCGATCGCCCTGGAAGGAAGTAAGGTAAAGCACATGCCCGAAAATAGTTTTGGCCCGGTCCTATGGGCCATGTACACAATCTCAAGGCACACCTTGAAACTTACTGCCCAATTGCCGCCCGTCGGGCCCAAGGATTCCCAAGAAGTGGAACTCCAGTTCCTAAAGGAGGGGAAATGGAAAAAGGAGGCTATCAGTGGGATCGACCCCGTTTCGTTTACCGCTATTTTTAATTTCCCCGAATGGGATTCAAGTTCCGACATCCCCTATCGTTTGGTCTATTCCGTCGACGGCAAATCACATAACTACGATGGCACTGTCCGTAGAGAACCTTCCGATAGACCATTACGATTCGGGGGACTGACCTGTCAGCATTGGCAGGGCTACCCGTATCGGCCCCTGGTCGAGAACCTTGAAAAATCGAATCCCGACGTGTTGTATTTTTCAGGGGATCAGCTATATGAGGGCAACGGCGGCTATCCCATAAAAAGACAACCTGAGGATAGCGCAATCCTTAACTATTTGGGAAAATGGTACATGTTCGGCTGGGCGTTCGGAAATATCATGCGTGACCGACCGACCATCTGCACCCCCGACGACCATGATGTGTATCAGGGCAACCTATGGGGCGAAGGCGGGAAACCCATATCTTTGGAGCAATGGGAAAGGGCGGCCGATGCCAAGGGCGGTTTTGTACAGACACCGAAAATGGTCAATGTAGTGAATCGGACGCAATGCGGACATCTACCGGATATCGTTAACAGTGCGACACTACCGTCGGGCATGACAACATGGTATTCCCATTTGGTGTACGGAAGAATAAGCTTTGCCATAGTCAGTGACCGTGCCTTTAAATCCGGGCCGGAAATGGTTAGAAACGGTGAGGGACGGATCGATCATATTACCGAGCGGCCAGAACCCGGGGAGCTGGAATCCGATGAGCTGATATTTTTGGGAGAGCGCCAACTGGATTTTTTAAGGGACTGGGCGACCGATTGGAACGGAGCCGATATGAAGGTACTGCTAAGCCAAACCCTGTTCGCGAACGTGGGCACCCATCACGGCCCTGAGAAACAATTTTTGTTCGGGGATATGGATTCCGGAGGATGGCCCAAATCGCAAAGGGACGAAGTGTTAAAGATTATGCGACAGGCCTGCGCCTTTCATATCAACGGCGACCAACACTTGCCATTTATGGTACAATATAGCGTGGATAATCCTAGGGACGGCGGTTGGACTTTCTGTACGCCGGCGATTTCCACGGGCTATCCCAGATGGGGGCAACCCGATCTTGTCAATAAGCCGTTTTTTGACAGGCCCGATCACAATCTTCCGAACACGGGATGTTACAAGGATATTTTTGGAAACGACAACTATATCTATGCCGTCGGCAATCCCGTTGATGACTTTGAAGGGGAGAAAAACAGATATGTTAAATGCCAGAAAAAATCATCCGGTTTTGGCATGGTAACGTTCGACCAAACGGAACGTACCATCAAGATGGAAGCATTTCGCTTTCTTGCGGATATTGATCGCGATTCCGAAGAGAACCGTTTTCCGGGCTGGCCCTTAACCATAAATCAAATGGATAACGATGGCAGAAGGCCTTTCGGCTATTTGCCGAGGTTGCAGCTAAAACGATCCGACCAAATATTAAAAATCATAAACGAGGATACGGAAGAATTGGTCCTTTCAATGCGGATTAAAGGCAACAGCTTTATACCTGCCATATTCGATTTGGCAAAATATACCTTGATTATCGGAGAAGCGGAACATGAAAAAACGATGACGGGTATCGAAATAAGTTCCGACCCTAATTCGGTCATTACAGTCTAGTTCCGAAGAACAGCCATCTTTTATTCCTAACAAAATTTATTGCATACGTCTATGAAAATTTTAAAAAAGTTTGGATTGTACAGTACTATTTTATTTATAGTACCTCTATCATGCCAGCAAAAAGCGGAAAAAAAATCTGCTAAGGAAGACACCTTCCAACGCCCGAATATTGTTATTATATATGCCGACGACCTTGGATACGGTGAACTGGGAGCTTACGGTGCCACGGAACTTGAAACCCCCAATCTTGACAAGCTCGCAAACGGCGGCAGGCGGTTTACCAATGGATATGCCTCCTCTGCGACATGTACACCCAGCCGGTATGCCCTGCTGACCGGTACCTATCCATGGCGTAATAAAAATGCCAAGATACTTCCGGGCACCGCGCCCCTGATTATCGATACGGCTCAGGTGACGATTCCTAAAATGCTCAGGGAACAAGGTTATAAAACGGGAATTGTCGGAAAGTGGCATCTGGGACTGGGAAACGGTGATGTGGACTGGAACCAACCCATTGCTCCCGGCCCCAACGAGGTTGGTTTCGAACAGAGCTATATCATGGCGGCCACGCAGGACCGGGTACCCACGGTATACATCGAAAACGGCAAGGTGGTCAATCTAGATCAGGACGACCAGATACAGGTAGATTACGAAGAGAACTTTGAGGGGGAGCCCACGGGCAAAGACAATCCCGAACTACTGAAAATGAAATGGCACCATGGGCACAACAACAGCATCGTGAACGGCATTCCCCGGATCGGCTTTATGAAGGGTGGTAAGGCAGCCAAATGGATTGACGAGGAAATGGCGGACACCTTTTTGAAAAAGGCCCAAGACTATGTTAAGGCGAACAGAAGTGAACCTTTTTTCCTTTACTATGCCCTACAGCAGCCGCACGTCCCGCGAACCCCGAGCCCGCGTTTTGTTGGGTCATCGGGCATGGGCCCTAGGGGAGATGTGATCCTAGAGGCCGATTGGTGCGTGGGAGAACTCATAAATACCTTGGAATCGGAAGGGCTTTTGGATAACACGCTAATTATATTTTCCAGCGATAACGGTCCCGTTTTGAACGATGGATATTATGACGATGCCGTTGAGAAGCTCGGTGACCATAGGCCTGCAGGACCTTTGAGGGGAGGGAAGTACAGTCTTTTCGAAGCCGGTACGCGCGTGCCCTTCATCACCTATTGGAAAGGTAATATCGAACCTGGCATATCCGACGCCATGGTTTCCCAATTGGATCTGCTCAGCTCGCTTGCCGAGCTCGTAGGCAGCGATGAGAAAGGAAGAGATAGTGATGATCTCTTGGATGTATTCTTGGGAAAAAGTGAAAAAGGTCGCGACCAAATCGTTCTTGAGGCTACCAGTCGAACTGCTTTTCGTCAAGGAGATTGGGCCATGATTCCGCCTTACGGCGGCCCTTCCGTTAACAAATACGTAAATATCGAACTGGGCAATGATAAAGAATACCAGTTGTATAACCTAAAGGAGGACATCGGTCAGCAAAAGAACTTGGCGCAATCGAATATGGAGAAGCTTGAGGAAATGATAGCAGCTTATAAAAAAATCCGTGGAGAAGGAGCGGAAGTGGTAGAGGAAATGGAACTCAAATGAAATGAATAGATTATATTAAAAATAAATGCCATTTTTGCGCACTTTTGCTTCTTATTCTTGTCCTTTTGTCGCTTTCATGTAAGCGAAAGGAGACAAATTCAAAGACTGCAGTAGTATTTACCGATGTCGTAAAGCCCAATTTCATCAATTTTTTGGTAGATGACCTGGGTTACGCGCAAGTGGGAGCTTACGGACATGAAAAAATTGAAACCCCCAATATCGATGCCCTGTCCGCAAACGGCATACTTTTTATCCAACATTATAGCAGTGCTCCCGTTTGCTCCGCTGCCCAATATATATTGTTGACTGGCAAACATGCTGGCAATGCTTTTATATGAAGCAACGAAGTATTGGCAAGCCGGGGTGACGTACAAAATCAGCTCTCAGTAGAAATTGATTCTGCGCTCGAGGGACAGCGCCCTACGGACAGCATCCTTACCCTGGCAGACAACTTGTGGTAGATAAGCTATACAACCTCCATTTTCGGCAAATAGGGGCCTTGGCGCACCTCAGGCCCCTTTCTTCAGCATCTTCCACCTTTTTATAACCCATGAATCCCAGATTATGGTAATGCCCGATAGCCCTGTAATCGAGCCTTCTGAAATAGAACTTCCGGCATTCTATCAGGACACGGAAACCGTAAGGAAGGATTTTGCCAATCTGTTCAGGCGCATAGCAATGATGGATGCGGATGTAGGGAAAATAGTCCAGGAACTGAAGAATAATGGATTATACGACAATACTATATTTTCTTTTATAGCGACCATGGGTGCAATCTGTCCTGACGAAACGTGAAATATTAGAAAGGGGCACCCATATACCTTTTGTGGTCAAATATCCCAAAGGGTAATATGCCGACGAGGTAGTCGACAATCTGGTAAGCTCATTTGATTTTGCGCCTATGGTATTGTCGTTGGCCGGTATCGAACCTCCGGAATACCTTCAGGGGCGGGCGTTTCTAGGAAAATATGCCTCTATTACGAAAAGAAATACGTTTTTGCCGCTCTCGCTCGTATCGATGAAAAGTACGATAGGGTCCGTGCGGTCCGCAATGACCGATTTCGTTATATTTGAAATTATATGACCGAAAAGCCCCTCTATCAAGATTTGACGTATCGCAAGGGAATCCCTTCGATGAAGGAAATCCTCCAAATGGAGGAAAATAACAACATCACCAATCCATACTTGGCAGATTGGTTTAAAACGCCCAAGCCGACAGAAGAACTTTACCATGTTGAAAATGACCCCGATGAAGTTCAAAATCTGGCTAACGACCCCAGATATGCATCCAAACTTAAAGAACTGAGAAAGGTGTTCCAGAACTAGTTAAAAGAAGTGGGAGATATGTCCTCGATTCCCGAAAGGGAAATGGTCGTCGACAAATGGTGTAGCGGGAAGGACACGCCCCCGTTTACCGCCAAGCCGTAAATAATGGAAAAGGAAGCGGTAGTGGAGATTAGCTGCGATACCGAGGGGGTCTCCATTGGAGTTAAAGTAATCAAAAAGGGTGTGCAGGAACCCGCAGAGAAGCATACCATTGAATCCTGGGAATAAATGTACTGGTCCAATTCATTGGAAAATGTGTTGATTTAAACTTTTGTAACCGGCTAGGCTATGCCCAGTGCGGGGCTGCACGATAGTACTTTTCCCCAAGAAATAGCCAAAATATTTTTATTTAGGTTTCATCTTGTCCCGCTTAAAAGCAAAATCCAAAATATTTTTCGGTGCTGATGGGCACGTCTAGAACTTTGGCTTAAGCGCTTACGCCCGCATTGAGTATAGCCTTTGCTAGCGAACGTTCTCCTTAGATTTCCATTTTTTTAAACTGTTGAAAGCTCCCTTTTCATTTTGAATAGTCTTCTTAAAATGTCCATCTTGAATTTGTAGTCAATTTTCTCTATATGCAGCAAATGAGATAGAAGAATAATGATCTTTTTAGAGGGCGAGAATAAAATCCGACTTTTTTTGTCTTTATTGACCTTCACCAATAAATGGTACACAATTAATAATTCAAACCTATTTTGATGGAATTTGCATTTGGTCCTAAATAAAATTGAGGTAGATAATAAAAACATCGTAGATTGACATTTAAATCAATTTTTACGTCATCTTCAGTTACTCTATAAAAAGTTTCAAAGTCACATGAAGATTTAGCGTCAATAGTGGTACAAGCTGATTTGTTTGATGTGTTGTTGCCATAAGTCTTAATTTCTCCATTCAAGTTTAACACAAAATTTGGTGTTCCTCTGATATTTTCGTCGCTGTTGTTGGAGAATGTTCCTGTTATCAAATATCCTTTTCTGTCGGATTCATTTATGGGCCTAACAGAAATTCCAGATTCTACTATATTAGGATCAGTTGGAAACGGTTCTATCTGGCACGGGTCGAATGAGTCATTATCGCTATTTTTTTCACAAGCCCCTAGAGTAATCATCAATAATAGTAGAGTTATGCTAAACTTCATTTTTTTTGATTTCATTGATATTAACTCTTTAACATTATTAGAAACTATTTAATCAATGTTGAACACTCTCTAATTTTTTTCGGCTACAATCTATTATCCCATAACTTTTTTTTGCCAGTAATATTGTTCAATTACCAATACAGGTCAAAAGTGTTCGCTAACATTTGTATATGCGTTTCGGTACGCATATTTCTCTTTTGTCCGCACCACTAATCTTATGGATTTTTGATCGTGTCAAAAGTATTGTCGCCCAGTGGGTATAAATTCCCTTTGTTTTGTGACCTTTTCGACCGTTCTTGGTTTTTTTGGTTCCACTAGCGTCCGCTCTGTAATCAGTTGCTTTATTCAATGTTAGTTTATATTTCTCCGGGATAAAATCATTTCTCAGCTTGGTGCCAACATTTGTATATTCGATTGTTCTTATATCCCTTCAAACAAAGATTTCCGTAATGACCGGTTGCAGACGTTTTTTAGAAGAAGCGATTATCCCTCTTAAGCTCACTGGCCCCCTTATGTTCACGTTGGAAGCACTTCGTACTGCAAAATGGCGGTTATTAAGGGTCGCGACATTTATTGGGAATAAATTATTGTTTACTAGTTACACTTGTCGTTATTTCTAGTTCCGGTATAGCACATTTTATTGCACACTTCAAGTTCATTTAAACGGCCGTTTTTCTGAACTATTGGCACTTTTAGTATTTCTTAATCTCAAAAAGTTTAAATTACCGTACTAAACTAATAGTTGTTATTTTTACGTTTATTTAAACTTTAGTACTATGATTTTCGGATATGCAAGGGTAAGCACCTCGGACCAGAACTTGGACCTCCAGATCGATGCACTTCTTCAGGAGGGCATCGATCTGAAGGATATCTATACGGACAAAATCTCGAGTATGGCCATGGAGAGAAAAAGCCTTGCCAAACTCTGGGACTTCGTCAGGGAAGGCGACACTATCGTAGTATGGAAGCTCGACCGGTTGGCAAGGAGCCTTATCCATTTTACAAAGCTTATGAACGAACTCGAGGAAAAGGGCGTGAAGTTCAAAAGTATCACCGAACCCTTCATCGATACTACAAAGGAATCTTCGCAAACAAAATTTTTGATCAACATGTTCGCCGCCCTGGCCCAATTGGAACGGGACATTATCATTGAACGTACCAAGGCCGGGCTGGAGTCCGCACGTCTCAGGGGAAGGGTATTGGGAGCCCCGAAGGGCCTGAGCAAAAAAAACAAACAAAAAGCGGTACTTTGCGAGGAGTATTTCAAAGAGGGACGAATGACCGTCAGCGAAATATGAGATCGGTTGGAAATCTCAAGGGCCACATACTACAAATACCTTAGGGTGCGTGGTCTCTCAGGTAAATTAAGGCCGTATAAAGCTAAGAAGTAAATCTGAATCCAACTTTCTTCTCTTTCACAGTCGTGAGCTAATTATCGAAGTAATTTTAGGTTCTTAATCTTCAGGTATCGACCATTTCGAAAGTTAGGAAGCGACTCTCATCGATTAAATCTAACCGTTAGTCGATTCGTTGATAATTCTGAATAATTAGTAGTCATATTCCCATTAAATTAAAGGTGTCAATTACGATTTAAATTAAATATTAAATAATTTAAATACAGAGGTTTGTGAAAAATTATCTTATAGCAATTTATTTTGGCCTATAAATACTAAAGCTGCAAACCAATTAATCAATACCAACCAGAAAAATATTATGATTAAAAAAACACTATTAATTTTATGTCTAATTATTTACTTGTTCCCTAACAATATAAAGGGGCAAAACGAAGGTGCGGCAATTGCTGCTGTTGCTGGGGGCTTAGTTGCGATAGGAGCCGGAATTGCAGCTGTAGAACAAATGAAAGAACAGGCGGAATTAACTGCAACAGAATGGTTTCTTACCAATCATCCGGAGTATAGTAGGTTTTCACTTAAAACTCTAGCCTTTGACGGGAAAAAACTAAAAGACATGTCCTCGACATCGGTAATAACTTTTACCATCAGGGAATTCGATATAAAAGATAATGAGCCTGAATTAGGCAAAAAAATGGTCTTATTTGGCTTTACAAGTTTTGGGTGGATTAATGAGTATGGAATTGATTTCGAAAAGGTAGAGTGGTTTCTGATAGATAGTGATGAATGGATGAACATGATGATTGAATATTCCAAAGTGGCCTCCGGTGAAGAAAATACCGAACTGATCAAAAAAACACTAGAATCTGGTAAGGTTGTAAACCGTGGAATCAAAGCGAAAAAAGGTGACGACATTGATTTTTATAAAATAGGTGGAGATATGTATTTAGTTACGGAATACTCCCCCGAAATGAAATTTATATATAACGAACGCTCCTTAGGCATTTACCTAAACGAAACTATGAACTTGATCCAAATTGGGCGAGGTGATTTAATCAATATTCATGAATTCTTTTTTGATGAATAGAAAATGTACTGGAGTAATTACTAAAACAATTAGATTTTATTAATCTTAATCTTTAGAATCAAATTATTAATGATTGCAAGATTTTTTTGTGACGTGTTTTCTGTAATTACTTCGCCAGAAGTTCAAATAAACCAAGCTTACAGATAACTAAAAATTTAACGAGAACGATAATGAGCGGATTCTCGTGACACTGTCACGAGAATTATTATAAGATGCATAAAATCGACAGTTATGTAGCTGAAATGAAAATCCAAAAAAAAGAACTTTTGAGTTTAAAAAGTGGTAAGTATGTTCAATACAACGATGTCTACATCTTTACTTATAGCCACAAGAGCAATCACTTGGGATATGGACTGGGATTCGTTTTTGATTAACATTTACGCGGGGTTTATTTACTTCTTTTTGGGAATAGTATTTTCGATTTGGCTGATACCGTTGTTTACAGTTCGGTTGCTTAAACACAAGAATCATAAATTTCTACGCAGTAAAATTGCATATTCTATAACATCCATATGCGATTTTTTCAATCAGATGCCTGTTGAATTTAGAGTTAATTCAGAAACATGCACCATTAAAGTAAAAAACTTAAATTACCCGCAGGCTGAAGATTTCGTTGCAATTCTCAAACCTGATTTATTTAAAATGGGCGCAATTGAAAATCTCGTACTTAATTTATTGAAGTTTTCTGGTGAAAGTGAAAGCATTGATCGATATGAACTTATGAATAGCGAATTGAAAAGAATTAAAGAATTACGCGAATCTCTTGAGGAAATAACGGGTCTTCACCACAACACACTCGAAACAGGTGTTATCAATGAAATAAGTCAGCTTTGTTTAGAGATTAGGACTGTTGAAAAAAGAAGCAAATCAAATATAACGCATGAATACCTAACCGGTGAAAAAGAGGGGATTCATGGTATGGGAGAGTTAAAGCAGGTTTATGAGAAAGCATTTGTCCTGCTTAAAAACTTAGTCAAACAACGGGATTTCTCGATTATTTAGTCTGTGAACGAATAAGTTTAATTATAGTCCTACCTGAAAAAATCTAAGTAGAAGTCTGATTAAAGGAATAATTTGTAGGACAAATAAAACAGATACATTTATCTGTAATCTTACGCATAAAACCAAATACTTGGTTTATTCAGTTATTAGTTACAATTCCAAGAATGAATTACAAAGAAATTGTTACAGATTACAAAAAGAACAGCAAACTAAAATTTTGCTTTCATAGTGATAAGACCCTATGTAGTTCGAAAATCAAAAACGCGCACAGTATCCAAAAGGAAAAAATTCTTTCACAAATAACATCGACTATAAACAAAAATCAAGTTCTTTATTCATTCGACTCGGTTAAATCGGATGCAAATTTCCAGACGATGGACCTTGTTCCAATCGGAAAAAAGAAGGCTTCTATATTCAATGGGTTTTGTGATTATCATGATTCTAAACTCTTTTCACCAATAGAGAATGAAGATATTGTTTTTACCGAAGAACAAAATTTCTTGATAACCTACAGGTCTTTTGCTCACAGCTTTCATCAAATTTCAGAGATTTATAATTATTATTTGAGCGATGCTGAGTTCATTAAAGAATTCCCGCCGGACTACTTAGAAGCCCATACTAGATATACAGAATGGGCAATTGTCAAACTCTCTAAGTACAAAATGATATTGGACAATTTAATGGAGTCTCAAAATTATTCTTCGATAAATTATCATTATAGGGTTGTAGAGCCATTTGTCCCTATAGCCGCGTCTTCAATTTTGAGAACAAAATATACCTACAAAAACAAATACATATACGACGGAGAGAATTATGCCAATATTATCTTAAACGTAATTCCTGACGGTAAAAGAACCGTAATTCTAATTTCCCAATTTAAAAAGGACGAACTGGGTAAAGTATTTTTCGATGAATTCAAGGAATTATCGAATGAGCAGTTTACGCATGCTATTTCATCTCTTATCCTTTTTTGTACAGAAAATACTTTTTTCTCGCCTAAGTTATGGGACAAATTCAGCACAACAGATAAACAAAGATTGTTGGAGGAAAAGAATTTTTGCACACACTATGGAGGTCGATTAAATCGATTTTTTAAAAGTAACTATGATATATTCAAATACCAATAAGAACTTTAGCCAAAAGAGGCCAAAATCAATACTTGCGGATTTGCTAATTTCACACCGCACTAATTTTAGCCGAGACCGTTGCGAAAGTTTAAATAAAGGAAGATTTAATAGTTTGTAATTTTGGTTAATATGAGTAAAACCAAAAGTCGATTTATGCTTATTCCAACTCGGACGCAATTTAACAATTGGTCAATGTTGAGTAAGTTGGGTTTTATCGCTTTTATTTTAACTGCGTTAAGTTTTTTAATAGGTGCTCTAACCCTCTTTTATCCCTCTGATGGGGCGGAAATCAATAAGCAATTATTACAAAAATATGAAGAAAAGGTTGTCTCGGAAGCACGGTTAAAGCTAAGGTGTAAAGAGCTGGAAAAGCATTTAACAAGTCTAAATGCGAATGTTGCAGAATGCAATCCCTCTATTGTCAATGATACTAGTAAGGCTTCAAAGGCAGTAATAATATTCTCGAACAATCCATTTTCACTAGGTTCCGCAGAGGTTCTTTTAGGCAATTACAAAGAAGCTTTCAAATATTTCAAAATAGCTGCGAATCAAGGTAATGTAGATGCATATTACAATTTAGGAGTGATGTATCTTGAAGGATTGGGCGTCAAAAAAGATATAGATACCGCCTTAAGGTGGCTTCGAAATTCAGCTGACAGGGGCGATAGTTTTGCACAACATAATTTAGGTGTTATTTATTATGAAGGTATCGAAGTTAAACAAGATTACGAAACAGCTTTTAAATGGACTTTAAAAGCTGCGGAAAACGGGAATCCTCTGGCACAATCTAATTTGGGTATTTTCTATTTGGATGGGTTTGGTGTCAGAAAAGACTCTAAGCTTGCCGTGGAATGGTTTCAAAAAGCAGCTCTTAATGGTAATTTAAATGCGCAATACAATTTGGCAATGCGGTATATTGAAGGTGTAGGAGTCAAACAAGATTATATTGATGCGTTTACGTGGTTTTCGAAATCTGCTAAATTAGGTAACATAAATGCTGAATATTTTTTAGGAAAACTATATATCGAAGGCTTAGGAGTCGAACAGAATTTTGCTATTGGTTTTGAATTGTTGCAGAAAGCTGCGAAAAATGACATGCCGCTTGCACAATTTGATTTAGGGGTAATATATTCACAGGGTTTAGGAGAAATTAAGGAAAACGTTGATTACGCTATAAAATGGTATTTAAAAGCAGCTAAAAATGGCCATTGCGAGGCACAACACAACTTGGGTGTAATTTATATGCTAGATAAAAGGGTTCCCCATAATTTTAAAAAAGCCTTTAATTGGTTCTCAAAGGCTTCTGAATTGGGGAATACTAGATCACAATCTAATTTAGGTATTCTTTACTCTAAAGGATTAGGTGTTGAACAAGATTTAAAATCTGCATTTGATTGGTATTCAAAGGCCGCCCATCAGGGAAATGCAAATGGACAATTCAACTTAGCAATGATGTATGTAGACGGATTTGGCGTAAATAGCAATGTAGACATTGGGTTAGAATTGTTGCACAAGGCACATAGTGGAGGTAATGATAAGGCTAAAGCTATAATAGATAGTTTATTGGCAGTAAATCCTAAATCCAGTGCTCTAAAGTTTAAATAAAAGAATAATTCTTATAGTAAAAGAGTTCATAAACAAGATGTTTATAATTTTGAAAAAAAAGAATAATAGTTGATATTTATAATTCTGCCAAACATAATATTTGTTATCCTGATAGGAATATCCACAGCATATTTGACCTTTTTGACAACAAAAGGCGGACTTACTAATAATAAATTTAAAGGTGTATGGAAAAGATTAACTATCAGAGGCAAATATGTTTTCTTTACGCTTTTATCATTTTTACTAATATTGATTGGACAAGAGCTGAATACAAAAGCATTGTCTAATCAAAAAGATTTATTATTAAAAAAAGAGCGTCTTGAAAGAGATTATACAATCACCGCTGGTATTAAAAAGGGGGTTGAATCCACGAGTAAAGATTTATTTGAAGCTTTATCTAAGGCGTTTGCTCAACAAGAACTTTCCCTTGATACTTTGAAGAATAATATCATAGTATTAAAAGATTCTGTTAAAAACACGGTGAATTATTATAATGAAGCGGACCCAGTTTTAATAATAGACGAAAATGGAGTATTCAAGGAAGAAAATCATGAGCTTTTAAATAATTATAAAATTCGATTTAATAGTTACGATGCCGGTTCAACCAATTTTAACATTAATTGCTTGGTACTCTTAAATTTTGAGGATGAGTCTCTTAGTGTGGCCCGCATTAATTTCTTTCCCAAAAATCTCAGACTTTATAGGCAATCTAGTTGGATATCCGGGTTTAAGTTCGACAATTCGAAAACAGCGAAATCTATTTATTTTCTTCTAATTGGAAGGTACTCTACAATTGATGGAGCAAAATGGTTTAAAATAAATGACTTGTACATGTTTGATTCTTATAAGGAAGAAGTTTCGCTAATTACTAATTCTGAAAAATCCAGAATTGTAAAATTAATCGAACTGGCTCCCGATAGTAAATTGACTGAGATAGAATAATGTATAACTATTATATTAGTAAGTAAGAATACTTATAGGCTTGCTATTAGACGGAATGATTACAGATATTCAATCAGTCCTACGGATGGTAGGATTAGTATATGCTTTTATTTTTATCTTGCTTTTAGTATAGCCCCATAGTTTTAATTTACTCTGCGAAGTTTTCAGCTTCACGGCGAAACATGATAACAATGCAAGAGATTATACCGGCTTTAAAGTTCAAATAAACGATAGCTGAAGAATACCTATTTGGGGTAATGGAATCCCGTAGAAAAGTTCAAATAAACGATAGTATTCAATTTTAATTAGATAATATTCCAATATTTTAAGTATATTAGTCTAAGAATACAACATAAATTATATCAAGATGTTAGACATAGTATACAAATATCAAGGTTTACTTGAAAATATAGATATTTATATTGATGATAGTAAATTTAAAAAGGATTATTTGATTGAACAACTTGGCGTTTCTCGTGCTACATTTTACAACAAAGTCAAGAAGAAGAATTTCACTATTGACGAAATGGTCATCCTTAGTAATCTTCTTTTTCCTGAAGAAGCTAAGGCTTTTGAAATTAAGGAAGCTCTAAGGGCAAGCAGGGAAGACAGTAAGAATGGAAGAATAAGGAATCATAAAGACATTATGGGACATGTACGTAAAAAATTGCGTGCATGAAGGTTGTTTGGACTAGAAAAGCTGAAAATTCATTCAACGGAATTGTAGACTACCTGCTGGACATTTGGAACATCGAAATAGCGACTAGTTTCGTCAATACTGTTGATCATACTATTAAACTGATTGCCAAGAATCCAGAAATGTTTAAGATTTCTGAATATGATAATATCAGTCGTGAAGCATTCATTACAAAGCATACCACAATGTTCTATAGAATTTTGGATAATACAATTGAAATTGAATATTTCTGGGGAAATTTCGATGATCCGGAGAAAATAAACGAATTGCTAAAGTTCAAATAAAGGATTGTTTCTAAAATAATCTGAAAATCTACCGATAGCCTTTGGCCAAGGTATAAGTAAGCATTAAACCCAAAAATATCCTCTTTGAACGATCCATGATTGTTCCGTTCACAATTAAGAATAAATTTGGGACTAAGCAAAGCCGACCATGATCGAGAACATTAGAAGGTTGTTCAAATCGATGGACCATGACACCAAGGAGGAGGCATTGGCGTGCCTGAAAGACGAGTACGGCCTTCAAAACAGGAAATTGGTCAAGAAGGAATGGATAAAGGGGGGGCGCATACCCGAGGCCTATCAGGAAAGGATTGTTGAAATGTTCCAAAACCTACTTAGGAAGCAACACGTAAAAAAAGCATGTTGAGTTTTTTTTTCGACACCAGCAAAATCCGCTGAAAATAACTAGGGACGGACGATACATTGTTGATTAGTCCATTAGGGGAAGCGTCGATAGGAGCGGTGTCCCTATAGTTCAGATAAACGATAGTTCTGAAACCGGTAGAGGGGGAGGAATCCCGCAACTCAAAACTTCAATTAAACGATTATTAATTTCGAGATATAAGTGTGACATCATCAAAGATGATATTTAATTGTTAGCTTTAATACAGTAAAATTTAAAAAGCATGAAAATATTCATCACTACCATTTCCCTTCTTCTTTCATTTTTAGGTACTAATGTAGAATCTCCCAATTATAATATAAATAGTTTATACCAAACTACTGATAAGGAATTGCAAAAGAATTTGAATAATGACATCATTGGGTTATGGGTTAACGAGCAAGGCGACCGGACAAGATCGATTACCAAGTGCAAAATTTCTTATAAAGGCAACGGTTTCGTCGTCCGAATGTGGGGCGCTTGCCTTCCACAAGATTGTGATTGGGGAGAAAATGTTGCTAATGAATTGGAGAAGGGAACTAATAAATTTGAACTTTATTGGGATCAAGAATTTGCAGAAAGCGCTATAACCTATGAAATCATTGATGGGAAACTAGAAATGACTCATAATAGACATTATAAGGATAATTCTGGAAGGCCAGATACCACACTTATTGAATATTTCATCAAGGAATAAGTACGAAAACCTAATAATGATTTCCATAGGCAATGTGGGAGTAAGTGCTCAATCCAAAGACCCGAGCGTATAGAGAGCGGCACTGCACATTGCCTAAACCTTAGCAAGGTTCAAATAAAGGATGAAATAGCCATAGAACGGACACGTTTCTTTCAGGAGAGCCGCAAGGCCGGGGGCGAGATTTTACTTTTTAGGGTTCGAAAAATGGTAACCTATGTTAGATATTCCCCTTGCCCGACAGGTTGGTTAGAAATTCGAGAAATAATACGACCCCTTTCAGAACAGCAAAAGTTCATAAAAACGATGGAAAATTACTGTTTAGATATTGGCAAATTGGTTACCGGAACTGGTTTAGTATTTGATATTTTGGGTGTAATTATTCTTGTCGGTATTGAGATTACATCACATAAAATCGAATATTTAAAAGACAATCCCTTCGTTACTAATAAGGATAATCAAATCGATTTATCTGCACCACAAAGAAATAGAGTGTCTGACATGTTAGCTGGAAAACCAATTGAATTGACAGAATCAGAACATTTGTATTTATATCATAATGGAGCAAGTAATTATAAGAATTCTAAATGTGGATTTGTTCTTTTAGTTACAGGATTCGGACTTCAGATAATCGCTCTTTTTATTGATTATTGCATAAGTATATGAATTTTTAAAGTATAATTAAACGATTAATTCCTTCCCGAATAGATAAAATAAAAAAGCCGATAACTTTTACCGGCTTACACTAGCTAACTCAAACTTAAGAACGTATCCACGAATGGCACTGCGAAGTTATTTTGTTCAAATCGGACAGGATAGAAATTTAGTTATCGAAATTGTTATTAAATTGTATTGTGAAAGTTCAATAAAACAATGAAATAGCCATAGAACAGACACGTTTCTTTCCAGGGGAGCCGCAAGGCCGGGAAGGAGCTTTTACTTTTTAGGGTTCGAAAAATGGTAACCTATGTTAGATATTCCCCTTGCCCGACAGGTTGGTTAGAAATTCGATAAATAATACGACCCCTTTCAGAACAGCAAAAGTTCATAAAAACGATAGAATTCAAGAAATAAAAGTCAGTTATTTATTAAGAGGTATAAATATTTAACACGCAATTTCTTATGTAAATTAAATTTTATCTTTGAAACTAAAATTGATTTGAATGGTTTCCAATTTTAGGCTTTTTTGTATCGGTGCATCAGCTGGAGGACATACCGCTGTCTTGAAGGCCCTGAAAAATTTAGACCCCGATATCAGTGCTGCATTTGCCGTTGTGTTTTATGGCGCCATCGATTCCCTTACCGATTTAGGGCACTTCCTGCAAAAAAGGACGAAGCTAATAGTTGAGCCTGCTAAAACGGAAATTTTAATCGAAGGCTTTAAAATTTATCTTAGTCGGCCCAATAACCATCTTTTTATAAGGGGTTCTACCATCACGAGGTCTATGGGGCCAAGAGAAATTTTTTCATGCCTTCCATAGATGTCCTGTACAGGAGTGCCGTCGCGAGTTTCAACAGCATGTGTGTAGGGGTATTGCTTACAGAAAGGTTGAACGATGGTACTTCAGGACTGGAAGCGATCAAAAAATGGGGCGGACTGGCGATAATTCAGAATCCTGAGACAGCAGATTTTCAGGATATTTCCTCTTCAGCCCAAGATTTTGTAGAAATAGACTATGTTTTGAAGCTTAAAAAAACAAGTACCGCGATCAAGGAAATCTGGTAGCAGGACCTACCTGCGGAATTATCGGTACCCGAATCCATTATGAGTGACGCCAATATTGCCATTAAAGTAAAAAGCAAGGTCCGAACGGAGCAAAGCTTGGGTGAACAGGTCGCTCTAAGTTATGCAAGTTGCGGGGGGCCGGTATGGGAAATGAAAGAGAAAGGTATCAAAAGATATCGCTGCCATGTTGGTCATTCATTTACCCAGAAAGCTTTGCTCCAAACGCAAAACGACAAACTGGAAGAGACACTTTGGGTATCGTTGAGGACTTTGGAGGAGAAGAAAATGTTTTTGAGGCGCATGGTCGAGGAACTTGCCACAAAAGGATATAAATTTATAGCATCTTCCTAGAAGGACAAGGAAAGAGAGGTAACCGCGCAAATTACCCGTCTAGCGAACTTATACAATTGAACGACTGATGGTAAAAAGAACATCAAAAAGCGAAAGCGAACTATATATTATTGGTGTCGGCACATCCGCAGGTGGAATCGACGCCCTTACGAAAATGCTGAACAGCTTCAACGGGGACACTTTGAATATTGCCGTAATCATAGCGCAGCATCTCAGCCCGGCCCATAAAAGCGAACTTGCCTCCATACTTTCAAGGCAATGTAGCTGGCCCGTTGTCACCGTGGAGGAAGCTATGCGGGTAGAGGCCAAAAGAATATATGTAACGCCGGAAAACAAGAAAGTAATCTATACAAATAAGACATTGAAATTAGAGGAGCTCGGGGAAAAACACACCTACTCCCCAAATATCGATGATCTCTTCATTTCCATCGCCGAGAACGAAAGATCACATGCCATTGGAGTAGTGCTCTCAGGCACCGCAAAAGATGGGTCGAAGGGGATAAAGACAATCAAGGAATATGGTGGTTTTACTATCGCACAAGCACCGAAATCCGCCCAATTCGATGATATGCCGTTGGCGGCCATACGTACCGGCATGGTTGACGTGGTGAGCCATCCCTCCAAAATATTCGATGAGATCTCATATTATATCAAGAACCATAGAATCATAAAACATATCGTTCCAACAAAAAAGGGCATCGATCTTATATTCGAACTGCTCTCCAAGCAATCGGGCACCGATTTCTCGCAATATAAACAAAGCACCATTTTAAGGCGTGTCGACAAGCGTATGGAAGCACTGCGCCTTCCCGACCTGAACGAATATTACCAGTTCATAAAACAGAACCCCGTCGAGCTCGATAGGCTGTTCGAAACGGTACTGATAGGTGTCACGGAATTTTTCAGGGACAAGGTAGCCTTTACCGCCCTGAGCGAACAGATCACAAATATCCTCGGCCAAAAACATGATAACGATCCGATTCGTGTTTGGAGCGTAGGATGTTCTACCGGGCAGGAGGCCTATTCCATAGCCATAGTTTTTCAGGAGCTGCTGGAACATGAAACCATGAATTTCCAGTTGCAAATATTCGCGTCCGACATTGATGAACGGGCATTGGCGATTGCACGGAAAGGAGTTTTCAGTGCCGAGGCCGTAGCATCGCTTACACCTGTAATGCTCGAAAAATATTTTGACAGAACGGACGATGGCTATGAGGTCAAAAAAACGACCAAGCAGCATATTTTATTTTCCCGCCACGACATTACCAACGACCCTCCCTTTGTGAAACTTGATCTAGTTGTATGCCGCAACTTGCTGATCTACTTCAATAACGACCTACAGAAGGACGCCTTACGTGTTTTCAATTATGCGTTGAGACCTAATGGCATTCTTTTCCTTGGTAAATCCGAAAGTGTAAGTGTCGCCCCGCAGCTTTTCAGTAAAATCGAAGGGACCAAAATATTCAGAAGGGTACAATCCGGTACACGGTTGAATTTAAGTTTTTCCCGTTATAGACCGAAGCTTGAAGAAGATGAAACCGATGTGGGGCAAAACAGCTTTATGTCACTGGTGGATGTGGCCAAGGAAGCACTTTATTATTCTGCAAAAAATCCGTTCGTCATCATCAGCGAGACCGGTGAAATCAAGGAGTCGCAGGGAAGTTTGCGCAAATATATCGAGCTTAGCCCGGGCAGTATGGACGCCAATATCTTCAAAATGGCGAACAAGGAACTGGTGATGGAGATAAGGATCCTACTGGGAAAGGTGAAAAAAACTTCGAAGGCCCAGTCAGGAACTGTCATAGAATTCATATTGTACGAGCAGGTGAACCATGTACGGATGGACATGATGCCGCTTGCGTACCCTTCAGACGGTTCGCGAATGTACATTCTTTCGTTTGAGAATATAAACCTGGAAAGCACCGGGTACTTAAAATACGCCAAAAAGCTTTCCAAAGACGATTTTGAAAATTTGCGGATACGGGAATTGGAGCTAGAACTGGAATCCCTTCGCTTTCAGCTGCAAACATTCTCGGAAGAGCTCGAACTGAACAATGAAGAAATACGGTCGACCAACGAAGAGCTACAGTCCGCGAACGAAGAACTCAAAACCTCCAATGAAGAACTGGAAACCAGCAATGAGGAATTACAGTCCTCTAACGAAGAGCTTCACACCGCAAATACCGAACTCCGGTTTTTAAACAAGCAGATCCTTGAAAAAGAGGCCGCATTAAGGAAAAGTGAAGAACAGTTCAGGTTAATGGCGAACAATATTCCGACACTCTGCTGGATGGCGGATGCGGACGGTTATATCTACTGGTACAATATGCGCTGGTATGAGTACACGGGCGCTACTCCTGAACAAATGGAAGGCTGGGGATGGCAGTCAGTACACGACCCGAAAATTCTGCCCGAGGTAATTGAAAGATGGCAAGGTTCCATTGCAAAAGGAAATGCCTTTGAAATGACATTTCCTTTGAAAAAACAAGATGGCACCTTCCATCCGTTCCTTACAAGGATAACCCCGTTGAAAGACAGGGAAGGAAAGGTCTTGCAATGGTTTGGCACCAATACCGATATTACCGAACAAAAAGACCAAGAAGCAATGCTGGATAAACTTGTACTGGAACGTACCGAAGAGCTGGCGAACTTGAACATAGACCTAAATCAGTCGAATAGCGACCTACAGCGATTTGCCCATGTAGCAAGCCATGATCTTACTGAACCTGTCCGAAAGATCAGAACATTTTCCGGAATGCTGGAGCATGAACTACGGGATAGTTTTCCGGGAAAATCAAAAGTATTCCTGGATAAAATAAATAAGTCGACAGAACGGATGTATTTTATGATAGGGGGCATCCTTGATTACGCAAAGCTGGATTCGTTCAGGGTATTGGACGATACAGTGGATCTCAACGAAGTAATGAAGAATATTTTATCCGATCTCGATTTTTTAATCGAGGAACAGGCAGCAACAGTACATGTAGATGACCTCCATATCGTTGAAGGGAGTCAATTCTTGTTGACCCAATTGTTCAATAATCTTATTAAGAATTCCCTTAAGTTTACGAGAAAGGGCATTCCGGCAATGATCGAGGTAAAAGAAGTAACGACATCGGGATCCAACAGGAAATTTATAAAAATCGCGGTCATTGATAACGGTATCGGCTTTGAACAAGAACATGAGGCGGCCATATTCGAAACTTTTACCAGGTTGCACTCCAAAAGTACATACGAGGGCACAGGGCTAGGTCTTGCGATTTGCCGGAAAATCGCAGAACGGCATGGCGGAAACATAGAAGCAACCGCAAAAAAAGAGGAGGGCGCTATTTTCACTATTACCCTTCCAATAAAACAAACGCGATCATGATCAAAAGAATTCTATTGGTAGATGACGACTTTGATGACGCTGATTTTTTCGGACATGCGGTCAGCTTCGTTGGTCAACCAATTAATTTCTTGCACCTTGAAAGCTGTGCATATTTGTTCAAACATTTAGCATTGAACGCCGATTATCTTCCTGATTTAATTTTTTTGGACATAAATATGACTATAGTAAATGGGTTTCAATGTCTTCAAAAATTGAAGATTTCTCCTGAATACAGGAATATAACTGTTCTAATATATTCTACATCTTCCTCAGACCGAGATAAGGGATTAGCAATAGAATTCGGTGCGGCAGGTTTTGTAACAAAGCCATTTGAACTTAAAACGCTCATTGAAATACTTGAAACTATTGTTAGCAAGGATGAATATGAAAAATTTCTAAATTTCGGTTGATTCATTGACAAAGTATGAATCTATCCCCCCAAGTGAATGGGCAGAAGTTCAAATACACGATTGTTTCTAAAATGATCTTAAAATCTACCGAAAGCCTTTGGCCAAGGTATAAGTAAGTATTAAACCCAAAAATACCCCCATTGAACGATCCATGATTGTTCCGTTCACAATTAAGAATAAATTTGGGACTAAGCAAAGCCGACCATGACCGAGAACATTAGAAGGTTGTTCAAATCGATGGACCATGACACCAAAGAGGAGGCACTGGCGTGCCTGAAAAACGAGTACGGACTTCAAGACAGGAAATTGGTCAAGAAGGAATGGATCAAGGCGGGGCGCATACCCGAGGGCTATCAGGAAGGAATCGTTGCAATGTTCCAAAACCTACTTAGGAAGCAACACGTCAAAAAAGTATGTTGAATTTTTTTTCGGCACTATCAAAATCCGCTGAAAATAACTAGGGACGGACGACACATTGTTGATCAGTCCATAAGGGGAAGCATCGATAGGAGCGGTTCCCTTACAGTTCAGATAAACGATGGTTGAAGAAAACCAATTCGGGGTAGTGGAATCCTGCAGAAAAGTTCAAATAAAGTATTACTGAAAAAAGTACGGACCGGTACTATAACATGTCCAAATATAGCTTATTTGGACATTTTTATTATCTTAGTAATAAATTATGGAAATCATGAATATTAGTTTCACCAAGAAACAAGAGGAATATATAAACGAACAGGTAGCTTCTGGAGAGTATCAGAATAACAGCGAAGTAATTAGGGACGCCCTACGGTTACATAATATTTACAGGGAGAAAGTGATAAAAGACCTTCGGAAAGAAATAGAAAGAGGTTGGAACGGTCCCGATAGCCAACTTTCAATGAGTGAAATTATAGCCTCGAAAAGAACGTATGATCAATAGTTATGTACTATCTGAGGAAGCCACGTCAGACATTGATGATATCTTTAAATTTGGGGAATATAAGTTTGGGATTGCACAAGCAATCAAATACCTGATAGGTCTGGAAGGGCATTTTGAAAAATTGGCTAATAACCCAGATATTGGTAGAGAAAGAAATGAAATCAAAGTTGGTCTCTTAAGCTTACCATATATCTCTCATATAATATTCTACCGTAAACTTTCGGATAAAATCAGAATTGTACGAATCCTATATGGCGGACGGGATCTAATTAGGTTTTTAGAATAAAGTTCAAGCAAATAATGGCTCAAGAATATCTATTCGGGGTAGTGGCATCCAGCAGAATAGTTAAGATAAACTATAAAAAATAATGTTGCTATCAACTTCTCTGAGGAAGAAGCTAGAATTAGATTATTGGATCTTTCATACTCATTAGAGGTGGAGTCCCTTATAAGCAAATTTTTAAATTATATTCTAAACATTAAGGAGCCATCCATTTCTCTAGGCAATAAATCTTTTACTCTTTCAATGAACCAAAAACTCAATTTAATGATTAAATAACATAGTATTGTGCTGAATCAGAATTGACGTCAATTTTTATAGCCCATGTTTTCCTCGTAGATTTGATTGTAGCCTATTTTCTATACATTTTCTTCTCATAAACTATTAAGATAAGGTGGACTTACGACCTATTTCAGTTTTCCTGATCATTATTGTGCCGCTCTGTACCATAGTGGCAGTAGTATTCTATTTGATAAAATCCAAGCGACGAAAACTCGAGGATATCGACGCTGAGACCTTTTTAGCAAGCGTTCTTCAGAGCGTTGATAACATAGTGAATTACTATGAGCCCATATATGACAGCTCCGGAAAGATATTCGACTTTCAAATCAAATACGCCAACGAATGCAACCGTGAATATCTGGGTCTAAAACCTAAGGAGATTATTGGGAGGCCGATTTCCGAGGTATTTCCCTATCTTTTTCTCAATGGGGAATTCGAGGGGCTTGTTGAAAGTTTTGTCAACGGTCAGAAAGTGGTGCTACAGAATCAAATTAACGTAAAAGGTGAAAAGATGTGGTTCAAGTCGGTAGTCAGGCCACTCCCGAAAGGCATCTGCGTAACCTCAAGAAATACCACTCCAGAAATAAGTTCGGAGCAGAACCTTAATTCTATGAATGAAAGCCTCAAGGAGCGTAACCAGGAACTTTCGGATACGGTTTCGTTCCTGAACGATGTTCTGAAGAACACACCTGGCGTAATAGCCTACCTTGAGCCTGTTGTTGACCGAAGGGGCAAAACGGTGGATTTTGAAATTATCTTTGCAAGCGACGCTGCGGGGCTATTGTCCGAGTTCGACCGAGGACAGATTGTGGGAAGGAACCTATCCGAAGCATTTCCGTTCCTAATGGACAGAGATATCTTTGAAATTATTTCGGTGTGCGATAAATCGCGCCGGCAGCATTTACTTAAGGTAGAGCTACCTTCGTTGGAAGAAGGACCTATTACTTTCAACCTTGAGGTGAACAGGACTGGGTCAGGCGTAACATTGACATTAAGCAAGCTTACAAATTGAATGGATAAATCACAATTGTAAGTAGAGATGTATGAGATTCACCGACAAACTTCTATTACTAGACCTATATCGCTCCGGACTTCACTATTGTAACGACTTGCAGACAATGCTATAATTCAATCAATTCAACCTATTAAACAGGAAAAATTAATTGAAGGAAGTATAAAGAAAAAGTCTTAGATTCATATGAGCTGCTATCTTATATATAATGGGTTATCAGCGGCTTTATTCCGTAAATGTGAACGGCTGTTCACATTTACCTTTTGATCCGTTAAATTTATAACTCTAAACTGGACTTTTTACAGAACATTGAGTTCCGCCAATGTTACCGGTTTATAAAAATACCCTTTTACCAATGGATGTTTCAATGCTCGCAAAGTACTTTCAGGCTTTGAAAAAGCCGACAGGATATAGATATCTATTTCATTGTCTGATATATTATATTCTTCCAACTTTTTTAGAAAATACCATCCCCCAAGGGTCGGAAACTGAAGATCGAGCAACAGGACATTTGGTACCTGCTCGTTATTTGACAGGCATCTTTCATATGCGGCAATTGCATTTTCTATGGAGTGGAAACTTACTACATTATAGTTGGGTCGGTATTGGTGAATCTTATATGAAGTCGAGAATAATGTGACCATATCGTCATCGATTACCCATATCGTACGCATATTCGATAGGTTGAAAATTGAATCCATCTTAAATTAGTTCTTTATAGTAAATCCTGAAATATCAATCAGTCGAAAGCGAAGCCGGTAAAAATTCTGAAGAGAAATGCGTAAAGTACGATTGCGAACATTGCGATACTGAACCAAGTAAAAATTTTAAAGTAGTTCTTGACTATTTTATTTCCCAGATCACGAAACCCTTGGGCATAAATTTCTTTTAAGACTAAAACTGTTTTCATAAGCAAGATGTAAGGTTGGCTACAAAATTCAATCATCAAATGGATTACCCAAATAATATTCGTCTTCGACAAATAAATTATCGATGATTTGCGCTTTGCCTACAGCTAATCGCAAAAAGATGCAGTTTGCCTAAATCCACATTTCCTTGAAAATTGGCCTATTACCAAATTCTACCTTCAAACGGTTGAACCTTTGTCAAAAAATCTACTTTCGGCAATCAATGTAAGCTGAATAGTAAGATAGTTGCTCCAAGGAAGTTATGCTGATCGAGTTGAAGCTATGTGAAATGAAGAATTGATTCGAGCAGATGGTCATTCCAATTTAAATGAACGGATATGGTGCAGATTAGCTTTTTCGCTTTGGATACAACACTATAATAATCCCTACCCATGATATATCATTTTGCTAATATTACCGGGCGGATGACAGGGACTTTGATGGTACGTTTCAATAATACCCATTAAAGTGAATTGGATTCACTTTCGTGAATTTTCAAATTTAATGGATGTAAGTAAAATGTAGGCCCAAACAGCTACCGATAACGTGAACACAACGAATGAAACAATTCCTAGGAGCTTCGGTAATTCAGTAAGTGCTCCGTAAAGTGATAGCATCAATACCCCGCTATTTATTAGGACCCAAAATTTTGGACGTATGAATTTTAAGCCATTTTTTCCAATTTGCATAATCAATTTAATTAATTAATATTTAATCCTATTTCGGAAGCTGAAAGTACTTGGCTTTGAATGCTTTGACCAAAAAAAACGTCAAATCGCATCAATATTATGTGTACCGTAAAAATCTTCATTCGTATAGTTAAGAATTGTCAAAATACGAATGCCTCATATGATGCCTAGTACCTAGAAAAAGGTCTATTCTTTAATGGGTGGAAATGATATTTCTTGGGTCTCTATAATCTCGCACCTTAATTTTAATAAACTATACTCTTCATAAACCGCCGCTTTTGTAAAGATTTCAGAGATAATTCTAAATTGGAATAAATTCATCAAAATTTTATTAGCTATAATCGCAAATAAAACAGTCGCTAATAGATGTAATTTTAAGCAAATCAATAATGAACTATTAGAAAAAATGCATTTCGGTTGGGGAAGGGCCAGTATTGATATTTTGAAGATCCGAGCTTTAGGTAACGATAATACTTAAAATAGTTAGAAGAAGATTATGTTACCTTTCTAAGATCCAAGTTTCTTATACTTTATTGCTATGTGTAAAAAATTACGGAAAACCCAGCATATAAAATGAATCTTGGAGGCTAATTTTTCATAATTATTTGATATATAAGCATTTATCAATTGTAATTGTAGGAGGTGAGTAAATCGGTGAGTAATAAGAAATTGATTTGATTAAAGAATTGATTGTCAATTGATTAAGTTTAAAGTTCGAATCCCTCTTTCTCCGCAAGATTAATTCCCAATACATTCAGTACGAATGTATTGGGTTTTGTTTTTTATAAAGTTTTTTACGTATTACACACGTAGTCTGCCTATTTTCAAATAGTCCATTCTTCTCTTTCCCGTTCTAAAGGATATTTTGTCTGACTTAATATGTTTCTTAATTCATTGCTTCCTTTTATTTAGGCTTTTCCATAACTAATTGTAATGGCATTGATTTGAATTTGGATGTACTTTGGAAGTGTACATCCGGTATATAAAAGTCAATATTGAAAATTTGTCTTTGATTACAGTGGTATACTAGCTGTTGATTTTGTCACAATCCCTCAGAATAAGCTTTCCTTATTTGGAAAAGGAAGTTGGTCCAAAAATGTACTTATCCTTTTTTTAATACTTAATTTGAAGATCTGGATAATCGACTCTATCTGTTATATCGGCTCGATCGGCTTCCCCGTTTCTTTTGTATAGGTCTTTACTAATTGGCCAAGTATTGATTTGCGAATCCGGAAGGTCATCCTCTATAACCTTGTTTACATCCGACTCCTTCAATCCGTTATCAAGCCAAACCTCTATATCGTCATCTTGCAATAGTACCGGTCTACGATTCTTCTTGTTGTGAATTTCGGCGAACATGGGTGTGGCAGCCTTGGTTAAAATTGAAAACGTTACCAAATTTCCAGCTACGGCATAGATACCGGCCAAATTAATAGGGAGACCATCTTTACGTTCGAAATAAAAAGGAATGGAATAGGGTTTCTTGATGTGTTCTATCCTATGGGGTTCGTAAAAGCCGTCTACGGGAACAATACACCGACGTGTAAGGGCACTCGCCTTGTAATTATTTGAATCAAAAAGCTTTTCGGACTTAGCGTTCAGGCCGGAACCCCAACGAATAGTTTCTTTGTAGTATTCTTTGGGGTCGACCCCTTTTTTGTAGTGGGGTATAAGGCCCCACATAACCGGTATCATGTTCTTTGGTTTTTCTTGGGGAATAATCCACATATTTGGATGGGCAAAACCGTTAGCGCTATTATAAATCAGTTCATCGCTCTCCTTCATTTCTCCTATCAATGCCTTAATACGGTACCTGGCTTCCAACTCGTCTTTTTTTCTTGAAACCTTTGTGTTATAGCACATATCTTATTATTGATTATATCTAAAATAAATATTTTGTGTTAAATCCCCATATCAATTATAAAGAATAGGAATAATTCCTGAAATTTGGAATATGTCCAAAATAGTATTTAGGAATTATTCCAAAAAGGCGGTTCGCAACTTGCTCAAAGAAGTAGGTAAGGAACGGTATGAATGTGCATTGAAGGATGCCGGTCTTTATAGTTCTAAACCTATAACCCTACAAGGTTTTTATTTTGAATATGAGATGGATACCGAAGGCATACATCTCAATTTATTTTATCGTTATCCTTCTCGTGTAGTTTTTTTAATAATGCCAGTCTTAGGATTTTGGAGCGTTCCTTACGAGGGATGGGAAATGGAGAGGAAGGAATAGCTGAATGATTCCATTCTTCCATATCACCATAAATATAATCTGTTTTTATTTGAAAAAATTAATTTGGAAGTAGTTGATAGCAATCAATTTTTTCAGGGCTTATTTTCTAAATGCTCGATAATATCATAGATAATAACCATTCCCTTGGAAGTTCAAGTATGTAAAGCACTACGTATCGTGTTGTTTGAATAAATATACGTATGCCTCCATGCCTTTGGTGTGTTCGAAGAGTACTTTTAGGATGCCCAAAATGGGAAGTGCGATTATAGCCCCGACGACACCCCATAGCGTTGAGAGTAAAATTACGCCGAAGACGGTCATAAATGGATTAAGATCTATTTCATCACCAATTATCCAAGGTGTTAGCACATAGTTTTCAATTAATTGGGCCACTGAGATTACACCGATTACAATAAGGGCAGGTGTACCTCCCGAATAGAGATAAGCCAAAATTATGGCAACGCCACCACCTATAAGATTACCAACGTATGGAATAATGGAAAAAAGTGCGGCAAACAAGGCTAAGAAAAGCGCAAAGGGTACTTGGCCGGCAAGAAAGCCCAAATAATATATAATGAAAAGGAAAATCATAATTTTCGCCTTTCCGAACATATAATCGTTGATAATTTTCGATGAACCGGTAAGAATTCGGGTTGCTGCGTTTTTGTTTGTAAACAATTTTTTAAAAAATTGCATGAACATACGCTTTTGCATCAGAAATAATACAACATATACCAAAATCAAGAAAGACTGTGATAATAAATTGGAAAGTGATGTAGCTAAAGCTTTGGATAAGCTTGTCAATTTTTCCTTAAAATTTAATTGGTTGCCAACTACATTCTCAACATCTATACCCAGAGTTTGCTGAATGCTATCGTTTAATATGGTGTATTTTTCAGTTGCTTTTTCCTTAATGGTAGGCCAATCCTCGGCCATGTTTCCAATTTGTGAAGTTATGAGCCAGAACAAAAGCAAAATAACGATAGTCATCAGTATCAAAGAAACCGTTATAGCCAGCCAGTTCGGGAATCCCCATTTTTTAAACTTTTCGGTCGGTCTGTTCAGCAGTGTGGCAATAACTACAGAAACCAATAGTGGCAGTATCAGGGTAGCACCATAGTAGCATGCTGCCCAAATCCCTGAAAGTAACAACAGGACTTTCAGGGCCTGATTTATGGAAATTTCGACTTTCTCTTCATTTCCCATTGTCCTATACGTTTACTAATTTAATATAAAGTCGAATTATATTAGGCAGTAAGTTCGGTTTGTCCTTACTGCCTAATTATTCAAAACCGTTTAATTTTTACTATAATCAAAAGCATGCTCTATATCTTTATTATAGAAGTAGAAAAAAACTTACGATAATAAGCAAAACAGCAATTACTATGATTGTAACAAGCGGTACTCTTGGCTTGGAAGAGTTTGTAGTTTGATTATGAACGCCTATACCGTCTTTCTGTTTAGTGTCAACAGCAGAACTTTCACTAGCCTTCCAATCTGAATCCTTTTCCATATAGATAGAGTATTTTACGTTATCGTTGTTGATCCGTTGGCATTATGAATACATCATTGATATTGGCTCTAGCAGGCTGTGAGAGTGAATAATGAATGGCTTCGGCAATATCCTCAGCTTCCAAGAATATCATTTTCTGCATCTGTTTCATTTCTTCCTTGATGTCCTCATCCGTTATAGTGTCCATCAGTTCGGTAGAAACCGCTCCAGGTTCTATGGAAGTTACATTGATACCATACTCAGGTGCGAGTTCTTGACGTAAACCCTCAGAAAACATTTTAACAGCTGACTTCGTGGCACAATACACCGCACCGCCAGGAAAGTAATTATGTGCAGCACTCGAAGAAATATTAATGATGTGACCCCTTTTATTCTCGATCATAGTCGGCAATACGGCAGCAACCCCATTAAGTACGCCCTTAATATTTACATCTATCATCTTCATCCATTCATCGGTCTTGAATTTTTCAACATATGAGAGTGGCATCAATCCTGCATTATTAATTAATGCATCGATTGAATCGAACTCCGCTAAGGTTTTTTCAACTAATTTTTCCCAATCAGATGTATTGGTAACGTCACCTGTAACAACAAGTGCCTTGCCACCTTTTTTTGTGATTTTTTCTTTCAGTTCATTAAGTCTATCTTCCCTTCTTGCGGTCAATACGACATGAGCACCAGCTTCAGATAATTTTAAAGCTGTTGCTTCACCGATGCCACTCGATGCACCGGTAATGATAACTGTCTTATTCTTGATATCCATAGTCAATTTCTTTTTTAAATTATTTTTAAATATCAATATTCGGCAGCCAATGTCTTAATCATTTCGAGATAACTCTTAACTCTATATTGGATTTGCAATGAAGGTATAGGTTGTGACTTTAAATATTGAATCGATGCATATCTTTAATAGACAAAAAAAATACAGACTATTACTATTACATTTTTCGACCCAATATCTTCATTCATCCCAAAATGATTCCTTCTTGATTGATTTTTTAAGATAATTATTTTACGAATTGAGAACTCAACCGGATTGATCGCGTCCGTATCTTAACCCTCAATTATTAATTATAAAAATTTTATCATCTATGGATAGTTCAAGTAATCCGGAAAACCTTGCCAAATGCCCATTTAGGGGAACTAGAATAGGAGGGGCCATCGGTACTCCGCCGCTAACCGACGATTGGTGGCCGAACAGATTGCAAGTAGATTTGCTTCACCAAGAACAACCTGTCGCCAATCCTCTGAGCAATGAAAATTATAGGGAAAAATTCGAGGCCATTGATTTTGAGCAGCTCAAGACAGATATTAAAGAGGTGTTGGTCGATTCGAAAGAATGGTGGCCAGCAGATTACAATAATTATGGACCACAGATGATTCGTATGGCCTGGCATTCAGCAGGAACGTATCGAATTGCCGACGGCAGGGGAGGTGCGGCACAGGCCATGCAACGCTTCGCTCCGATAAACTCCTGGTGGGACAATGGCAATACCGATAAGTCACGCCGGTTATTATGGCCCATCAAGAAAAAATACGGCTCCGCTCTTTCATGGGCCGACTTAATTATCTTAACCGGAAATTGTTCTTTGGAGATTATGGGATTTCCGACCTTTGGTTACGGCGGTGGTCGTCGCGATGCGTGGGAACCCGACCGTAGTACCTATTGGGGACCTGAATTTTGGAACGGGAAAGCCTTTAAGGATTCTCAGGCAAATGGAGATTATAAAGGGCATCCTGATGAGATGGTTAATAAAGACCTACGATGGGTAGGTGGGCCTAAAGACGATATTCATGATCTAGAAAACCCTCTGGCCGCTACGCATTCAAACTTGATATACGTGAATCCCGAAGGTCCCGGAGGTAACGGCGATCCTCAGGATTCCGCTAGAAATATTCGTGAATCTTTTAAGCGGATGGCTATGGATGACGAAGAAACTGTTGCTCTGATTGCCGGTGGCCATGCCTTTGGAAAAAGTCACGGTATGGTGCCTGCAGAAAAAATTGGTGCCGCGCCGGAAGGGGCACCGATTCACGCACAAGGTTTCGGTTGGCATAACCCTGTAGGTTCGGGAAATGGTGTCAATACCATGACCAATGGCATCGAAGGCTCTTGGACGCCCCAACCTACGCAATGGGACAATACCTATCTGACGAACCTATTCAAATTTGATTGGAAAAGAGTTGAAAGTCCCGCCGGAGCAGTCCAATGGACGCCCATAGACCCAAATGCGCCAAAAACGCCCGATGCCCATATCGAAAACCAGATGAACGACTTGATGATGATGACCTCAGATGTCGCGCTTAAAGTAGATCCGGATTATCGAAAGGTATGTGAGAAATTCTTGAACGACTTTGACTATTTTACCGATGCCTTCTCGAAAGCGTGGTATAAATTGACGCATCGCGACATGGGGCCAAAAGATAGATATCTCGGTCCGGAAGTACCAGAACAGGATATGATTTGGCAAGACCCTGTACCTTCAAGGACTAATGAATCAATAGGGGTTGATGATATAGTAAGCTTGAAACAACACATTATAAGTAGTGAACTCACAGTCTCCGCTCTAGTTTCTGCAGCATGGTCTGCAGCCTCGGTCTACCGCCATTCCGACAGACGCGGCGGTGCGAACGGTGCGCGAATAGCGCTGGAACCCCAAAACAATTGGGAGTTGAACCGACCTCAAGAGCTGAATAAAGTTCTTGATGTTTTGAAAGAGATACAAAGGAATTTCAATGAGTACCAGTCTGACTATAAGAATGTGTCTTTAGCCGATTTGATTGTTCTTGGAGGTTGTGCCGCTATTGAAAAGGCGGCATCCGATGCCGGTTATTCCATTGAAGTACCCTTTACGCCTGGTCGTAATGATACTACTCTTGAAATGACCGATGTTGAAAGTTTCGATTGGCTCAAACCGGTTTCCGATGGTTTTAAAAATTATCACAATGAAGAAGTTGGTTATGCGGTTGCACCGGAACGCATATTTCTTGACCGTGCCCAGCTACTTAACCTATCGGCTCCGGAGTGGACAGTCTTGGTCGGTGGACTTCGAGTGCTTGATCAGAATTTTGATTACTCAAAGCACGGGGTGTTTACTCAACGACCAGGTCAATTGACAAACGATTTCTTTAGTGTTTTGATGAGCATGGATTACGAATGGGTGCCACAGGTTGGGAACGATATGCTTTTTGATATCAAGCATAGAGAAAGCGGTGTCACTGAATATACCGCTACACGCTGTGATTTGATTTTCGGGTCTAACGCACAATTACGCAATATCGCTGAAGTATATGGAGCAGACGATGGACAGCAACGATTTGTACAGGACTTCATCGCAGCATGGGACAAGGTAATGATGCTTGATCGCTACGATGTAAAGGACGAGTAGTACTTGATACTTATTTTATTGAAAACCTGATAGCCATATTAGCTATCAGGTTTTTTTATACACTTCAACTAAATAAAACCAGTATTTCGTCGAATATCTTAGAATTATCCAATTTTTTCCTTAAAAGCAATCCTAAAACCTTCTCCAAGTATTAAAATATCAATGTGAGTAGGGGTTTGTAGCGTTTTTTTAATGAATATGGTTGTCAAAAATCCATCCTTTTTTAACAAATTTAATCCCTAAAAAATAAAAACCTGTGAATTATTGCTAAGAACACAACGGGAATGTTTCATGAACTTTGTCGAAGTTATTAATCCCTTAATCGAATAAATCATGAAATACCCCCTGACCTCAGTGATTTTCGGCTCTGTTTTAACCTGCTTAAGTTATTCCGTATCCGCACAGGATATGAATGGTTTTAGCGATGAGGATGCAAACGATAGAACCGAAAAAAGAATGAACAACTACCGTACCCTTAAAAATATGGGTTACGATGATAAAGCAATTTACGAAGACCTTGGTAACGCCAATTTTCTAAGTGAAGATTACGAAACAGCCTTGTTCTGGTACGAGAAACTACAAAACAATAACGAGCGCAATACCTTAAGTGCTAGTTATAAAAAAAGATACCTACACGCTAAGAAACAAATGCTTGCCGATAATTCGTCTAGTGATGCTGACAATAAAGAATGGTTAGCAATGATCCAATCGGATTATAATGTAAAGGGGAACGCGACTGCCAGTGCTTCGGCAAATACCAGTAAATACCGGAATCTTGATTTCAACCGTGTTTACGATATACAGTTCGTAGAAGACCAATTACTATCGGATGCCGATTTTGAGCTAACGAAAGAAGACCGATCTGAAGTACAGAATCGATATAAGGCACCAATTGCCTTGACTCCCGATGGAAATGTTGCCTATTTCAGTAAACCGGAATATATGAAGCCTGAATACGGTGTTTTTTCTAAAAAGGAATTGGTACACAAGATATATAGGTCTGAGAAGAAAAACGGACAGTGGAAAAAAGCACGAGAAGTTGCTGTGGCTCCTAAGCATGCATCTGTAATGCACCCGGCCATGTCTGAAGATGGTAAGCGGTTGTTTTTTGCCTCGAATATGCCTGGGACTTTCGGTGAATATGATATCTATGTTTCTACCGTGAATGCGGATGGAAGTTTGGGTGTCGCCAAAAATCTGGGAAGGAAGGTCAATACAAATAAAAATGACCTTTATCCACAAATCATCGAAGGCAACACACTTTCTTTTGCATCCGAGGGACACAGAGGACGAGGCGGATTGGATGTCTATATGTCTCAAGTCGGTCGTGCCAATGTAAGTTTGGCCATCAACCTTGGTAGTGATATAAATAGTGATGGCGATGAATTTGCGGTATCCCTGGCCTCCAAGGGCGGAACGGGCTACGTAATGTCTAATCGTGGAAATAGTAAGACGAACGTTCAAAAAGTAGCTTTCTCTTACAATGATAACGGCAATGGTAGAGATGATTATGATATTATGGAAGCCATGAACAATTCACAAATCGATTACACAAGCTCACTTTTTGAAGACGAGTAAAAGATAATGACCTTATTGACCGATCGCTGATACCTTAAGGCCCGGTCTCTATAAAACTGTGCAGCGGATGCATTGGGTCGTCCCAACGAAAAATTTGAACAAAGTTTCTCAAAGTCGACCCATCATCCCTACAGTAAAAACCACATAGTACCCCCACAGATTAACCATAATCGCATTGTTATGATAACTTCAAACACCATAAAAATTCAAATAGGAATGCTCCTTTTGTTTTGCGCCGTACTAGGATCGCAAAGCAGTCTTGCTCAAGAGCAGGCTCAGGCCCCGACTTTGGGCACCAAAAGCACCTATCATAATCAATTGTTCTTTAACCGTTTTTTGATCAATCCTACTTTTTCATTGGTCCGTGAGAACAAATCATACATCACCTTGTTACACAGAAACCAGTACGCTACTTTTGAAGATAACGACCAAAATTATTTCTTGGGTTTTAGCAATAGAATCAATGAAAGTACCGCCTTGGGTGCAAGTGTCTACAGTCAATGGTCGGGTGTTGTTCAAGAATTTGGCTTTAATGCCAATTACGCCAAAGCCATACGCCTCAGCGATAAAAATAAACTGACATTCGGTACGAACCTTACTTATTTTACCGAGGGTATCGACAGAAACAGAATCATTACTGCAGATGCTGACAATAGCATCGAGGAATCAAAAAAAGAAAGTCAAATTGCCATTCAACCAGGTGTTACACTATCTCTAGGCCAGTTTGATTTTGGAGTATATGCGACCGACCTATTTAAGTACAATCAAACTACGAACGAATTTACAACGAACCTGGGCGCCAAAACGGTAAAGGCATCCGTTCAGTATACGTATGAATTTATGCAGAATAGGGGTCTTATGGCTAATGCGCGCCTTATGCCTATGGTTCAGGTCGGTCAAAACTTAGATGGCAGTATGAACTATGTGGGGTCTATGCTACTTGATTTACCTGACTATGGATGGTTTCAAACTAATTTTGATATGGAATATGGTCTTTCTGCAGGACTAGGCTTTAACCTAAGTAAAAAAATGAGCTTAGGGTATTTATTAGAGCGTGATATAGTGAATCAAGAAGCGGATTTAGGATGGAACCATGAGGTTACATTAGCTTATACCTTAGATAGGGAACATAATGCAAAAGGTCTTTTTGCGGAGGGTTCTGAGGATGCAAAAGTTGACCGAATCGTCCGTAATTACGAAGAACAGATATTGGCGCTTAAAGAAGAAGTCGCAAGAAATAAGGCCGCCATCAATAAAAGGGATGCCTTGGCGCAAAATGAAGTAAAGAAGGATACTAATACTAAAGAATTCAACACTATTGATGCGTTACCACAGGGTATCGACCGTGATATGATGGATGCCATGGCGAGCTTGAACGATGCCGATGCCAAAGACTTGGCCTATGAAAACCGCTTGATTCTTGATGAGCTTATTTTAAGACAAGATTCAATCGCCGCTGCACGTGCCGCCGATTTCGATAAGCGTTTGCAATCTATGGTTGCTGTTTTAAAGGATTCATTGCAACGCAGTATGCAAATGCCGATACATAATGCTGCTGCTTACAGTTCAGCTGTAGCAGCGAATAATGCCCGATTTGATGCAATCAATAACAAAAACATCAGTGAGGTCAACAAAAGCAACCCTATAGTCAAAAGTAATCCTGTTGAGATAATTTCTACTGTTGATATGGCAAATGACTTGGCCAATACTACGAAATCGGAGGATATCACAACCGACCAAGCTTACACCAGAACCCTAAAGTTCGAACCGGTAAGCAAAGTGCTAGGTGAAATTATTACCAAGCCCGCCGTTACACTTAGTGCGGATACAGGAAATATGAAAGACGGAGTGAAACTTCCGATCAAAACAATGAAAAAATCTGACTTGGTGGGTGTTGCCTCTGGATACTATGTCATCGCTAATGTTTTCAAAAGCAGAAAATATTTAGATGCATTCATGGGTGACCTTAAGAAAAAAGGATTGGATGCGGGTTATTTCTACAACAAGGAAAATGGTTTACATTATGTTTATTTGGCTGATTACAATTATAAATCAGACGCCAAGACTGCATATGTCTCAAACATGAACGGAAAGTATAATGCCGATAAATGGATTATGCAAGTAGACAATACTTCATCTATAGTAGATAACTTATATGAAGACGAATAATATATGATATTACAATATGGTTAGTGGGACCTTGTTTTTCAAAAAGAAAAATCAGGTAAAATTACAGCGGGAGAGGTCCCGCTGTTTTTTTTTGTTTAATACTTAAATGAAAAATGATTTCCTTTCGTAAATTACTGTTATAAAATGACCCTGAAATAACATGGATTTTTGAACTCAAAATAAAGTCCAATTTTATAAATCCCTCAAAACGCATGTCGCCGTTGGTCGATTTTTCTGATATCTGCTGAATGAGAAAACCGGATGTACGACATAAAATTTTGGGAAACAACAGTATTTGAACGAAAAAACAACACAAATCGAGAGGTGGACTTGATATTTTCCTAAGTTTGGATTCTAATTCAAAACTAATAGCACGCTTTATAATAAAATTTAACTTTAGGAGAAACCCAAATCCCACACCATGAAATACTACCTACATCTGCCCCGTTACCGAAAAAAAAAGAGTTCAGAATTGAATTCAAATTCTCTTCACTTCAAAGAGAATGTTTTTTATCTATTCCAAATTGAAAATCGAAATCGTGTTGCTTGACAATGTAACCTGCATTGTGTAAAATCATTTTTGATGTAAGCTCATATGGATAGTTTTCCGGTTGAAAATTGAACCCAATTTTTGTGGAATATCTACAATTTTACAGATATTTTGTTACAATTTTAACTACATAAACTTAGCTTTCTGTTGATTAACCTGATCAATTTGATAGTAATACCTAATGAGTTTTTCAATAGTGATTTCGCGAATTCCGATGGAATAGTTAGTACCCGATTGCCCCAAGTCTAACCGATCCCTCCTGAACCTTAAATGGATTTTGGAAGGTGTCAAAAAAAATCCCACAGCCATGATTATCAACAACTTAAAAAGTATCGTTATCGATAGCGACCGTTCGCTTCACACTTCATATCGTCAGTATTTTGACATGTTCCTTGAATATTCACTTTGCGATACATACGTTTCTGCAGAAGAAGCATTATTGCATTTTGATACACACACTCCCGATATTGTATTTATCGAAGAGTCACTAGACGAAGAATGTGGTATAGATTGCATTCAGAGTTTTAGAAAAAAGGACCCGAATGTGAAAATTATTATGTTGAGCGGTCGTAACGATTTCGATCTGGTAAAAAAAGCCTTTAAGAATAATGCGAACGGTTATCTTTCAAAACCGGTGAGTGAGCGTAAGCTATACAATGCCTTGGATTCGATTAAAAACGAAGGTGCGGCCATGAGCAATGATATAATAAGTCTCTTTGTTGCCACATTTCAACGCAAATCACGCGAAATCTTTTCAGAACGCGAGAATCAAGTCATAGACTTACTTTGTCAGGGTGCGACCTACAAGTCCATCGCCGAAAAATTGTTTGTCACTGCCAGTGCGGTCAACTTTCATGTACAGAACATCTATCTAAAGCTTGATGTAAATTCTAAATCGGAGGCATTAGTGAAGTTGCAAGAGTTGGACTATGCAAATAAAGCAGCGTAATAGATGAGCGTTTGAACGGTTTCGGGAAGTTGATTCTGAGACACGCTAGTTAAAATTCGCCTTTAAATTCTCAATAATAAAAATTTTTCCTCCGCAGTAAAGGGGCCGTTCGAAAGTGCGGCCTCTTTTTTATTGGTAATATATAGGTTCGATTGCATAATGCATTTAAATTTTAATTACCGAAAATGACTACGTAATTTGGAAAGGGCTTTAAGAGTAAGGTGTCAGCACTTCATAATTCTAGATAGAAAACATTTTAACAAAACTTGGAAATTCAGTACTTAAAATGCTTCTTTGTCCGTTTATTCGAATACAGTTTTAGGTTTACATACCTACAGCCATCCCCTAGAAATATGCTATTTTTGCAATTCCAATACGGAATCAAGAATAGTCATGACCGATACCATAAAAAATTTAGAATGGCGATACGCCGTTAAAAAATTCGCCTCCGACAGCATCCTTTCGGAAGAAAAAATCGACGTTTTAAAGCAGGCGTTCAACTTAACGGCTACATCGTATGGACTTCAGCCCATCACCTTATTGGTACTTCGGAATAAGGTGCTCCAAAGCGAATTGGTCACACATTCATTTGGCCAATTGCAGGTAGCACAAGCTTCACACATTTTGGTTATTTGTATTCAAGATATCATTGATAGCGATTATATATCGGGATACTTTAAGCAGATAAAGAAAGTACGTGGCACGAGCGATTCAATTTTAGACCCCTTCAAGGAAGCCATGGTAAATGAATTTTCAAAAAAGGATATAGAGGAAATACGCCATTGGGCAAAGAATCAAGCTTATTTGGCATTGGGTAATTTGCTGACCGTATGCGCCATTGAAAAAATCGATTCCTGTCCCATGGAAGGTTTTAATCCTTCCGGTTATGTAGATGTATTGCAATTGGAAAGTAAAGGTTTAGCGCCGGTTTTGGTACTACCCGTCGGTTATCGTGCCGATGATGATATCTTTTCAGCGTTTAAAAAAGTGCGAAAAGACTTGAAGGATAGTGTTATTGACGTTATTTAGAGTAGTAATTAATTAACTATGGCACATTGGGTTTATTGTATAAAGTGACCGTTAATTGGTTCAACAAAAATGTATTTTTAACAGAAGTTTTAAGGATTTGGTTTATAGAAATCAGTAGCTATTCACCATATAAAAATGGATAAAACTTTTGCTTTGAATTTGAAAACAGTAAACTTACAATGAATTTTAGTTGTGGAGATTCTTTAGATTCGAACCCACTCAAGTTTTTATTATAAATCAAAAATTATAAAAATCAGCAATGCCAGGATTCGAACTTTTTGGGGATTTAGAAAGAGCACAGGTGCAAGATGTCATGGATTCCGGTGTATTGATGCGCTACGGCTTTGATACTATGCGAAATGGACATTGGAAAGCTGTTGAACTTGAAAAAGCACTGGCGAAGCGCATGGAAGTAGATTATGCACAACTGGTAAGTAGTGGCACTTCTGCTTTGACCGTTGCTTTAATTAGTGCAGGTATTGGTGCAGGAGACGAGGTAGTTATGCCGACGTTCACCTTCGTTGCCAGCTTTGAATCCATTTTGGCGATAGGGGCAGTTCCAATACTTGTAGACGTTGATGATACCCTTTGCTTACAACCCGAAGCAGTGGAGAAAGCTATTACGTCCAATACAAAAGCTGTAATGCCCGTGCACATGTGCGGATCGATGGCAGATTTAAAAGCCCTTAAGTCTATTTGCGATAAACACAATTTGATTTTGTTAGAAGATGCTTGTCAAGCCATCGGTGGTACTTTTGAGAACAAACCCCTTGGCAGTTATGGCGATTTAGGTTGTTTTTCCTTCGATTATGTAAAAACCATCACCTGCGGGGAAGGCGGTGGAATAATAACCAACAACGAAAGATACAAATCAAATGCCGACCACTATTCCGATCATGGCCATGACCATGTCGGTAAGGATAGGGGAGCGGAAACCCATCCTTTTTTAGGGTACAACTATCGGATTTCCGAGATGAACGCCGCAGTCGGACTTGCCCAAATTAAACGTTTGGACGAGTTTCTGGCCATCCAAAAGAAGAATTACACAGTGCTTAGAAATGCCCTAAAGACAATTCCCGAGGTCACTTTTCGTAGAGTTCCCGAAGGTGGCGTTGAGAGCTATGCCTTTTTAAATTTTTTCCTTCCCGACGTCGAAACTGCTAAAAAAGCGCATACCGCTTTGGGGAAAGCTGGCGTTGATGCCTGTTTTTATTGGTATGATAACAATTGGCATTATTATAGGAAATGGGACCATCTCATTAATAAGACGGCTTTGGGAAAATTGCCCCAGGAAGTCTACGACCAGCTACCTGATTATTCGAAATCCGATTTTTCAAAATCCGACCATTGGATTGGACGCACTATTTCTTGCCTAATAAAACTTGGATGGTCCGAGGACGAGGTCAGCAATAGAGCTGAGAAAATGGCAGAAGTAATCAAAAATCTTGAATAGATTTTTGTTGACATTCCTAACCTGAGTGCTAAATACGGTATTTTCATAGGATGCACTAGAATTTAAAACCGAAAAAAGAATTCAAACCAGGAAAATTTGAAAGGACTAATTATGTGTTTTAAGTTAGAGAATGCTGTAGTATTTGTAAAGTAAATGCTGTAGTATTTGTAAAGTAATTGAATGAAGTCAAACAAACTATCCTATCCTAATTTTGCATCCTTTTGCATCGCTTTTTTGTGTTTCGCAATGGGCCAATCCCAAAAAATAGAGGTATTTTCCAGCGCTGATCCAGTTGATTTGGTCTATCCTCAATTGGACACTGAAAATTCCCGCTGGTTCTTCTTTTCATCCGCCAGCCGTCCCTTTGGAATGGTCAATTTGAGTCCCGATACCGAAATCGATGGGGCGTGGGGCAGTGGTTATCGATATAAGACCGATACAATTAAAGGCTTTAGCCATGTTCATGGATGGCAGATTTCAGGTTTATCGGTTATGCCGGTTGTCGTTGGCAACGAAAATCAAGAAGCCATTTTTACGGATTTTTATTCCAAATTTTCCCATGAAACCGAAAATGTTTCCCCTGGCTATCATCGAGTAGAACTTGAACGCTATGGTATAACCGCTGAGTTGACGAGTACCAAACGAGTAGGTTTGCATCAGTATATCTTTACCGAAAAAGGGCTTCCGGCAATTCTTTTCAATTTGAACACCATATTAGGGCCCAACGCAAATGAAGCTGGTACATTAGAGCAGACGGGGATTAGAAGCCTCTCCGGCTCCTTAATTATGACACCTACCCACCGACGACCTAAACCCTTCAAACTATATTTTCAGATTGCGTTTGACGTGTCAATCGATTCGGTTGTTCAAGATCAGAAAACAGGAAATTTTCTAGTTTATACCGATGCCGAAGAAAAAAAGGTTCAGATGAAAGCAGCTATTTCATACACATCCTTTGAAAATGCCGCTGCGAATATGACTTCAGAACTCAAGGATTGGAATTTCCAAAAAACGGTAGCGGATTCCAGAAAAGAATGGAACGACCGTTTGGGCCGAATACAGATTGAAGGCGGCACTGAAATTGACCAGCGCAGGTTTTACACCGATCTCTGGCATTCCCTGCAAGGCAGAAGAACCATTAGTGATTTCAATGGAGCGTATCCCGATAATACCGGTGAAACATTTAGAGTCGGACAGCTTCCTCTTGATGACAAGGGTCATCCAAGGCACGCCCATTACAATTCCGATTCATTCTGGGGGGCGCAATGGACACTGAACACGCTATGGGGGCTTGTTTATCCCGATATCATGAAAGATTTTGCCTTATCCCTATTACAATATCACAAAGATGGTGGATTGATTCCGCGCGGTCCTTCCGGGGGTAACTATACCTATGTGATGACCGGTGCTTCGTCTACCCCGTTTATTATTAGTGCCATTCAAAAAGGCATATTGACGGAGGATTTGCAAAGCATATATAAAGCACTAAAGAAAAATCATATGGCCGAAGGAATCATGGCCAAGGCAGGGTATGAACACAATACCTCTTTAGGTGGGGGAATGAAGCATTATATGGAGAATAACTATGTACCACATCCTATACCGGAAGGTAAATTTGGAGGTCATCAAGATGGTGCCAGTTTAACTTTAGAATATGCCTACCAGGATTGGACACTTGCCCAACTGGCCAAAAAGTTAGGCTTGCAAGACGATTACGATTATTTTTTAAAACGGTCCAACAATTATAAAAATGTTTTCGACCCTACAGAGGGCTGGATGCGCCCCAAAGATGTCGATGGAAAGTGGCGGAAAGATTTTGATCCGTATCAGTATGAATCCGGTTTTATCGAAGCTAATGGTGCTCAGGGCACATGGTTCGTACCACACGATATAACAGGACTTGCAAAATTGATGGGGGGTGCTAAAAAAGCTGTAGAAAAATTGAATATCCAATTTGAAACCGCCGAGAAACTTGGTTTCACATCAGGTAACTCCCATTCGGTTGAAATGCATCCGGAATACAGCCGTATTCCGATTAACTATGGTAATCAACCTTCGATGCAGACCGCATTTGTCTTTAATCACTTGGGCAGACCGGATTTGACACAATATTGGTCCAGAAAAGTAACAGACAAAGTTTTCGGTGGCATCTCACCAGCTACAGGATATAATGGCGATGAAGATCAAGGTCTCATGGGAAGTCTCGCCGTACTATTGAAAATGGGTCTATTTCAAATGAACGGGGGCACCGAAGTTGATCCCGCATATGAAATAGGAAGTCCGATTTTCGATATGGTAAGCATCCATCTTGATAAAAACTATTATCCCGGAAAAACATTTATCATTAAAACCATAAAGAATGCTGATGACCATAGTCAAATTAAGAGTAGCCTCTTAAATGGCAAAAAATTGAAAGGCTTCGGAATTCCACACTCCGAAATCACCAATGGTGGTGAATTACGCTTGGAGATGGGCCGTTTGGAATAATCGTATTTTGTCAGACTGAAATCAAATCATAATGATTTTCTAGCGTTTCAGAATATTAATTTTTAACTTGTCTCCGGAAATAAAAAAAACCAAGATATGCAAATAAAGGAAACCCCTGAAGAGTATGATGTAATCATCGTAGGTTCGGGTGCCGGTGGTGGTATGGCCACCAAACAATTGGCCGATGCCGGTCTGAAGGTGGCTGTCGTTGAAGCCGGGCCCTTTTTTGACCCTGCGGACCCAAAAACGATGACCCAATTGAAATGGGCCTATGAATCTCCAAGACGGTTTGCTGGAACGGATCGTGCTTTCGGTGGGGCCGATATGTCATGGGGCGATTGGGAAGTCGAGGGTGAACCGTATACACATGCCGAAGGAACAACATTTCGCTGGTGGCGCTCCCGAATGCTAGGTGGAAGAACCAATCACTGGGGCCGTATTTCACTGCGTTTCGGTCCAAAAGATTTTAAGGGAAAGACACGTGATGGCCATGGCGAAGATTGGCCTATTGGGTATGATGACGTCAAGCCATATTACGACAAGGTAGATAAATTGATAGGGGTTTTCGGCACCAATGAAGGTCGTGAAAATGATCCGGACGGATTCTTTCTTCCACCGCCAAAACCCAGACTACACGAGCTTTTCTACATCAATGGAGCCAAGAAATCAGGGGTTCCCGTTATACCGGGTAGATTATCAATGTTAACAAAACGCATAAACAATGATAGGGGCGTTTGTTTTTATTGTGGTCAATGCGGTCGATCTTGTTCGATATACGCCGATTTCTCTGCGGGGAGTTGCTTGATATTTCCTGCTCAAAAGAATGGGGGTCAAGTTAAATTGTATTGCGATTCAATGGTACGTGAAGTTACTACTAACGAAGAAGGAAAAGCGACAGGCGTTTCGTTTATCAATAAAATTGATAGAAAAGAATACAAATTAAAAGCAAAAGTAGTGGTTTTGGCCGCATCGGCCTGTAGCTCCGCACGCATACTTTTAAATTCAAAAAGTAAGAGCCATCCTAATGGATTAGGAAACAGCAGTGATCTGATTGGTAAATATTTGCATGATTCAACGGGAAGTAGCGCTTCAGGTTTCGTTCCTGGCCTTATGAACCGAAAAACGAGCTATAATGAAGACGGTGTTGGTGGTATGCACGTCTACTCTCCGTGGTGGGGCGATAATTCGAAACTTGACTTCCCCCGTGGTTATCATATAGAAGTCTGGGGTGGTATGAGTAATCCCAATTACGGTTTTGGTTTTAATACCAATGAATTCAATAAATTTTTCGGATTAAAAGTCGGGGGTTATGGTGAGAGCCTTCGGGAGGATGTTAAAAAATATTACGGTTCAGTAGTAGGTTTCGGTGGTCGCGGTGAAGGAATCGCCCGGAAGGAAAACTATTGTGAGATTGACCCTACGACATTGGATGACTACGGAATTCCAGTTCTTAAATTCAACTATAAATGGTCAGATCTTGAAGTCAAGCAGGCCAAGCATATGCAGGATACTTTCGAAGAAATTATTCATAATATGGGTGGTGAGCCTTTAGGTGAAAAACCAGGTAAAGACCGGGATTACGGACTTAATGCCCCGGGAGAAATTATTCATGAGGTTGGCACAACTAGAATGGGCAATGATCCTAAAACCTCGGTAACCAACAAATTCAACCAGTTGCACGATGTCGACAACGTTTTCATAGTCGATGCCGGTCCGTTCGTGTCACAGGCCGATAAAAACTGTACTTGGACGATAATGGCCCTTTCTTGGAGAGCTTCGGATTATATCATAGAACAATTGAAACAGCAAAATATATAATACACCATGGATAGAAGAAAGAGTATACAGACGATAATTCTAGGTGCCGGAGCTTCGGCTTTAGCCTTCCATGGTTGTAAGACCGACGGGGAACAGACCGTGAACGAAGAAATTCCGGCAACAGAGGACACCAAGTATTTTGGCCGAACGCCCGAAGAACTTGACCGTATCGAAAAACTCAATGCCGAACAGTTGTTCAACGAGCACGAGATGGAATCCATTTCGGTTTTAAGTACAGTAATCCTTCCTCCAAAAGAACCTCACGGTGGCCCCATTGAAGCCAATGTACCTGAATTCATAGAGTTCATGGGAAAAGACATTCCCGAAATGCAGAATACGCTATTAGGGGGACTAATGTGGATGGATCACAAAAGCAATACGGAATTTGGAACGGAATTTAAATCCGCAACCCTAGAGCAACAAAAACAAATATGCGACGAAATTTGTTTTCATGATCCCGAAGTACCCTTAGATAGGCAGCCCTTGGAAATTCAATTTTTTGCACTAATGCGTAACCTTACGGTTTCAGGCTACTACACCTCTAAAGTGGGCATAGCAGATTTGGGATATAAAGGCAATATGCCCAATGTATGGGATGGTGTGCCACAAGATGTTTTAGACCAGCATGGTGTGGCGTATGACCCCGAATGGATCGCTAAATGTATCGATCAAAGCACGCGTAACGAAATCGCGGAGTGGGATGAGAATGGCAAACTGTTGACATAGCTTAGGTCAAACATTGGGAGCATGCTGACTGTTTATATTTTTACAGAAAGCACATTAAAATAAAATAATAGATCAGAACTTCTTGGTTTGTTTGTAGCATCTGAAAGAATTAGTACTAAGATTTCGCTTGAATTTAAAATTTAGGGAAAGTAATAACTTGAAATAGTAATGATAGACATGAAAAAAATGCTCTTAGTATTTGGAATTGCTGTATTAGCAACACCCATTTTTGGACAAGAGGTCGGTCTGCAATTGTATAGCTTGCGAGATCAGTTCAAAGAGGATGTTCCGGGTACATTAAAGCTGATTAACGATTGGGGCATTACGAAAATTGAGGGCGGCGGAACCTATGATTTGCCTATGGCCGAGTATGAAATGCTTCTAGAAAAAAACAATCTTGAAATGGTCAGCATTGGAGCCAATTTTGAGGATTTGGAAAATGACCCCCAAAAGGTTGTTGAAAATGCCAAATCTTTCGGTGCCAAGTATGTGATGTGCGCTTGGGTACCCCATGATGATAACAAGTGGGACTTAGAAGAGACGAAACATGCCACAGATGTCTTCAATGCTGCCGGGAAGTTGCTCAAAGAAAATGGTCTGACCCTGGCATACCATGCCCATGGCTATGAATTTAGACCTTACAAAAACGGAACATTGTTCGACTACATGGCTCAAAACGCTTCTAATTTTACTTTTGAGCTTGATGTATATTGGGCGCAACACGGTGGAGCCGACCCCTTGGCCCTTATGAAAAAATATCCCGATAAATTTAGTTTGATGCATCTTAAGGATATGGAAAAAGGCGTAGAGGGAAATAATACCGGTCATGAAGATGTTGAAACCAATGTAATACTGGGTACAGGCCAAATCGATTTTGCGAGTACTGTGGCCGAAGCTAAAAAGCTAGGTATTGAATATATGTTTATAGAGGATGAATCTTCAAGGGTTGTTGAGCAAGTGCCAGAAAGTTTATTATTTCTCGAGAATCTCAATACATTGGATTAGAAATTCATTGTATTCAAGATAGTATTCCAATTAAACGGCCTAAGAATCTCATAACCAATTCATTTGATTGTATTTTTTAATAGTTAGATTATCAAATATTTAAGCTGGGCAAGATAGTATTTATTGATTTTAATCAGGAAAGTTATAAAGGACTGATGGCAAAGAAACAGTCTTTAGATTATTGGTGCTAATGTTCTTTTCTAGAAACTGTAAAAGACTCGCCAAACAATTATGTCAGATAAAAGGAATACGGACTAATTTACTTTTTGTTTTAGGCATATAATTATGGTGGTAATTTCTACATAGATGAAATGCTCTTTCGGTTTCAAACGCTATAGTCTAACGATATTCAATAGACAGTGAATATCGTTAGACTATTACTACTAAAACTTATAAATTTAAACCCTATATAATGTAGGTTTGATAATGGTAATAATTAAGATTGCCATTTCTGTGCCAATCAAAAAAGTAAAACATACTATTCTATAAATTGCTGACACTATTTCATATTATTTGAAACCAATGTTGAGGCGCATTTCTTTAAAATTTGATTTTTTTTGAGAAGAATCCCTCACTATCAATTTTGGCTGTATCATTATAGTTTTATTATTCACCAAAGTATTTCCATTTTTAAAATAATCCAATAATAGGTTACACGCCAAACGGCCAATTTCCGTTCCGGATTGATCTACCGTAGTTAACGAGGGTTCGATTACTGCCGATGTGGGTTCATTGCTAAAACCCGCAATGGCAATTTCCTCAGGAATTTTTTTACCGATACTCTTTAAGAAATTCATCGCTCCAATAGCTGCAAAATCGTTAGCGGAAAAAATTCCATCAACACCATCGCATTCATTTACGATTTTTTCAGCTAAAAAATAGCCATCTTCCTTTAACAGTGTGGATATGTATACTAGATTTTTATCATAATGTATACTATACTTCTCCAATGCCATGCAATAACCCTTATGGCGGTTTTTATAGATTTCTACATCAAGTGGAGCGGTAAAATGTGCAATTTTTCTGCATCCCTGTTTAATTAAATGTTCGGTGGCCTCAAAGCCCCCTTTCACATCATCGATGACCACTTTCCCCGTCTGGTTCATACCTTCAACATGGCGATCGAAAAATACCAACGGCATACCCTTTTCGAAACATTCCGTCAAATGCGAACTGTCTTTTGTTTCCATTGTTACGGACATTAAAATACCATCAACCCGGTTTGCCATTAGATTGCTAATAATTTTTCTTTCTCTATTTACATCTTCACGTGATTGGCAAATAATGACGCTGTAACCTGCTTTATATGCGGTTTCTTCAATGCCTGCAATAGTGGATGAAAAGAAATACCTTGAAATCCGCGGTACGATTACACCAATCGTATTGCTTTTGTTGCGCCTCAAATTCGAGGCCAACATATTTCTTGTATAGCCAAGTTCTTGCGCTTTCTCCAAAACCCTCTTTTTCGTCCTGGGCTTTACCCGTTCACTATCGTTGAGGGCCCTCGAAACAGTAGAACTGTCAATGCCCAAAGCCTTAGCAATTTCATGGATGGTAGTCTTTTTCATCGATTTATAACTGTTTAGAGACAGTCCAATCAAAATATTGAGGATATAATTCCAAAATTAAGTAATTAATATGTAATACAATCGATTGTATTATTTTCTTTATATTTGTACAACACTGAAAATACACTAAAACATGGCAACAAATTACGAAACACGATACGCTTCCAATCCTGAAGCCACCAAAAAACTGGATACGAAAGGATTACGAAAGGAGTTTTTGATTTCAAATCTAATGCAAAAGGGCGAAATAAATTTCACCTACACCCATTACGACCGGTATATCGCAGGTGGAGCAGTACCGGACAAGCCCTTGAAATTGGAAACTATCGATCCGCTAAAAGCCGATTTTTTTCTTGAACGTCGTGAACTTGGCATTATCAATGTAGGCGGTTCCGGATCAGTCGAGGTTGATGGTACATCGTATAATCTTGATCATAAAGAAGCATTATATATAGGTCAAGGTGCAAAGGACGTAGTTTTCAAAAGTACGGATGTCAGTAAACCGGCAATGTTTTACATGAATTCCGCTCCGGCACACACGAGTTACCCTACCAAAAAAGTGGGAGTCGCAGAAGCTAACAAATTGGAATTAGGTTCTTTGGAGACCGCAAATCACCGAACGGTCAATCAAATGATTATTGGGGGTATCGTTACCACCTGTCAATTACAGATGGGTATGACCGAGCTCAAAACTGGTAGTGTTTGGAATACCATGCCTGCCCACGTTCACGATCGTCGTATGGAGATCTATTTTTACCTTGACGTTCCTGAAAACCAGTCGGTCTGCCATTTTATGGGCCAACCCCAAGAGACACGGCATATTTGGATGCAGAATCACGAAGCGGTCATTTCACCACCCTGGTCCATTCACTGTGGTTCGGGTACTTCGAACTATACTTTTATTTGGGGTATGGCCGGAGAAAATCTGGATTATGGGGATATGGATGTAGCAAAAATTACCGAATTACGTTAAAACTTTAAATTATAGGAATGAAACCAAATTACCTCGCCTTTATCTGTATTGCTGGATTATGTTTTATAGGATGCGCTGAAAAAGAAGCCCCAGTACAGAAAAAAATTGTGGTACGTAATACAATGAATGTGGATAGGCAATTCGAGACTGTTTCGATAGCCATCGATTCATTGGATTTTGGTGCGGAAGACCCGAAAAAAGGAAGAATAATTATTATGGATGCCGCTAACCAAAAACCTATTCTTAGTCAGACCATTGATTCCGACGGCGACGGCACCGATGATACGGTTTTATTTCAACCCAATATTAAGGCGAAATCCGAAATTATATATACTGCCATACGAAGCGATTCAATGTCAACAACAGCCAACGATAGCGTTGCGAGATGCTATTCGCGTTTTGTACCTGAACGTACCGACGACTATGCTTGGGAAAATGATCGGGTCGCTTTTCGAACCTATGGGCCGGTTGCTCAAAAAATGGTGGAAGACGATGTGAAGGGCGGTACCTTATCAAGTGGTATCGATGCTTGGCTGAAAAGGGTCGATTATCCTATCATTAATAAGTGGTACGAAAAAGAATTAGAAACCGATGGTTCATATCATGAAGATACAGGAGAGGGTCTTGATAACTTTCATGTGGGCAGCAGTAGAGGAGTAGGGGGAATTGCATTGAAGAAAGGTGACACCTATCACATTTCCAGAAATTTCACCTCTTGGAAAAGATTGTTTAACGGACCGATTCGCACCAGCTTTGTATTGACCTATGCAGATTGGGACGCCGATGGCAAACAGATTTCTGAAGAAAAACATATTTCCTTGGATTATGGAAGCAACCTTTCAAGATTTGAAATCAATCTAGAAGGTACCGACACCATTTCTGCCGGATTAACTCTCCACGAAAATAAAGGTACCACAAATGTTAATGAAGAAGACGGATGGATCAGTTATTGGGAACCTCATTTCGACTCAGAAATTGGTACTGGGATAGTGATACCTGATGATGGTATGATCGGTCATGACAAATATGAGACCGAAGAAAAAGATCGGAGCAATATATACGCTCATATTACATTAAGCGATTCTGATAAAGCGGTTTACTACGCCGGTTTCGGTTGGAAAAAAAGTGGACAGTTTGGTACCAAGGCTGATTGGGAAAAGTATCTTAAGGAATTTTCGGAGCGATTAAAAAATCCGTTGGTTGTTGCAATGCGGTGATTTGCTGTCACTTTATTCTCGATCTAATTTGTACTAGATTAGCCTGATAAATTAAAACTCATGTTTAGGCCAAAAATATTGAGTGAATTATCTGAAAGTATAGATGTATTGAATATCGTATTCAGTGACTTTTATGCCTTTTACTTATTTCTATTAAAAAGATAGAGAAGAGCGTTTTCAAGGATATTTACAAAAAATCTTACTTTTTAATAATTACAGTGTCATCGGCTGTACCCATTAATATCAGGTCGGTAGTATCCAAGAATAGTCCAGTTTCAACGACTCCAGGTATGTTAATAAGGTTTTGGTTCAATGCCACTAAATTGTCCTTTTCAAAAATATCGACATCCACTATATAATTATTCTCGTCGGTTAAGTAAACACTGCTTCCATTTTTTCGCAGTACTGGACGCAATCCCATTTCATCAAGCTGGGTCATTATATTTTTTGTAGCAAAAGGGATGGTTTCTAAAGGGAGTTTAAATTTTCCAAGACGCTCTACTTGTTTGCTTGCATCTGAGATTACTATGTTGAATTTGGAATTATAAGCAACGATTTTTTCTCGCAGTAAGGCTCCCCCTCCACCTTTAATCAATTGAAGCTTACCGTCAAACTCATCGGCACCGTCTATGTTGATGTCCAATTTACCTGCTTCCTCTAAAGATATGAGAGAGATTCCGACTTTTCGGGCAAGCTGGGCGGTCGTATCGGATGAAGGTACGGCTTTAATCGAAAGTCCTTCAGCAACCTTTTTGCCCAATTCTCGAATCATATGAGCGGCCGTAGAGCCTGAACCTAATCCGACAAGCATGCCATCCTTAATATATTCCACTGACGCAATCGCCGCCATCTTTTTTTGATAATCCGAATCCATGGTTGTTGGTTTTGCGAGAGTGACTGTCAGTGCCCTTTCCTAGATTTGAACTATGCGTTGTGCTTTGACATCAAATCCCTGTACTTGGCAAGGTCTTCTAAAGAATGGTTGCCGTAATCGTCGATTATGGCATGTTCAATACTGTTCGCTTTTAAAAAAATAGCGATTCTTTCTAATTTTTCGGGAGTCCCCTTGATTTCGATTTTAGCCATGACAAATGAATTTAGTTGAAAGTCGGTTGGTACCGAAATAGAGTTAAAGTGAACTGGTAATACGATATACTAAATTGATAATAGAGGCATCGAATGGATTCGAACCATTATATAGACTCTTGCGGAGTCTCGCCTAGCCGTTCAGCCACGATGCCATTACAAAGGGATAAATTTAAGCTATATTTTTGAAAGGACTTATCTAGAATGCCAGTTTTTCTAACAGTGTTACCTTTAAATTAGCTTAAGTATCTTCCAACTTTTGAAAAACAAACCAATCCAAATAAGCCTTTTGCACATTTAGTACAATTGCCTTCTGTCATATTTTAGATTTCTGCTGCATTTTACTAAAAATTAAAAAGAGGCCTCCACACATCAACCATGCCGGTAATGTTACAAAGGATAGAAAAATATCGAATTGTAGGGAAATGAAGTAAAACAATCCAAAGCTAATAGCCCAAGCCAACAATACGGATTTGTTAAACTTGATATTCGCCACTTCAGCGTAATTCTTGACAATTCCAGCCTGTTTATGGAAAAAATGCTCGAAAACGATAATTGCCCCAATTGGTGCGAGAATAAAACCATATAGCGCTACAAACTCGAGAAGCTTCATTGCGAAAGCTGGGAAGAGCCCAGCGATAGTCGCCACTGAACCGGCAATAATGGTTACCCAGAACGTGGATGTTTTGGGCATAATGGCTTGAAAAGCCAATCCCGCCCGGTAGATTGTCGGATTAGCGGTCGTCCATCCGGCCAAGACTACGGCGATTATTCCAAAAACGCCGATAGCGTTATACGCCAAGGGCCCAGGGGCTACGGAAGGTGCTTCCCCATTAGCCAAAAATGCCTGTGCTTCTGGCGATTTTACGTATACGGCATAAATCAGTGCTGCCGCAATCCATGCCATATAATGACCAACGTACATGCCCGCGGCCGACGTCCAACCTGCATTTGCATTTTTTGCAAACCTAAAAACGGAAAGGTCAGACATTCCAATATGCATAGCAGCATTGGCAAACCACGACCAGATGACTACGTGCCAGAACGTGTATTTGATTTGCCCGGGAAAGGGCTCTGAACCTTCTCCCCAAATCGCCCAAAAATCCGCAAAACTTTTTACCTCTAATTGGTATAGTGCCACTACACCGCAGGCAATAAAGGCGACTACAATAACCGGTGACATCCAATTGGCTGCTTTTGAAACGGTATCATAGCCTTTAGAAGCGACTAAGGAGATTACTGCCCCGATGGCAAGAACGATAATCACCCAAGTTGCTCCGTTGGGCATCGTGTCCGTTAACTTTGGCATTTCCATATCGAAGGGAATACCGATAGCAGTTGCCGACACCGTGATCATAGCGCCGGCGAGAAAGCAAAATAAAATACCATTGGCCAGGTTATAAATGATAACCAACTTTTTACCGCAAATCCGCTCCAATTGATAATAGAGTGTGAGTCTGTTTTTTACCGCAATTTCAGCGGTCAGGAAACGCCAACTTAAAACTGCCAAAAAATTTCCTATAAGCAGTCCGATGATTAGATCGAACGCGCTTACCCCTGCGGTTAGAAAAAGTGGACCAATTACAAACTCAGTTCCTGCGGCGTGCTCCCCGGCATACATACCCAAAAAGCTTTTCCAACCTTTTAGTTTAGAGGCGGGGACAGGTTCGCGCTCAAATTCGCCCCCGGCGATTTCTGTAATCAGATCTTCTTCGTGCTTGTTTTGGCTCATACTAGTTGGTTTGTTTATTTTAATCCTCAGACAAAACTTCTGATGAAAGTCACGCTATTCGTATACCACCTCTTTCTACCGATACTTGAAAATTCGCCAAGTTAACGACCGACCCATCATTTGATTTCGTTCAAACACGATTTAGTCAACAATCAAATGCTTTGGCAAATCTTCTACGCTTGTACAGCAAAGCTGGTCCATGACCTGTTTAAACTGAGTTTTTAAAATGGATATGGTATGGTCTCCGCCTTTGCTTCCCAAAGCACCTGTGCCGTACATAAAGGAACGGCCCATAAATGTGAATTTGGCTCCGCACGCTATAGCCCTCGCGATATCGGGACCGGAACGTAGTCCGCTATCCATCATAATTTCAATCTGGTCGCTGTATTTTTTGGCTATCTCCTCCATAGAACGAATGGTAGATTGTGCTGCATCAAGCTGTCTTCCGCCGTGATTGGAAACGATTATGCCATCAAAACCCATTGTAATGGCGTCTTGGGTATCCTGTTCCGAGGCCACACCTTTCAACACTAACTTTCCCTTCCATCTATCGCGGATCGGTTTTATCTTTTCAGCATTTAGACGCCCTGAGAAGGTTTTGTCCATAAATGAACCCAATTGTTTTAGATTGAGACCCTCGGGCGTATAGGGTTTTAAGGTTTCGAAAGTAGGTTGTCCATATTTTAAGGTATTAAAAGCCCAATTCGGTTTGCCCAATATCTGTAGAATATTGGAAACGGACATTTTAGGTGGAAGCGCCAAGCCATTTTTATAATCCCTTGGACGGTACCCAAAAGTCGGCACATCACAGAGGAGCACCAGAACCGGGCAACCGGCAGCACTTGCGCGATCGATAATATCGTTACGAACGACATCTTCTACAGGGTTATATAATTGAAACCAAGCATTGCCTTCTGTAAGTTCACTGGCCTTTTCAATATCCATAGTTGTGACCGTACTCAAGATAAAAGGGATATTATGCTTATGGGCGGCCTTCGCTAAAATAGCAGGGGAATTAGGCCACATCAATCCTTGAAGTCCAACCGGTGCAATTCCGAAAGGGGCATCAAATTCCATCCCCATAATCTTCGTTTTTGTTGAACTAACACCTTGATTTCTAAGATATCTGGGTTGTAGTTTTACCTCTCGAATTTCCGAAGTATTTCGTGAGATACTCACATCTTCGTTGCATCCGCCATCCAAATACTCGAAAGCAAACCTAGGTACGCGTTTCTGAGCTTTGTTTCTTAAATCGTCTACGGAGGGATAATCGGAATTCCATTCCATCTATTAATTTTTAGTTAAAGGTAAAAACCTTGTAATTTCTTTGTTTTCGTACTACGTATAATTTGAAATTCAAAGTTGCCGATTTAAATTGTAATATCCATAAACCTTTCCAAAATCAGTTTGTGAGGATAATAGGGACGTGCTTTTTCAAGGAATAGTTTTTCTTTAAAAATTTTGAATTCAACTTGATATCGGAGATGGCAATGGCCGCACCAAGTGCCGAACCTAAGGAGGAATCGGTTGTTCGCAATTCCATATTCCTTAAGTAGTGGGATACCAATTTTATATACACATCGTTATCACTGAAACCCCCGTCGATGAACAATTTTTCAATGTGATCTTCACCGGCCACAATCCGTATACTTTCCACTTGAAGTAAAACCAGCTCTATCATCAATTGATGGTAGGCGTGTTCGAACCGGTGGTATTTAAAATGCGTCGCAGAAGGCATCTTTTCATCAACAATGCTCATCCATCGAAAGGCGTATTCAAAATCTTTAATTATTTCGTAAAAAACCTCATCGTCAAAAGTCACCCTCTTGTGAAAATCTAAGGGTACGTTGTATTTTTTAGATAATTCAATTACTTGTAGGCTGTATTCATTGCCGAGAAATAGTCGGTTTGCCTTTACCGCTTTGCCATTGATCCGCATGTAATTAATGCAATCATTTTGCATGTCGTCTTCCGAAAGTCCTTTTTCTGTAAACGGGTTGAGCGCGATGCTCCAAGTTCCGGTCGATACTAAAATAAACTTTTCCTTTACACTGCGCACGTAAGGCAAAAGTGCCGCTGAACTGTCGTGAATACCAACACCTATTTTAATACGCTTTCCATTGTAGTTCATATTAATACTAGTCTCGGTGGACACAATGGGCGGTAAAATGCGTTGGACACCCTCTTTATACACCCATCCGTGATAGTCTTTCTTATCGTAATTCCATAAGGCGGTATGGCAACCGATACTCGTATACTCACTAATGGGAATACCCGTAAACAGATAGCTAATATATTGAGGAAGATGTAGCGAAAAGGTAATTTTCTCAAAAAGCTCAGGTCGGGCGTATTTTAGCCAATACAACTGCATGCCTGAATTCAGCATACCCGAATTGGAAGAACCCGTTTCTGCGGAAAACGCCAATTCCGGGCCGTAATCCTTATAAAAGGATGCTATTAGCTTATCATCTAAGGGTTTCGTGTAGTTGTACAAGGGAGTAAGAACCTTACCCTGTTGATCTATGTGTACCAAGCTGGCGCCGTAAGTCGAAAAATTGATGGCGGTTATATTGAACTGCTCTGCGCTTAAAATCCGTTCGAAAACTTCCTTTAACCAAATTTCAAGCGACTTCAAATCTTCTGCGGGATGGCCATCTTCATCCTCTATCAGGTCGAAACTTATATATTCCCTATACACTTCTTTATAGTCGCCATCAAATAAAAAAAACTTCTTATTTGTTTTTCCAATATCGAATATAGCGGTAACCTCTAGCATAGTTGCGTTGCTGTTTTGCTTTTAAAGTCCGGTTGCCACTGAATCGGCACCTCTCTCGGAAACCAATTGTTCTCGGATTTTCAACGAACGGTAGGTGTTTAATGGATGCAGTGCGCCACCCCTCTGTAATCTCGCTTTTTCAAGAAGCGGTCTTACATCGGTACGATAGGCATCTTGAAGAATTTCTTGGCACTTGACCACGTCGTGGGCTTGTTGTGCCTCGTTTAGTGCTTTTTGGTCAACCAATAATGCTTTTGCATAGGCTTCTTGAATGGCCTCTAGTGATTGAATTATATCCTCAAGGGGATCCTTAATATTGTGGCTGGCATCGATCATCCAAGCTGGATACGGATTTTGCGGGTTGTTTTCCATGCCATAGACCAGAGCGTTGAAAATTAAGAATAGCGCATAGGGCTTTACACTGCCTACGGTCAAATCGTCATCACCGTATTTACTGTCGTTGAAATGGAAACCGCCGAGTTTGCCTTTTAGCATCAAAGTCGATACAATCTGTTCGATATTGGTATTGGGAAGGTGGTGGCCCAGGTCAACCAAGGTGTAGGCTTTTTCACCACATTCGTTCGCCAACATAAACGACGTACCCCAATCTTGTATAACCGTACTATAAAAATTAGGTTCGTAGGGTTTATATTCGATAAACAGTTTCCAGTCGTCAGGTAAGGAGGCATAAATTTCGCCAAGACTCTTTTGGGTCTGTTCCAATGCCGTTTGAAAATTCGTCTGGCCTGGGAAAGAGGCACCATCTGCCAACCAGACTGTCAGACTTTTAGAGCCTAGCCTGTTCCCAATTTCGATGACCTCTGTATTGTGGGCGACCGCTTGTTTTCGAACGGCCTCGTCAATATGGCTCAAAGATCCGAAACGATAACTTTCAGCCGGGTCTTTTTGGTCTTGAAAGGTGTTGGAATTGACCGCATCAAATAGTATGTCTTGAGATTGCGCCCTCTCTATAATGGCGGTGTAATCCGTGGGAACATCCCACGGAATATGTAGCGAGATAGCACCCGCAGTTTGGGTCAAAGCATGTATCGCTCCAACATCGTCTATTTTTTGTTCAAGCGTGGCCGGTTCGCCCTGAAAACCGAATCGGCCGAATCGGGTACCTCCGGCCCCAAGGGCCCAACTGGGTATGGCAACTTGAAACTCTGCCAGTTTAGTGATGACTTTGTCGACCTCGATATCTTTTTTGGTCAAGTAGTCCGCTAAATAATTATAGCTATTGATGTGGCTGTCTAGGGACCGTTTATTTGCCTCTTCTATCTTTTGTCTATCTATTTTCATGAAAATTGCATTTGGCCTTTTTTAGAAATTTCGTTTCTTTTTTAGCGTACAAACGCGTTCGCCATACCACCATCAACGTTGATAATATTTCCTGTTGATTTATCCAAAATGCCAACCAAGGCAAAAACACCCTTAGCTATATCCTCAGGATAGATAATCTCGTTTAACAAGTTCCGTTTTGCGTAATGTGCTGGAAGTTCATCAACTGTAATTCCATAAGCTTCGGCCCTTCCTTGTGCCCATTCTCCTTCCCAAATTTTACTGCCAACGATAACACCATCGGGATTAACCGTGTTCACTCTTATTTTATCACCTCCCAATTCAGCAGCCAAAAGGCGCGCCATGTGTTGTTGGGCAGCTTTGGATGTTCCGTAAGCCACATTGTTCGGACCAGATACCAAACCATTTTTACTGGCAATACTAATAAAATCACCGCCCATATGTTGTTTGCGCATGATGGCGACAGCCTGTTTGGCAAGCTCGAATTGTCCTTTGACCAGTACATCCTGTAAAAGGTCCCAATCTTTTTCGGTGGTCTCTTCAAGTGGTTTTGAAATGGCCAATCCTGCACTGTGCACCACAATATCGACACCTCCAAAGTCTAAGCAGGCCTTTTCATAAGCCTTTGCTATCGAATCTTTTTTAGTAACATCACAAACAGCATAGGTAGCTGTATCTTTTTCAAAAGTTTCTACTGCTTGTAGTAATCGGTCCTCTACAATATCAGTCAATACAACATTGGCGCCTTCTTCAGCAAGCTTATCGGCAATGGCCTTTCCGATACCTCCGCCCGCACCGGTGACAAAAGCGACTTTCCTAGAGAGGGGTTTTTCTTTGGGTTGTCTTTGCAACTTGGCCTCTTCCAACAACCAATATTCGATATCAAAGGCCTCTTGTCTAGGTAAAGCCGTGTATTCGGAAATAGCTTCGGCACCTCGCATTACGTTAATGGCATTGACATAAAATTCATTGGCCACCCTTGTAGTCTGCTTGTTTTTCGCAAAGCTGAACATGCCGACCCCGGGGTAGATGATGATAACGGGACTTGCATCACGCATTGCCGGACTGTTCGGATGTTTATGATTTTCATAATAGTCGGCGTAGGCTGCCTTATAGTTTTCGAAACTTGGTTTTAGTTTTTCCAATATGGCATCGGTATCCGAAAGGTCGGCTTCGACATCTAAATTGAGCACCAAGGGTTGAATTTTTGTGCGTAAAAAATGGTCCGGACAAGAGGTGCCCATAGGAGCCAAGCGCTCCATATCATTACTATTGATAAACTCGAGCACGGTATCGCTATCGTTAAAATGACCGATCATTCTGTTCTCAATAGAACAAAGTCCCCGTAGCATTGGCATAAGTTGTACCGCTTTCGCTTTACGTTCGTCTTGTGGAAGGCTTTGAAGTTTTTCGCCACCAAATACGCTGCCATTTTTCTCTATTTTATTCGCTATAAATTCGGATGCCATTTCGATAACTTCCAAACTGTTCATATAGCTTTCATAGGAGGTGTCGCCCCATGTGAACAGTCCATGACTGCCCAAAACGATGCCTCGAATACCAGGATTATCGTTTAGACATTTCTCCAATTGTAGTCCCAAATCAAAACCTGGGCGTTGCCAGGGCACCCATCCCATAGTGTCTCCCCAAATTTCTTGGGTTACCTGTTCACTATCTTTAGCAGCGGCCACGGCAATCAATGCATCGGGATGCAAATGATCGATATGTTTAAAAGGAAGAAGGCCGTGTAAGGGCGTGTCGATGGAAGGCGCCTTGCTGTCAAGGTCATAGATACAATGGTTGAAGAGGCCTACCATGCGGTCTTCATCTTCGAGTCCTCCATAAACATCCTTAAGATTGCGAAGTCTTTCGGTGTATAGTCCTGCAATCCCTTTTTTGGTCAAGGTTCCAATATCACCACCGGATCCTTTTATCCACATGACCTCAACATCTTCATTGGTCAAGGGGTCTTTTTCAATGGTCTTACAACTTGTGTTGCCACCGCCATAATTTGTAATTCGAAGGTCGGCCCCTAAAATATTTGAACGGTATAGGAATAGTTCGACTTGGTTTTCGCCGAGTTCTGCCGCTTTTTTATCATCCCATAAGTAGTCGACATACTTGAAATTTTTGACCGGTTTGCCCATAATAATCGTGTTTTGTTATTTTTCTCGTCGCTAAAGTAAGTTGCGTAACTGAAGTTTCTATCCTGTACTGTACCGTAATAGAGTAAAATATATAAAAAGTCCTGAAAATTTTCGAATAGGAAAAATTTTCAGCTATTTTTCCGAGTATTATTATTTGACTAGACAATGCTTATGAAGATGTTTGAATATGTGAAGATTGATGATCTTTCAAGGGTGCCCAAATACCGGCAAATTATAGATTCTATTATACATCATATATCCGTCGGCAATTTAAAAATCGATGAAAAGATACCGTCCATAAATCGTTTTAGTGAAGAATACCTACTCTCTAGGGACACCGTAGAAAAAGCATATTCCATTCTAAAAGATCGTCAAATAATTACCTCCATTCGCGGTAAGGGCTATTATATTACACGGACCAAATTATTATCCAAGACGAACATCCTTATCCTTATAAACAAACCAAGTTCATATAAAATTCGAATTTACAATGCTTTTCTAAATGCTATCGGAGCTAATGTACATACCGACCTGTTTATCTACCATTGTGACGAGACTTTATTTCTCAATCTGATGGAAAAGCACGCGAACGCCTATGATTATTACGTTATCATGCCCCATTTCAAAAGTGACACGCTTGAACATAAAAGTAGTACCAAAAAGATAGTGCAGGCCATTGGTAAAATACCCGAAGACAAATTGGTTATCGTTGATAATCAATTGGGTACATCAGGAAAAATTATAAAGGTGTATCAAGATTTTGAAAATGATATTTATGACGCCCTAACGGAAGGTTTGGAAAAGATAAAAAAATATTTAAAGTTAATTTTAGTTTATCCCACGGAATCCGTTTACCCTTATCCTAAAAGGATTCTTTACGGATTCAAGAAATTTTGTACCGATAATAATCTCGACTTCGAGGTCATCGACGAAATATTTGAGGATATCATTTTGAGACGTGGAGACCTTTTCATAACTATTGAAGAACTTGATCTCGTAACATTGGTCAATCAAATTAGAAAGGACGAGTATGCAATAGGAAGAGATATCGGAGTGATTTCTTACAATGAAACTCCACTTAAGGAATTGCTCGGCATTACCGTTATATCTACCGACTTTCAAGCCATGGGCGTTACCGCTGCTGAAATGATTTTGAACAATACTAAAGGAACTGTCAAAAATCCCTTTAAGTTTATAGATAGGGATTCTTTATAAGGCTATCACGAAGTATTTTGTGAGGGTAAATTACCTCTTTATCCTACTAATCAATATTACAATTCCCAAAATATAGTCGGTAATATAGAAAACAAACTTATCACCAATATTAGATGATGGAGAAGAAGGCACCTTTTCAACCAGAGCATGGTACTCTAATTTAGTTAAAATCAACTCCATACGCTTTTTTATTAGGTATAAGTACTTTATTAATATCCTCTAGAAATCAGGTTTCATTTAAATATTGTTAAGAATAAATTGTCAAATTTAACCATCAATAAGACACCCAAATGCCTGATATATAAATCCTCAAAGTGATAAATTTTGCATCTCTAAAATGGTTATTCCTAATTTTAAGATGCAATTTTCCATTGATATTTTATTCTGAAACATAAAATTATATCATAATCTCAATCTTAAACAGGACAGTACAGGATGCGCTTGTAAACTTCGTCCGATATATTTGATATACAACGAGAATTTTTGGTTTACCAAATAATCACTAACGATAAATGAATGCTCTTATGAAACAACTCTACAAAAGTTTAAGACTTTTAACTCTCACATTGACATTGTTCATGACCTATTCCGTATTCGGTCAAGAAGTTACAGTGACCGGTGTTGTAAGTTTTGCCGGTGATGGATCGGCACTTCCTGGTGTCAACGTTATTGTAAAGGGCACAACTAACGGTACGGTAACTGATTTCGATGGAAAATATAGTATCAATGTTGCGCCAGGAGACGAGACATTGACCTTTTCATTTATCGGTTTTACGAAGCAAGAAATCGCCATCAACGGTCAGACAGAAATTGATGTGACCATGACCGAAGATGCTACCGCTCTAGATGAAGTGGTACTTGTCGGCTACGGTACACAGATAAAAAGGGAAGTTACCGGATCAGTTCAGACTATAGATGCGGAAGAACTGGCTGATATTCCGGTTTCTCAAGTAACCCAGAAATTACAGGGTAGACTGGCAGGGGTACAAATCAATCAGACTACGGGAAAGCCCGGACAGGGTATGTCGGTTCGTATTCGGGGTCAATTATCGGTCTCTGGAGGAAGCGATCCATTATATGTCGTGGACGGTTTTCCTATTTCCGGGGGGATAAATAATTTAAATCCCGATGAAATCGAGGACATCACCATTTTAAAGGATGCTGCTTCAACTTCGTTATACGGTTCGAGGGCTGCTAATGGGGTGGTGTTGATTACTACAAAAAAAGGTACTCCCGGTCAAACCAATGTGAGTTTTAATACTTCCGTAGGTATGCAATCCGTGCCTGAGCGAGGCAGAATTGAAATGATGAACTCGGTCGAATTCGCGCAGTTCAAAAAAGAATACTATGAAGATCAGGGTGACCCGGTTCCTGAAATTTTCCAAAACCCCTCACAATATGAAGGGCAGACTAATGATTGGTACGGTGCTCTCCTACGGACCGCTCCGCTCCAAAATTATAATTTGACCATAACCTCCAACACTGAAAAATTAAGGTCAGCTGTAGTGGCCGGTTTTTTTAAGCAGGATGGTGTGGTCTTAAATTCAGATTATGAACGATTTTCATTGCGGGCAAACTTAGATTATGACATTTCTGATAGGGTTCACATAGGTTTTAATGTAGCGCCGAGCTATATTATAGATAATGTTCCAAGAACAGACGGAACCCGCGGAGAGGGAATCCTATTTAATGCTTTACATACATGGCCTATAATGCCCATTTATAATGCAGATGGAACACGTACTACGTTCAACCGACTTCCAGCGGATACGGGTAATATATTTAGCTATGCCAACTGGTTGACATCGGCAGAACAGATTACTAATGAGACTAAAGACATAAACCTTTTAACCAATGCCTTTCTAGAATATGAGCCAATTGAGGGTCTAACCATCAAAACCACCCTTAATGCCGAACTTTACAATCGTAGATATGAATTTTTTAGTCCAACTACAGCTACCTATCGTATCAACAACCCTATTCCTACCAATTCAGAGGCAATTTGGGAAGATAGAAATGATTTTTCATGGCTGAACGAGAATACCGTCAACTACAACAAAAGTTTTGGAGAACATAACTTTTCGCTATTGGGCGGTTTCACTTTTCAAAAATTCAGACGCGATTTCAGTAGGGTGCAGGCCCAAAATTTTGCGGACGATAGACTGCCGGTAATCCAAGGTGCGGCAGATATTAATCGAGGCGGCAATCAAACCTTCGATGAGATACAGGAATGGAGTTTGGTATCCTTTCTTTCTCGTCTTACCTATAACTATAAGGGGAAATATTTACTCACCGCAGCCGTGCGTAGCGATGGTTCCTCTAGATTTGGCTCAGAAAATCGATGGGGTACATTTCCCTCGGTTTCCGCTGGATGGATAGCTTCCGATGAGGATTTTATGCAAAATCAAGAAACCTTTTCCTTGGTTAAACTTCGGGCCAGTTATGGGGTTACAGGTAATAATAATATAGGTAACTATACCCAATATGCCCTAATCAATAATACGGTAAATGCCGTATTCGGAAACGACCTTGCGCCAGGGTCAGCTGTAAATTCCCTTTCCAATACTAATTTAGGATGGGAAACTACAAAACAGTTCGATGCGGGCCTTGACGTGAGCTTGTTGAACGATAGGCTGTCTTTGGTATACGACTATTATACCAAGAATACCACGAATCTATTATATAATGTTCAGGTGGCACAAGAGTCCGGATTTAATGAATTTAGCGACAATATTGGCGAGATTAAATTTTGGGGCCATGAATTTGCTTTGAATACTATCAATACCACAGGCAAATTTCGATGGACGACAAGTGCAAATATTTCCTTTAACCGTAACGTAGTAAAATCATTGGCGGACGGTATAGATAGGGTGTACGGAAATAGTGGATGGCATATTACCAAAGTCGGGGAACCATTTGGTCAATTTTACGGACATCTTTCCGATGGCGTCTATCTCAATCAAGAAGATTTAGACACTTCTCCTCAAGTACCAGGTCGGTCAACTGTGGGCAGTATAAAGCTTGTTGACGTTAATGGTGATGGTGTGATTACCAGAGGTGGTGACGATGATGACCGGGCCATAACCGGAAATCCATTTCCTGATTTTACATATGGTATTACAAATACTATAAAATATGGAAATTGGGATTTTTCAGTTGTTGGTACAGGGTCACAGGGAAACCAGCTTTTGGTACGTCACCTATTTAGTACTACCAACCTTGACGGTGTCTTTAACTTGTTGAAAGATGTTGAAAATCGTTTTCGTTCAGTTGAAAATCCAGGAGATGGATTTTATGGGACGACTGTGGGAGGAGGTAATGTAACCGGTATTGAAAGGGATTGGATCAACGATCGTTTTGTGGCGGATGCATCCTATTTCAACATACGTAATATAACTTTAGGGTTTACCCTAGGCGGAGTAGAACGTTATTTTAAATCGGCCAGACTTTATGCCTCAATTCAGAATGTCTATATATTCACTAAATACTGGGGAGGTCCGAACCCTGAAATTAGTGTTCAGAACAATGGACAGGGAGATGGAGGCAATCTTGAGTCCGGAGTCGATATTTCAGGATATCCAGTACCTCGAATTGTAAGTGTCGGATTAAATCTAAATTTCTAGAGAACAGCTAGATACTTCTAAAAACTTTGACTATCCTATTAAAAAATATAAAAATGAAAAATCGAATACTAATTCTTGCAGTACTGGTTTTGGCACTAACAGGTTGTGAAGACGAACTGACCATCTTTCCGGAAGATTCGCTTAGTACACCTACTTTCTTCAAAACCGAGGAAGATTTTACACAGGCCATTAATGCAGCCTATGTGCCACTTCGGGTAATCAATAATGATTCAAAGGCCTATCTTGCCGAAATGCACTCCGACAACACTTATTTCGCTAGAAATACGGCTTTTGGGGCAACGGAGCAACAAGAAGATATCGCTGACCATGCTATACCCAGTGATGGTGGTATCACCGCAAACGTGCACGTAGAGCGTGTCTATGTACAATACTATCAAATTATTGCAAGAACGAACCAAATACTGACAACGATTGACGATGCAGAGTTCGATGAAGCCGCAAAGGCAAATATAAAGGGTCAGGCCCTATTTCTTAGGGCATATTCTTACTTCGATTTGGTACAGTTCTTTGAAACCATCCCTCTTCACCTTACGCCTGTTCTTGGCCGTGAAGATGCAGCTTTACCACTATCCAGTGCTGAAGAAATCTACGCACAAATACTATCTGACGCTCAGGCCGCCATTCCCTTGCTTCCACCAAAATCGGTACAGGAACCAGGAAGGGTAACCTCGGGCGCGGCCCAGACTCTTTTAGCGAACGTACATATTGTTAGGGAACAGTGGGCGGAAGCAGAGACACTGTTGCGGGCTGTAGTGGCTAGTAATGAATACGCACTTATGCCTGACTACGCAGACGCATTTTCAGGAAATTCCGACAATAAAAATAATATGGAATCGGTCTTTGAGGTCCAATATAAGGAAGGACCAGAGGGCCTTAATGGCAGTTTTTTATATAATTTTATACCACGTCCGATTACCGCGGAGGAAGTTGGGGCATTAACCGGAACTTCCAACCCACAGCCAGTAAACGGTGAAGGCAACAATATTCCTACCCCCGACATTATCGAAGCCTATGAAGATGGCGATTTACGCGAAGATGCATCTATTCAATATATAACCATAAGCGAAAGTTTTTGGGAGGATGGGGTGTATCCCATCATTAAAAAATATGTCGAACCGCATTCCCTTCACAATAATCATGGTATAAACTGGCCGGTCTACCGCTACGCTGAAGTCTTGTTGCTTTTGGCCGAAGCCTTGGAAGAACAAGGAAACTCGGGCGACGCGTTACCCTTTTTGGAACAAGTACGTACCCGTGCAGGTCTGGGCGCCCCAACCGGGGATCTTGGAGAAGCTATTTTTAGGGAAAGACAGGTTGAATTGGCCTTTGAGAACAAGCGGTGGTTTGACTTGGTTCGAACCGGCCGTGCCGTTGACGTAATTACGGCACATGGTGCTAGAATTAAAGCGAATCCTTTAGAATATTATTATCCAGCAGGTGTTGAACCAAGAAGTAATGCGTTCAATAACATTAGTGAGCGATATGCACTTCCGGCATCCGAATCTTCTTTAAATCCAAATTTTTAGTACTTTAGGTGAACTGTAAATTAACAAACGTATTTAACACATGAACAGACGATTAATGATACTGGCAAGTACCGCTCTCTTGATACTTTCCTGTAATACAGAGGAAAAGTCCAATACGGAAACCGCCGAAAATTTGCCGCCTAAGTTAGCCAAGTTGAAGTTACAACCAGGCTTCGAGGCAGAGCACTTATATAGTCCCGGTGACAGGGAAGAAGGCTCTTGGGTCGCAATGACCTTTGACGACAAGGGCCGGTTGATTACATCGGACCAGTACGGTGCACTTTACCGTATGAAAATACCAGCAATAGGCTCGGAAAACCTAACTCCCGAAATTGAAAAATTAAAGATTCAGACCGGGGAACAGGTTGCGGATTCTGCCATTCAGATGGGGTATGCGCAGGGACTTCTCTATGCATTCAATAGTCTTTACGTCATGGTCAACCACAATGGGAACGACCAATTCGAAAAAACGAGTGGCCTTTATCGCTTGCAAGATACCGATGGTGACGATCAATATGACAAAATCACCTTGCTCAAGCATTTGGAAGGCGCCGGTGAACATGGACCACATAGCATTGTGATGGCACCCGACAATGAATCATTATATGTGATTGCAGGGAACCATACCGATATGCCTGAAATGGATGCGTATAGGCTGCCCAAGGTTTGGGAAGACGATAACCTATTTCCGTTGATTAAAGATCCACGGGGCCATGCTAACGATCGCGGTGCACCAGGCGGCTGGATTGCCCATATCGATCCCGAGGGAAAAAAATGGGAGCAGGTAGCCTCAGGTTTTCGAAATCCCTTTGATCTTGCTTTTAATGAACTAGGGGATATGTTTACGTACGATTCCGATATGGAGTGGGATTTAGGGATGCCCTGGTACCGCCCGACCCGAATCTGTCATGTACCTAGCGGTGCTGAATTCGGATGGCGCACAGGAAATCAAAAATGGTCACCCGCATATCCCGATAACCTTCCTCCGGTTTTGAATATCGGACAGGGTTCACCTACGAGTGTATCATATGGCAAAGATGCCCGCTTTCCTGAAAAGTACAAACACAGTCTTTTCGCCTTTGATTGGAGTTTCGGCATCATCTATGCCATTGAGTTAAAGCCGGAAGGCGCAACGTATACCGGTGTAAAAGAGGAATTTGTTTCGGGAATACCGCTTCCGTTGACGGATGGGGTAATCGGGCCTGATGGTGCCATGTACTTTATGACTGGGGGACGCCGACTCGAATCTGATTTGTATCGTGTGTACTATCGGGATGAAAATGGGAAGGAAGGCGCATTGGCCTCAAATTCAGCACCGACACAGACCGAGGAAAATAGCCTTCGCAAAGAACTAGAGACTTACCATACCGATCCAAAACCAGGTGCGGTGGATTACGCATGGCCTTATTTAAAGCATCCCGACCGTTTTGTTCGCTATGCCGCCCGCATTGCGATTGAGCACCAACCGGTTAACGAATGGCAAGAAAAGGTGTTTTCTGAAGAAAACCCTGAGGCTATGGTACAGGGTATTATTGCATTGGCCCGTCATGGAAATGCTTCCCAACGGAATCAGATGTTAAATTCCCTTATGGGCATTTCATATGATGGTTTGTCAGCTACAGAACAAGTAGATGTATTACGTGCCTTTGAGTTAACGCTATCCCGTTTCGGAAATCCCCAAGGAAAACTGAAATCTGAAGTAGCGAGTTATTTAGAACCGCATTATCCGGCAAAGACCGATGTTTTAAATCAATCCCTAAGTAAAACCTTGGCCTATTTAGGCGACCCTGAAGTGGTAGAAAAAACGTTGGCACTTCTTGATTCTGAAGATGGCGAGAACGCCTCTGTTATGGAAGGTACTGCGACGGATGCCTCCGATTTGATTCTTCGAAATCCGCAGTACGGTATGGATATCGCCAATACCCTTAAGAATATGCCCTTGGCCCAGCATACCTATTACGGTATTGTACTGGATAGTGTATCCGAAGGATGGACTCCAGAGTTGCACGACGAGTATTTCAAATGGTTCTATAAAGCTTTTTCCTTTAAGGCGGGAAGAAGTTATATTGGCTTTATCGATAAAGCAAGACAATCGGCTCTAAGCCAAGTGCCCAAGAATAAATTTGAGTACTACAATACCATTTCCGGTGATTCTTTGCTTGGAAGTTCGGGTAATGAATTGGTGCAAAAAGCAGTTCAGCCTGAAGGTCCCGGGAAAGATTGGGAGGTAGAAGATGCTACTGAACTTTTGGCCGACGGTCTTCAAGGTAGAAACTTCGAAGATGGTAAAAATATGTATGCGGCCACCACTTGTGTCACTTGCCATGCCATACGGGGCGAGGGTGAAAATATTGGACCTGATTTAACACAATTAGGTACTCGGTTTACACCCGAAGACATGCTCGAAGCTATTGTAGAGCCTAGTAAAACCATTTCAGATCAATATAATTCGACGGAATTTTCCCTTAAAAACGGACAAACAGTGGTAGGGAGACTAATAAGTGAAGACGATACTAATTTTATAATTTCCCAAAATCCATATGCTCCTGATTTGACCCGAAAAATCGCGAAAACTGAAGTAACCGATCAACAAATGGCATCCGTATCCTTGATGCCTCCTGGCCTTATCAATCGTTTGAACGAAGACGAAGTTAGAGACCTACTTGCCTATTTAAAAGCAGGTGGAAATCCGGATAATCCTATTTACACCTCAGATGAAAATCAGGATGCGGCATCCCGGTAATTTTAACCAATGCAAAACAAGGTTTTTTTTATTTTCCTGATTGGATGTATTGGTAGTGTAATCGGACAGATACAAGAAAATCCGGATACATATGATGGGCCGGTCGCTTTTGAAAAGGTAAGTATTGCCTCAGAAAGCTACGAATCTGTCGGGGCGTTCGATGTCAATAACGACCAAAAGCTAGACATCGTTTCCGGTGGTTTCTGGTATGAAGGTCCTAGCTTTCAAAATCATTATGCCATAGGTGCAGCCAAACGATACGGTGAATATTATGATGATTTCTCGACCATTCCTTTAGATGTTAACGGCGATGGTTATATGGATTTTATCACTGGAGGATGGTATGCTGGGCGATTGGTCTGGAAAGAAAATCCGGGAGATGAAGGCGAATGGGAAGAACATCTCATCGCCGACGTAGGCAACATAGAAACTACTCGCGCTTATGATATAGACGGGGACGGTGTTGTTGAAATCATACCCAATACGCCCAATGATTCCCTGAAAATCTTTCGGCTGCAATTAGACGAAAAGGGCAAAGGTACAGGGAAGTTTACGCAGCAATCCATTTTTGGCAAGCCGGGACATGGCTTGGGTTTTGGGGATATTAACGATAATTCACGAATCGATATTATCATTCCTACCGGATGGTTGGAAGCTCCTGAAAAACCCTTTGAGGATGCATGGAAATTTTATCCTGATTTCGACTTAGGTATGGCCAGCGTTCCTGTTCTTGTGGGGGATGTCAATCAAGACGGAATCAATGATGTGGTGGTCGGGCAGGGGCATGGTTATGGCCTACATTGGTATGAACATCATCCTGAGAAAAAAACCGACAGTACGAAATGGGTGAAACATACCATCGATTCCTTCAATTCACAGTACCATACTATGGAATGGGCCGATTTAAACGGCGACGGAACCAATGAACTCATAACCGGTAAACGATACCGCGCCCACAATGGTAAAGACCCTGGAGGACATGACGAATTGGGACTATATTACTTCCTCTGGGATGGCGAAAGTTATAGCAAACAGGTCATAGATTATGGTCCCTATGGCGATGGAAAGGGTACTGGGGTTTACTTTACCGTAGTCGATCTAAACGATGACGGCAGTAAAGATATTATCGTTGCGGGAAAAGATGGCCTGACTGTATATTATAACAAGGCAACCCATTGAGTATAGATAGTTTAGAACCACATATACACTTATAAATAGAATCAAACAGATGAAAATATATAGATTAAAATTATCCATACCTTTCATTATACTCGTGGTAATAAGTCTCAACCTTTTGGGTTGCGGTGAAAAAAAAGAGAATGAGGCAAAACCTAGCGACAATACAGAAAGTGTATCGAATGTGGATAAGGATGGTTTTATGGAAATTTTCGATGGTAAAACCCTTGAAGGTTGGACGGGAGACCCTAACTATTGGAGCGTAAAAAATGGTAATTTAACAGGTGAAGTCACCCCTGAAACCCTACTTGAGAATAACACCTTTATCATCTGGGATGGTGGTCAGCCTGGAGATTTTGAACTAAAATTGGAATTTAAAATTGCCGAATCGGGTAATAGCGGTATTAACTATCGCAGTGAAAAAATTGACACCATCCCCAATGCACTCCGTGGCTACCAAGCCGATATAGACGGTCAAATTCGCTATACAGGGCAAAATTACGAGGAGAAGAAACGGGCGACCTTGGCCTATCGTGGTGAAAAGGTCATCATAAATTCACAAGAAAATTCCGAAAAACCTGAATCTTTACGAGAGAACGTACAAAACAACTGTTGGCAAAATAGGGAAGTCATTGCTTCCCTCGGTGAATCCGATTCCCTCAAAACCAAGATAAATGCCGAAGATTGGAACGATGTTCATCTAATAATAAAAGGTAATCGCTTACAACATTATGTAAACGATGTTTTGATGAGCGACGTCACCGATAACGATACCATTAACCGAAAAGAAGCTGGATACCTAGGTGTTCAGGTACATGTTGGTCCTCCTATGACTGTCGAATTTCGCAATATTCGGTTGAAGGAATTATAGATTGATTCTATAGGCTACAGAGAAAAATATAATTTTAATCTTTTTCACCTTGTTTTCGGTCGTATAATTGATTCATCAAAGCAGGTAGCGACCATGGCAAAAAACAAATCGGATAGCATACTTATACACGCTGCCGACTTTTGCAAAAAGGATTATCAGGCTATGTCCCGAATAATTTCGTGGCGAACCCGATAAAAATACCCATTAAACCTAAAACTTTATCCACTCGTAAAAGAAGGATTTTCGTTTCCCAAAGCTTATGCCAATCGACTTTGTTCGTAGTTTTTATTGAAGTTCCGTATTTGACCGGAAAACAAATTCGATATCCAGGGTGATTTTGGTGCATATCTTTACTGGGGTACCGCCATAGTCTCGCCCATGTTTGGGCCAGTGTATCCATTCCTCGGTTCAGCCAGTATGTTTAAGGCTTTAATGTTAGTAACTGTGAAAAAATTATTAAAGTAGAAACTCCTAAAAGAATTTAGGTCTTTTCAAAAGTGATTTTCCATAAAGTTTGTGGATTTGAACGATAGTAATAGAAAGGATAGTAACGGAAAAATTTTAACAGCGGTAGACGTTTCCGTAGGATTGGAAATCATTGGCAAAGGAATATTCTCCTTTCAAAATTGAAATTAGAAATGTACAAACTACTCTCAAGCCTTGGTATATTATTATTCTTAATGCTAGCATGCAATCAGCAAAATAACTATTCCGCAACCCATAGTATAGAAAAGGGAAAACCCAATGTCCTGATTATTCTTACCGATCAATGGCGAGCGCAAGCTACGGGTTACGCCGGAGATCCAAATATCAATACGCCACATTTGGATAGTTTGGCCGCGATAAGCGTCAACTTTAAAAACGCAGTTTCCGGCATGCCGGTCTGTTCGCCTTTCAGAGCTTCCCTTATGACTGGACAACGACCACTGACCCACGGGGTTTTCATGAACGATGTGCAATTGGACACCTCGGCCATCACTTTAGGCAAAATATTTAAAAATGCAGGATACGAAACCGGGTTTATTGGCAAGTGGCATTTAGATGGTCATGGACGACTTTCTTACATACCCCCTGGAAACAGAAGGCAAGGCTTCGACTTTTGGAAGGCCAATGAATGCACACACAATTATAACCATTCGGTTTACTATCAGAATCAAGATTCAAAACCTAAAATTTGGGATGGGTACGATGCTGTATCTCAGACCGATGCCGCCATTGATTTTATAAAAAACAATAAGACTAAAAACAGTTCATTTTCATTGGTTTTATCATACGGTACGCCACATGCGCCTTACCAGACCGCTCCCGATAAGTACCAAAAGCGTATCAATATGGATAGCATACAATTGCGAAAAAACGTGCCGGAAGACATGAAGGCGCAAGTCAGAAAAGACTTGGCCGGTTATTACGCCCATATAGTAGCTCTGGACGACATGATAGGGAAATTAATTTCCAGTTTGAAAAAGTCAGGGCAGATTCAAAATACAATTGTGGTATTTACCTCAGATCATGGCGATTTGCTCGGTTCGCAGGGTGCCTATAAAAAACAACAGCCTTATGATGAATCTATACGCGTACCGATGCTATTTTATATTCCGGAGCAATTGAAGATTTCTCCAGGAGAAAAAAAAGCAGCAATGAACTCGGAGGATATTCTTCCTACCCTATTGGGACTATGTAAAATTAAAATTCCAAAAACGGTAGAAGGCATTAATTACAGTACATATTTAGAAGGTAATGAAGAATTTAATCGCGCGGCATTGATTACTTGTGTACAGCCTTTCGGCCAATGGAACAGGGTAGCACATAATGGTAGGGAATATCGCGGACTACGTACCGAAAAATATACATACACACGTGACTTAAACGGACCATGGCTTCTCTTTGATAATGAAAAAGATCCGTATCAGCTGAACAATCTGGTTGGAAATGTCCAAATGTCCGAGTTACAGAATACATTGGAAAATCAATTGTCACGAAGGCTAAAGGAAAATAATGATGAATTTTTACCTGGCATGGAATATATTAAAAAATGGGCTTATCCAACCGATAGTACTGGTACGGTACCTTATTCTGAATGATAATTAAATTAAAGGTTTTATCCCTTTAAATTTTGTTTTCGATCAGTTAATAAACATAGCACGACCATAACGTATCAGCATAGTACAGGATGCTAAAAATTTACGAATTGTTTAAGTTAGATGCTTGCCTTATCAATAGAATTTTAAATTCGTGGAAGAGCGCCATCCATTTAATTCCATGCGTTTTTGAGACAATTCAACGATATATGAAAAAATATTTTGTAGCTGCCCTCTTAACATTCTTTTTGAGCATAAGCATTAATTACGCAGTTGCGCAAGAGAGTCAACGTACCGGTAAGAAGCCCAACATCATTTTCATCTTGACCGATGACCAACGTTTCGACGCGTTGGGTTACGCGGGCAATACATTGATTTCGACCCCTGAAATGGACAAACTTGCCAAAGAGGGTACCTATTTTGAGAATGCTATGGTGACCACACCAATTTGTGCCGCAAGCCGGGCCAGTATTCTAACTGGATTGTATGAACGCACGCACAATTTTAACTTTCAAACGGGCAATATTAGGGATGTGTATATGGAAAACTCCTATCCGACTATCCTTAAAAATAATGGATATCAAACCGCTTTTTACGGAAAATACGGGGTACGATATGATGATTTAGACAAACAATTCAATGAGTTCGAATCGTATGATCGTAATAACGCTTTTGAGGATCGACGCGGTTATTACTATAAAACTTTGGGGAAAGATACCGTGCATTTAACCCGATATACGGGACAAAAAGCGCTGGATTATATCGGCAAAGCCAATGAATCACAGCCATTTTGCCTCTCCCTTAGTTTTAGTGCCCCGCATGCCCATGATTCAGCTAGAGAACAGTATTTCTGGCAACCGGAATCAGATACGCTTTTAGAGGGTATTACCATGCCCGGACCAGAATTGGGCGATGATACCTATTTTGAAGCGCAACCGAAAATCGTACAAAATGGCTTTAATAGGCTTCGATGGACGTGGCGTTACGACACGCCTGAAAAGTATCAGCACAGCGTTAAAGGCTATTATCGAATGATTTCAGGTATTGACCGTGAAATCGGAAAAATACGCGCAGAGCTTAAAAGGAAGGGACTTGATAAAAATACCGTTATCATTGTAATGGGTGACAATGGGTATTTTTTGGGTGAGCGCCAACTAGCCGGTAAATGGTTGCTGTATGACAATTCTGTACGAGTACCCTTACTAGTGTTCGACCCTAGATTGAAAAATCAAAAGGACAGTAAAGAAATGGCCTTGAACATCGACGTACCCGCTACAATATTGGATTTGGCAAACCTACCGCAACCAAAAAATTGGCAAGGAAAAAGTTTGATGCCCTTAGTTTCCAAGCAAACGAACAGCTTAGAAAGAGATACAGTGCTTATTGAACATATTTGGGAGTTTGAGAACATACCGCCCAGTGAGGGTGTACGTACTAACGAATGGAAATATTTCCGATATGTAAACGATAAAGCCATTGAAGAACTCTACAATCTCAAGAGCGACCCTCAAGAAATCGTGAATCTAGCCTATACTGATGAATATTTCGAAAAGCTAAAAGCCTTCAGGCAGAAGACGGATGACCTGATAGCCAGGTATAGCGATTTCTATTCTAATGGTCCCGATAATTTGACTATTGAATTTATTCGACAAACCAAAGATGTAGCAATTATAGATTCCATACCAGAATTTGGTTGGGAGGTTCCTATGGGAGCGATAGAACAGTCGGCCTATCAAATTTTGGTGGCATCGTCCGAAAAAAGTATCGCAAATAATAGTGGTGACCTTTGGAATAGTGAACAAGTACGCAGTAATGCATCCTCAGAAATTGAATACAAAGGTGCCGAACTGAAGTCTGGAAAGACCTATTTTTGGAAAGTCCGTATTTGGGATCAAGACAATAGACTTTCCAAATATTCTAGTCCACAATCATTTACGATGTCAGATATAGAGGAGCAAACTATAACAACACCCAATAGCTTCCAAATTGATAGCATTAAACCTAAAGTATTCGAAAGGCGCAGCGACGGTTATTTTATTGATTTTGGAAAAGCCGCTTTTGCAACGCTTGATTTTACCTACGAGGCAAAAAATGACCATCTACTTACCGTCCGTATCGGTGAACAATTAGACGGACAAAAAATCAACCGTAAACCAGCCGAGAACAGCCATATTAGGTATCAGCAGATAGACATTGAAGTTAGTCCCGAGAACACCCATTATCAAATTTCTATAGATGCTGATGAACGAAATACACTTTCGGGTAAGGCATTACCGCTTCCCAAGGATTTCCCGGTACTTATGCCTTTCCGTTATGCGGAAGTTGAGGGTGCTCAAGAAATATTATCCTCGGAAAACTTCACCCAGTTGGCTTTCCATAGTTATTGGGAAGACGGTTCAAGCAATTTTGAAAGCTCTAACGAAATATTGAATCAGGTCTGGGATCTTTGTAAATATACCATCAAGGCGACAACCTTCAACGGACTCTACGTCGATGGCGATCGAGAGCGTATTCCGTATGAAGCCGATGCGTATTTAAATCAGTTGAGCCATTATACAACGGATCGTGAATATGCAATGGCAAGGCAGACCATAGAATACTTTATGGAACATCCAACTTGGCCTACGGAATGGCAACAACACGTTGCTTTGATGTTTGATGCCGATTATATGTATACCGGTAATACGGAGCTTATAGAAAAATATTATGAAGACTTAAAGTATAAAACCCTGTATGAACTAGCTAATGATGATGGGTTAATAACGTCCACAAAAATGACACCTGAACTTATGAAGAATTTGGGATTCCCTGAGACAATGAAAGAGACTTTTCGGGATATCGTTGATTGGCCATCGGCAGGATGGGGAGGCGACCCTGCAAACAAAGGTGAACGTGATGGCTATGTTTTTAAGGATTACAATACCGTCGTGAACGCGTTTTATTATCAAAACATGGTCATAATGGCAAAGTTTGCCAAGGTTTTGGGCAAGACCCAAGAATCACAAGATTTCGAACTCAGAGCCTTAAAAGCAAAAAATGCAATTAATTTACAAATGTTCGATGCAGAACGTGGAATTTATGTTGATGGTATAGGAACAGATCATGCAGCACTTCATGCGAACATGCTACCATTAGCTTTCAATTTGGTTCCTGAAGAGCACATTGAATCTGTGGTCGAATTTGTTAAATCAAGGGGGATGGCCTGTAGTGTCTATGGGTCCCAATATTTGATGGATGGTTTATACAATGCAGGAGCTGCCGGTTATGCCCTATCGCTACTCACCGATACCAGTGACAGAAGTTGGTACAATATGATTCGGGTAGGTTCAACCATGACTTTGGAAGCATGGGATGTAAAGTATAAAAATAATTTGGATTGGAACCATGCTTGGGGGGCCGTACCCGCAAATTCCATTCCCCGCGGTCTTTGGGGCATTCAGCCTAAAACACCGGGTTTTGGTGTAGCTACTATAAAGCCGCAAATGGCCGACTTACAAAGTAGTACTATCGCAATGCCAACGATTAAAGGAACCATCAAAGCGAGCTACGAATCTCAAAACCCAAGATTACAAGTATTTACAATTGAAATTCCTGCTAATATGGTTGCCGATTTTGTAATGGGTAAGTCGCCTGGTAAAGAGATGAGGCACAACGGAAAAAAAATTAATGCCGGTTTTGAAAGCATCCAATTGACACCTGGAGTACATGAAATTGAATTGGTTATTAATTCTTTTTAGCTATTGTAGATGGTATGGAATGCCAATTTATTCCCTTTAAAATGTATTAATTAAATAAAATTGAACAGTAACATGAGCAAAAAATCCTTTTTAAATTCCGCTACATTTCTATGGTTTTGTATAGTCGGGCTAACGGTTGAAGCACAGATTCAGAAATTATCAGACCAAGAGGCTATGATTAAGGCGCTCGAATGGCAAGAGGCCCATCCTATTTATACCCAAGCACCGACCGATTGGACCAATGGAGCGTATTACACTGGGGTGGCTCAGGCACATAAAGCAACCAATGACGAAATATACCTGGCCGCCATAAAGAACATGGGATGGAACAACCAGTGGCAAACAGGCCCACGGATATACCATGCAGATGATCTGGTTATTTCATATGCATATCTATATCTTAATGAAAGACAGAAAAATCTTGTCGATTTAAAACCCACAGAAAAGTTCATTGAAGAACATTTGTTTGAGGATAACGAGTGGAAAGATGGAAGTGATGCAGAAAAAAGAATTCTTTGGTGGTGGTGTGATGCCCTGTTTATGGCTCCACCAGCGATTGTCAATTATTCCATTCTGAAGAATGATGACAAATATTTAGATGCTATGCATACCTTTTACAAAGAAACTTATGAACTGCTTTACAATAAAGAAGAGCGTTTATTCGCGCGTGATATCCGATTTGTCTGGAAAGGTGATAAGGAGGATGTAAAGGAAGAAAACGGTAATCGTATATTTTGGTCCAGGGGCAATGGCTGGGTCATTGGAGGTCTTGCTCTAATGCTGGATGCCTTGCCTGAAAATTACGAACATCGTGATTTTTACTTGACACTGTATAAAGAAATGGCAGTACGAATTAAAGAAATTCAGTCCGAGGATGGTTTATGGCGTACCAGTCTTCTATCGCCTGAATCATTTGACCATGGTGAGGTAAGTGGTAGTGGGTTTTTCACATTTGCACTAACTTGGGGCATCAACAATGGCATACTGGATAAAGCTGAATATGTCCCTGTGGTCAAGAAAGCTTGGACCGCTTTACGTCGTTGCCAGATTGACGATGGAAAAGTGGGTTGGGTCCAGAATATAGGTGCTAGCCCTGAGCCTGCTAGCAAAGATAGCTGGCAGAATTTTGGAAGCGGGGCCTTTTTATTGGCCGGTAGCGAAATTCTAAAGCTTAAATAGAAATTAGAAGACTAATTCTTCATAAAAACACTTATATGAAAAAAGTGCAATCCCGTAGAAATTTCTTGACAAAAAGCGTTTTGGCCGCTGGTGCCGTTTCCATAATACCGCGACATGTGTTGGGCCAAGGCTTCACCGCACCAAGCGATAAAATAAATCTTGGATACATCGGCCTAGGCAAACAGGGTGGCATTTTATCAAACAAATTTATCCATAATACGGATGCCCAAATTGTTGCGGGCAGCGATGTTTGGAAATCTAAACGTAAGGCATTCGAAGGCGCCGTTAGTGGCTTTTACGCGGAGGCAAGAGGACAAAGTGACTACAAGGGCGTAAAAACCTATTTGGAATATCAGAAATTGCTTGATCGAAAAGATATCGACGCCGTTGTCATTGCTACTCCCGATCATTGGCACGCCCTTATGGCCATAGATGCAATGAACGCCGGTAAGGATGTATATTGTGAAAAGCCATTGACCAATACTGTTGCCGACGGTAGGGCTATTGTAAATGCGGTCGAAAAAAATAAAAGTATTTTCCAGACGGGCAGTATGCAGCGCTCATGGGATCGATTTAAGAAAGCTCAAGAAATTATCAGTTCCGGTAAATTAGGGAAGATATCGAAAGTACTTGTAAACGTCGGTAATCCCGCTGTACCGTACGACCTTCCCGAAGAAGAAATGCCGAACGGTCTTGATTGGAATTTGTGGTGCGGTCCATCACCCTTATTAGCCTATAACAGCAAAGTAGCGCCGCAAGTGGTCGATACCTATCCTGATTGGCGCGACTATAAGGAAACCGGAGGAGGAATTCTTGCGGACTGGGGCGCCCACATGTTCGATATCGCTCAATGGTGTTTGGGGATGGATAATTCTGGACCGGTAAAATTTATGCCTCCCGAAGACCCGAAAGCGGTTCGGGGACTCCGAATGATATATGAGAACGGAACGGAGATGGTACATGAAGATTTCGGTAGGGGGTGGGCGGTTCGGTTTATAGGCTCCGAAGGCATTTTAGATGTTGCCCGTGGTTTTCTTGAATCATTACCCCTAAATATCATTTACGAAGAACCGTTCCAAAATCCTTCCAAAATGTTCAACGAGCAGAACAACCATTATCAGAATTGGTTAACAGCCATCAAAACTAGAGGAGAAACCATTTGCCCAGCGGAGACCGGACATCGCTCTGCTTCCGTCTGCAACGTAGCCAACATAGCATATTGGCTGGGAAAAGATTTGGACTGGGATCCCGTGCAAGAACAATTTAAAGGAAATGCCGAAGCCAATGCCTTATTAAAGCGCACGGATCGCATATTCTGATATAGCTCCGTAGTGGTAAAAAATATAATTATATACATCTTTAAAAGCTTGTAAATTCATGAAACGCGTAGCCTTTAAAATGAAGCTGAATCCTGGACAAAAAGAGCGCTATATGCAAAGGCATAGTGCCATATGGCCAGAATTGACGAAACTGCTTAAAGATTCGGGTATTAGTGAATATTCGATATTTTTTGATTCCGAAACCGACACCCTGTTTGCTTTTCAAAAAGTATCGGGTGATACTGGATCACAAAGTTTATCAGATAATTCCTTGGTCCGGAAATGGTGGGCGTTTATGTCCGACATTATGCAAACCAATCCCGATACTTCTCCGGTCTCCATACCCTTGGAAGAGGTGTTTTATATGGATTGATGTAACTACACAATTATAGGAATAAAGAACTGAAATAAATTAATGTAGTTATCAATCAATAGATTACCTACAAAGAATTTAAATAGGGGGTAAGGATAGTAACGATTATAAAAGTCTCTTTCAGATTAAATCTCCCAAGCGATCTCTTTCCATAATGACCAACTGTGCGAACCATTGATTGCTTGATTATTCGAAAAACGGAAGATATTTAAGGCTGGGAAGTATTATTAAGGTTATGGAATTAACTATATAATACTCTTTTCAACAGGGTACATTTTCGTGATTTTAGTTAATCCTTTTGGAGTGTCAGCATTTTAAAAACAGGGATGCGTTGTATAGAATAAGTCAGAAAATATTTTCGTTTTCTTTGGCATCCGGACCTGCACTCTTTATTTTAAAATTTTTCCTTAGTACTTCGGAAAAGAAGGCCCCATTTAGGTAGAATTGGCTAAAGAATTCTTTAAACGATTTAGGCCAAGCACTACTAAAATCAATTTCGGAAAGCAACCGTAAAACGAAAACTAAGAAAACATACCCGGAACCGGATGCTTCCATCCCTCACGATATCCTCGCTGTAACAACTTCGTGGCTTCGGGATCTTCGATTACGGACATAGATTCTTGGTTATAGATTAAAGGACGCTTTAATTCCATGGCCATATTCGCTAAGATACAACTAGCCGTTGAGATATGGCCTTCCTGTATATTGGCTATTGGCTTTGTACCTTGATCGATGGCAGCTAGAAAATCCAGCATATGGCCCCTTGTGGCCGGCGCGGCGTGCAACTCAATATCTTTTTCAGTGACGTCTTCAGGATACTTTTCACGTTCGTAGATAACATCTTTCTGAATGGTTTTCCCATCACCTTCTGGAATAAATTCATACTGCATTACACTTCCCTTAAGTGTACCTTTTTCCCCATATAATATAAATGACCAGGGATAATCAGGATCCGCCGGTGTACCCCAACTCCTGTGGTTCCAGACGCAATCTAAATCATCATATTCGAAAACTGCAGTTTGGGTGTCCGCTATATTCGCATCGGCATCTTTTTGCACATAAATACCGCCTGAAGAAGTGATTCGTTTGGGCCATCCAAGATCAAGCATCCAACGTACAGTGTCTAGCATATGAACGCACATATCGCCCATAATACCGTTGCCATATTCCATAAAAGCGCGCCATCTGCGGTGTGGCAAGCCTTTGAATTCTAACAACGGCGATGGTCCGGTCCAAAAATCATAATCGAAATATTCAGGTATCGGTTTAGGAGAGCGAATCTCATTGTCGCGCATATGATAGTAGCAGCACATTTCTACATGCGATACTTTTCCCAACATACCGGTATCGACAATATTCTTCTTGGCATCGATTAGATGTGGTGTGCTTTTTCGTTGAGTGCCGACCTGAATGACTTTCCCATATTTTTTAGCGGCCGCTACAAGGGCTTCACCTTCAACCACATCAACGCTGATCGGTTTTTGCAGGTATACATGTGCTCCTGATTTTAAGGCTTCGATTCCTTGCAGGGCATGCCAATGATCTGGCGATCCGATCAGAACGATATCTAAATCTTTCTCAGCTAGCATTTTCTTATAATCTGAGTAAAGCCTAGGTTTTTTACCTGATTTCTGACGCTGGCTTACCAATTCAGCTGCATCATTCAACATATTTTTGTCTACATCGCAAAGGGAAATCACTTCTACATTGGCCACTTGAATCAAGCGGAAAAGGTCACTTTTGCCGTACCAACCTGTACCAATTAGCCCTACACGAATAGGTTTTTCGGCATGCATTAAATCTATGCCATAAGCACCAAATGATGAAAGTACCATAGCGGCAGTGGTACCTTTTATAAAGTTTCGTCGGTTGAAATTCATGACCTTTTAGTTTTTTTAAATATAGTAAAATAAGCTATAGAATAACTTCACTTTTTTTGAGATAGCTATGGGACTAGGAGCGGAAAAGTCAAATCATGCATCTGCCATCCGCCGTTATCTCCGATGATATACGGGCCATCAGTTCAATGAACGGCGAAAGATACGCGGTAGTCGAGTATATACTTATGCACTATGAGTTCTGTAGTACTCAAATTATTTTTGTAGCGTCTATCGATTCCAAATTGATAGCCTTTTGAACCAAATCTTTTATAACCTATGATGCAATTCTTCTCCCGGCGGAGCATGCTCCCTTTTTTAATTATCTCGATACTCTTCAACGGCTTGGTATACGCTCAAAGCTTCAATTCAGAAGGATTAAATGGTGCGAATGTCTCAAATCCCACTTCTTTGGATTTCGGACCGAACGGCAAATTATACGTATCCCAGCAAGATGGAACCCTTTTTGAATATACGGTCGCACGAAATAATGCCGCTGCAGGTCAAGGTACTTACACCGTGGCCGATACCAAAATTATTTCGCTAATAAAGACTGGCGTGCCGAATCACAATGATGATGGCTCAATAAATACGGCCAACACTCGGCAAGTTACGGGGCTGCTGGCTGCAGGCACTGCAGCTGTTCCCGTGCTATACGTTAGCTCATCCGATTCAAGAATTGGAGGTGGGGGAAGTGGAAACGATAAAAATTTAGATACCAATTCAGGTATTCTTTCGCGTTTGACCTGGACAGGAAGTGCTTGGGATAAAGTCGATTTGGTTCGGGGACTTCCCAGATGCGAAGAAAACCATTCTACCAACGGCATGGATATTTTTGAGCGGAACGGTAATAGCTATTTATTATTACAGCAAGGTGGAAATGCAAATAAAGGCGCTCCGAGTAATAATTTCGCCGGTACCTCTGAAACCTTCTTGTCTGCCTCGCTTTTAATTGTAAACTTGACGCAACTCCAAAATATGGAAACCGCCAATGGTGGTCCTTTTTTAGATACCCGGGAAGGTACGGTAAAGTATATTTACGACTTACCGACCTTGAACGACCCCAATCGAGCCGATATTACAAATACGAGTCCAAGTTTTCCTTATCCGGCGGGGCATCCTTTGTATAATGCGACCATTGATATAGGTGATCCTTTCGGAGGAAATAACGGATTGAACCAAGCTTTTCCAGAGGCCAACGGCCCCGTACAGATTTTCTCTCCTGGATATCGTAACGCCTATGATGTTGTAATTACAAGCGATGGAAGAATATTCGCGGGCGATAATGGACCGAACGTTACGTGGGGAGGACAACCGGTTATCTACACGAATGACGGAAATAGGAAAATCGATCAAAATAGCGCAAACTATAACCCAGCTACAGGCGATTATATTACCAACGATTTTAATGAGGACAACAGTGATAGCCACGGCGATGCACTGCATTACGTCGGCACTATTGAAGATGCCAATGGCACTTATTATGCCGGACATCCTGTACCCACTCGCGCCTTTCCGTCACGCGCAGGTGTCAAAGTATATACTTCAATTGATGGTGTTTGGAACGCGGAAGCCGATTATGATTTTGGAGATTTATTACAAGGAGTGACCGGTTATTTCAATCCGGCTTTCAATATTGGCGATTTTCCTGATGATCCACGACAGGGTACCTATCTCTCCGGTTTAAAGAACGACTCTAGGGTCAATATTCTTGATGTAGTAAAGTATTCCACTAACGGTCTGTGTGAATATACGGCCAGTAATTTCGGCGGAACCATGCAAGGTGATATTTTAACGGCTTCCTACGCTAGTAAAGGATATATCAACAGATATCAATTAGATGCCAATGGAACCGGACTTTCTTCTAAAAATAATAATTTTCTTGGTGGTTTCGGATCACAACCTTTGGATGTCATCGCACAGGGTGATTCCGATATTTTTCCTGGAACGATATGGGCCGCAACTTTTGGCGCGAACAATATTACGGTATTCGAACCTTCCGATTTTGCGGGATGCCTACAACCAACAGATGCAGGGTACATAGGATCAGAGGACTATGATTCCGATGGATATACCAACGACGATGAATTAGCCAATGGTACCGATATCTGTTCTGGCGGCAGTAAACCGGCCGATAATGATTCCGACTTCATATCCGATTTACTTGACCCTGATGATGATAACGACGGCATCGCTGATGTGTCGGATGTATTCGCCATAGATTCCAACAACGGAACTACAACCAACCTTCCCATAGTATATCCATTTTGGAACAATGACCCAGGTACCGGATTTTACGGGCTTGGCTTTACCGGTTTGATGCTTAATCCAAGCGGTACTACGGACTATCTAGAGCAGTATGACGAAAACAATCTTACGTTCGGGGGTGCAGGAGGTAAAGCTACTGTTGATGCCGTCAGCAGTGGTGATGCAAGGGGCGCATTGAACACGCAACAGAATGCCTTTCAAGTTGGGGTAAATGTTGATATCAATTCCGCCGCTTTTACTGCACACACAAAAATAGAAACTCCTTTTGCAGGGATTACCCCGGTAAGCGGACTTTCGTATGGTATGTTTATAGGAAATGGTGATCAAGACCATTACCTTAAGGTTGCCCTTACCGAGGGAATTTCAAATACTGACGATATCTTTGGATTTGAAGTGGTTCGGGAAGACGGTAGTACAGATGTAAGTATTCAAACCTATGACGTCTTGAATATTACTTCAGTTCCTTCTGTCGATATCTATATCAGTATCAATCCCGGTACCAATTCGGCACAGCCATACTACTCAATAGATGGTGGTGAAAATGTAATTGCCTTAGGTACTCCGGTGACGCTTCCTATTTCTCTTTTAGATGCTTCGGATGATCAGGGAATGGCAGTGGGATTAATTTCGACCTCCGGCGCTACCGGCAAGGAATTCACGGCAACTTGGGACTTTTTAAAAGTGACCGAGGATGGTGCTGCCAACTTGGTCCTTTCCGAGAATCCATTGGATTTTGGCGTATTGAAGACCAATTCTGGTCAAGTGCAATTGATACCAACCTTGACAAATGTTGGTGGTCCGGCTACTGGGGCGATTCAAATCACGAACATTTTCGTTAGCGGAACAAATGCCGCGCTTTTTGATAATAGTACGGCACTACCCCTAACCATTGGGCCGAGCGCAGAGAAAACTTTACCTTTGAACTTTTATCCTAACGACGATGCCGGTACAAAAACGGCGGATTTAGTGATAGAACATACGGGTGATAATTCACCTTTTATAGTGCCACTTCGCTCTGTTTTAAAGCAGGATTTAGCACCATCCTATACCGTAATTGCTAGAATCAATGCGGGTGGAACCGATGTGTCAGCTTCGGATGGAAAATTGAATTGGGAAGCCAACACAGAACAAGGTGCCGCAAGCGGATTGAATTATACGGTGAATACCGGAACCATTCCGGCTAACGAAAATACGTTCTTGTTTGAAAACCGACATACTTCCATACCGGATTATATTGACGAAGCGACCTTTACTTCGCTATATTCCAAAGAGCGTTTCGATGTTGCTAGTGGACCTGAGATGGAATTCAAGTTTCCCGTTGCGGATGGAAGTTACCGTGTAAATATTTTCACGGGCAATGGCTATGGTCCTGCCAATACTGTAGGCGCAAGAGTATTCGATATTTCCCTTGAGAACGAGTTAAAGGGAGATGATATCGACGTGGTTGCGCTTTTCGGTGGAAGCGAAGAAATTTTTAATGCAGGGATGCTAACCTACGAAATAACCGTAACCGACGGTGAGCTCAATTTACTTTTTGAGCATACAGGCAATGAAAATCCCGTACTTCAAGCCATTGAAATTTTACAGGTAGAGAAAACGCCATCGATAATTGTATTGGCTCCCATCGATAATCAATTTTATTCGGTAAATGAGTCCAGTGTATTGGCCGTTTCTGCAAGCGGGGGAGACCCTCAGGAGAATTTCAGCTATGCGATTTCCGGGCAGCCCGATGGTATCGATATTGAAGCTACCAATGGTCAGATTTTCGGTTCAATTAATGAAGTAGCGCTGACGGGTGGCCCTGACAATAATGGCATTCATAATGTTACAATTACAGTATCCAAAACGGGTTCGCAAACAAAAAGTATCAGTTTTACTTGGTCGGTAGTAAACCTAGCATGGACGGATAAAGAAGAGAATGAAAACTATACGGCACGACACGAGTGTTCGTTAGTGCAGGCCGGCGATAAATTCTATTTGATGGGCGGTCGCGAAAATGGGAAAACCATTGATGTGTACGACTATAAAACGGACACTTGGGCGCAATTGACAGATTCATCGCCCGTTGAGTTCAACCATTTTCAGGCTACGGAATATCAAGGTTTGATTTGGGTAATTGGTGCATTTACTGACAACGATTTTCCGAAAGAAACACCGGCAGAATACATCTGGGCTTTTGATCCAGCAAATGAACAGTGGATTCAAGGTCCTGAAATCCCTGAAAACAGGAGAAGGGGATCGGCTGGCTTAGTCGTTTATGATAATAAATTCTATATTTCTGGCGGTAACACCGAAGGGCACAATGGTGGCTACGTGAATTGGTTCGACGAATATGATCCTGCGACGGGAGAATGGACACCTTTAGCGGATGCCCCCCGGGCAAGAGACCATTTTCATGCCGGTCTCATCGGTGACAAAATGTACATGGTAGGCGGTCGTCTATCAGGAGATGCGGGTGGTGTCTTTAATCCAACTATTGCCGAAGTAGATGTGTATAGCTTCACAACAGGCACGTGGAGTACACTGCCTGTGGAACAGAATTTGCCAACGCCGAGAGCCGCGGCGGCGGTTGTCAATTTTAATGCTAAGCTGTTGGTCATAGGTGGCGAAGTTAATGAGGAACTGGTTGAAGGTACATTGACCACTGACGCCCTAGCAATCACTGAGCAGTATGATCCCATCACGCAATCATGGAGCAGGCTTCCGGACCTCAATTATAAAAGACACGGCACACAGGCCATTGTTTCTGGAAACGGGGTATTTGTTTTAGCAGGTTCACCGAAGAAAGGCGGTGGTAACCAAAAGAATATGGAGTTTCTGGGCGAAGACAATCCGGTCGGCACACCTATTGTTACCAGCGTACTGAATGTTCCTGAAATAGTTGATATTGAGTCAGGTACAAGACGGGACTTCAACATACAGGTTGCAAACGGAAACACGGGTATATTTATCAGGTCGATGGCTTTGAGTGGCGTTGATGTAGCAAATTATAACATTTCGTCAGGGGAATTGGAGAACGTATTTTTATCTCCTGAAAGTTCTCACGGTATCAGTGTATCCTTATCGGAAACCGGACAGAATACCAGTGCCTTATTGACCATAAATTATGGTACTGCATCTAGCCTGAAGATCATTTTAAAAAATGGTGAATTATCATCTAATTTCGATAATCCAGGTACACAATATAGCAAAGAGGGGGATGCGGTATCTATACAAATACAAACCGATAGTAGCACTGGTGATTTCACCTATACCGCCACTGGTTTACCACCCGCCTTGGCAATTGATACTGAAACAGGTAGTATCAGCGGTACAGTCGGTACAGTGGAAAATGCAGGGCCATTTTTAGAAGAAAACGGATTGGTCGTTATTGAGGCTGAATCAGGAGATGTGGTATCTGGATGGACAGAAACTAGTAAAAATGATGTTACCGGTATTATCGCAAATACCGACAGTTTTAATGGTATAAATGGAGGAACCATTCCATATCAAGTGACCATTGCGACGCCCGGCGTTTACCGATTTGACTGGAGAAGTTTCTTTAGCGGAACATCGGCTACGGATGCAAACGATAATTGGTTGCGCTTTCCGAATACGGACGATGTTTGGTTTTTTGGATATCAGGGTAATCCCGGTGACGAAGCTACGCTAATTGCCAATTTGAACGGCGCACAGGAAAATGTGGTATTTCCAAGAGGTAGTTCACGAATTTCAAGTGAAACCACCCCTGAGGGTAATGGAAGTAACGGATACTTTAAAATTTATCGCAGTGGCGGAGGTTCTGAAATTTACGATTGGCAAGCTCGAACCAGCGATAACGACGCACACAATATTTATGTATGGATTGTCAATCCGGGTACCTATACCTTTGAAGTTTCCGAACGCTCAGCAGGTCACGCTATTGATAAAATGGCCCTGTACAAAGTCGATGGCCCATCGTATTCCGATGCGCAGCTGACCGCTGCTACGGAATCGGGCAGGGAAAGCGTAGATTCCAATGTCGAAGCCGGCAGTCCGTATCAAGTTGCGGTTACCGTAACCAACAATAATAATGTTGCGGATGCCACTACCAAAGACTTTACTTGGATAATTGACAATTCTGGCAAACCAGTAGCCTATGCCAGTGCAAGCATACTTCAGGGAGAAGTTCCTTTGGAGGTTTCTTTCACAGGAAGTCTTTCAGCCGATGACATTGGTATTGTTGCGTATCTATGGGAATTTGGCGACACTCAGGTGTCAACGTCGAAAGAGGCGGACCCAAATTTCACATTCACAGAAGCCGGAATATTTAACGTCAGCCTAACCGTTACGGATGCTGACGGGCAGACCGATAGCAAAAACCTAGAAATTATAGTATCGCCAAAACCGGTACATAGCATTTTTGCATCAGCAGGTGCCAACGGTCGAATTTCTCCAGAAGGTCAGATAAAGGTAGATGAAGGATCAGAACAAGCTTTCACTATAGTCCCAGATGCTGGATATTTTATTTCTGAAATCTTGGTCGACGGTAATTTGCAAGACATTAAGGATAATTACCTTTTTCAAAACGTAGAAGAGGCGCATACGATTACAGTTGCTTTCGCACCTATTACGCATACGATAATAGCTACCGCAACGATTGGAGGAATTATAAATCCCGTGGGTTCGAGCTTAGTTACGGAGGGAAGTTCAGTACCCTATGATATAGTCCCTGAAAACGGATATCGTATTTTTGATGTCATAGTTGATGGGATATCTCAAGGAGTTACCGATTTTTATCAGTTCATACAGGTGAAAGAATCGCATGCGATAGATGCTATTTTTGAAAAAATTCCCACTTATGATATTACAGCGGATGCTGGCTTAGGAGGGACTATTTTACCAAATGGCCTAATCGATGTTCCTGAAGGAGGTTTCCAAACGTTTACGGTCACCGCTGATGCCGGGTATGCCTTTGATGCATTTATCGTCGATGGGACCATAGTACGTAATATTTCGGAGTATAGATTTGAGAATGTTACTGAACCGCATGTTATCGAGGCTATATTTGAATCGGTTTCCAAACGGAATGTGTATACGATTAAGGCCAGTGCCAACGAAGGAGGTGAACTCACGCCTAAAGGAAGCGTTGATGTATTTAAATACGAATCGCAGCGCTTTGATATCACGCCTAATGTAGGATTTGATGTCAGCCAGATTTTAGTGGATGGCGTTCCTATACAAATTGTGGATACGTATACCTTCACCGATGTTGTGGATAATCATAGTTTCGAGGTTTTGTTTTCAGAAATCATTGTCAATGATGCACCTATAGCCATTGCAAAAACTGATATTACTGAAAGCTTCGCACCACTAACCGTCAATTTTGATGGCAGTGATTCTATGGATGATTTAGGAATTACCGACTATAGTTGGGATTTTGGGGATGGTAGTCCCGTACTATCCGGTGATAAGGTGGCTCATACCTTTACCAAGACGGGAAGGTTTACGGTAACATTAACCGTCACCGATATAGGCGGTAAAACAGATTTGGCAACGGTTGATATAACTGTAAATGAATCTGTTCAAAGCAAACCTTTGGTGACCGATGATGATTTTAGAATATATCCAAATCCGGCTTCGGTAATAGTTTCTTTGAAATTTAGTAAGGCAGTCGAATTGAAAAGTATTTATATTTATAATACCCAGGGAAGGTTGATGAATGCGCTGGATGCAAAACTGGTAAAAAATCGAGACCACTACGTTGTTGATGTGTCCCGTTTGACAGAAGGTATATATTTTATTAGTACTGAAGACGAAGCAGGGAATGAATATCATAAAAAGCTGATTATTCAACGCTAATTATACCTAATTATCATATTAAATAAGGCTCCCATAGGGAGCCTTATTAGTTTTGGCAAAGCGTTAACGCCGATAAATTGGCATTCATCGGCAAAGAAGTGTAATTTTAGTTTACGTCAAAGTCCGCTAAGTATGGCTGCGATGTGTCAAACCCTACATCTTTAACTAAAAACCACTTTTCTATGTGTACCAAACACTATTGCCATATCGTACCACCATATATCTTGGAAGCACTTGCCAAGCGTGGAAATTCAAGCTGCAAAAAGGCCCTTAACGACTCTCAACGTTTTTTAGAAAGACGGCGCACCGTACTTAATAATCTTATGGTTAGGGAATTTGAGGATGGTAACGGTGATAGATTCATTTATGATTCACAAAACAAAAACGAACAAAGGGTAGCCTTGGTTAGGCAAGAAGGCGATGATCCTACGCAAGATGAAACGGCGAATAAGGCCTATGAAACGTCCGGTTTCGTAAGGGATTATTTTAAGGATACATTCGGACTGGATTCCATCGATGGCAATGGGCTCGACGTCATTTCAAACATTCACTATGGCCAGGCCTATAACAACGCTTTTTGGGATGGCGACGAGATGACCTATGGTGACGGGGACGGTGAAGAATTTACAAATTTTGCCAGTGCGATAGATGTCGTAGCTCATGAACTGGCACATGGAGTAACCCAATTTCTATCCAATTTGGAATATCAAAGCCAGCCCGGCGCCCTGAACGAGCATTTTTCAGATGTATTCGGAACGATAATCAAACAAAAATATTTGAAACAGAATATCTCTGAAGCAGACTGGCTCATCGGAGATAGCATTGTGACGGAGGCTTTTCCCGGAGTAGCACTCAGGTCAATGAAAGCACCCGGCACTGCCAATGAATTCGATTCGCAACCTGATAACATGGCTGATTATTATACGGGCATGTCTGATAATCAAGGGGTACATATAAATTCAGGTATTCCCAACAAAGCCTTTTATTTGAGTTGCCTGGAAATCGGGATTGATGATTGCGGACTAATTTGGTTCGAGACTTTGAAAGCATTGTTCAGGACCGCCGACTTTAATGATATGTTGGATACGATATTGAGGGTCGCCCAGGAGCTAACTATAGCGGGTAAGGTGAGTGATAGTTCAGTTGATGCTATAACCCATAGTTTTGCGGAAGTTGGTCTTACCCAGGTTATGGTTTGAACGTTTACGGCAAGATATAGATGCACAAAAATAGTAATATGAAATATGAAATTTTGATAGAAGGGGGCTTTACAGCAATTCCTAGAGAATATGAAGGAGCTATAGAAATGCAAAAAGAAACAAAAAGGATGCTCTTTAATCTTTTTGAAAAGAAATTACCGCCTGAAAATCAAAATCTAAGGGACACGCTACAATATCATCTTAAATTAATTGATGGTAATGAAGAATATAACGCGTGCTTTGACGAAACAAATCTGCCGTTACCCATTCGCCAATTTATTGCTACTGTTTCTAAAAAAAAGTAACCATTTATTATGCTGAACAAACCCAAATTAATCGTTTTCGATGTCAATGAAACCTTACTTAATCTAGAACCTCTAAAATTAAAGGTAAATCATGCTTTGTATAATGATTTTGCCTTTGACTTATGGTTCAGTAAATTACTACATTATTCTTTAGTTGAGACAATTACCGAACAATATGCCGACTTTTCCTCCATTGCTGCAGCCACCTTTCGAATGGTCGCACAAAGATTTGAAATTGATATTCCGGATACAGAAATAAGTGCTATTTTATCTAATATAAAAAATTTGCCACCGCATACGGATGTTGTAGAGGCACTGACTCTTTTGAAAAAAACAGGACATACCATGGTAGCGTTGACCAATGGTAATCAAGATGTGGCCGACGAACAATTGGAAAATGCCGGAATTAAAGGTTTTATGAAAAAGGTATTCTCTGTTGAAATTGTAAATCGCTACAAACCACATAGCGAAACGTATAATTATGTTTTGAAGGCAATGAAAACTTCTCCAAAGGATACGCTTTTAGTAGCGGCCCATGGATGGGATATCGTCGGTGCGCAGCGAGCTGGAATGAAGACAGCTTTTGTAGCACGTGAGGGAAAGTTTATATACCCCTTAGCAAGTCATCCAGACTTAACCGGTAAAACTGTACTGGAAATCGCTAAAGAAATTACCCAATCTTAGTGTTCAGAGATTGTAAGTTTTGTTTCGAAATCTCCATAATCCTGAAAAATACCACATGAATTTGGTTTTTGGATTAACGATTTTTCTTCCAATTTCTTTCTTTTTGATAAAATTTCCAATTGAGGGGATAAATAGGCCATACTAATCAATTTTTAATTGAGAGTAAACGATAGGTATACAAATTTGTTGTTTATCAATTTACTTAATCAATACGGTAAAAGTGTATCAGCAGATGTGTTTAGATGCAGATTTATAGTAAATTTAAGACATTTCATATTTTGGAATAAAACTTAAAATGGATGCGTTTACCTTGTTATAAAGGATAGCATAATATGGTAGTTATGAATACTTAAAGTACTACGAGCTGTTTTTCTATGTAACTCTGAATCAACATCCAGTTCATTTTTAAAAATAATGAGGCAGAGGGAATATTATCCTCTTCAATTGCAGCGATTATGGCGTCATGCTGAGCATTTGAATTGTAATGGAACGAATCGTTCGCCATAAACTTTCGCTCGTAAAAAAACACTCGTGTTTTGAGGTCCTTTAGTAGTTGTTGGACTACCGAATTATTGTAGTTGGAGGTCAAAATGCGGTGAAACTCCATGTACGCATTTACACGCTCCAAAGAATTTTCGGCCTTCGCAATGATATCCCTTTGTTTTTTTAAACGGTCAATTGCCATAACATCAAATACAGACGCCTCAAGAGCCAACAGTTCAAGGTGGGCAACCAGTTCGTACAAATTCTTGGCTTCCTCCGGATTAACCTTGGCAATTCTAAAGCCGCGATTGGGAACCGCCTGCACAATATGGGATTGCTGTAATTGGGTTAAGGCTTCCCGAATCGGCGTGACGCTTACCTTTAATTTTCTAGCAAGTGCCGCTAAATTGATACCCTGTCCGGCCTCAAGGTTGCCCTTTTGCATCTGCTCTAAAAGATGTTCCCTTACTTTATCCCTCACATTAATTGTTTTGGCCATAGTGTAAAATTAAAGAATCGTATACGATTGAACAACGAAGTAATATCCTAAAAATTATTTCCCTGAACAAAAATGCAACTATATACCAAACCCTAAAAACGATAACCCTTTATCGAAAACCTTGTAAATAGATACCATTTAAGTACTTAAGCCGTTATAATATGAAATAAATAAAACTATAATCATGAAAAAAAATACGTACAAAACGATACAGTTTGTTTTAGTAGGCGCTATGGCATTAGTCATATTTAGTTGCAGTAAAGATGATAAAGTTTCCGTTGAAGGCGATACAGAAGTGTCTTCGGCCGATGTAAAGACTGTTTTAGAAATAGACCAAGTTTCCAGTGCAGCCGACGATATTGTTCGCGAGCTTTTTGATAAGAAAACATCGGTGATGACATCAAAAAAAAGTGAATGTTATACAGCGACATTTACCGAATCGGGCTACAGCGTTGTTTTTGCCAACTGCAGCGTTACGGAAAATGGAGAAAAGTTGAGTGGATCGGTAACGGTTTTATACGGTACTGAAAATGAATCCCTTGCATACACGGCGAACTTCGATAAATTGATGGTTGGAGACGTATTATTAGATGGTACCCGAAGTTTTAAACTTTCCAATGGTTCGGATAATACCGTATCGGTACAGGTGAACAGTGATATGACCGTTACAATGGCAAATGGCAATACGATTTCTGAAAGAGGGGATAAAACTGTGAGTATAGCTATAAATGAAAGCTTAACGAATGGGTTGGTAAGCCTTGAAGGAGATTGGACTATGAAAACGGAAGGAAATACGTATACCGTGACTATCTTGGAAGTTCTGGAAAATGCATTCAATTGTGATTATGTTGGCAAGGGTATTCTTCTTTTGAATAAAAATGGACTCGAAGTTTCTGTTGATTTCGGGGATGGAACCTGTGATGCGATATCTGAACTTATATATCCTGATGGTACGAAAGAGAATATTTCACTGAGTAAATAGAGTATACACATACTTAGAAGAAATTAAATAGCTGCATCCTCAATTGGTATGCAGCTATTTTGTTTAAAGAAATAGTTAAAACTATAAACAAAATTTTTTTATTCCCAAATTTAGTCTTATCATTATTCCTGAAACGATTATCCATTGAGATAAAATTGTTATTCAATCTTAAAACAATAGAATTATGGAGTTATTAGAAAGGGCCTCCAATTTTGAAAATAGGAAATGGTCAGGATTGACGACTAGTGATCGCGTAAATGCTGCAAGGGAGGCTAAGGAACTTATTCTATCACTTAATGAGGTGTATAAGGAGACTAAGGATACCCAGTTGATGGATGTTATGAAACGTTTAACGGCCATTAAGAAAAAAATTGAAAAACGGCTAAAAGGTAGACTTTTATAGTTGTTGGGTTAAAATAAAACACTACCTTATTCGCCTAATTTAAAAAAAGAGCAAAATAACGAATGGCAAAATCGCAGCAGACCTATAGTAAAACTGAAAAAGAGAAGAAGCGCCTTAAAAAGCGTGAAGAAAAGCAAAAGAAGAAAGTGGCTCGAAAGGCCGCTAAAGATGGTACCGAGGGAATTCCTTTTGCCTATGTTGACCATATGGGTAATCTAGTGGACACCCCACCAGATCCTACCAAAAAAGTAAAAGTCGATGCAGAGGATATTGTGTTGGGTATTCCGAAAAAAGAAGAGGGTGATGAAGAGAAGTTTGATCCTGTAAGAAGTGGGAAAGTTTCTTTTTATGACTTCAATAAAGGTTTTGGATTTATTATAGATTCCGAAAACAACGAGAAATATTTTGTACATGTGAGTGGTCTTATTGACGAAATCAATGAAGGCAACTCCGTCTCTTTTGAACTTGAAAGAGGTATGAAGGGTATGAACGCAGTTCGAGTAAAGCGCACCTAATTTTTTGCGATTGTAAACTTTGTAGTTTTTTAAAAGTTCAATAGCTAAAGTTCAAGACTTACAAATAGTAATTGTCAGTGGCATTTGCAAATGAATCGGTCTCATACCGCTAAGGTGATGTGACCGATTTTTTTTATTCTATAGTTTCTATAGTCAAGTGCGAATCATTTGGTTCTAACTTATTTTTTATCCCTACAAAAATGATTAAATCCAATTTGTTGCTATTACTTTTCCTTATCCCATTAATAGCTACGGCACAAATGCCGAAATCTCTTTTCAATGGAAAAGATTTAAAAGGATGGCATATGGATATTCCTGAAATGGATAGCGTTCCCAATTTAAAAATCCCATTTATAGTCCGAAATGGTCTTTTAGTTAGTTTGGGCACGCCGCAAGGCCATCTTATCACCGATACAGACTATCACGATTTCCGTTTAGATGTAGAATATCGTTTCGCCTGCGAACCTGGTAATTGCGGTGTACTTGTATTTGCATCAACCCCAAGGTCTCTTTATAAAATGTTTCCAAAAGCAATCGAAGTCCAGATGATGCATGAAAACGCCGGTGATTTCTGGTGCATTGTTGAAAATATTAAAGCAGATAATATGGTCGAACGTCGCGGTCCGAAAAAGGATTGGGGAGTTACCGAAGGTAAAGAGCGCCGTATATTAAATCTTACCGATAATTCTGAGAACAAGGTAGGAGAGTGGAACCATATGACCATAGAATGTCTTAAGGATGAAATAAAGGTTTGGGTAAACGGAGATTTTGTCAATTATGGCTATGACGCTACCGCAAGAAATGGAAAAATTGCCTTGCAGGCCGAAGGGTCTGAAGTAGAGTTTCGCAAAGTTGCATTAACCCCCATCACGAAATTCAGTAGCTCAGGAAAATAGCAAGTACTCAAAATCTATTCTAGCTTTTCGCGCTTTCCGAAAAAATTTTGAAAACTATCATTGGGTAGTTGTAAAACACCACCGGGTTCCAAACCGAATAAGGTAATGGTACCTACCCGCACGCGAACAAGCCGCATAGTTGGAAATCCAACCGCAGCCGTCATTTTTCTCACTTGACGAAATTTTCCCTCACGTAGTGTAATTGAAATCCACGATGTGGGTCTGTGCCGTCCCAACCTCAACGATGTATCCGGATTTGGTAGTTCAGGGGCATGGGACAGTTTCTGGGCAATACAGTTTTTAGTACTGTATTTAGCTCCATCAATTCCAATTTTCACGCCAGTTGCCAGACTTTCAATAGCCACATCCGATATGTCCCCGTCCAATTGCGCATAGTACTCCTTTTCAATCCCAGAACTATTTATTGAGTAACTAAGCATTCCATCGGTAGTCATAAGCAAGAGACCTTCAGATTTTTCATCTAATCGTCCGATGGGCATGATACCATCCGGAAAATCATACAATTCCGTTAGGAAACGTTTTTTACGTTTTTGGCGGGCATCGTTTGAATCCAATTGACTTAGTATCCCAAAAGGTTTATAAATTGTATAATGTACGTGATTGGGCATCTAAATAGGTTAGAGAATATTACAAAGAAAGGGTTTATTAGAAAAACTTCTATCTATTCGATACAAATACCGTTCTGATAACAGTTAACTTTGAAAAAAAAGTCTGTTATGGAGTATTTACGAATTGGATTACAACTAATTGTCGGCCTAAGTTTATTGAACGTCTGGCTTATACAGTATAACAAACCTACGCGATGGCGTGGTGGGAATGCCACCACTATTATGGAAGAATTCAAAGTATACGGTCTACCGATTTGGATGTGCTATGTTGTTGGATTTCTCAAAGTATCTTTGGCCCTCGTATTGATAGCCGGCATATTTTTCCCGTTTGTAATACAACCCGCCGCCATCGGACTAGCTGTTTTATTGCTTGGGTCCATTATAATGCACATTAAAATTAATGACCCGCTAATAAAGTCCTTCCCTGCTTTTCTATTCTTGTCGATGTGCCTTATTCTTATTTATATTTCCTAATCAGAGGAGGCTAAAATAAGAAACGGTCAAATAACCGTTGAGAAGGGCATAACTTAAAGAAGGTAGAGATTGTAGCCATGAATCTTTTATTTTGATGCGAACGGCAAAACCCAAAAGCATTAGCAAAGACAATCCTATTGCGGATATCAGGGCCAAGTGAACCGAAATGAACGCTCCAAGTAAAAGTCCCGAACCACCGATTAGTTGAAGAAAACCAGTCAGTCTTCGCTTATCTTCAAGGCGGTACCGAATGAACTCGTCGCGCATTCGATTATCAAAAAGACAAGCCAGACCGAAAAAAAGAAACGAGATCGACGAGAAAATCGTTAGCCCCGTGAGAATGTTCATAGTGACCGCTAAATAATGAATTGTAAAAGTAAGCTTTCCTTTGGAAAAAGGCTTAGAAGGCGTGGGTCAAGCTATAATTGACTATTTATTTATCTTAAGCCAAACCTTAGACTATCAAGGATAAAAGTTGAGAATTAAAGATGAAACGAAGTAAATTAAAGATCAACATTGTTGGAGCAGGTATTAGCGGATTAATTGCCGCTTCAATTTTAGAAAAAAAAGGTTTCGCCGTTACTATTTATGAGCAGACGGATAGGGCAGGGGGTCGGGTAAAAACAGATGATATTAATGGCTTTCGTATGGACCACGGATTTCAAGTGTTGCTAGATGCCTATCCTTTGGCCAGAAAGTACCTTAACTTGGAGGCCCTCGATGTACAGCCGTTTCATTCTGGAGCAGTCATATTCAAAGAAGGAAAACAAACCGTCCTGGGCGACCCCCTAAGAAATTTGTCCCTTTTGATACCGACACTGTTCTCAAAGATTGGTTCATTTTCCGATAAGCTAAAAATTGTTTCACTGAACCTTGAACTTAAAAAGACCGATGTACACGCCATTTTTAGCAATGAGGAGACCACAAGCCTTCAATATTTAAGAGAAAAAGGCTTTAGCGAAGACATTATTTCATCATTTTTCATGCCTTTTTTCAGTGGAATATTCTTGGAACCTGACCTCAAAACATCTAGTCGCATGTTTCAGTTTGTTTTTAAAATGTTTGGGGAAGGTAGGGCGGTACTGCCTCGAAACGGAATAGCTGCTATCACCGAACAATTGGTATCAAAATTCAATTCCACTAAAATTGTTTACAATGCAAGTGTGAAAAAAATTGCTGACGGCCAATTGATTTTATCGAACGGTGATACTATTACCGGCGATTATACCATCATGGCGACGAACACAACGGAATTAGTTTCAAATCTACGAAATCAAAAAATTGAATGGAAAGGCTGTGACACCTTGTATTTTCAGACGCTTGATAGGGTTATCGAGCAGCCTCTCATTGGACTTATCGCTGAAAAAAACGCCTTAATAAATAATATTTTTTACCTGACATCGCTCGGGTCAAACTGGTCAGGTAATGGGGAGTTATTATGTGTCACCATTGTAAAAGACCATACGTTTGAAGAGCATTTGCTGATCGAGAGGGTAATAAAAGAATTAAAACAGTATTGCCGAATAACAAATCCAAAATTTATAAAGCGATATCGTATTCCAAAAGGTCTTCCTGATTTGATGGATATACGTTATGATATGGCACCCTCGGAAACGCAATTGAAAGACACCCTCTTCTTGGCGGGCGACCATTTGCTCAACGGATCATTAAATGCGGCTATGATGTCCGGTGAAAAAGCGGCATTAGGCATTATTGAGATAATAGAAGGCGAAAGGGGTGTAGTGCGATAAATGTATTCTATTTATGATATTCTTAAGTATGAGGTATCGGCTTTGTCTCTATCTTGTTAGCCATGCGAAAAGTATTTAATCAGTATTGTTTTAAGTTTTTCATGCCAATTATAGCTTGTGTTGGTATGGCTTCCTCCTGTAGTAGTTCCAAAAAACCAATTACTAACGATAGTGGAATGCAAAAATTGAATGAGCTAATAACGACAAACCAATTCGAAATACTATCCGACTGGGCAATGCCTTTGGCTACAGCTAGTATGAACAGTTTGGCAAACTCGGGATTGTTGCCGCCAGGTAGTTCGGCCAGTCAAATTAATCTAATCGGCAATTCGAATTACGTGAAGATTATGGGTGACAGTCTCTCTGTGTACTTACCCTATTTTGGTGAGCGACAAATGGGAGGTGCCTACAATACCAATGGGCCGGGTATAGGTTTCGAAGGTATTCCAGAACGTATGGAAGTAACAAAAAATGAAGATAAACAGCGGTATGATATCCTTTTAAAAATAGATAACGATTCAGAAAATTTCACGCTGAACATTGGTCTATATCCAAATTTTAAGAGCACCATCAACGTGACTAGCTCAAAACGTTTTCCTATCCGTTACAGTGGTTCCGTACAAGCTATCGAGGGCGAAGAATAATGTTTTTTTACACTTGAACTAACGGGGCTTCGATTACGTTAAAATCCCTCTTGATAAAATCGCCAATTGCGACCCAATTTCAATAATTTGCTTCCCTATTAAATTTTCTTTCTATATGATATATAGGAGAATAATCATTTTACATTAAAAACTACGCTATGAATACTAAAGAACAAGCACTATTAACGCCATACACCATGGGAAATCTTGATTTACCCAATCGTGTAGTGATGGCACCAATGACGCGAAGCCGTGCTGACAATGACGATACTGCACCAACAGAAGATTTACATGTAAAGTACTATACCCAACGCGCTACAGCAGGACTTATAATAACGGAAGGTTCGCAAGTATCAAAACGAGCTGTCGGATACATCAATACTGCAGGTATATACAGCACTGCACAGGTAGAGGGATGGAAAAAAGTCACTGATTCTGTACATAAGGTGGGAGGTCGCATATTTGCCCAGTTATGGCATGTAGGTCGCATTTCGCATCCTGATTTTCATAATGGGGAACTACCATGGGCACCTTCTGCCATAAATCCGGAAGAGGAAGTGTATACACCAGATGGTCAGAAAAAGACTGTTACTCCTAAAGCTATGACGGTTGAAGAAATCCAGACCACTAAAGAAGAGTTTGTACAAGCGGCGAAAAATGCCATGAACGCAGGTTTCGATGGTATAGAAATCCATTCTTCAAACGGATATCTTTTCCATCAATTCTTCAATGGTACTAGCAATCATAGAGAGGATAATTATGGCGGCACCAAAGAAAATAAGGCACGGTTTTTCTTTGAGGTATTGGATGCCATAAAAGAAGTAATGCCAGAAAATAAAATTGGCGCAAGATTTAATCCTTCGCTAAATGGTGTTTTTGGTATGACCATGGACGAAGACACCATACCCACTTTCGATTACATCATCGAGCGTTTGAGTGATGAATATGATTTGGCCTATGTACATTTAAGCGAACCCTTTACCGATGTTTCCGATTTGGATTATGCCGTGTCGAATATTGCGGAACATTACAGACCTAAGTATAAAGGTACGTTGATGATCAATTCCGGTTTCGATCAAGAAAAAGGGAATAAGGTTATCGAAGAAGGTAATGCTGACTTAGTAGCTTTCGGAAAATTGTATGTTTCAAATCCTGATTTGGTCGGACGTTTTCGGGAAAATGTTGAGACGGCAGATTGGGATAAAGATACTTTCTATACTCCGGGTAAAGAAGGATACACTGATTATGAGGCTGAGACGCGTGAGCTAATGCCACAAAAATAAAAATTGAAGTAATAGAATTTAAAGAATATATGGAAACGATAGTAAACGGATTTGCGACAATTAACCCCGCAAACGGAGAAGAGATTAAGGAATACCATTTTATGTCTGACGATGAAGCTGAAAAAGCAGTCGAAAGATGTCACGAAGCATTTGAAAAATGGCGGTTAAAACCTATTGAAGACCGTGCAGAAATTATAAAGAATATTGGGACCCACCTGACAGATAATAAGGATAAATATGCAAAGCTAATGACCCAGGAAATGGGAAAGGTCATTAAACAGGGGTTGGAGGAAATCGAACTTTGTGCCGGTATTTGCGAATATACCGCTAAACATGGTATAAAGGAATTGCAAGACGAGAACCGGGAATTGCCGAATGGGGGAAAAGGTGTAATCACATATTCACCTCTTGGTGTTATTTATGGCATTCAACCTTGGAACTTTCCGGCGTACCAAGCCGTAAGATATTCAATAGCAAATCTTATGGCCGGAAACGGGGTACTATTGAAACATGCTGAAAACGTTTCTGGATCAGCCTTATTATTGAAAGAGATTTATGAGGATGCAGGATTACCCAAAGACCTTTTTACCGTACTTCTTATCGATCACGACCAGTCTGACACTATTATTGAACACAAACTAGTGCGTGGAGTTACATTGACCGGAAGTCCAGATGCGGGTAGAATTATTGCCAAAAAAGCTGGAGAGGTATTGAAGAAAACTGTCCTTGAATTGGGTAGTAATGATGCCTATTTGGTACTTGACGATGCTGATATAGCATTGGCCGCCAAAGTGAGCGTTCAAGGGCGAATTTATAATAATGGCGAAACCTGTGTAGCGGCAAAACGATTTATTGTAGTCGATAAAGTCTACGATAGGTTCAAAGAGGCTTTCGTAGAAGGAATGAAAGAAATAAAAATGGGTGACCCTACCAAGGAAGATTCCGATATAGGACCAATGGCACGGGAAGATTTACGTGACAAACTACACGAACAGGTAGAAAAAAGTGTACATAAAGGAGCTGAAATATTGATTGGGGGTGAAATCCCGGAAGGAGAGGGTTTCTTTTATCCGGCAACTATATTGGCAAATCTAGAACCGGGGCAACCCGCTTATGATGATGAGCTATTTGGCCCTGTCGCTTCCTTAATCCGCGCAAAAGATAACGAGGATGCCATGCGTATTGCCAATGCCAGTAAATTTGGACTAGGAGGCGGTATCTTTTCAAAGGACGAGGATAAGGCATTTGAACTTGCCAAAAAACATTTTGATACGGGCATGGTATTTATCAATTCGTTTGGTGTAGCCCAACCTAATATGCCCTTCGGCGGCGTCAAGGATTCCGGTTATGGTAGGGAACACGGCGGTTTTGGTATTCGTGAATTCGTAAATGTCAAAGCGGTCATGAAAGTAAACATGGACTAGATTGTGCCATTACTACTTTTTAAACCACAGAATTAAACTAGTAAACAAGAAATTAAATTATAACAATTAAAATTCAACCTATGAATATAACTTTAGAGAAAGCGGAAAAAGTAATCCAGGCCGCTATAGAAAAATCGACTGAAATGGATGTAAAAATGAATATAGCGGTAGTTGATTCCGGAGCGAATTTAGTTGCCTTTGCAAAAATGGACGGTGCTTGGTTAGGTTCCACTGATATTGCGATGAAAAAAGCAAAAACAGCTCGATACTTCGATATGCCCACCGGCGAAATTGGAAAATTGGCACAGCCTGGTCAATCCCTTTTTAATATCGAACACTCCAATGGCGGATTGATTTCGTTTCCCGGTGGCCTGCCCATCGAAAATGAGGATGGTCATATTATTGGCGCAATCGGTGTCAGCGGAAGTTCGGTCGAAAATGACCACGCTGTTGCAGAAGCTGGCCTTAAAGCGCTTTAAAAATTACCATAATTGGTAGTCCAAGGAAGTATAACTAGTTTGAGGGCTATCCAATCTTTAATACGTATATCAAGTATGCGCATCGCTTAACGCTTAATTAAAAGTGCGATGTAGAAATACAAAAGATAATCACAATAAAAATAGATAACATATGAAATTTTCAAGAAACGCTTCCGCCAATTGGCAGGGGAGCATAAAAGAAGGAAAAGGAGACATAACTACGGGTAGTGGTGTATTGGATAAAAGCAAATATGCTTTTGGAACCCGTTTCAAGGATGATAAGGGTACAAACCCGGAAGAACTTATCGGTGCTGCCCATGCAGGATGCTATACCATGCAATTCAGTGCTTTTTTAGGTGAAGAGGGGTATACCGCTGATGATTTGCACACTGATGCAAAAGTATTTTTTGAGGACGGCGAGATTGTTAAAATAGCTTTAACGGTCAGTGGTTCCGTTCCAAATATTAAAGAAGATGAGTTTGTCAAAATTGCAACTAAGGCCAAAGAGAAATGTCCGGTTTCTAAACTTTTGGATACTGAAATAACCTTAGATGCGACGTTGAACGCATAGTAAATTATAAAAAAAATTATATGAGTAAAGAAGTAAAAGCATATGGAGCTAAGGATTCGAAAGCGGATTTGGAGCCAATGAGCATAAAAAGACGTGATATTTTAAAAGATGACGTTGAAATCGATATCACGTATTGTGGCGTTTGTCATAGCGACATTCATTCGGTACATAACGATTGGGGTAATGCTGTTTATCCAATGATACCAGGGCATGAAATTATTGGCCGTGTTGTTTCGGTCGGTAACGATGTCTCCAATTTTAAGGAAGGTCAGTTGGTAGGGGTCGGTTGTATGGTCGATTCATGCCAGACCTGCGCATCCTGTAAAGATGATTTGGAACAATTCTGTGAAAATGGTACCACCATGACTTACGGAAGTAAAGACAAGCATATGGATGACCATACGCACGGCGGATATACCACTTCAATCGTAGTTAATAAGGAATTCGTACTGCGCATACCCGAAAATCTAGAGGAAAAAGCGGTAGCACCCTTATTGTGCGCCGGGATAACTACTTTTTCCCCTTTGAATAATTGGAATGTTAAGAAAGGCGATAAAGTAGGTGTTATTGGTTTAGGTGGTTTGGGCCACATGGGCGTAAAGTTTGCAGACGCCATGGGTGCCCACGTGGTGATGATCACAACTTCTCCCGATAAAGCTGAAGATGCCGAACGTTTGGGAGCCGATGAAGTTCTGATTTCCAAAGATGAAGATGCCATGAAAGAACATGCGGGAAGTTTTGATTTTATTCTCAATACCATTCCTGTTGGCCATAAGATGGATCCATACATAAACTTATTGAAAAGAGATGCGACCATGGTCTTGGTCGGAGCTGTAGAACCCCTAGACCCGTTCAATGGCGGTGGATTGATTATGGGCAGAAAAAGAATTGCAGGCTCACTAATTGGAGGTATTAAGGAAACCCAAGAGATGCTCGATTTCTGCGGAGAACATAACATAGTATCAGATGTTGAGATGATCGATATGAAAGATATTAACAATGCCTTTGAGCGAGTGATGGATTCCGATGTCAAGTATCGCTTTGTGATAGATATGGCATCCTTGAAGAACTAGTTTTTTGATGTCAAGTGTCTATGACCATGGATTACTATCACTTATTTACTTAGAATAGCAGACGTAAGGCCAAATTATATCAACTTAAAAATGGGTTGAGATAAATTTGGTCTTACTCTTTTATCGCCGCTTGACGACAATCATTTTAACTTCATAACAAACCGCATCCACTTAATTGAAATAAGCATATGGAAAAGAAAATTTTAGTACAAAGTATTACCCATCTCAATCATAACGTAGTACATCTGGTAACCCAAAAACCTTCGGGTTACACCTATACACCAGGTCAAGCGACCGAATTGTCTTTGGCACGACCGAATTGGAAAGCTGAAAAAAGGCCGTTTACATTTACTAGTCTTCCAGATTCCGAAGCATTGGAGTTTGTCATAAAATCTTACCCAGACCACAAAGGAGTTACGGAACAAGTACCCTCTATTGAACCTGGCGATGAACTTTTAATCGAAGATGCCTGGGGCGCCATCGAGTACAAAGGTCCTGGTGTGTTTATAGCAGGGGGTGCCGGAGCGACACCATTTATTGCAATCTTCCGTGACTTGGCACAAAAAGGGGAAATAAAAGGCAACAAGTTTCTATTTGCAAACAAAAAAGAACGCGACATCTTTTATAAAGACCATTTTGAAAATTGGTTGGATAAAGACTTCATTACTATTTTATCCGAAGAGAAAACCGAGGCCCACGCTCATGGCCGTATAGATCGTGATTTTTTAGCATCGCATGTTACCAATTTAGACCAGTATTTTTACGTTTGCGGTCCACCGGAAATGACCGATAATATAATCGAACTTCTAGCTCAAATGGGCGTGGAAAAGAGCAAGATTATAACGGAAGACATGGATTAGCTAATCTAATAAGCTCATATCATCTTTAGAGGGCAAGAATTCAGATTCCCGAAATTGAAAATAATATAACTCACATTAATTACAATACAATGAAAATCACTTATTACGGACAAAACACCCTTGCCATCGAGATAGGAGGAGCAACTGTAATCGTTGACCCCTTTATCACCCAGAATGAACTCTCAAAGGACAAAGTGGATATTATGGACCTAAAGGCCGACTATATCTTTTTGACACATGCACACTTCGACCACATATTAGATGCAGAGGCCATAGCCAAAAATACGGGAGCACCTATAGTAGGCAATTTTGAAATCTATCAATATTATACTGATAAAGGTATTGAGGCCATCCCATTGAACCAAGGCGGTTTACGAAGTTTTGATTTTGGAAAAGTGAAATGTGTCACTGCCATACATACTAGTAGTTTTCCGGATGGCAGTTATGGTGGCAATCCGAGTGGTTTTATATTTATGGGCGAGGAAAAGAATATATACATTGCAGGTGATACCTCCCTAACTATGGATATGAAGCTTATTCCTAAATGGGCAAAGATAGATTTAGCCATTCTACCGATTGGGGATGTAGTAACGATGGGCGCTGAAGATGCAGTTATAGCAAGTGATTTTGTGGAATGTGACAAAGTACTTGGTGTACATTATGATGCACTTCCTTTTATCAAAATAGACCATGCTGCAGCGAAGAAAACCTTTAAAGATGCTGGAAAGGAATTAGTATTATTAGGTATTGGCGAATCATTATCGGTGTAAAAGTTTCCCAAGATATTTTAATATATAGGATATAACCCAATGAATTAAATCAGTGCAAACTAGGATAGTTTGAGATAATGGTTTTAGGGCAGAAATCTCTCTATATTACAAACTCAATAATAGGATAAATTTCTCATCATTTAGAAATGATTCTTTTCCGAATTATAAAATCTGTGGACCTATCGATATCGGTAACGTAATAAAAATAGGTTATGAACAAGGATATTTTAGTGGTAAAGTTCAGTTTTGGCTTACATAATTCATTGCAAATTCTAAGCATCTAGAACATTTAAAGCAAATAGATGAGCCTTTAGACGATTTTTATCTTAGGCTAATCTTAGCTACGCTGTCATTAATAGCTTTTAAAAGTTTTTGAAGTTCAGTAGTTCTTAGTGTCATTAGTAATTCAAGCATTATAGCGATTTTTTAGGATAGAGGTCTGATTTGAAGCTGAAAAACTGCTAAGACTTAGGCATTGATAGTTTCCTTATTTTTACAGTGAACTATAATGCGAATAATCATCTAAATTAAATACGTCATCGAGCGAAGAAAATTTATTCAGACTACAGGAACCGTGACCGCCGCAGCATTTTTGGCAATTCCCAGTTTTACTATGAGAGGTAAAGCAAAATTTAAAATGGGTTTGCAACTCTTCACTATTCGCGATGCTATGGAAAAAGACCCCGTCGGGACCCTGCAAAAAATTAAAAAGATGGGGTATAGCGATACTGAAATATACGGCTATGATGGAAAGCTTGATACATATTATGGATTGTCATCTAGGGACTTCAACAGTTTATTAGACGGTTTACAATTAACCGCAACTAGTGGTCATTATAATTTCACGGAATATTTTGATAAACCCTATTCGGATATGGAGCGCTATCTTGACCAATGTATAGTTGGTGCGAAAACTATAGGTTCAAAATACATCACTTGGCCGTGGTTGGCACCTGAATACCGTACTATTGAAAATTTTAAAAAGCTATCCTCCCTATTGAACAAAATGGGGGAGCAAGTAAATGCCTCCGGACTCGGATTTGCATATCACAATCACGATTTTGAATTTACAGAATATAACGGCCAAAACGGTTATGACATCATCTTGGCGGAGACGGAACCGAATCTTGTCAAACTACAAATGGATATGTACTGGGTTGCGCATTCCTCTAAGTCATCTCCTGCGGAATTAATTGCCAACAACCCCGGCCGTTACGTTATGTGGCACATTAAGGATATGGATAAGGTAACCCGTGATTATACCGAATTGGGCAATGGCTCTATCGATTATGTTTCGATGCTATCTGAAATCGAAGTTGACGCATTGCAATATTATTATCTGGAACAAGGGAGTAACTTCGCAGAAAATTCAATACAGAGTGTGGGGGACAGTGCTTCGTATTTCAAGAAACACTTACGTCGGTATCTATAGTCAAAGTGTTCACTTCGGCGATAAAACCACAAATGGAATAATCATTTCCTCCAACGAAACGCCACCGTGCTGATAGGTGTTCCGATAATAACTTACATAATGGTTATAGTTATTGGGATATGCAAAAAATAAATCGTTCTTGGCAAAAATAAACGAGCTACTCATATTAATACTAGGCAAATGTATTTTGGAAGGGTCTTGCGCAGCTAGCACATCTTTATCTTCATAGGTAAGGCTACGACCGGTTTTATAACGCAAATTAAGGCTCGTATCCCTATCACCAATTACTTTTGAAGGTTGTTTAACGTTAATAGTCCCGTGGTCGGTAGTTATGATAAGTTTCATGCCCAATTGTTGGGCCTGCTGAATAATTTCCAACAAAGGTGAATTCTTAAACCAACTTTGAGTCAGTGAGCGATATGCCTTATCGTTGCTGGCAAGTTCTTTAATAACCTCCATTTCGGTCTTGGAGTGGCTTAGCATGTCCACAAAATTGTATACGATTACGGTTAAATCATTCTCTTTCTGTGTTTTAAAGTTTTGAGAAAGCTGTTTCCCCTGCCGCAAACTGGTTATTTTGTGATACTCCCATTTCAGATTTAGGCCCAAACGTTTAATTTGACTTCCGAGAAATTTTTCTTCGAATAGATTTTTTCCTCCTTCGTCAGTATCATTTTTCCACCATTCTGGATATCGCTTTTCCATGTCTAAGGGAGTGAGTCCTGAGAAAATGGCATTTCGTGCGTATTGGGTAGCGGTGGGTAATATGCTGAAATAAGATTCTTCCTTGGTTTTTTTATAGAAAGACCCAACAGTGTCTTCAAAAGCATACCATTGGTCATAGCGCAGATTATCAACAACAATAAGCAAAGTAGGGGTATCTGAAATTTCCGGGACGATCCATTCTTTAAAAAGCGTGTGTGACATGACGGGTCCATCACCATCAAACCAATCGGGATAATTTCTGTCCACGAATTTACAGAAATGGTTGTTGGCTTCAATTTTCTGGGATTCAAGAATTTCGAACATGCTATTATCTTCGATTTCTTCTAAACGCATCTCCCAATATATCAGCTTTTTATAAAGTTCTACCCATTCATCAACGGAATTCACCATGGAGAGGTCCATAGCGATTTTACGAAATTCCTGTTGATAATTAGCGGTGGTCTTTTCAGATACCAATCGAGAATGGTCAAGATTTTTCTTGAGCGATAATAAAATTTGATTGGGATTGACAGGTTTTATCAAATAATCAGCGATTTTTGAGCCGATAGCCTCTTCCATAATGAGTTCCTCTTCACTTTTGGTAATCATCACTACAGGAATCGATGAATCGATAATCTTAATCTCGTTCAAGGTCTCCAGACCAGATATTCCGGGCATGTTTTCATCTAAAAAAACGATGTCAACGCGTGATTTTCGAAATTCCTCAAGGGCTTCCTGTCCACTTTTACAGGTGATAACGTCGTAGTTTTTTCCTTGCAGGAAAATAATATGGGGCTTTAACAAATCGATTTCATCGTCGGCCCAGAGAATTGTTATTTTATTCATTGTTATAATAGCATTTGGGAATGAACTGTTGGATAATTATAAATTTTCAGTGTTTCCTCTTTAACACCGAAGTAATACCATAAATCAATACTATGGTCAAATAGCGCTTAAGTAACACAAAGCGTCATTTCCATAACTTAAGATTTATTACATTGCCTTTCAAAACCTCAAATTGAAAAATCGCAATGAAAGAAACCGCCATGAAGCTGAAATTTTTCAATGACCCAATTTACGGATTTATTGCGATTCCGAACACACTGGTGTTCGACTTGATTGCCCACCCGTACTTTCAGAGATTGCGTCGTATTTCACAAATGGGGCTATCTTCCCTTGTCTACCCAGGCGCACAGCATACCCGCTTTCAGCACGCCATTGGATCTATGCATCTAATGCAGCAAGCCATTCAAGTGCTTCGTTTGAAAGGCATTGTGATTACCGACGAGGAAGAAAAAGGTCTCCATTGTGCCATCCTTTTGCATGATATAGGTCATGGTCCATTTTCACATGCTATGGAGCATAGTATTGTTGAAGGTACCAGTCATGAGCATATTTCCCTGCAATTTATGCATGCCCTTAATGATACCTTTAACGGAAGTTTAACCCTGGCCATTGAAATTTTCAAGGGTCGCTATGAAAAACCCTTTTTAAATCAACTAGTCTCGAGCCAGTTAGATGTAGATCGGCTTGATTACTTGAAAAGGGATAGTTTCTATAGCGGTGTTGCTGAGGGTAACATCAATGCCGACCGCCTAATTACCATGCTCAACGTTGTAGATGATAGACTCGTTGTTCAGGAAAAAGGAATTTACTCGGTGGAGAAATTTTTAATGGCACGACGTTTTATGTACTGGCAGGTTTATCTTCATAAAACCGGTATCGTCGCTGAGCAATTGCTGATTCGTACTTTAAAACGAGCTAAAGAACTTGTAGAAAAAGGAGAAACTTTGAGCTGTAGTGAGCCTTTAAGCTATTTTCTGACCCAAAAAGTTGATCGGGATAACTTTGATAGGTCGGTTCTCGATATTTTTGCACGGCTAGATGATGTCGATATATTGGCCGCTTTGAAAAAATGGCAATACCATCATGACTTTGTGTTATCCCGCTTGTGCAGCATGATTATAGAGCGGCGTCTTTTAAAAATAAAGCTCAAGGATAATCCGGTCAACGATAAGAGGGTGGCATCGTACCAAAATAATTTTCGAAAAAAATATGGTCTTAGTCCACACGAGGCCAGCTACTTTGTTTTTAAAGGAACGATAGAGAACCAGGCCTACAACAGAGACTTTCAAAATATCGACATATTACGAAAAAACGGCAAACTTATAGATGTCGCAAAAGCTTCCGATCAACTTAATTTGAAGGCACTATCTAAAAAGGTCATTAAATATTATGTGTGCTATCCCAAAGGAATTTCCATAAAAACCAAAGAATGATAACCTCTAATATCTCGGAAACCCGTTTTAGAATTTTACTTTATAACTTCGGCTAGTATTTTTTCTTACTTTTGCTACCATGATTTTTACGGCGGGTCAAATTGCAGGCATATTGGAAGGGGATCTTGAAGGAGATTCTGAAATAGCCGTTCATAAATTATCCAAAATTGAAGAAGGGGAGAAGGGCGCACTGACCTTCTTGGCCAACCCGAAGTATACTTCCCATATATACTCCACGAGGGCTTCTATAACCATCGTAGATAAAAATTTCGTTCCCGATCAAGAATTACAGACTACCTTGATAAAGGTGGATAACCCTTATGAATCCTTTTCCCGAATATTGGAATACTACAATGAGGTGAAAAACAATAAGAGTGGAATCGAACAACCGGTATATATTTCTGACGAGGTTACCTATGGAACCAATCTATACTTAGGTGCATTTGCATATTTGGGTAACAACGTAAAGATTGGTGATAATGTGAAAATTTATCCCCATGCATACATTGGCGACAATGTCACTATAGCCGACAATGTAATCATTTTTGCAGGCGCAAAGATTTATTCCGAATCCGTAATCGGAAAGAACTGTATCATTCACAGTGGCGTAGTCATCGGGGCAGATGGATTTGGTTTCAGTCCCAATAAAGATGGGGAATTTCAAAAAATACCGCAGACCGGTAATGTCGTATTGGAAGAAAATGTTGATGTGGGTGCCGGAACTACCATAGATAGGGCAACATTGGGTTCTACCATACTACGAAAGGGAGTGAAACTTGATAATCAGATTCAGATTGCACATAATGTAGAAATCGGCGAACATACTGTCATTGCTGCACAGACCGGTATTGCAGGATCAGCAAAAATTGGGCGTAGATGTATGATCGGTGGCCAAGTCGGTATCGTCGGGCATATTACCATCGGCGATAACGTAAAGATTCAAGCGCAATCCGGTATCGGAAGAAACGTGAAGAGCAACGAGGTGCTACAAGGTTCGCCAGCACTCAATTATGGGGACTATAATAAATCTTACGTACATTTTAAAAATCTGCCGAAAATTTCAAGTCGGCTCGATGATTTAGAAAAGCTTAAAGCGAAAGAGTAAAATGAAGCAAAGAACTATAAACCAAGAAGTAATTCTTAAAGGTGTTGGTCTTCACACCGGCGCCCAAGTAACCATGAAATTCGTACCCGCACCGGTGAATCATGGTTATGCTTTTAAAAGGGTCGATTTAGAGGGCGAACCCATTATAGAGGCCGATGCGGAATATGTTGTCAATACGCAACGCGGCACCAATTTAGAAAAAAGAGGCGTAAAGATACAGACATCCGAACATGTTCTGGCTGCGTTTGTTGGGATGGAAATCGATAATGTTCTAATTGAACTCGATGCCCCTGAGCCACCTATAATGGACGGTTCAGCCAAATATTTCGTGGAAGCCCTTGAAATTGTTGGTGCGAAAGAGCAAGATGCAGAGCGTGAGGAATTTATCATAAAGGATGTAATTAGCTACAAAGATGAAGAGTCGGGAAGTGAACTGACCATAATACCCTCGGATACTTATCAAGTGACCACAATGGTAGATTTCGGGACTAAAGTTCTGGGGACCCAGAATGCCACTTTGGACAAACTCTCAGATTTTAAAAAGGAAATTGCGAGTGCTAGAACCTTCAGTTTTCTTCATGAACTCGAAATGCTGTTGGACAACGGACTTATTAAGGGCGGCGACCTGAATAACGCCATTGTATACGTTGACAAAGAGATTTCCGAAAGCACGATGCGAAAGCTTGAAGACGCCTTCGACAAGAAAAAGCTCACTGTAAAACCAAATGGTATTTTAGATAACCTGACCTTACACCAGCCAAACGAGGCGGCCAGACATAAATTGTTAGACGTTATCGGTGATTTGGCACTTACGGGTACACGCATCCGGGGGAAGGTTATTGCGAACAAACCAGGTCATTTTATTAATACCCAGTTTGCCAAAAAATTGGCCAAAATTATAAAGACAGAAAAGCGGAACAAGGTGCCTCAGTATGATTTGAATCAGCCACCTTTAATGGATATTCAGCAAATTATGGACGTTTTACCGCACCGTCCACCATTTTTACTTCTAGATCGCATTTTGGAGCTGTCAGATACCCACGTGGTAGGCATGAAGAATGTTACCATGAACGAGCCCTTTTTTAATGGTCACTTTCCTGGAGCACCTGTAATGCCCGGTGTTCTACAAGTCGAAGCTATGGCGCAGACCGGCGGAATCTTGGTGTTGAGCACTGTGCCAGATCCTGAAAATTACCTTACCTTTTTCATGAAAATGGACAATGTAAAGTTCAAACAGAAAGTCTTGCCCGGTGATACCCTAATATTTCGTTGTAGCTTGATTACCCCGATACGACGAGGTATCTGCCATATGCAGGCTTACGCTTACGCTAATAATAAATTGGTTTGTGAGGCTGAACTCATGGCACAGATCGTCAAGGTAAAAGACAATAAATAATATGAACCAACCCCTTGCCTACATACATCCGGGAGCAAAAATTTCAAAAAAAGTGGTGGTCGAACCCTTCACGACCATTCATAATAACGTAGTTATCGGTGATGGTACTTGGATTGGTTCCAACGTAACCATTATGGAAGGCGCACGTATCGGCAAAAACTGTAATATTTTTCCCGGTGCCGTTATTTCGGCCCCTCCTCAAGATTTGAAATATAACGGTGAGGATACTACGGTTACTATCGGAAACAATACCACCATACGGGAGTGTGCAACCATACATAAAGGCACCTCTGACCGAAATAAAACGGTTATTGGAAAAAATTGTTTAATAATGGCCTACTGCCACATTGCCCATGACTGTATCGTTGGCGATAATTGTATCTTTTCAAACAATTCAACCTTAGCAGGCCATGTTACCGTGGGTGACAATGTGATTTTAGCTGGTCTCGTGGCCGTACACCAATTTGTATCCGTAGGGCAACATGCCTTCGTAACCGGTGGCTCTTTGGTCCGTAAAGATGTCCCGCCATTTGTAAAGGCAGCTAGGGAGCCTCTATCTTACGTAGGAATAAATTCCGTGGGCTTACGGCGAAGGGGATTTCAGTCTGAAAAAATCCGTGAAATCCAAAATATCTATCGCATCCTTTATCAAAAAAATTATAATAATACACAGGCCACGCAAATTATCGAGGCTGAAATGGAAGCTACACCGGAAAGGGATGAGATTCTTCAGTTTATCCGTGATTCCCAACGGGGGATTATGAAGGGGTACTTTAGCAACAGTTAAAAGATAACTTTATTTTAAAAAGACGAAGAGACGGAATATTTTTGCGACTCTACTGATATAAACTTAAACAAACAGCATATATGGCTTCTACCTCAGATATACGAAAAGGACTTTGCATTCGCTACAACAACGATATCTATAAAATTATAGAATTTTTGCACGTAAAACCTGGAAAGGGTCCAGCCTTCGTGCGCACAAAGTTAAGGAGCGTCTCAACGGGGAAGGTATTGGACAATACATTCTCGGCAGGGCATAAGATAGAAGATGTGCGTGTCGAAACACGTTCGTACCAATTTTTATATGCGGAAGGGCAGACGTATCATTTTATGAATACCGATGATTATAACCAGATTACCCTTCAAGAGAGTTCCCTAGATGCTGCTAATCTATTAAAAGAAGGAGAAGTCGTAACCATTTTATTCAATACTGAAGATGCCATGCCGTTGTCTATAGATATGCCGGCTAGCGTTGTATTGGAAATCACATACACCGAACCCGGGGTTAAGGGAAATACGGCCACTAACGCAACAAAGCCTGCTAAAGTAGAAACCGGTGCAGAAATAAATGTCCCTTTGTTTATAAACGAAGGGGACAAAATTAAGGTAGATACTTCCAATGCCTCTTATATGGAAAGGGTCAAAGAGTAGTCGAAATGAAATTCCCTACGCCTTTTAGCCTAAAGCAAATCGCTACTATTATTAGTTGTGAATTTATAGGTTCGGATGATTTTCCCGTTTTGGGCATGAACGAGATTCATGTGGTTAAACACGGGGATATTGTATTCGTTGACCATCCTAAATATTATGATAAGGCACTGAATAGTAAGGCATCAGTCGTACTTATCAACAAAGAGGTTGAATGTCCACCAAACAAGGCATTATTGATTTCCAATGACCCTTTTCGGGATTTCAATGTATTAACCACCTATTTCAAACCTTTTGAAAAAGCTTTAAATGCTATTGCAGTTTCAGCAGTCATCGGCAAAAATACAATCGTACAACCAAATGTTTTTATTGGCAATAACGTGGTAATCGGTGACAATTGTTTGATTCACGCCAATGTATGTATTTATGATAATTCTATCGTTGGCAACAATGTAATTATCCATTCCGGTACGGTGTTAGGCTCCGATGCCTTTTATTACAAAAATAGGCCCGAAGGATTTGATAAGCTGATTTCTGGTGGAAGGGTGGTAATTGGTGATGATGTTGAATTGGGAGCTTTATGTACTGTTGATAAAGGTGTTACCGGTGATACTACCATCAAAAAAGGCTCAAAACTCGATAACCAGGTTCATGTTGGCCACGATACTGTAATCGGGGAAAAATGCCTTATAGCTTCACAAACGGGAATAGCGGGCTGTGTCATAATAGAAGATGAAGTGACCCTATGGGGTCAAGTAGGTACCAACAGCGGCATTACTATTGGGAAAAAGGCGGTCATCATGGGCCAGACGGGTGTGACAAAATCCGTTGCCGGGGGCAAAAGTTACTTCGGAACACCTATAGAGGAATCCCGTGAAAAACTGAAACAACTGGCCTACGTAAAGCAAATTCCCGCTATATTGAAAAAATTGAAGGAATAAACTCTGAATTCTTTACAAATCGTGTATTATCTGCTATTTTTGGCTGAGATATTAAAAACAACAAATCACATGAGCGTATTAGTCAATAAAGATTCCAAAGTAATCGTACAAGGTTTTACCGGAAGCGAGGGTACTTTTCATGCCGAACAGATGATCGATTACGGCACTCAGGTAGTCGGGGGCGTCACACCGGGAAAAGGTGGTCAAGAACATTTGGGGAAACCCGTGTTTAATACCGTAGCCGAGGCCGTAGAAAAAGTAGGAGCCGACACTAGCATTATTTTTGTGCCACCAGCTTTTGCAGCTGATGCCATTATGGAAGCTGCCAATGCAGGCATTAAAGTAATTATTACGATAACTGAAGGTATTCCAGTTGCGGACATGGTGAAAGTTGCCGAGTATATTAAAAATAGGGATTGCCGATTGATCGGTCCCAACTGCCCTGGTGTAATTACTCCCGGGGAAGCCAAAGTAGGCATTATGCCAGGTTTCGTTTTCAAGAAAGGTACTATTGGAATTGTTTCCAAATCTGGAACCTTAACCTATGAGGCGGCCGACCAAGTGGTACGACAAGGTTTAGGTATAACCACAGCCATCGGAATCGGTGGTGATCCAATTATCGGAACCACTACCAAAGAAGCCGTTGAATTATTAATTAACGATCCAGAAACGGAAGCCGTTGTTATGATCGGTGAAATTGGCGGACAATTGGAAGCTGATGCCGCGAAATGGTACAAAGCTAGTGGCAGCAAAAAACCGATAATCGGTTTTATCGCCGGAGAAACTGCACCAGCAGGTCGAACCATGGGCCACGCCGGTGCGATTGTAGGTGGAAGTGACGATACGGCACAGGCTAAGAAAAAAATTATGAGGGAACACGGAATTCACGTTGTGGATTCACCCGCAGAAATTGGGTTGAAGGTTAAGGAAGTTATGGGATAGTTTTCATAACGTATTTAAAAATAAACCATTGAAATCCATCGGTCTAGAATAAGGTCGATGGATTTTTCATTTTTGAATCACTTTTCTTTAGTAAAGAGATGTATTAACCTTTTCAGAACACACACTTAAAATCTTGTGTTAGATAGGATATCCTCCAGTATTTTTTAACAGTTATTCGAACCATATTTCCAGAACCAAGAACGGCGTTAACCAGTTTCTAAAGTAGTGTGCGTTAGTATAAATGATTTACCACTACCGGAATTAAATAAAAGTAGAAGTTGGATAATTTTTTATAAACCTTATTTGCTCATCCTGTAATTGAAAACTAAAAATCGCTAAAGAATAAATAGTATATCGCCATTTAGGGTATTCAATGGCTTTACAAAGTAAGTCCAGTTCAGAATAAATGCTTATACGGTTTAAACTCAATTCAATGAATCCATTTATGGAGTAGAATGTCCACCGATTGTGACATAAATAGCCAAGCTTGCCTAGCTTAGGTTTTCTATGATAATTAGCACAATGAAGCGTAGTGAAGAAGATTAACAATAACATTCAAATTTCTAAACCTACAAAAGTCAAATTTGTAGTCCGGATGAAGATAAGTGGTCGCTAGTTACAAGGCTAACCAAACATTGACCATTTAGACATTTTACATCATGTGACACTATAGGTAATCATGCACCAAAATAGATAGTTTGTGGATACAGATGGGATTTCAATTTAAAAATCCTACAAATTTGGGGTAGTCCATTTGAAAGAGTTTAATTAATAGTTCAATTATTAATCCGCAAACTATAAGACTCGAAGTTATACAACTCTATCCTGCCGCAAATGGAAGATTAGAATTTGAAAAGATAGAAAATCGATACTTTTGAAAGACTGCCTTCATCAATAAATTGTATTTTTGGTTTTTGTAGAAAAAGTATTGAACATTAAATTAGACTATGAAATTGCTAGCAGGAAAAAATGCAATAATAACAGGAGCGAGTAGGGGTATTGGCATGGGTATAGCCAAAGTTTTCGCTGATCATGGAGCCAATGTTGCCTTTACGTATAGCTCAAGTGAAAAACCCGCTCTTGAGCTCCAGGAAGAACTTCTTGCAAAAGGTGTTACCGCAAAGGCCTATAAGAGTGATGCCGCTAGTTTTGAGGCAGCAGAAGCGCTTATAAAAAACGTTATTGAAGATTTTGGTGGTATAGATATACTAATTAATAATGCAGGTATTACAAAGGATAATCTTTTAATGCGGATGTCAGAATCTGATTTTGACAGTGTTATAGAGATTAACTTAAAGTCGGTATTTAACATGACGAAAGCCATTCAACGCACATTTTTAAAGCAAAGAAGCGGCTCTATAATCAATATGAGCAGTGTAGTGGGCGTTAAGGGAAATGCCGGTCAAACGAATTACGCAGCTTCAAAAGCGGGCATGATAGGTTTTACAAAATCGGTCGCACTAGAACTTGGTTCCCGAAATATACGCTGTAATGCCATTGCTCCTGGCTTCATTGAAACCGAAATGACGGAAAAACTTGATGAAAAAACAGTGCAAAGTTGGCGCGATGGTATTCCCCTTAAACGTGGCGGATCACCAGAGGATATTGCAAATGCGTGCTTATTTTTTGCTTCTGACCTTTCAGCATATATCACAGGACAGGTTCTAAATGTTGATGGGGGAATGCTTACTTAAGTGTATTAAGTCCAAACATTGCAAAAGCCGTTTCTAAGAATGAATTGAAACGGATTAACCTAGATTTTAATGGATATTCAAACCGTTCTACTTGTACTCTTTGCGGCAATCATCGCTTTGGGTGTAGTTCTGTTCCAATATTATTATAAAACTAAGCTAAAAGGAAAATTAGCCCTATTACTATCCTTTTTACGTTTTATAGCTTTATTCTCGGTATTTCTATTACTAATCAATCCCAAATTTGTCAAAGACGAATACCGTATTGTAAAGGCCAATCTAATTGTATTGGTCGATAATTCCAGTTCGGTTGCCTCTTATAAAGACACTATCCATAGTAGTATACGTAAAATTGTTGATAACGATGACATTATAGATCGTTTCAAAACCAAAGCCTATGGATTTGGCGCCAAACTCACCAATGAAAATCTCCTTGGAAATGGTAACGACAAAAAGTACGATTCACTTTACGTACAAAAGAATACCGATATCACCGCTGCCTTAAAAGGTCTTCAAGAAATATATTCTGCAGATAATACCGCAGTGCTGTTGCTGACGGATGGGAATCAAAATTTAGGTCAAGACTACGAGTATTATGGTAAGAACCAGAAATTCCCAATCTATCCAATTGTAATTGGAGATACAACGCGTTATGACGATATCGCTATTACCCAAGTAAATGCAAATCGATACGCATTCCTAAATAATAAATATCCTGTTGAAATTTTTGTGCGATTTAACGGTCGAACCGAGGTAAAGTCTGTAATCAAGATTGCTGTTGAAGGCAAGCTTGTATTTCGAAAGGCTATTTCCCTATCGGAATCCGAGAATACCACAACTATCAATACCCTATTGAACGCTAATTCCGTGGGATTGAAAAATATAGTGGTATCCGTTGATGCTTTGACCGATGAACGTAACACAAATAATAATTCCCGACAGCTAGCGGTAGAGGTGATTGATGAAAAGACCAATATTGCTATCGTTTCTTCAATTTTGCATCCTGATATCGGCGCTTTTAAGAATGCGATTGAAAGTAATGAACAGCGTTCAGTCACTATAATCAATCCGACTGATTCTAATCTGCAGTTTGACGAAATTGACCTGTTTATGCTGTATCAGCCGGATGCATCCTTTAAAACCGTATACGATTTTATCCGTAAGAAAAAATCCAATTTGTTTACGATAACAGGTACACAAACGGATTGGAATTTCTTAAATTCCGTTCAAAAGGAATTTTCTAAGAATAGTTACAATCAAAGCGAAGAGGTGTTCCCGACCTTAAATCCAGGTTTCGGCCTCTTTAATATAAATGAATTCTCTATAAAAGACTTTCCTCCCCTTGAGAGCAACCTTGGCGAAATAAAGCTGAATAACTCTGCTGAAATTCTTATAAGCCAACGTATTAAAGGTACTGAGCTGAATCAACCTCTACTCGCAGTAATCGATAACGGCTCGGAGCGAGAAGCCCTTTTATTTGGGGAAAACATTTGGAAATGGCGTATGCAAAGCTTTCGAAACAATCAGAGATTTACAAATTTCGATGATTTTATAGGAAGACTTGTGCTCTATCTTTCTAGCAACGCTTCAAAAGAAAGACTTAGCGTGGAGTTTAGTTCCATATATGAAGGGAATACGGATGCGAAAATTACGGCTACCTACTTTGATGAAGCCTATGTTTTTGATACAAACGCAAACTTGGATTTAAAACTGAAAAATGTCAAAACGGGGGTTTTGATCGAACAACCTATGCTTTTAAAAGGAAATTATTACGAAGCAGATATCAGCAATCTGTCTCCTGGGAATTATGATTTTACGGCAAGCGTACGAAACGAAAATCTTTCTAAATCTGGCCGCTTTACTATTTTAGATTTTGATGTTGAAAAGCAGCTCGTATCGACCGATTATAAAAAATTGGAACGTTTAGCCATAAATACCGGTGGGAAAAAATATTTTCCATCCCAAATTTCAGAACTACTGTCAGAACTTTCTAAAACCGACCGTTTCAAGCCCGTTCAGAAAGGCGAACAAAATAGCGTATCTTTGATTGATTTTCGAATCCTCTTGGCACTAATTATTTTTACCTTGGCCGCGGAGTGGTTTATCAGAAAATATAACGGATTACTTTAAACCAAAAACAAATATGGATAAATTACCAAAAATTGCATTACCGGTCATTTTCGGATTGATCGTTTTAATCATTTTAGTCTCAAAATCGGCAGTGACCATAGGATCAGGCGAAGCTGGGGTTCTCTATAAGACATTTTCCGGTGGTGTAGTTACCGACGAGCCACCCTTGGGAGAAGGTTTTCATATTGTAGCGCCTTGGAACAAGGTATTTATATACGAAGTTAGGCAACAGGAAGTTTTCGAAAAAATGCAAGTCCTATCTTCAAACGGATTGGAAATTAAATTGGATGCTTCCGCGTGGTTTGAACCAAAAAGGGAATCTCTGGGAAAATTGCATCAAGAAAAAGGTACGGAATATATTCAACGCGTATTGTTACCAACCATACGTTCCGCAGCAAGAAGTGTGGTAGGGCGATATACTCCTGAGCAACTTTACTCCAGTAAGAGGGACGCTATACAGGCGGAAATTTATGAGGAGACAAAAAAAATCGTAGATGGACAGTATATACAATTGAATGAAGTATTAGTACGCGATGTAACGCTGCCTGCTACCATAAAAGAGGCCATCGAACGAAAGTTGAAGCAAGAGCAAGAATCGCTGGAATATGAATTTCGTTTGGTTACCGCCAAAAAAGAGGCTGAAAAAGTAACTATAGAGGCACAAGGAAAGGCCAATGCCAACAAAATTTTGAGCGCATCTTTGACAGACAAGATTTTACAGGACAAAGGAATCGATGCCACCCTAAGGTTAGCACAATCCGCCAATGCCAAGGTGATAGTGGTAGGGGGCGGTGATTCGGGACTACCCCTGATTTTAGGAAATAACT